>JAAXIC010000048.1:0-126056 GCA_012270555.1 Chloroflexota bacterium
GAATTAGTCAACATTTACAATTCCGAGTGCCTCTTCGCACGCCTGCAGTCTTCTCAAGCCACCCCTGTGTTCTTTGCGGTCTACCACTTAACGGCGCACGTGGATTCGCGCGCTCCGTTGCTTCCTCCGGATATTCCAAGGGAGGTAGCAGCACGCGGCAACCATGCTCCATAATATGAGAGACCATTTTCAATGCGATGTAGAGAGGAGCGAACCACATGAACAACGGCAAGTTGCGGGTAGGCATTATCGGCGCGGGCGGCGCCGCAAGAGGCGCCCATGTCCCAGGCTATCGCAGTACCGGGAGGGCTGACGTTCTCGCTGTCTGTGACGTGAATGCGGATGCGGCGCGGTCGTTCGCCGAAACTCTGGAACTATCCAGTCATTACGGCAGCGTGGAAGAAATGCTGGCGCAGGAAGACCTGGACGTGGTGAGCATTTGTACCTCGAATGACGCCCATCATCCCGCCGCGATGGCAGCCATCGCGCGCGGTCTCCATGTCTTTTGCGAGAAGCCGCTGGCGATGAACTTTGCGGAGGCGGTAGAAATGCATGATGCCGCGGAAGCCAAAGGGGTGGTAAACGGCATAAACTTCACCTACCGCACGACTCCCGCCGCCCGTTACATTAAGGAACTCGCGGATGAAGCAATCTTTGGTGATGTCAAGCAATTCAACATTGAGTACTATCAAAGCTACTCTGTGCAGCCGGGTCGTGGTCTGGAGTGGCGCTTCCAAAAGAAGCTAACCGGTACGGGCGCGCTGGCTGATTTAGGTTCCCATGCTACCGACCTAGCAATGTGGCTGAATGGCGGCATTACCGGCGCGCGGGGCCAGATGGCGACCTTTATCCATGAACGCCCGCTGTTGGACGGGTCCGGCATGGGCACCGTGGACGTGGACGACGTCACGACGTTTCTCGCTAGGTACGAGAACGGTGCAACGGGAGTCGTCGATGCGACTCGCCTCGCCACCGGCCGCTCAAATCACCAACGCATATCGATTTACGGGGACAAGGGTTCCTTGGTCTTTCAAAACGGCCCCGAGGGCCGCATTGAGGTAGCCGTGGAGCCATTTAGCAAAGACGGCTCCGCTGTGCCCGTGCCCGTGCCTTCACGCCTTGCGGCGAGCCCGTCCTCGCACGTACCCGCCTTCGTCAACACGATCCTCGACGGCGCGCCCGTAGACTTCCCCACGTTTGCAGACGGGCTCCGCGTGCAGGAAGTCCTCGAAGCCGCGGAGGTTTCCCACACTGAAGACCGCTGGGTGTCACTGCCGCTTCCGAGGTGAGTGCCTGCGCGAATGAATGACGAATCTCTGCTCGCCACCTACTTTGAACGCACGACGCCAACAGCGGCTGTGGCTACTACCACTGATTTGGGAGGGTTTGGCGCTCCAAGATAAAGCCAAGGAGCGAGTGCAGTTCGCTTAAAGTCTCTGTAACTGGGGCATGTTCCCCATTCATCATCTTGCGGTAGTAGTGCGCAATTACCGGATTGTAGAGTGGGAACGTGGCGGCAATTGGCAGCGAGCGCTGCGAATCCAGGCCGCGTAGCAGCGTATCGCTGTAGTGTGACTCGACTTGGCTGGACGCGATAACGCTGGCCAGCACCGGCAGCGCGCTTTCGCTTGCGAGCACGTGCTCCTGTACCTCGGGGCGCATGGCCCAAGTCACGAACTCCCACGCGGCATCGATCTGTTGCGCGCCGGTAATGATCGCCAGGCCCTCATACGTTGCCAACGTCCGGCTTTCGCCCGCTCCAACGGGAAAGAGCGATCTCGCCTGCCACGCGACGTCCGCCGACCGCAACCGAAACATGTCACCGGCATTGCCGAGGAACATCGCCAGCCTGTGTGTGGCAAACTGCTGCACATATGTATCTGAGCTAAGGCTTTCTGGGCGCGGGGCAAGGCGCGTTGAGTGCCGCCAATCCTGCAGGGTCTGGTACGTGTTCTCTACCTCCGGCAAAGCAAGCGTGCTGACATTGCTGTCTACGTCGAGCACGTCGCCTCCACCGCTCCAGAGCCACGGCAGCGACTGGAACCAGGAATCCGGGAAACCAATTCCTCCTTGAACCACACGATTATCGGGTCCACCCTGCGTGAGACCGAGGGCGGCTTTCTGCACCGTCTCAAGAGTCCAACGCTCTCGCGCAGGGAGCGCAGCCAGCCCATTCTGCCGCAGCATCCCTACATTGATAAAGAGGAATCGAGGGTTCTGTCGCCAAGGCAGACTGTAATAGTCCCCCAAACCGGGCCGCCTCGCTTCAGGATAGTAGCGAAAGGCTCTCAGCGCGGCCGCCGGTTTGTCGCTGGCAACATCATCGCCTAAGGAACGATTGACAAAGGCTTGGATATTGACGTACAGATTGCGCTCCACCCAGTGCGGGAAACACGTGTCCTGAATTAAGGCAACCTCAGGCGGCAGGCCCGCCGCAGCCGCTACGGCGACGGCCTCTTCGACGGGGCGTTGATAGAACTCCTGGCGCAGGCGAAGGTGCGGCAAGTCCATTTCGAGTTGCTGCCGTATGGCAAACCAGAGTCGCCGCTCTAGCGGATCATCCCACGCAAAGTGCCAAAGCTCCACGGGATCCCTCACCACCGGCGCTGCAACCGGGGCGGGTACGCTGCGCACGACATCCTCAAAAGACGGCGGGTGGCTAAAGGCCTGCGGCGCCGGCGGCGGAACCGGCTTAACGGCAGTCTCTTCCGGCGGGCCGCAGGTGAGGAGAAGGGCCGGCAAGCCCAGTGAAGCAGCGAGAAAGTGACGACGAGTAACGCGCGGCATGATTCTTGGGAAAACGGGACGTAGTCCGGCGAATCCATACGGATCAAGCGGAAGTGGGGAGGTATCTCCCTACAAGTTTACCACGAATGAGGCAAATTGAGTCCTGCTGCTCGCCTTCGCTTGCAGAGCAGTTACGGTCGCAAGTCCTTTTAAAGGCGGACCTTTAAGAGCCTGTTTACAATCTTCTTGTCTGGGCGCGTAACGTTCACCCTGAGCACTTCGACAGGCTCAGTACAGGCTTGTCGAAGGGTGAAGGGGACCGTGAAGAGTTGGCGAATCGCCCAAAAGCGTTACTGCCGCTGCGCCCATGACACGAGGGCAGCGATAGCTTCCGAACGCGTCGCCCGTGTCCGTAGCTCCAGAGATTCGCGCCCATCGAGTTGGTTGAACATACGGTCAGCGATAGCAAAGGTGGCTTCAGCGTCGTTCTCTGCAACCGCCTCCCCCACCGCGTCCACCGGACTGACTATGGCGGTCGGACGTGGCGCTAACGCGCCTACCAAGCTGGGCAAGTCGTAGTGCAAGAGCACACCGGGCAGGAAGCTGCTCGCCGGCACGGTGTAGTCGCCTGCGCGTGTGATGTGACGATAGGAGGCGAGTATCTCGTACGTTGCTACTGCACCAATGCGCTCGTCGAGCGCGGCGGCGTGCAGCGCGACGAGGCCGCCGCCTCTTTGGCCAAGCGCCGCAATCCGATTCTTGTCCACGTCGGCACGCTCCGCAATCTGATCGACACACCGAATCGTGTCGGCGACACGCAGAGTCAAGGGCCATTCGCCCAAGAAGTACCCCATATATGCCAGGCGGGAGTCCGCCCCAAGCAGAGCGACGTCATCAGGACGATATACGGTTTCCGGCTTCCAACGGGTCTCACCCCAACCGCGTACGTCGATGGCAAAGACCATGTTTCCGGCACGCGCCAACTCAGCAGGTATGCCGTTCTCACCGGCTTCCATGTCTTTCCCGCGATCGTGGATGTAGATTAATGCGGGATGCGGGCCCTCAGACGGCGGATGGAAAACCAACCCGGGCACCGGCAGATCGACTTCACTTTCGAAATACACTTCCTCGACGTGCAGTCCGCCAACTTCGCGAGTTCCCACTGATTGCATGGCACTGGCAGCGGGCTTCTCGTTGTACGCAAGGACTGCTCGTGCTGCATCGCGAATACTCTTCCTGAATTGCTCCGCGTCTTCTTGGGTATCCAGTGCTGGGACTGCAGGTGCGAGTTCCTGAACTCGCTTCTCATTCAAAGAAACGACAGTCTCATTCCGGTCAGTCAAGAGCGTTTGCCCTGACGGCGTGCACCAGAGAGTTTCAGGCGACTCGATCGAAAAGGGGGCTTCGGTAACCGGTCTGGGCTCATCCTTCAGCCAACGATTGAACCATGCGTACATTCCCTCGCGCATGGGCTGGTTGTAGTCGTGGTGGGCCGGCGCCTCAAACAGGTTTGCCCGCTCCGGCACGCCTAGTGCCGTATAGCAATCGAGCACGTCAGCGTAAACATCGCGCGCGCCGATGAGTGGAAAGAAATCGTAGGTCGTACACGTTATCTGCATTGGCAGCGGCGCGCGGCTCATCAAGAGGTCCGCCATATCCATATCATTGGGATAACTGCCAACCGGATCCTGGCACGGGTCGCCAATCTGTCCTTTCGAGTGCATACGCTCATAGGTGGCGGTCGAGCATACCGGCACTGCCGCCTTGATGCGATCGTCGAAGGCCGTGATGAACATCGTGAACGTACCGCCGCCTGACGCGCCGGTGCAGCCGATGCGACTCGAGTCTACGTCGTCTCGCGTTTCCAAGTAATCCAGCATCCGCACGCCGTCCCACACCATGTGATTGATGACCGTCTGGCCCGTCAGCCAGCACGGCAGACAGGCGCCGGCGTGCTGCTCGGTGCTGCTCTCTACCGGATTTGTGCCTGTGGCAGTATCCCAGTGCTGGCTGCGCTCGCCTTGCCCGATAGGATCGTAGACGAGCGCAACATAGCCGTGCCGGGCGAGGCCGATGCCCCGTGCTTGCACCACATCTTGCGCTTTGCCGTCGGCCCAGTGCCCCAGGGGATTGAGGACGGCCGGCAACGGCTCCCTGATTTCAGGCGGGCGGTAAAGATTGACCGTTACCGGAAAATCCGGCTGGCTCTCGATAAGCAACTTCTCAACGACATAGCCGTCACGCTGGAGGATGTCCACCAATTGCGGGTTGAGCGGGGTCTTTTCAGGAAACGCACCCAGCGAAAGGCGAAAGTGCTTGCGCACCGCCTGCATATGCGCTTGCCAATCCTCAGCCGAATTGAAAGAGCGCAGCTTGCGCTTGCGCCGCCAATTGTGCTCCCGCGCCTGCCGCAGAAGATAGCCAAAATAGGCCTCATCGGCCCCGTTGACGCGTCCGCTCAAAACTGCCATCAGGAAGCTCCTTCTCTACACTGCCACTAGATTTCAATGTGATTGTCCTGGGTCCGTACTCGCTGAAAGGAGGTACAGAACACACACATGTGCGCTAACCTCTCTACGTTGCCGTGCCCTGAGAATACAACGGCTTGGTCGCACAGAGCAAAGTGTGATAGTATGCGTCCCGTCATGACGAGACCTCTCCCCGGCGACATTCGCGCCTTTGTTGAACGTGAAGCCTCTGCGGTTGCGGACTGGCTGTTTGCGTTCTGTGCCCAAGAGAGCAAACTCGGTTTCGAGGCGGCTACGCGCGCCGAGGTTATAAGTGCCTTTCAGGGTCTAAACCTCGCGATTGAGGAAGTGCCCTACCCGCCCGACATTGATCAGAATCCGCATCACGTTCCGGTGCCGGATCTGGACCAGTATCCAGACCACGTGCGCGCCAATGTGCTTGCCACGCGGGCCGGCGATGGGGGCGGACGCAGCCTCATCCTTCAGACCCATCTCGACGTCGTTCCGGAAAGCGAAGGCCAGCGCTACGAGCGCATCCAAGACCCTGAGCGTGGAGAGGTCCTCTACGCACGCGGCAGCAACGATGCGAAAGGGCAGGTAGCGGCTCTCCTGCTCGTAATGCGTGCCTTGGCGCACTTCGACATTTCACTGCAGGGGGACCTGGAACTTCAGCTTGTCACCGAAGAAGAGGTCGGCGGCAACGGCGCCCTCGCCTTTATTCACGCCGGACACCGCGCCGACGGCGTGGTGGTCATGGAACCTTCCCTCGCACAGATTCATCCCGCCAATCGCGGCGCGCTCTGGTTCCAAATCGGCATAGAAGGCGTCAGCATGCACATGGGGCGCATGCACGAAGGGGTCAGCGCAATCGACAAGGGTATCTCCCTCATTGCCAGTTTCAAGGAATACGAAAAAGAACTCGTCGCGATGAGCAAGGGATATCGCGGCTTCGAACGCTACGATCATCCCGTGCAACTGAATGTTGGCATTTTTCAGGGCGGCCACTGGCCCAGCGCTGTAGCGGGCGAGGCCGTCATTGAAGGCGGCGTCGGCTTCTTACCGAACAAAGCCATGGATGACGTGCGCGCCGACTTGGAGCGCATTGTCGCGACCCATCCCGATGAGTGGATTCGGAATCACACTACCATCCAATTCAACAAGCTGCGCAACGATTCTTTTGAGATACCCTACGATCACCCGCTACCCACCACGCTCCACGCTGCCGTGCACGATGCGGGATTGGAGAGCGAGGTGTTCGGCTGGAATGTCTCTTGCGATGCTCGGCTCTATGCCCGCGTTGGCGGGCTGCCGGTCGTTGTGTTCGGGCCGGGCGACCTGGCCACTGCGCACGGACCACATGAGCACTTTGCGGTGGCGGACATGATCGATGCCGCCTGCGCATTGACACAATTCGTACAGCAGTGGTGCGGGGTTCGCTAGGCAACGTCGCATCTTCCCTCCAATCTCAAGCGCGCCCGGATTGAGTGACATGTCACCCGTGGAACAAAACAGTGGAGACAGCCGCAGGATCTGGGAAGCGTTGGCCTTCATTCTCCATCGCGTCTACGAACCGCTTGAAGAAGCCGAGGCTGAGTGGGCAATCATTGGCAGCGCAGCCTCAGCGCTGCAGGATATTGCGGTCAGTCCCAACGAATTGCGCATACTCAGCGCGCCCGATGCATTTGATATTTGGTCCACACACCTTTGGGACTGGCTTGATGAGGAACCGGACAATCGGAATCCCAATCATGCCAGGCTCACACTCACCGTAGAACACGCACCGGCCACCATTTTTGTGCGTGAGCCCCAAGAAAATGAACAGGGTATACTGCTAGAGGGCGTGGGCGGAACTCTGTGGGGTGTGGTTGGTAGGGTGCGCTTTCAGAATTGGCTCGTACCGGTAGTGCCGCTCGAAGTGCAATTTGCATCCACGGTGGGACGGATGACACGCAATCCAACTCAACGAGCGTGGCAGCAATTGGCTGACAAGATGGCAAGGGCGCTGTATGCCAATGGATACTACCGTGAGCTCATCGAGGAAGCGCTGAGCCCCTATGGAGCACAAGCCGGCAACGTTGCACTTGACTTGATTCGTGCTCACGCGCCGCCCCGTACGTTGCGGTCGTCAGGGTAATGGCAGAGCTTCTGGCCTGTTCCGCACGAAGTGCGCGGTAAAATCTTGCAAAAACAGCCGGCTAATAGTCTTTTGGCCTTGATTCGGAATCCGAGTGTGGCTCTAGACTGACCAGCGAGCACAGATACTTAGGAGGAAGTACTCCCATGGCAGATCCTATACGCATCGGCGTAATCGGCACCGGCGTATTCGGCATAAGTCACCTGCGGGTTTTCCAGCAGGCTGAGAAAGCCGGCCGCACTGTCCTTGTGGCCGCCTGCTCGTCCGGCCGCGACCCGGCCCGGGACGCGGAGCGCAAGGAAGAGTTCGGTATTCCCATCTATACCGATTGGAAAGAGATGCTCGATAAGGAGTCACTGGATGCCGTAACCATCGTGACGCCCGATCATCTGCATCGTGAGATGACCGTAGAAGCCGCCAACCGGGGTCTGCATGTCCTTGTCGAAAAACCGTTGGACGTTACCACCGCCGGCTGTCGGGAAATGGTGGACGCCTGCAAGTCTAACAGCGTGTTTCTTCAGGTGGACTTCCACAAACGCTATGATCCCTATCATTTGGCGCTTGAACGGCAATGCAACGACGGGACGCTCGGCGAAGTGCTCTACGGCTACGTGCACATGGAAGACAAGATCGTCGTGCCCCGCGACTGGTTTCCCCACTGGGCGGGATCAACCAGCCCGGCATGGTTCCTTGGGGTGCACTTCTACGACCTCGTGCGCTGGTGCATTAAGAAAGAAGCCACCAGAGTCTACGCTACGGGTATCAAGAAGAAGCTCGTTTCGCACGGTATCGATACCTATGACGCCATTCAAGCCAAAGTGGAGTTCGAGGGTGGGGCCAGTGTTTTCTTCGATACCGGCTGGGTATTGCCTGACACCTTTGAAGCCATCGTAAATCAGTCCATCCGCCTTGTCGGTACAGACGGTTTTGCCGAGGTCGACAGCCAGAATCGCGGCATGGAGGCCGCCAGCTACAAGGACGGCATGCGGACGTACAATGAAGCCTTCATGCGCGAGGAAGAGGACAAGAACGGGAATGTCGTCTACCGCGGCTATGGGTACGAGAGTATTCTCGACTTCGTCGACAACCTTGAGTTTCTGCAGGAGGGCGGCACCATCGAGCAGTTGGAGGGCCGCTACCCCAGTGGCGAAGACGCATTGGAAGTAACCCGCATTGCCGAGGCAGTCCACCAGAGCATCGATAGCGGCGCGATTGTCAACCTAAGGTGAGCGTAGCAGGGCATGGAGCAACTCTTCCCCGGTTTCTACTGTTGGAGCGCGCCGTATCGTCCCGGACGTGAGGCGTACAGTGTCTGGGTGGAAGGCAATAACGAAAATGTGCTCATCGACCCCCATACGCCGGAGGAAGGTCTGAGCCGGTTCAGCCATCCAAGCAAGGCGATTATCGTCTTGCTGACCACGGCCAACCATGAGCGCGATGCGTATTCCATCAAACTGGGGTTGCGCGCGGAAATCTGGGCCCCGGAAGCGGCGCTAAACGACATGGACATGGTGCCTGATCGGGTGTACAGCAGTGACGATGAGCTCCCGTGCGGCATTCAGGCGTATCACCTCGAGGGTTCGCACTCTGATGGGGAAACTGCCCTGCTTGTGCCGTCCGGCCCCGGCGTGCTCGTGATAGGGGATGGGCTGGTCGCGCATCCCAATGACGCGTGGCGTGTATTCGTGTCCCATGAACGTGCCGCCCTGCAGCCTTTGAAGAACCTGGCGTTCGATGCAATTGTCACGTCCCACGGTGCGCCGGTGCTCGCGGGAGGGGCGGCTGGACTGCGTACATTCTTGGAGGCGTAGCGCCTGGTATTCTTGCCCTGCCCTAAGAAGGGATAAACTATACTAACATTGCTAATTTCTCTAACCTTGCTATAATACGCGCATGGATCCGATACAAAACCCATACGCCCCCGGAGCGGGTACACGGCCGCCGGAACTTGCGGGCCGTGAGGAAATTCGCGAGACCACGCTGATCGCGCTAGAGCGCATCCGCCGCGGACGCCCCAGTAAGAGCATCATCATGGTCGGTTTGCGAGGTGTCGGCAAGACAGTGTTGCTCAACCGCATTCAAGAAGACGCCGGGGAGCGCGGCTTTTACACGGCTGCTGTCGAAGCGCCGGAGCATCGTTCGCTGCCAGCGGCAATAGCGCCCCATCTGCGGCGAATAGTGCTGAGACTGTCGCGAACAGAGGCGTCACGGGAACTCGCGCAACGCGCCCTGCACGGGCTTGCCGGGTTTGTAAGCGCGCTTAAGGTGAAGTATCAAGACATCGAAGTTGGCCTAGATTTTTCGCCGGAACCCGGCTTAGCGGACAGCGGAGACCTGGAGGCGGATCTGCAGGACATTTTTGGAGTTGTAGGAAACGCCGCCAAAGCGGCCGGTTCCTGTGTGGCGCTCTTCGTTGACGAGATTCAGTACGTAAAAGAACCGGAGTTGGCGGCATTGATCATTGCCCTGCACCACACGTCCCAAGGCCAATTGCCCGTAACCCTTATTGGGGCCGGGCTGCCCCAGGTGCGCGGCCGCACCAGCAAAGCCAAGTCTTACGCAGAGAGGCTTTTCGATTTCCCCGAGATTGCAGCACTTTCACCCACGGACGCCAAGCGGGCAATGCAAAAGCCAGCGCAAGCAGAAGGCGTGACGTTTACTGACGACGCGCTCGATGCCATCGTCTCCCAGACGCAAGGATACCCCTATTTCTTGCAGGAGTGGGGCAAGCACGTGTGGGACGCGGCTGATTCCTCTCCCATTAGCGCGAGTGTGGTAGACGTTGCCGCCAAGCAAGCTATCGCGAGCCTGGACCGGAGTTTCTTTCGCGTTAGATTTGATAGACTAACACCGTCGGAGCGGCAGTACCTCCGAGCGATGGCTGATCTGGGTCCAGGACCGCATCGTTCCGGCGCGATCGCCCAGAAACTCGGCCGCGTCGTTTCATCGCTCGCGCCGACACGCAGCAATCTCATCAGCAAAGGCATGGTGTGGAGCCCGGGCCATGGAGATACTGACTTTACTGTGCCGATGTTCGATGAATTCATAATGCGCACCATGCCCGCAGACAGCGGTGATTGCTAGCGTTGTTGCTGATTTGCACGTCGACACTTCACCGCAAGTCTTCTGGAAAGAAGAGTAGGCAACAAGTGATGCCCGAACGTTCAAGAGTGGGCAAGCATACGCAGTCTGAAGCAAGACGCGTATGCGTCACTGAACGACTTTCATAGGAGGAAAATCGATGAAAACGAGCACTCGATTACGCGGCCCAATTATCAACACCGAGTTGCCCGGCCCGCGCTCGCGTGAGATCAAGGAAATCTCGGAGCAGTACGAGCCCAACGCGTCCAGCGAGCAGGTGCCAATTGTCTGGAAACACGCCGAAGGCGTGTGGGCCACGGACATGGACGATAATACGTTTCTGGATTTCACCAGCGGCGTGCTCGTCGCCAACGCGGGACACAGCCATCCGCGTCTCGTGCGCGCCATGCAGGAACAGGCGGAGCGCGCCGTAAACACATACGACTTTCTCAATGAGTGGCGTCCACAGTTGGCAAAGAAGCTCGTGGACATTACGCCGCCAAATCTCTCCCGCGCGATTGTGCTCTCCACGGGAGCCGAAACGATTGAAACGGCTATGAAGATCGCGCGGCTTTACACCGGCAAGCACGAGATTGTCGCCTTCCACGGCGCGTTTCACGGCCGGACCTTCGGGGCGATGTCGGTAAACGGCAAGCGATCCAGCCCCGGCATCAAGGGCTTTGGGCCGTTCATGCCCGGAGTCGTCTTCGCACCGTTCCCCTATCCCTATCGCAGCATCCTCTGCCGCGGCAATGAAGACGAGTGCAGCGAACGCTGTTTTGAGTACTTCAAGTGGATCATCGAAACCGAATCCGAGAAAGACATCGCCGCAGTGCTGGTTGAGACGTATCAGGGTGCAGCCGGTTCCATCATCGCACCCAAAGATTGGTTGCAGATGATCGCGCAATGGTGCAAAGAGAACGGCGCCGTGCTCATCATCGACGAGGTACAGGCCTCATTCGGGCGCACCGGCAAGCTCTTTGGCTTCGAGCATTACGACATCGAGCCGAATCTCCTCTGCCTCGGCAAGGGTATCTCTTCCACCGTGCCGGTCTCTGCGGTCGTGGGAGAAGAGGATATCATGAGCGTACTGACACCGGGGTCAGTCTCGAGCACGCACGGCGGCAACGCCTTTTCCAGCCGCGTCGCCCTGGAGAACATCAACATAATCCTGGAAGAGAATCTCTCTGAAAATGCGGCCCGCATCGGCGCAATACTCGACGCCCGCTTCCGCGAAATGCAAAGCAAGTACCCGTCCATCGGCGACGTGCGCGGACTTGGCTTGGTCTTCGGAATCGAGTTCGTCAAAGACCCGGAGACCCGCGAACCCGCTCCCGAGTTGACACAGGCCGTCATCAACGAAGCCTTCAAACGCGGACTGGTAATGATCGCGCCCATTGGCTTCTATGGCAACGCAATTCGTGTCGCCCCACCATTGGTGATTACCGAAGAAGAGGCGTTGTTGGGAGCGGATATACTCGAAGAGGCAATTGCGGCTGCCGTCGGCTAGTGTCTCTTGACGAGGCCTGTAAGGGAGCTACGAGCCTTTTGCGCAACTTGCGTTGCTAGACTGTAGAGAAGGGTAAGAAAGAGTGTCAGAACTATTAGTAACCGAGCTGAATTACTTGGCGATTCTGGTCGCAGGTGTCTCCAACATGGTCTTAGGTTTCCTCTGGTACGGGCCGATCTTTGGCAAGCCTTGGATGGCACTCATTGGCAAGACTGAAGAAGACTTGAACCCAAACCCGATAGTCTATCTCGTCTCGTTCTTGCTTTCGCTCTTGATGGCAGTCGTGCTGTCGATCTTCATTCATCACGTGGACGCCAGCATTCAGGCCATGAGCCTCGTCCTCGGTCTCCTGGTGGCTCTGCTCGCTTGGGTCGGTTTCGTCGGACCGGCCACGTTTCAGAACAACCTGTATTCGGGCATCTCGAAGAAGCTCTTCGCCATTGATTACGGGTACGTGCTCATTGCTTTACTCATCCAGGGCGCGATCATTGGCGTGTGGCGTTGAAGTATGGCAGAACCGCGGTTCGACCACCTTTACTGCTCAGTAAGCCCCCGGATCGCTATCGGGCACAGTTCTACAACGAGAGTCCAGGGATCCTCAGTAGGCTTTAGCCGACAGGCTAGCGCCATTGTGCTGAAATGTGCGTATTAGGTACGGGTAGTCTAGCCAATGGGCGAGGTTCGAATCAATCGTGGATTGCTGAGCACGGTACTCTACGGGATCAATCGGAGTGGATAAACCGTGGCCAAGTTGAGTGGAGGCGAAGCCCTCGTTAAGTCTCTCGTCCGGGAAGGGGTCGAAGTCGTCTTTGGAATCCCAGGCATACACATGTCCGAGATTATCGCCGCGCTGCGGGACGAGCCGAAGATTCGTATGGTCACGACCCGCAATGAAGCGGGCGCGGCTCACATGGCCGACGGCTATGCGCGCGCTTCCGGTAAACCGGGTATAGTCCTGACGGTTCCCGGCGCGGGTCTTTACAATGCTGCCACTGGCCTTGCCACGGCATACGCCCGCTCTTCGCCCGTGCTTGTCATTGCCGCCCAGGTCCCGCGCCCCCAAATCGGCAAGAACCTCGAAGTCTATCATGAAGTTTCCGACCAGCCCTCCGTGGTTCGACCCGTGACCAAGTGGCAGCGGCTGGTGCTTCGGCCGCGGGAAATCCCGGACGCTGTGTGCGAAGCGTTCAGACAGATGCGTACCGGCCGTCCCCGTCCCGTGCTCCTCGAGATCCCGCCCGAGGCAGGGGTGGAGCGAGAAGAGGTCGCATTGCGGAATCCGGCTCAGTATTCCCGCATTGTGCCGAGCCAAGAACACCTGCGAAAAGCTGCCCAGGTCATCGCGCACTCTCGCCTGCCCTTGATTTTCGCTGGCGGCGGAGTGGGACTATCAGGCGCGGAAGAGGCCCTCCTCGCGCTCGTTGAAGCAACAAACATACCCGTGATCACGTCCAGTGGCGGCAAGGGAGCTATCCCGGACCGCCATCCGCTCTGTTACGGCGCGTGCCTCAGTCCCGCTGGGGAAAGACCCGAGATGAATCAACTCTTTGAGGTGATGCAGTCTGCTGACGTCGTAATCGGCATTGGCACACGTTTTTCGCTGGGCAATCCGGCCGGCGAGGCGTCCACGTTGGTGAACATCAACATTGACGACTCCGAACTCACGAAAGTTCAATCCAATACTATTCCCTTGCATGGCGATGCCAAGGCAACCGTTGAAGCGCTGCTCCCTTTCCTCATTGAGGCCGGGGCGGGGAATCGCACATCGCCCGTTGAAGCCGTGAGCGCGGCACGCCGCCTGATCGCCTATCACGACATTCGACTTAAGGAACCGCAATATCCGATTCTGGACGCAATGCGAAACAGCATTCCGGAAGACACGTTCGTCGTTTGGGATAGCACGAAGTTTGGCTACTACGCTCGCACCCACTATCAGGTGAACTATCCCAAAACATTCATAGATTCCGGCTACTCATTCAACCTCGGCTTTTCCTTCCCAGCTGCGCTCGGCGTGAAAGTGGCTGAACCCAACCGTCCCGTGGTTAGCGTCATTGGAGACGGCGGGTTCATGTTCAACTCCCCCGAACTATCCACGGCGGTCAGTTATGGGATCAACACAACAACCATCGTCTTTCGAGACGACTCCTACGGCAACGTTGCCTATGATCTGGACGAGTTCTTTGCTGGAATCTACGAAACCGACCTGTTAAACCCGGACCTCGTCAAGTTTACCGAGTCGTTTGGCGCGGTCGGCATGCGGGCGGACGACCCCATGGAGCTGGCAACGCTGCTTCCGCTTGCTTTGGACTGCCAAGCGCCGGTGATCATTGACGTACCTGTTGGAGACATGCCGCTGCCGCGCGCCAAGTTACAGGCGCACTTGCCATCTGTGCCCTGGGTGGTTCCCCAAGAAGGCCTGATAGAGTCTTAAAATACTGTCTCCAGGCGGTGACAAAGTGTCTTTGCAATAGGCACTGTTCATCGGCGATGTCAGAATGAGGATAGGGCAGGGAGACAAGTGGGCGGCCTTTACGTATGGGCTGTGGCATTCGCGGTTTTCGGTGACCTCTACCTTTGGCCTATCTCACTTTGGCGGTGCATTGTCGGGCAAGTCGACGCCGGTCTGCAAACCATGACCTACCCTCAGAGGCTACTCCCGCAGCGCTCTCATGGCCAAAGGAATCTCATTGAGAAGGTCAGAGGCCAAGAGTCCGCTTTCACCTAAGCGTGACCGCACCCGTTCGCCGGTCTCACCATGAATGAACGCGCTCGCAACCGCCGCCTGCGGCGGTGAGACTCCCTGCGCAAGCAGTCCGACCGTGATGCCGGCGAGTACGTCGCCGGTGCCGGCGGTTGCTAGGGCTGGATTACGGTGGGGGTTAATCCAAGTTGAGCCGTCCGGCGCGGCGGTAATGCTGGGCGCTCCTTTGGCGAGCATGACAACTCCCCATTCGGCCGCGCATTGCGGCGCCAATTCCAGCCTGTCGTCGTCTACGGCTGCGGCCGGTTGCTGGAGCAGGCGTCCAAGCTCACCGGCGTGCGGCGTGAGGATGGTGTTCGCTGGTAGAGCTCCTTCCAATTCCAAGCCAGCGAGCGCATTGATGCCATCGGCGTCAAGCACAAGAGGCGGGGTGTCTGAAGCAGCGCGCAGACTATCCACGAGCGCCCTAACGAAAGCGAATGTCTCCGGTTCATCGCCCAGTCCGCAGCCGACAAGTATGGCTCGATACCTTGGCAACACACTTTGCACCGGCTCTAGGGAATCAGGAATGAGGTGACCCTCCGTATCCGGCAGCGCCAAGAACGTGCATTCTGACGCTTTCGCGGCCACCAGCGGGTGGATAGACGCGGGGAGAGCTAGTGTAACCAGGCCGGCGCCCGCCCGCGCCGCCGCCGCAGCGCTCAAGTAGGCTGCCCCGACATAGCGTGAAGATCCGGCCACAACGAGCACCCGGCCGAAAGTCCCTTTGTGCGCTCCCCCCGGACGCGAAGGCAAGAGTCCCTGAACCAATGAAGCCGTGGAGCGTTGGAGCGTCAGAGGATCCGCCCACTCTGGCGGCAGACCTATGTCGGCGACATACACATCGCCGGCAAAGTCAACGCCCCTACCCACATAGCAGCCGGGTTTAGCAAGACCGGTGGCTATCGTAAAATTAGCCCGGAACGCGTGCGCATCCCCTTCCCCGGTATCCGCGTTGATCCCGCTGGGAATGTCCACCGCCACGCGCAGTGCATCCGATGCTAGCGACCGCTGCAAGGCGGTGAGCACTTCAAGGACGCCGCCACGCAGCGGCGGCGTCGCACCGATTCCAAGCAAAGCGTCCACTACGCAATCCGCACTCGTCAGCCATTCTTCAAGTTGGGAGGCGCTCTCGGCCTCCCCGTGGACCGCTACCGGGATGTCTACAGACTGTACACGCGTGAGATTGGCGTCATCAGAGCGCGCGCGCGTCAGGTATACGTACGGCTGAATTCCAGCGCGGTAGAGATGATAGGCAACCACCAAGCCGTCCCCACCGTTGTTGCCTGATCCGGCGAGAATCAGTACTTGTGCACCCGGCCTGAGTTGCCCCTTCTCTCTGAGAATCGCGGCAATGTTGTAGCCTGCCAACTCCATCAGGGTGCGCTCATCCATGCCGATGGCAACGGCACCGGACTCAAGCCGACGCATGGTTTCGGTTTGGACTAGCTTCACCCTATCGCTCCTCAGTGCCCGCTCCACGAGATTCCAATCGCATGAAGGGCATTGAGGCTAAAGCCCCAATGTTGTCGCACTAAACAAAATGGCAATGAACACCGCGCCTCACGTCACCGGTAGCGTAGGTTTGCAACCCCGTATCGAGTACGGGGCAGGCTCTGCGCCCGCCTGTCGACACGCTGCCATTTCCCTCACCCCGGCCCTCTCCCCAGGGAGAGGGGGCAGAGCGTACCCAGTGAGCATACCGCCTTGATCTTAATGCGACAGCATTGGGCTAAAGCCCTCACAGCCGGTCGCACGGCCGCCCCACTCTTCTCTATGTTGCCACGACAACCGCCACCGCGTATTCGCGGCTATGGCTCAGGCTGACGTCAAAATGCCGCAAATTGAGCGCGCGGGCGCGGGCAGCCGCGGCGCCATGCAGGTAGACCAATGGCTTACCGCGCATGTCGGGCAAGACTTCCATTTCCCGCCAACGAATGCCCCAGATGCCGGTACCCAGCGCTTTAGAAATGGCCTCTTTCGCCGCAAAGCGCGCGGCCAGTTCCGGCACGCGTCCGCGGTAGAGCGTCTGCTCAGCTTCGGTATAGACCCTGCGGAGGAAACGCTCGCCATAGCGGTCAACAACGCGCGCGATGCGTGGAATCTCAATTATGTCCACTCCCGTTGTCGCGCCCCCGCCGGTTGGTAACAGGCTGTCATCTCCCGTTCCGGCTGGCGCGGGGCGAAGCAGACCCGTACCCTGGGCGGTGCAAGCAAGGATCTCTTGCGCCATGGACTCGCAATTGTTACTGTCAGCAGCGATGAGCACGGCACGCCGAAAGAGGCCCTGAGAGCGTCTGGGCCTGCGCAAGAGGAAGAGGTAAAGGGGAACGGCTATCTGATCGAATGCGGCCAGAAAGGAGGACACGTCCTCTAGTCTAGGCAGGACAACGACGCTCGTTCCGCCGTGCGCGGCGATCCTCTGGGCGCTTGCCGCCAGCGTCCCGGCGAGCCACAACGCCTCTGGCACTCCTTCATTTATGTCAGCGGCAGGCGAGGTTTGGTTTTCGATGGGAAGAAAGTAGTCCTCTCTCAAGACGGCAACCTGGGGCAAGTGGCTCGCAAGCGCCCGGCCCACCTGCGTCCCTACCGCAGCATTCCCGGCCAAGATGATAATCATTCTCCAACCAGGCTTACGTATTGAACGACGCCTTCGTAGGAACGGCCGGAAGCCACGACCTCAATGGTACGAATAGAGATGGGACGTTGCGCCAGTTGCAGGATGTTTTGTTCGTAGGTGTACCACGCATCTTGCTCGATCTGTGTTGCATTCACTGTGAGGTACTCAGCTTCAGTAGGCACGTAATAGTAGAAGCCGTGGAACCATTCTCTCTCTTCGCCATTTATGTCGCGGTAGCTAATGCGGACAATTACCGGATACTCGGATCCCTGCCGACCCCCACCGGGTAAGCTCTGTTGTATCACCTTGATGCGTGCCCTGAGGACTAGTTCCTCGAAGTCCCACACGTCACGGTTAATCTGCTGGATTAAGACGGTCTCGCCGTGACCTTCACCCTCGCGTTTCAGATGCACGCCATCCTGCTCAAAAGCAACGGTGCCCGACGGCGCCTCTATGGACCGATCTTCTTCCGTCCAATAGGTTCGTAATGTTGGCTCCGGTGCCGCGAAGTCTCCCACCTGGACCAGGTCCTGCGCCGCCGGCAGGGGCGCCGTTGGCAGTTGACCGTCTTCCGTCGTGACCCGTTCCCAAGCCGAGAGCGAGAGGACCCGATCACCATCGGTTACTACCGCGTTGCCCAAACGCGCGGCAAGCGAACTACGCGCATCCTCGATGACCTCCACGGCATAACTGCCCTCCAATAGATCAGCAGAAAATGTCGGGGTGCGCACGTGAAAGACGCGGTTCTCCGGAGATCTTACCGGGGACACTGCAATGCGGCTCTTACCTGCGACCTGCTCGATGACGATTTGCATCTTCTCAGGTTGATAGCGCACGAGATTGGAAGCAGCCAGCGTCACGCTGCTATTGGGATACAATTGAACGGTGCTGTCATCCGGCAACACCAGGAACGCGCGAGAATTTTCATCAGTCCTAATGCTGTCGCCCGGATTCAATACTGTCTTGTCAAAGCGCACTACCCAGCTTGGGGAGCCCGCCGCATGCACATACACTTCTTGGCCGCTGATCACGCGCACGGGCACCGACACATCCTGGCGAATACTCTCGATGATCAACCGCAGTGCGTGCGGAAAGGAGAAGACGAGGGCTAAGAAGATAAGAAAGCTTACAACCAGTGTCGCCCACGCCAGACGCTGCAAGCCTCGATACGTTTGGCTTGGCGTCACCGGGGTGACCGTATCCTGTTGCATGTCACTGCCTGATCTGAAACTCGGCAAAGGCCCCAGAAATCGGTTCCCAGCTTGTGTCGACGGACTCCACTCTGCTCATGAAAGGCCCATCGCCAAGCCGCTTCAAGAACATCCGTAGCGCGTCAGTCGGCCCTTCGGCGAGAACTTCCACGCTCCCGTCAAAATCAACGTTGCGGACGTACCCCACCAGTCCCAGGCTTATCGCGGCGCGATGAGCAAACTGGCGGTACCCAACACCTTGCACCCTGCCGTACACACGCGCTCGTAGTTGCTGTCGATCAGAGGGTTTGCCCATGCTACCCTCAGGCTAGCTTGATGCAAATTGAAACGACCTACGCGTTGTCTAAGCCGAGTTCCTGGCGCACTTCGCCGACCGCCTCCACGATGACGGCAAGCTTGGCTTGCGCTTCATCCACCGTGCGCGTCTTGAGGCCGCAGTCGGGATCGATGTACAGCCGGTCCGCAGGAACGACTTGCAAGCCTTTGTAAATACCGGCCTTAACCTGTTCCTTGTCCTCGATTACGTGGCTGTGGACGTCTACGACACCCATGGCCAGTTTCTTCGTAAACGGCGCCCGAGAGCTAAAGAGATCGAGAAGGTCAAAGTCGCTATTGGCCATCTCCAAGTCAATCACATCCACCGGAATCTCCAGCATCTTGGGATAGATGGCCTCAAAGTCGCCATAGCAGATGTGTGTGCCGGTCGTTGCCTCTATGCCGTCAACTACCACGGCCATTGCGCGTATGGCCAGCGGCAGGTCTTCCGGCCGCGTAGAAACCGCCGGCTCGTCCACTTGAATGTACTGCGCCCCGGCCTTCTCAAGGTCCACCACCTCTTCGTGGAGCACCTCTGCCATGGCAAGCACGAACTCTTCCTGAGTATCGTAGTAATTGTTGTATGACCACTCCGCCATCGTGTATGGGCCAGTAATCATGCCCTTGACGGGCCGATCCGTCAGACTCTGGGCAAACTGCCACCAGTCGAGGGTGAAAGACTTCACCCGCTTCAGCGGCCCCACCGCGATTGGCTTTCGGTAATAGCGATTGCCATACGAGCGCACCAGACCGCTGATCTCCATGCCTGCCATTGTCTCGGCAAAGAAAGTGGCCATATCGCCCCGGTACATCTCGGAGTCTACGACTATGTCGAGCCCCAGTTCGTTCTGAAAGTCGACCCAAAACTCAGTGTACTTGCGTTCTAACGCCACCAATTCCTCGTGGGACAGCCTGCCGCGCGCAAAATCCGTGCGCGCTTTGGCAAGCGCCGGCGGCTTCGGCAAACTCCCAACTTGGGTTGTCCATAGACCTTCCATCGTTATGCGACAGCCTCCTGAGCTTTCTTGACAGCACGAACCATGTTCTCTAGCTTGTCGTACGCCGTTTCTCTCGGCAGGAACTCCAAGCCGGTATTCGGGCTGATGGCTAAGCGGTTCTTGGGAACGTGTTGTGTTACCCATTGCGCAGTTCCCAAGACCGCATCTTCAGATTCCATGCGCACATTGCGCGCGTCGATGATGCCTAGCATCAGATCTCTATCGTCGGGAAACTCCGGTACAAGCGCGGCATTCTGCTTGCCGTGCACCATGTCCAATCCGAAACCCTGGAACGGCAACGCGAAGAAGTCGGGCAGCCCGACCGCATCGCCAAAATCGGTGCGCAGCAACGTCGTGGTACCTACACCATCCATGAGCACGTCCATGGCTTCTTGGAATAGCCCCCAGTCATCCTTGTAGCGGTGCCAGACGATAGCCGGTTCATCGACTTGAATCAGCGGGGCGTCCGTTGCCGCCAAGGCCTTCATCTCCTGATTCAAGGCCTGGGCCGTGTCCAAAACGAGGGTCTTGAGGTCAGTGTACACGCCAAGCAATGACAGCTTGGCAATGGTGTAAGGCCCGGTGACCACCGGCTTCACGGGCTTGGAGGCGTGCTGGCAGGCAAACGCGTAATCGCGCACAAGGATCGGCTCTTGCCATGCAACGCGCGCAGTTGCTTCCGGTTGGCGGTAGAAGGTGTTCGTGTCGAAGTAACGAATAAGACCGCCGATTTCATAGCCCTTGAGACTGCCGGCGATATATGTCACCGGATCTTGCCAGCGAATCTGACCGTCCGTGATCACGTCAATGCCGGCACGTTCCTGCTCGCCAATCACCTCGACCGTTACTTCATCTGCCGCTGCGGCAAGCTCGTCTGCCGTAATCCGCCCTCTGTCAAAGGAGCTTATGGCACGGCGTAATGTCTGCCCGCCGGGCCGATTGGCAATTTTTGGATAGTTCCCTGGGACCGTACTGATCATCAACTGCTCCTGTGGTAAACTCCGTTTTTCTTCAGATTATATGGTATGGTACCCCGTCCCAAATTTCAAAGCCGATGAGCATTGACCTACTCCGGCACTCGCTTCATAGGTGAGCAAATGACGCCTCAACTCTCTAAGAATCGCGTCATTATCGGCCACCTGGTGACTACTAGAATCAAGTAACCGGGACCGGAATTCTACCGCTTTGGAGAGGCAAGCAAAGCGCAGATTCGTTGAGTCTACCATCGAGTGACAGCAGTTGCCCTCTAAGTTATGCTATGAACACAACAAGGCTACCGCTCACAGCGTTCTTGCCGTAGCAACAATAAACACCCTAGCAACCAGCTTAGAGACCAACTCAAGAGTCTGCTTGCAAGCCTCGGCTGCGTAGTGACCGCCGGGCTTTGTTGGCGTGCCAACGGCGATCTATAGAAAGGACCACCCTCCCGTGCGGATTACCGACGTTGAGACCTATGTCCTCGGAGACAACTGGCGCAACATCGTCTTCGTGCGCGTGCTTACCGATGAAGGTCTGTATGGGATTGGCGAAGCAACTATCCAGAACCGCGATGAGGCTGTCGTCGCCTACCTCCATGGGGCTAAGAGTCGGCATATCGTCGGGAGCGACCCCTTCAACATCGAAGACCTGTGGCTCCGCATGTATCGTGATGACTTCTGGCGGGGCGGGCCCGTTGCCAATACTGCACTGAGCGCAGTCGAAATCGCCTGCTGGGACATTGTAGGGAAAGCGCTGGAAACGCCGGTGTACAGGCTCTTGGGCGGTCAATGCCACGAACGCATCAAGGCGTACGCTAATGGCTGGTACACCGGAGATCGGACTCCCGAGGACTTTGCCCAGCGAGCAAAAACAGTGGTTCGCAAAGGCTACAAGGCCCTCAAGGTTGATCCGTTTGGCGCGGGCACGTACGAAATGGAAACCGCAGAGAAGCGCAAGTCAATCGAACTGGTGGAAGCCATACGCGCTGCCGTCGGGCCGGACATCGAGATCTTCATTGAAATGCACGGACGCTTCAGCCCGGCAACCGCAATCGAAATCGCCCGCGAGCTCGAACCCTTCAAGCCCGGCTGGGTAGAAGAGCCGGTACCGCCGGAAGACCAAGATGCGCTGGAACGGGCGGCGCGGGACATCCACGTTCCTGTTGCCACGGGAGAAAGGCTATTCACGCGATTTGAGTACGCTCGGTTCTTTAGGCGCAACGTCGTAGACATCGTCCAGCCGGACATTATCCATGCCGGCGGCATTATGGAACTCAAGAAAATCGCCGCTATGGCTGACGCCCACTATGTAATGGTGGCGCCGCACTGTTCCAATGGGCCCGTCTGCACGGCTGCCAGCGTACACTTCGACTTCTGCACCACCAACGTGAAAATACAAGAGTGCTTTGACGACTTTGCGCCGGATTTCGTGCGTGAGGCCGTGATCGGCTTTCCACGGGTTAAAGACGGATACTTCTATCCGCCGGAGGCGTCCGGCCTTGGCATAGACCTTAATCTCGACGTGATCAAGGAACATCCCTACCGTTTCGGCCACTTCAATCTCTTTGCAGACGACTGCCAGCGACGCGCGTATTAGCATCCATCCCTCATTCAGTTGGGCTTTGCCAATTCGTGCTGAGTACAACTCCCTGTTACTAATGGATGTAGGGTACTGGCGGGAAATATGGACACGTTTGCTTGCAGGGTTCTGCGATGCCTAAAGTACGGGACGCTATTCGACTGGTAGAGCGAGACGGTTGGAAGCACGTCCGCACTCGAGGAAGTCACCGCCACTACCGTCACCCCACAAAACTCGGAATAGTTACCATAGCGGGTAAGCTGAGTAAGGAACTTGCACCAAAGACATGGAACAGTATTCTGAAGCAGGCTAAAATCCAAGAAGGGGATCAGACGTGAAGTATGCCATCGTCATTGAGAAAACCTGTAACGGCTACTCAGCATACGTACCCGACGTACCAGGTTGTGTCGCCGCCGCGGATACGCGGGAAGAAGCGGATGATTTGATTCGAGAGGCTGTCGCTCATCATGTTGCATTGCTCCGTGAGCACGGCGAACCGGTGCCAGAACCACAAGCCACTACTGGACTGGTCGAGGTGTAGGCACGCTTTTAGCAGACGTACCCAGGCGCTCCAGGGTTGAAGGGGAAGCATGCCTGGAGAGAGTGGAGCATGACTATCAACACGGACTTCCTCACGCGTTGTATCCTGACCTTGGAGAGCGCGTTCGCGCAGTTGCAGCAGCATGAAGTGGACAGTGTTGCTTACGACATCTTTCGCGCCGCATGCGTTAAAGAGTTTGAGTTAGTCCTGGAGCAGAGCGGCAGTCTGCTGGGCAAACGGCTCGGACCCTATTTCGCTAGCAACCGGCAGGCCGATCAGCTTACCTTCAAGGACCGCTTTCGCCATGCGGCGAAGCACGGGTTACTCTCCGTCGAGGGTTGCGAACGCTGGCTCGGGTACAGAGATGCCCGCAACGACACGGCGCACCGCTACGGCGCGGGATTTGCTGAGGCAACACTCAAGCTGCTGCCCACCTTCATCGTCGACGCCAAGGAACTGGCGCAAGTCATTGCAGAGGGATCGGATGACTGAACGTCTGGACTTGCCTTGCCGCTACCGCCGGCAAATCGAAGCGCTGTTGCGCACGTGCCTGCCCGGGGTAGAGGCATGGGCCTACGGCAGTCGCGTCAACGTCGTCTGCGACGAAGTCGGTAGAAGTCACCCAGGCAGCGATCTCGACCTAGCGCTGCGCTCGGCAAACCTGGAACCGATACCGGACGCCTTGCTCCGGGAGTTTAACATGGCGCTGGAACGGTCAAATATCCCCATCCTAGTTCAGGCGCACGACTGGGCACGTTTGCCGGAGAGCTTCCACCGCGAAATCAACCGCAAACACGTGGTCCTACACGTGGAGCAAAGCGATTCCGACGAGTGAACGGGCTGTTCCTTTTCAACAAAGCCCTGAACGCGGATTTTGGGTTAGCGCGGTTGAGGGCATAGACAGGGTGAGAAAGCAAGCAGGCTGTTAGAATCACGTGGAGCGGTGCTGCTAGAGTGAAATCCTTGGTACAGCGGAGGTAATGCCAATGGCCTACGACCTGATATTGCGCAACGGCGACATCATAGAACCCAGCGAAGGCCGCCGTTTCACTGGCGACATCGGCGTTGCCGACGGCAAAATCACTGCCGTGACGGAGGGCACGCTTGCAGGCACCGGCGCACAGGAAATAGACGTCGCCGGGCACATCGTCACGCCCGGCCTGGTGGACCTGCACGGCCACTGCTACTGGGGCGTGGGCGGCACCGGCCTTGATCCGGACCTGGTAGGCGCGCACCATGGCGTAACCACCTGGATCGATCCCGGCAGCAGTGGTGCCGCGACCTTCCCCGCTTTCAAGCGTTTCATCATCGAGCAGTCGCAGGTGCGCGTGGTCCCCTTGCTCAATCTCAGCGCCAAGGGTCTTGTGCATTGCCAGGAGGTAGGCGAGCTTAACGATATTCGTTACATCGACTCCGATCTCACTGCCGCCACCATTGAGCGTCACCGCGACCTCATTGCCGGCATCAAGGTCCGCGCCGGCCGCTCCAGCACCGGACAAATGGGCATGATCCCGCCGTGGATAGCTCGCGAACTGTGCGATCAGCTCTCACTTCCTCTCATGGTGCATATCTCCAACGTCGCGCCGACCTTGCAGGAGTTGCTGCCGATACTGCGCGCCGGCGACATCGTGACTCACTGCTTCCACGGCAAGGTGGGCGGGGTTCTGATGCGCGGTCGTGTGCGCGACGAGGTCTGGGCCGCGCGCGAGCGCGGCGTGCTGTTCGACATTGGTCACGGCAACAGTAGTTTCTCATTCCCGGTTACCGAGGCTGCACTGGAACAGGGCTTTCCGCCCGATTCCATCAGCACGGACTTGCACCAGGTAAGTATCCGCAGCACCGCCAAGAGCTTTCCGCACATAATGTCCAAGTTTCTGGCTCTCGGCATGGATATCGAGACGGTTGTGCGCATGAGCACGCTCACACCTGCACAGTCGGTACACCGCGACCATCTCTGCGGCAGCCTGCGCGTTGGCGCCCCCGCCGACATTGCGGTCTTCAGCATCAATACCGGCCACGTCACCTTCCAAGACCCGCAGGGAGTGGAGCGTGACGGCGCCGAGTGGGTGGAAAACACCCATACCATCGCCAAGGGTGTGCTTCTTGATCGCAGCCGCGATCCGCTCGCTGACAAACCGTTCCCTATGGATACGATTTGAGTGCACAGCCAAGGCTTCTGCGCAGTGGAGTAACTCACCGTGGCTCCGCCTCAGGAGAAATGCCATGCAAATCAAGTTCCTCCATGCCGCCGACATACATCTTGGCTATCAGCAGTACGGCCTCGAGCAGCGCTACGACGATTTCAGCGACGCCTTCCGGTGGGTCATAGACACCGCGCTGAAGGAACGCGTTGACTTTCTCTTGCTAGCGGGCGACCTCTTCGAGAAGCGCACCCTCGACCCCCGCACGCTCCTCATCGCCGTCACCGAGTTTGAACGGCTCAGAGAAGCGCGTATCCCCGTCGTTGCCATCGAGGGGAATCACGAGCGCACCTACGGCGATAATCTCTCCTGGATGGAATACCTCAATCAGAGCGGCCTGCTCCACTTGCTGGATTGCGCGCGCCGCGACCAAGGTTGGCAACCTCAGCCGTGGAACCAAGCGGAGCGCACCGGCGGTTACGTGGATCTTGCCGGCGCACGCATCTATGGTCTCAAGTACCAAGGCGCGCAGACCGGCGCGGCGCTCAGCGAGATTGGCTCTGCAATTGCCGCCGCTCAGCAACCTGCTGCTGAATTTTCCATCTTTCTTGCGCACACGTCTGTGGAGGGATACTACGACCAGGGGCACCCTTTTGCGCGCCAGCAAGACCTCGCTTCTCTCCGGCAGTGCGTGGATTACCTCGCCCTTGGGCATGTACATGCGCCATATCCAGATTCGCTTGGGCAGGAAGAGTGGTTCTTCAATCCCGGTTGCCCGGAAACCTGGAGCAGCGAAGAGTGGCAGTACCAAAGCAAAGGCGCAATGTTCGTAGAGGTGGACACCGAGGTGGCGCCGAACTTCAAGGCTACGCCACGCAACTATCCTTATCGCCGTCCCTTCATGCGTATCCGGCAAGAATTGGATGCCTGCCCTACGCCGAGCGCGCTCCTGCGCCTACTCGAAGAGAAGATACGGCGTGAACCAATGCCAGATTCTCCAAAGGCCCCTGTAGTTGAGATCGTCCTCACCGGCGTCGCCCGTTTCTCCCGCACGGAAATCGACACGGCAGCTATCGAGCAACTGGCAAAGAAGCACATCAATCCGCTGCTCGTGCGCGTGCGGTCAACCTTGCAGGAAGCCCCTGCGAGCGTGGTGGAAGACGGGAGTGCCCTGCCGCGAGAAGTCTTGGAACGAACAGTCTTTGAAAACCTCATCCGGGCCGATGATCGCTTTGCCGCATCGGCGAGTGATGTGGCGCAAATCGCTGTGCTTCTCAAGCAGATGGTCCTCGACGGGGTCACAGCCAACGAGATTGCAGACGAAGTACATAGCCGCCTGCGGGCGCAAGGCGGTCTCTCTGGTACCGGCCTGAAAAACGCGGAACCGCCAAGAAACTCGGAATAACTGCTGATGCGCATCACCGAGGTCTCGCTCAAGAACATCAAGAGCTATCAGGATTTCACTATCCGTTTTCCCCAGGGTACGATTGCCATCTCCGGGCCGAACGGGGCCGGCAAGAGCACTATTCTGGAAGCCATCGGCTTTGCGCTCTTCGACTTCCTGCCGTACCGCAACCAACGTGAGTTCATGCGGCACAATGCCTTGGAGGCTGACGTGCGTGTGACTTTCCTGTCGCGGCTCGATGAGTGCCCGTACCAGGCGGTGCGCACGCTCAAGCGCGCTACCGGCACCGATTCAGTCACGTCCTCTTACTACGTTTACAGCCTCGATGCCGGGGGGCGCGTGGCTCAGCAGAAGCAAGACGTGCAAGACTTTCTGCGCTCGCACATTGGCCTAGACGACTACGCTGACTTGGGGCGCGTATTCGACAACGTCCTCGGTGTACCACAGGGACGCTTGACCGCCGATTTCCTGCTCACTCCCGCCCAGCGCAAAGGCACGTTTGATCCGTTGCTGCGGGTTGACGCGTATCGCCGCGTCTATGAGAAGCTGCGGGACGTCCTGGATGCGCTCCAGGGAAACGTCTCGGATCAGGAGCGGCGCGTCTCCTCATTGGAACCTGAAGCGGCGCGTTTGCCGGACGTGGTTGCGGCACTCGCTGAGTTCGAGAAGCAACAGGCGGTCGCTGCGGAAGAAACCCGCACCCTAGTCACGGCGCAAGCGCGTTTGCAGGAAGACTTGCAGCGCCTGGAAGCCCAGCGCCGGACTCTTGAACAACAACGCGATCTTGCCAAACGCCTCGCGCAACAACAACAGCATTTGCAAAGTCGCCTCGAAGCTGAGCAAGCCCACGTCACTGCGGCAATGGAAGCCGTTACGCTCACCAAGAACGCCGCTCCGGGGTACGCCGCCTACCGCAAGGCGCAAGAGGAACTTGCCACACTTGAGGAGGAACGCAAGTCTGCCGAAGCGCTTCAAGAGATCAGGCACACCGTGGAGAGAAAACTTGTGGCCTTGCAGACCCGTCAGGCAGCCCTTGAGAAAGCCGCGGAAGAAGCAAGCACTGCGGCGGCGCAAAGAGAATCCCTCATGCCGCGGGTTGCTGAGCAGGAACGCTTGGAAGCGGTAGTGCAGGAGTTCAGTCTCAATCTCGACTACGCGCGCCAGCATGGAGCGCAGGTTACGCATGTGTTGGCGAGAGTTGCAGCCAATGAGGACGATGTCCGGCTGACACATGCCGCGGTTGACCTGCCGGGGAACGCCAGCCAATCTGCCGCGTATGCCCGCAGTCAGCTTGGCAAGCAGTACGAGCACCTGCGGGATGTTGGTCCTTGGCTTGAGCAACGGTCTGATCTGCATACGCGCTACCTGCAAGCGCAGGCGGCGCGCAATGAGACCGCAGCCGCAGTCGCGCACTGCGAGTCATTTATCGATGCCGCGTCCCAGCTTACCGAACAAGAGCAGCAATTGCAGTTCGTGCGGGACAAGATAAGCGCATTTGAAGCGCAGCGACGCTTCAATCAAGATTCACAAGCGATGGCCGCTGACGGTCTATGCCCCTTCTTCAAAGACTTCTGCCCGAAAGTGGAAGATGGCCATAGCCTTACCCCGGTCATAGCCGGTCTGATTCGTGACTATACGGATCAGGGGGAGCAAGCGTTGGCAGAGCGGCAGCAACTCGAACAAGACGTCGCTCAGGCCAGGGCGGCCCAGCAGCAAGTCGACCGCTTACAAGACTTAGCGCCTCACCTGCGCCAGGTGGAGGAAGAACTCCGCGCCATTGAGCAGCACATGCGTGAACTGACGCAGCGCGTCGACGAACGCCTGCAAGGTACGTGGTCGGCGCAGGTTATTGCAGAGGTGCTTGCTCAGCTCGAAGCAAAGGAGGATGCACTGAGACAGGAGTTTGCAGATCTGGGGAATCCGCGTCAGATCGCGGATCGCCTGTACGGCCCCGCGAGCGAGTATGAACAACGCGCAGATGCACTTGCTGCGGTGAAGCACGAACGTCAATTGATCGAAGAGGAACGAGCAGAGATTACCGAACGCCTTGCCCCATTTGTCGATCTCGACCGAAGGATGGCCGAGCAGCGCCAAACGGCAGACTCCCACCGAGAAGACTTTGAACGATACCTCCAGCACGAGAGTGCAGCCGCCGACCTTCCGCGACGCAAAGAAGTGGTAGCTGCGCTTATGGACGAATTGGAGGAAAGTAATCGAGCGGTCGCAGATTCCCAGCGAATCCTCACCGAGTGCGAGGAGACCTGGGACCCGACCGTACTGACCGGCGTACAAGCAAACGTGAACAAGACTCAAAGTGAGTTAGGCGCAGCGCACGAGCGTATTCGCTCTCTGAGCGAGCAAATCACACACACCAAACAAGAAGTAGCTGCGTTGGAACAGAAGGCGCGAGAACTAGCGGAAGCCAAACAAGCGCTGGTAGAGGCGCAAGAGGTGCACTCGGTGACCGGCTTCTTGCGCAATGTCATCCGCGACGCCGGCCCGCACATCACGCGGCACCTGATCCAGCAGATTTCCGCCGAAGCCAATACGCTCTTCAGCGAGATCATGGGCGACGCCTCGGCAGAACTCTCGCTCACTGAAGACTACGACATCATCCTGGAGCAGCACGGGCACCGCCGCGCGTTTATGCAGTTGTCCGGCGGCGAACAGATGAGCGCGGCGGTTGCCGTCCGCCTGGGTCTGCTGCGGCAACTCTCCGATATCAACCTTGCCTTCTTCGATGAGCCAACCCAGAATATGGATGCAGCGCGCCGCCACAACCTGGCCGAACAGCTTGAGCGAGTAAAGGGTTTTGATCAACTCTTCGTCATCAGTCACGACGATACGTTTGAACCGCTGGTCTCCACGGTATTGCGCGTGCGCAAAGAGAATGGTGTGAGCTCTGTGTCAGTGGAGTAGCACAATTACCTCCCGAGCAAGATTGCCCCGCATGGATACCTCTCGCTATGGATCCTAGAACCAGAGCCGGATAAGCCGACTACAGCATCGTGATTGCGGCCCGCGTCCGACGCATGTGGAGATTGCCGTGTTCTATCGCGACAAAGTGATCAATGCGCTTGACGAAAAGCGCGCCGCCCTGGATCAACTCGATCACGAGCAGCGTGCCCGCCTCCAGGAGTTGTTGGGGGCGAGCGATGCGCTCACGGGGATGACTGCCGCCGCGCTCCGTGAGCGGCTCGCGCCGGAAAATGCGCCGGGCGCGCTGCCCACCGACGAATTCGACAGAGTACCAGGCATCCGCATCCGGTTTTCGGAAGCCTGGGACAATCTCACGGCCATGCGCCACTGGGCGTCCGGCACGCTTGCCGACGTCACCGTTTGCGCGGTTGACGGCAGCCAGTTGCCGGCAAATAAGGACTTTCCTTTGCCGGTAGCCGCTGTGCAAATTGCGTGGTTTACCAATCGACATACGGACGACGGCGCATACGAGAAGGATGCGCACGTTGAGGTGCTAACACCGCAAGAGCTTATCCAAGGCGACAGCGACGCCAGTCTCTTGGTTGCTCTGCATCGCTATGAGCTGGAGATAGCGCGGATCAACACGTTCATGCGGGAGCAGAGCGCCCGCGGCGAGCAAGCGGTGGCGCTCTTCGACGGTTCACTTACCGTAACTTTTGCCGGCGCATATCCTGATGAAGTGCGCAACCGCTATCGCGCCGCCGCAGTAAGCATGCTGCGCACTTCGGAAGAGTGCCGAGTTCCCCTTGTGGCTTACATAGATCGCTCTCGCGCCAATGACTTTACAACGATGCTTTGCCATGTGGGCGGGATCAGTCGTTCAAATGCCTCACTGATCAGCGACACCGCAGTCTTGGATAGACCGATCGATGACGAAGGGTTTTGGCGTTCGACCGCATTCTTGTGCCAAAGGCCGGACGTGGCAAACGAAGAGAATTATCGAGACAAGCAAGACGGCAAGAGCTACGGCAAAGAGATATGCTTCACCTACCTCAAGATCAACCACGGGCGCCCGGCTCGTCTGGAGTTCCCAAAATGGGTGCTCCGCGCCGGCATCCTCGACCGCGTGATAGACTGGGTGCGAGCGGAGGCCATCGTGGGCGGCGGCTATCCGTATGCCATTCAAGCGGCTGACGCTGCTGCCGTGATCACTTTCCAAGACCGACAACGCTTTCTGCGCGCTTTAGAAGAGTTTGGCAGAACACACGGCATCCACACCATGCAGGCATCGTCCAAGCAGGCCAGCAAAGAGCGGCGGCGGACATAAGAGGCAGCAGCCATGCCAGTGATCGGGCGTATCGTCAAGTCCAACTCCCACACAGACTACGTCTGCCAGGTCTTTGCCCCGCGAGAAACAGCGCACGATCCGGCGCCGCAAGACTACGCCTTTGGGAGCTTTGTCAAGGCGCCAATCGACCCGGCGGATGACCGCACAGCCGTTGGCATCGTCTATGACACCATTCTCCTCAACCCGGAGTACGGCAGCCTCGGCCCCCGCCTGAACCCTCCCTCAGATCAAGCGCTGCTTGCTCCGGACTACCTGGTGGAAAAGGCGACGGCGGTCGGCATCATCATCGTGGGGCTGCAGGAGGGCGATACGGTCAAGCACGGCGTTATCCCACTCTCGCTGCCCGTTGACGCCGAGGTTTCCAGCTTGGATGACGATGCTATCCGGCGTTTCCACTTGGTTGGAGGGAAGCTCTCTCTCGGCTATCTGCCCAATCTCATTTCGCACCAGAGTCCTCTTGTCACTGAGCTTGGGCTCAATGTCATACGTCAGCTTCTCTCGCTCTTTCCAGAGTCTAGCGACCAGCGCCTGTTGCGCACCCTCGCCGCCCACTTCTCTTGGCAAGCCAGAGTCACGCCCTTGGGCTAATTCGTTGCTCTAGTATACTTAGGAAGTACATCCAATCTTCCTTCCTTCAATGAGAATGAGGTACATAGCGTATGCGCGAAAACCCCGTTAAGAATCTCCTCAAGGCGGGCAAACCCGCCATTGGCACCTGGCTCACGCTTGGCGATCCTCTGGCCACCGAGACTCTGGCGCACATGGACTTCGACTGGCTCAACGTTGATATGGAGCATGGGTCCATAGACGTGCGTGAGACCCGCGCGCTCTTCCAGGTCATCAATACCACCGACGTCGTGCCGACGGCGCGCGTGCCCTGGAACGACCACGTGTGGATCAAGCGCGTGCTCGATGCCGGCGCGTACGGCGTCGTGGTGCCGATGGTGCGCACGCGGGAGGAAGCCGAGCGCGCCGTGGCCGCCTGCCGCTATCCGCCCGCCGGCATCCGCAGCATCGGCAGCGGACGCAATCACTATGCCTTTCGCGGTACCCAGGCCGATTATCTCGACCGCGCCAACGATGAGCTCCTCGTAATCATCCAGATCGAGCATGCCGATGCCATCCGGCGGCTTGACGACATCCTCAGTGTGCCCGGCATTGACGCCGCCTTCATCGGCCCCAATGATCTCTGCGCTTCCCTGGGCATTCCGCCCAGTACCGATAGCGAGCATCCCGATTTTGAGGCTGCCGTCAGCCAGGTTGTGACTTTTAGCCGCAAACATGGCGTCGCGCCGGGCATCCATACGAGTTCAGGTGAGGCACTGAACAAGCGGCTCGAGCAAGGCTTTCGCTACCTGGGCCTTGCCAACGATCAGCGCCTGCTCATCAAGGGCGCAACTGATGAATTGGACGTCATCCGGCGCGAACCGTAAGTGGTAACGCGCTCTGGAAACCGTTGCATAGCCAGGGTCGGGAAGCACACAGGGTCGGAGGCGCAAAATCCCCTCTCCATCGAGGGAGAGGGCTAGGGTGAGGGTGAATCTTCGTCAATTCAGAATGCGGCACACACAGGCTTCACCCGCAGGCGCGCAGAAGTTTCAGCCGAGGATAACGATTAATGATAATTGGCATTGCCAAAGGCCCCGGCGACACCCCGAACGAATACACCTTCGTCACGCCCGATACCGAGCGGCGTGTAAAGACGAGCGAATTCGTCTATTACGAGGCGGATGTTGACGGCACGCAGCGCCAGATACTCGGGCGTGTCATTCGGCGTATCCCGTTGCGACTCTACCCTGATTCATTTCTGGCGCACCCGGAGGTGGACCCGGCGCAGATGGCGGCTTTGGTTGGCTACGCCAACACCGATGCCTTTTCAGATGAGACTCGTGAGGAAGCCGACGCTTCGGCAGAGCTTTTTGAAATCCACGTGAGCATCATGGGCTACCACGATGCGCAGTTGAGCGCTTTCGTCAATCCGCGCATCCCGCCGCGCATCGGCTGGAAGATATACCTTGCACCCGACGCGGCGCTGGCGGAAGTGCTCAATCGCATCGCCTTTGATTGGAACATGGGTGAAGCCAATCCGGGCGGTGCGTACGTCGGTTCCCTGCTCTCGCGTCCGGCCTTTAGTCCGCAAGCGGACCAGCCCGATGGCGTCCCCGTGGTGCTGGACGTCCGTTCCATTACGGCGACCCACATGGCCATCATTGCCGGTACCGGCGCGGGCAAGAGCTACTTGGCCTCGGTGCTTATCGAAGAGATGATGAAACCTATCAATCGGGCCAGTATCCTGGTGATCGATCCCCACGGGGAGTACGACACCCTCGAAGAGATCCGAAACGGGAGTCAATTCAGCGCTGGCCGCGGCGAAGGAAGCGAATACAAGGCGGAAGTTGAGGTCGTTCCCCAAAATCAGGTTAAGATCCGTGTCTCCGATCTGACGTTTTACGACATGCGCTTTCTGCTCGGCGCGCAGTACGATCTCTCTCCGCGCATGGAATACGTCCTGCGCAGAGTCTTGGACCAAGTAGAGCGCGACCGCAAGGGCAAGTCACCTTGGACGAAGAACGACCTATTTGCAGTGTTGGAATTCATGCAGAACGCTGAGGACAAGAGGGAATCAGATCGCAATCGTCATTCCCGTGAAAGCGGGAATCCATCTGATTCCGATCTCGATGAATTTCTAGGTGCACCCGATACCGTGGGACCGCAGTCTCAACAAGAGTCACCAGAAAGAGTGGACTCTCAAGACCGGGGAACTGCGCGTGCGTTGGATTGGCGGCTCAGGAGCCTCTTCGCCGAGTCAGCGAACTTCGACAACATTGCCAGTATCAATCTACAGAGAGTTTTCCGCCCCGGGCTTTGCTCTGTATTGCAACTCAACGAAATCGACCGCCACCAGCAGCAAGTGATTGTGGCGGTACTCCTGCGCATGGTCTGGAAGGCGCGTATGAACGCCGCGAAAGGCATTGGCGCCCCTCAGGACCGTCTTGATTATCCGGTTTTCATCTTGCTCGAAGAGGCCCATCACTTTGCACCGGCGAATGAAGACGTGGTGACGACGAATATCCTCAAGACCATTCTCGCGGAGGGCCGGAAGTTTGGCGTGGGCGTGGGCCTCATCAGCCAGCGTCCTGGCAAGCTCGACTCTGACGTGCTCTCCCAGTGCATGACGCAATTCCTGCTGCGTATCGTCAATGAATACGACCAGAGCAGTGTCGCCGCTGCGGTTGAGAGCGCCAGCCATGATCTCTTGGCAGAGTTGCCGGCCCTCTCCAAAGGCCAGGCAATCGTGGCCGGCGCCGCCGTCAACACGCCGCTCTCGATTCGAGTCCGACAACGCATCACGCGCCACGGCGGCATTGAGCCTGACGCCCCCGGCGAGTGGGCGAAGTACTTTTCGGATGAAGCGCGGCAGCGTCGCGAGGTTGATGCTTCCGGGTTGCCGGAAGGTCCGTCGCGGGGTCGCAGCAACATACTGCGTAAGAGCAGAGACTGTCGCTAGTACTTTCAGTTGCACCTAACCGCACACACCGGGCGAATATCCGGCTAAGTTCGCTTGCAGTCTCACTTTGCCAGAACAGAGGATTCACGCAAATGCCCTTCAACTATGAATACGCGCGCCACATACGCGCAGGATTTATTGGCTGCGGCAAGCACGCCTTCCAGAGTATTCTGCCCAGCTTCCAATATGCGCCGGTAGAGTTGGTCGCCGTCTGCGACCTCATAGAGGAACGGGCCCAAATCTGCGCGCGGCAGTTCGGCGCGCTGCGTTGGTATACCGACCATGCCGCCATGCTGGCGCAAGAAGAGTTGGACGCGGTCTTTGTGGTGCTCAACCACGACGCGCAAGGACGCCCCCAGTACGCACCGGTGGCCATAGACGTACTGCGGGCGGGCTGTCACGTCTGGATCGAAAAGCCGCCGGCCTCAACGCTGACAGAAATCGAGCAGATGCAAGAGGCACGCGATACGGCGCAAAGATTTGTCCAGGTCGGCTTCAAGAAGCCCTTCTATCCTGCCATTCAGCACGCGAAGAAACTGATGGCCCAACCGGAGTTCGGCGCGCCTACCTCCGCCTACGTCCACTACGCCGTGAACCTGCCGCCTGCCGAAGGACGCCCTCACAGCCGGGAAATGATGCGCTTCCTCCAAATCGGCTGCCATCCACTCTCGATCCTGCAATTCCTGCTTGGCCCGGCGCAGACGCTCTATTTTGCTGATGAAGCGCGATGGGGCAGTTCGCTCGGCGTCTTCACGTTCGCCAACGGCAGTATCGGCTGCCTCCATCAGGCCGCAGGCAAAGGCGAGAATGCGCCGTGGGATCGCGTGGAAGTGAATGGCGAAGGCGCTTCCATTGTGATCGAAAACGGCATTGACCTCACCTACTATCCGCCTGGAGCCCCACGGTCACGGGATTCGTTTGTCAGTGACGACGCCAGCGCTCCCCGCCGCTGGCTGCCCGACTTCTCCCACGGTCGTCTCGCCAACAAGGGCCTATTCTTGCTTGGCTACGCCCCCGAGATCATCGCCTTTGCCGAAAGTGTGCTCAAAAACACCCCGCCAACCACGGCCACCCTTGAGGACGCCCACGACGTAATACGCATGTACTTAGGCTATATCCAACCCGCGGGACAGGTCATAGCCCTGTAAGGTTCCACTGTGCAGAAGTCGCTTTCAGACACGCTGCAAGCGCCGCTACGCACCAACGTATCGCCAGAGCATCGCTAAAGTTGCTGCTCTCTTTGTGCTGAATGCCAGTTTCGCGCATCTTTTGCAGCGCGGGGGCTTGTCCCCCGCCTCTTCATCCCTCTCCTCAAGCTGAGTTTAGAGTCCGATTTCGGTAAACAGTCGAGTAGAGAGAAGAAGCCCGATTTCCGTTCGCCATGAGCCTGACGAAGGGCTTTCACGGTTCGACAAGCTCACCGCGAACGGAATCCCCAAACACAAGCGCGCTCTGTCACACCGGCGGCGGAATGGACGGCAGGTCGTAGTCGCGGGCTTCCAGGGCCATAATCTCCGCCATTTCCTCAGCGGTTATGGGATTACCCCCTGATGCCCGCACGTTGTCCTCCACCTCGGCAACCGTCATCGCTCCGGGAATCACGCCATGCACGCCCGGCGTTGCCAGCACGAATTGCAGCGCGGCTTGCGTCATCGTTCGCTCCTCCGTGAGAAACTTCAGCTTCTCCACGCGCGCGAGCACGGCAGCGATGAAGGCCGGAGCAAACTTGCGCCGGTCGTCATGGTCGTCGAAGACCGTCTCGCGCGTAATCGCGCCGGTAAGGAAGCCGAAATAGAAATTCTCCCGCGCGATCACGCCCACGTTTCTTGCCTGAGCCAACGGGAAAAGCTCCTGCGACGGCAGTGTGTACAACAGCCGATAGGCCTGCTGAATGACGTCCACGTCACCCTGTTCAATGAGACGCATGGCCATAGGTATGCCCTCCTCCACCGACATGACGGAGAAACCCGTGGCGCGGATTTTGCCCTGCTCTTTCAGGCGCACGAGCGCTCCCAGGCCGTCGTCGCGGTAGAGTTCCTCATCAGGACTGTGCAGGAAGTAGATGTCGAGATAGTCCGTGCGCAGGCGGCGCAGGCTTTGTTCGACCTCGCGCATGACCGTGGCGCCTGAATAGTCGAAGTTCTGGCGTCCGCCGGGAAACATGCCCACCTTCGTCGCCAGCACGACTTCGTGCCGCCGCCCCGCGATGGCATTGCCGACCACTTCCTCACTGCGCCCGTTACCATAGATCGGTGCCGTATCAATGTGGTTGATGCCAAGTTCCAACGCCCGCAAAAGCGCCCGCCGCGACTCCGCGTCGTCCGCGCGTCCGTAGCGGTCGCCGCCCATCCCCCACGTGCCCAATCCTACCTCCGAGATGCGTATGTCCGTGCGCCCCAACGTCCGATATTCCATAGAACAGCCTCCCTGCCACAAAGCCTCTTTAATGCCTATTCTCGTACAGCATGGTTTTGCTTCCACGTGTCAAAGTGTAGTGCAATGTCACATAAAGTCACAGTCGCGAGGAAACATAACTCGACACAGTTGGACGTATCAGTCATTCGACATAGGGGCGGACTTTCCGGTATTCTGTTGCTGGCAATTCTTGTAACTGTTAATGGTCTGGTCACCCCTCTTCATGAAGATTCACGAATTTCAGGCGAAAGATATTCTGGCGGGGTATGGTTTGCCCATTCCTCCTGGCCACGTGGCGACCACGCCGGAGGAGGCACGGGCAGCGGCGGAGCGCATTGGCGGCACCGTGGTCGTGAAGGCGCAGGTGCTAGTGGGCGGGCGCGGCAAAGCCGGCGGCGTGAAGCTCGCCGCCACGCCGGATGAAGCCGCTGAGAAAGCGGCAGACATTCTGGGCATGGACATTAAGGGCATCACCGTACAGCGTGTCTTAGTCGCGCAGGCGGTGGACATTGCTACCGAAATCTACCTCGGCGTGATCCTCGACCGCACTTCCAAAGCCATCACCATCATGGCCAGCGCGGAAGGCGGCGTGGAGATCGAGGAAGTCGCCCGTGAGACGCCGGAGAAGATTCATCGCGTGCACGTACATCCGTTGGCAGGGTACGCCGATTACCAAGGCCGTCAACTGGCATTCGACATTGGCATACCAAAAGACTTGAGCCGAGATTTCGCGCGCATCGTCCGCACACTCGTCCAAGCGCTCAATGACAACGATGCCGAATTGGTCGAAATCAACCCGCTCGTCATCACTGAAGACGGCACGATCCAGTGCATCGATGCCAAGATCAACCTCGACGACAATGCCCTCTACCGTCACAAAGCGCTGGCGGAACTGCGCGACCATGACGAGGAAGAGCCTGCCGAACGCGCGGCCCGCGAAGCGGGACTCTCATTCGTCAAGCTCGACGGCACCATTGGTTGCGTGGTCAACGGCGCCGGTCTCGCCATGGCGACCATGGATACCATCAAGTTGAGCGGCGGCAGCCCGGCCAACTTCCTCGATATTGGCGGCGGGGCCCGCGCGGAGAGCGTCGAGAACGCACTGCGCATCATCCTGGACGACGAAAATGTGAACGCAGTACTTTTCAATATCTTCGGCGGCATCACCCGCTGCGATGAAGTCGCGCGCGGCATCGTGAGCGCATTGCCGTCGCTCTCCCGCCAGGTGCCAATGGTGGTGCGTTTGGTCGGCACCAATCAGGAGGAGGGACGGGAAATCTTGCGGGAAGCGGGACTTGTAGCCGCCGACTCTATGCAAGCCGCATCGCAGGAAGTGGTGAGGGTAGCCGCTTCTCCGGAGGCGTCGGCCTTATGAGCATCCTCGTTGACGAGAACACGCGCCTTTTGGTGCAGGGCATAACCGGCCGGGAAGGCACCTTTCACACGGAGCAGATGGTGCACTACGGCACGCAGGTCGTGGCGGGCGTTACGCCTGGACGCGGCGGGCAGGAAGCCTGCGGCGTGCCCGTATTCAATACCGTAGCCCAAGCGGTCGGCGAAACCGGCGCCAATGTCTCCATTATCTTCGTGCCGGGTCCATTCGCGCCCGACGCCATCATCGAGGCGGTAGACGCCGGGATTCCCTTTGTGGTCTGCATCAGCGAGCATATCCCCGTGCAGGACATGCTGCGCGTGCATCATTATGTAAATATTAAGGGCGCGCGCTTGCAGGGGCCCAATTGCCCTGGCCTTATTTCGCCGGGCAAGGCCAAAGTGGGCATCATGGCCGGCGATATCCACATCCCCGGTCCCGTGGGCGTCGTCAGCCGTTCCGGCACGCTGACATACGAAGTCGTTTCTCACCTCACGGGACAGGGTGTTGGACAGTCCACCGTCGTCGGCATTGGCGGCGATCCGGTCATTGGCACCGGATTCATCGACGTGCTCCGCATGTTCGAGGCAGACCCTGAGACGGAAGCGGTCGTCATGATTGGCGAAATCGGCGGCACCGATGAAGAGGAAGCGGCCAATTTCGTCAAAGCGCACATGACCAAACCCGTGGTTGGCTTCATCGCCGGACGCACCGCGCCGCCAGAGAAGCGCATGGGGCATGCCGGTGCCATTGTCTCCGGCGGCGTCGGCACGGCTGAGTCCAAAATTGCGGCGCTCCAGGCCGCGGGTGTAGACGTGGCAGATTTTCCCCGTGAGGCGGCGCTGTTGGCGGCCAAGCGGATTCTTTCATAAGACTGGGAAAACATAACGTAGCGTAAGGGGAAACGACCGATGGCACTCTCAATTGGTGCGGCGCAGCGCAACATCTCACCGCCTTTGGGCACGCACATGGCTGGGTATTACCATGTGCGACCGGCGAGTGCGGTACATGACGATCTCTACGCGCGGGCCATGGTAATTGACGATGGCTCCACCACAATCGCGCTTGTCACGTGCGACCTTGTGTCCATCCGGGAAGAGAGCGTCGTCAATGCGCGGGAGCAAGTAGCGCAGGCAACCGCAATCCCCGGCGGCAACGTGCTCGTCTGCTGCACGCACACCCACACGGGACCCATCACACGCGGCGACCGCAGTGCCGCCACGTTCGGTAGCATGAGCGAGACCTACATGGCGACCCTGGAAGCGCAGATTGCCGGGGCGGTGACGGAGGCCTGGGCGACCCGATCGCCGGGCACGCTGCGCATTGGCAAGTCGCAGGAGACCCGCATCGCCTTCAACCGCCGCTTCCACATGCGCGATGGCAGCGTGAAGACCAATCCGGGCAAGGACAATCCCGACGTCATACGTCCGGTTGGCCCCATTGACCCCGACGTGTACGCGCTTCTCGCGGAATCCAACCAAGGAGATCCAATCGGAGTGCTCGTAAACTACTCCCTGCATGCCGACACGACCGGCGGTGACCAGATCTCCGCCGACTACTCCGGTTGGATGGAAAAACACCTAAGGAACATGTCGCCGGAGTTGGATGAGGCGGTGGTCCTCTACGCCAATGGCTTCTGCGGCGACATCAATCACGTCAACGTGAACGACCCCAATCAACTCAAGGGTTTCGAGGAGTCCGAGCGCATCGGCCGCGCGCTTGCGGAAAGCGCGACCCAGGCGCTCTCCCACTTGGAGCCGATTAAGGGCGAATCCGTGCATGCATCCCAAAAGACCGAGGCGCTGCCAGCAGTGGTTCCTACTGAGGAAGACATCGCCTGGGCGCGGGAGGCAGTCGAGGCTTCTCCGAGGGGCGGCGGTCCCGGACGAGACGACCTGGTGAAGGCGCATCGCGATCTCGCGCTACAGGAGTTGAACAGGCAACACTTCGACACCGAAGTCCAGGTCTTGGCCGTTGGCAACGTGGCGATTACGGCGCTGCCCGGCGAGATATTCGTCGAGCTTGGGCTTTCAATCAAGGAGCGCTCGCCGTTCGAGCACAATCTGCTGGCGGAGCTTGCCAACGGCAATTTGGGCTACATCTGTACGGAAGCAGCCTATCCGCAGGGTGCGTACGAACCCACTTCCAGCCGCGTGCTGCCAGGCTCCGGCGAGCAACTCGTGCGCGCCGCGCTCGCGTTGCAACAGGAAATTTCCACAGCCTAATCGGATTGGGATTTGTGGCAGCCGCTCCCTTTTGCTCCGGGTTACTTGCCCTCAACCGCTTGTGCGAATAGCGCTGCTGTTCGCGCCTGCTGTATTGATACGCCCTGCTGGTGTATAATTAGACAAGAATGTAGAATACTAAGCCAGCGCTAGTGCACAGCGATTGTAATGATGTTCCTTCGTGTGCCGCAAGCGCTGGCGAACCAGCATGGGATAGTTGCAGGAAGTAAAACTCTAGACCAATGACGAGAAACGACCTAGTCATCCGCGTCGCTGGCGAGGCTGGCGAAGGCATTGTCTCGACCGGACAATTGCTTACCCAGGCGGCATTGCGAGGCGGATTTCATGTACTTACCTACTCCCAGCCGCCTTCGGAGATCAAGGGTGGGCACGCCTTCTATCAGATTAGGCTCAGCGCGGATCGCTCCTACAGTAAAGGTGATTCTGTTGACATTCTCCTCGCCTTCAACCAGGAAGCCTACGACCGCAACGCTGCCGAAACCAAGGACGACGGCCTGCTCGTATACGACCCATCGGAAGTAACACCGTCTGCCGACAGCCACTTTGTACAGGTGGAGTTCCCGCTTAACGACATCGCGAAGAACCAACTCAAATTTCCCATCGCGAAGAACGTCGTAGCCGTTGGCGCGCTGGCGGAGCTTTTCGATCTGCCGACGAAACATCTCGACTCCCTCATCGAGGAGCGGTGGTTGCGCAAAGGCGAAGCGGTTGTGCAGAAGAACCTGGACGCGCTCCGGGCCGGCATCGATTATGTTATCGAGCATGTCCCGCAGCGCGATAATTTTGCGCTTTACCCGGAAAAATCCCATTCCGGCGAGATTATGGTGAGTGGCAGCGAGGCGATCGGCCTGGGCGCTATTGCCGCCGGCTGCAGTTTCATGGCAGGGTATCCAATTACGCCTGCCAGCGACATCAAGGAGTTTCTGGAGATACATTTGCCGAAAACGGGCGGCCACGCGCTGCAAGCGGAGGATGAGTTAGCGGCCATCGGCATGGTGCTGGGGGCTTCATATGCCGGTTCCAAAGCCATGACGGCGACCTCCGGTCCCGGGTTTAGCCTGATGATCGAAATGCTTGGGCTTGCCGCCATGGCTGAGCTTCCCTGCGTTATCGTTGACGCGCAGCGGGCAGGACCCTCCACCGGCATGCCGACCCGCCACGAGCAGGGCGACCTCTACCAAGCCGCGTTTGCCGGTCACGGCGAGTGTCCGCGTATCGTGCTCGCGCCTACGTCGGTGCGAGACTGTTTCTACCAGACAGTCAACGCTTTCAATCTAGCGGAAAAATATCAGACGCCAGTCATCTTGCTCGGTGACACATTGCTCAACGTGCGTTCCGAGAGTGTTCCCCGGCCTATTCTCAATGAAGTCAAGGTTATTGACCGTCTCTTGTTCTCGGAGAACGGCAATGGAAGGATGAACGGCGAATACAACCGCTACGTGCTCACGGAGAACGGCGTCTCACCCATGTCCATTCCCGGTCAGGAGGGCGGTCAGTACATTGCCACCGGGCTTGAGCACAACGAAGAAGGCCTGCACCGGTATGACGAGGCGACGCACACCATCATGACCCAGAAGCGGTTCCGCAAACTTGAGCGCGCTGCTTTGGAGGCGCCGGAAGCGGACCGCTTTGGCGATCCTGAGGCTGAAGTCGGCATTCTCACCTGGGGTTCTACCGTAGGCTCCGTCATCGAGGTGATACGCCAGGCCGAACAGGAAGGCCTCAAGCTCGACATGTTGGCGCCAAGAATGCTCATGCCGCTGGCGGACCATGAGGTACGTCCCTTCATCGAGAGCAAACGCGTCATCATCATTCCGGAAGTGAACTATGTCGGTCAGTTTGCCAACATGATCACGAGCCAGTACCCGCGCGATTACGTGCGGATCAACATTTTCGGCGGTATGCCGTTCCGCGTCGACTGGCTCCTGGAGAAGATCAGAGAGGAAGTGGCGCAGTATGTCTAGCGTGGTAACCGTAGAGAAGCGTAAGGTCAACGACTACAAGGGCGAGGAGCGCCCTACGTGGTGCCCCGGTTGTGGCGACTTTGGTGTCCTCAACGCCGTCTTCAAGGCGTTGAGCGAGCATAACTTCGATCCCAAGAACGTGATCATCGTCTCCGGTATCGGTTGTTCCAGTCGCCTGCCTTTCTTCACTGACGCTTACGGCTTCCATACGGTGCACGGGCGGGCAATGCCCGTGGCCGCCGGCATTCGCGCGGTGCAGCCCGACATGCCGGTATTGGCCATGGGCGGTGATGGTGACGCTTTCGCCATTGGTGTCGGGCATCTCATCCACGCCATCCGGCGCAATCTCAACATCTGCTACGTGGTGATGGATAACGCCGTGTACGGCCTCACGAAAGGCCAAACGTCTCCCACGGCGGAGCGCGGCCTGGCGACCAAAGCCACACCGCAGGGCGCCAGCGATCCGGCGGTCAACCCGCTCTTGCTCGCTTTGGCCACCGGCTGCACTTTTGTCGCCCGCGGCTTTTCCAGCAAGCCGAAAGAGTTGGCCGACCTTATCACCCGGGGCATAGCGCATGAAGGGTTTGCCTTCATCGATACGTACAGCCCTTGCCCAACCTTCAACACAGTCAACACCTTCAAGTACTATCGAGACGCAACCGAAGACCTGCCGGCAGATTTCGATCCCTCCGACTTCAGTACCGCGCTGCAATATGCCGCCAGCGAAGACCCGCTCTACTTGGGTCTGTATTATCAGGCGGAGCAGCCAACCTTTGAGGACCACATTAGGAACAACAAGCCGGAATTGACCAATAGCGCCATGACGGTGGTGGAGAACCTCTTCGACCAGATGAGCTAGTATCCGGTCGAGGACTCTCGGTAAATGCGACTTACAAGCGGACTCCGATTAGTTGGAGTTCGCTGTTTTTTTTGCCCGTGGGCGCACGCCAATGGTCTCGCTTAACATTCATGCCGCCTGGATTGTATACTAGTGGCTGAGGGCTGGAGAATCGCCAACTCAGTGGTGCGTGCGGCGCCCTGCTTGGTGAGACAATTATCCAGCCTATTTTGCGGCAATGATTGCGACGGTATTGGCGCATTGGCGCCGATACGCAAGGACAGTTGCATGGGAGTTCGAAGACTTGCTTGAGCATGATGTCTTAGTGGTAGGCGCCGGTCTCGCCGGCATGCAGGCAGCGTTGCACGCGGCCAAGCAAGGCGTTAGCGTTGCCATTCTCACGAAAGTGCATCCCGTGCGCAGCCACTCGAATGCCGCGCAAGGCGGTATCAATGCCGCCATGGAAGAGGACGATCCCTGGGAAGACCACGCCTACGACACGGTCAAGGGCAGCGACTACCTGGGCGACCAGGACGCCATCGAGGTGCTCTGCAGCGAGGCTCCGGAGACGATCATCGAACTCGAGCACATGGGCGTCATCTTCAATCGGGGCTCCCGCGGCCAGATTGACCTCCGCGCCTTTGGCGGCCAGGCGCGGAAGCGCACGTGCTACGTGGCGGACATTACCGGGCAGGTGATGCTCCACGTCATTTACGAGCAGCTTATGAAGGCGGGAACCCAGGTCTATGAAGAGTGGTTCGTGACTTCTCTAGTTCGCCAGAATGACGCCGTGTGCGGTGTCATAGCCATGGACTTGCGCAGTGGCGAGCTTCACCTCATCAAGGCGAAAGCCGTAATTCTGTGTACTGGCGGCTCCGGGCGCGTCTACGAGCCCAGCAGCAATGCCCTTATCTGTACCGGTGACGGCTACGCCCAAGCCTATCGGGTGGGCGCGCCGCTCATGGATATGGAGATGGTGCAATACCACCCCACCACGCTGCCGGGCAACGGCGCGCTTATGACCGAAGGCGCGCGCGGCGAGGGCGCGTATCTCATCAACGCCAACGGCGAGCGCTTCATGGAGCGCTACGCACCGAACATGATGGAGCTTGCTTCCAGAGACGTGGTCTCTCGCGCCGAGCAGACCGAGATCAATGAGGGCAGGGACATCAACGGCTGTGTACTGTTGGACGTTCGCCATCTCGATCGCAATACGATCATGCAAAAGCTCAGCCAGATCCGTGAGCTCGGTCTTGAGTATGAAGGCATAGACATCATAGAAGAGCCCTGCCCCGTGCGGCCCGGCATGCATTACATGATGGGTGGGATCAAGACCGACATCGAAGGCGCCACGTTCGTCAAGGGCCTCTACTCCGCGGGCGAAGCGGCCTGTGTCTCGGTGCACGGCGGCAACCGTCTCGGCGCCAATTCGTTGCTCGATACCCTTGTCTATGGCAAGCGAGCCGGCACGTCCGCGGTGCTCTACGCGGATGGCATCTCTTCTCCCGACATCCCGGATTCGCGTTTGCAGGAAGACCGGGAGCACATCAACGGCATTTTGTCTCGCAACAGCGAACAGGGCGAGCGCGCGGCAGCGCTCCGTCTCGCCATGGGGCAGACGATGCACCAGCACGTTGGCGTCTTTCGCGAGCAGTCCGGCTTGGAAAAGGCGCAGGACACTATCGCCACTCTCAAGGAGCGCTATCGGAATGTCAGCGTTGATGACAAAGGCAAAGTCTTCAACACCGACGTGTTGTTCGCCCTGGAAGTAGGACTCATGCTCGACGTTGCCGAGGCAATCGTGGCGAGTGCGCTGTTCCGCACCGAGAGCAGGGGCGCCCATTACCGCACCGACTTTCCCGAGCGCAATGACGATGACTGGCTCAAGCACACCTTGGTTTTCAGCGACGAAAGTGGACCGCGCCTCGAGACTCTGCCGGTTACAATTACGCAGTGGCAACCCGCGAGGAGAACGTACTAGTATCGTTTTCAGTTGGATTCCGCAGGTCAAGAAGCTCTGGATTTCGCTGATGAGACGTTTCGTCTTGTCCCCTCTCCCTGGGGAGAGGGCTAGAGCCTGCCCCGTACTCGATACGGGGGTGAGGGGGAACACCAGAGCAGGATTAGGTTGAAAGGTACTGGATGCAATTCAAGCTCAACGTGCGGCGGTACGACCCGGAGGCGGAGAACCCGGCGCCCTACTGGCGCGAATATAACGTGGATGTGCCTGAAAACGCCACGGTCCTCGACTGCCTCATTCACATTCGCGAGTATATCGACGGTACGCTGGCCGTGCGCTGTTCGTGCCGGTCGGCAATCTGCGGCTCGTGCATGATGCGCGTTAACGGCCAAGCACGCCTGGCTTGCGCTACCAAAGCCAAAGACATGCAGGAAGCGGGTGAGGCCATTACCGTTGAGCCGGGCGGCAACATGCCGGTGCTCAAAGACCTGATCGTGGACATGGATGTCTTTTGGAGCAAGATCCGGCAGGTGAAACCCTGGCTGGAGCCGGTACAGCCGATCCCTGAGCGCGAATATCTGGTGCCCAATGAGACCATCCTTGACCTCACGGTAGCCATGAACTGCGTCATGTGCGGCGCGTGCGTTTCGGATTGCACCTCGCTGGAAGTGGATAAGAACTTCATCGGCCCGGCGGCGCTCGCCAAGGCGTACCGCTTTGTGGATGACCCGCGCGACGAGGCCCGGCAAGAGCGGCTGGAAGAACTGAGCGACTACGGCGGTGTGTATGACTGCACCCACTGCTTCTTCTGTGTCGAGGTTTGTCCGAAAGACGTTGCGCCGCTGGAGCGTATCGTGGAGATTCGCGAGCGGGCGCAGGGCGCCGGAGTTGAGAATAATGCCGGCACACGCCATGCGAAGGCGTTTGAAGGGATCATTCGCGATAGCGGGATTCTGGACGAGCCGATGCTACTGCTGAAATCCATTGGCATGAATCCGGTCGAACAGATGAAAAATGTGCCCGGCGGCGTGCGGCTGCTGCGCGCTGGCAAGCTGCCGTTGGCCTCCGGCCCCTTCCATCACAAGATACCGGGCCACGGCAACGTGAAACGCCTCTTTGAAAAAGTAGAAGCTGGCCAAGAAGCGTAGACAGCGCACGGAGCGCCGGCGGCGCGAAGTCCGCCCTGCGCACAAGGAGTGAGGTCCCCACAGTGAAATATGCCTTCTTTCCCGGTTGTGTCTCGCGCGGGGCGTGCCCTGAGCTCATGCAGTCCCTTACCGCTGTAGCGGATCACATCGGTATGGAACTCGAACTCATGGAGACCGCGTCCTGCACTGGGGCGGGCGTCATCAGCGAGCGCAATCAGAAACTGGCCGATGCCCTGAACGCGCGCAATTTTGCTCTGGCCGAGCAGACCGGACTGCCGCTCATGAACATCTGCAGCACGTGCCAGGGCGTGATGAGCGGGGTCAATGAGCGGCTGAAGGCCCGTCCGGAATACCTGGCTGAGATCAATGAAATGCTCGCGGAAGAAGGTTTGTCGTATTCCGGCAAGGCCGACCCGCGCAACTTCATGTGGGTGCTGGTGGAAGACTTCGGTCTGGACAACTTACGCAAGCTGGTAAAGCGGCCTCTATCGGAACTGAATGTTGCTCCCTTCTACGGCTGCTACATCTCGCGTCCCACCGACGTGCTGGGATACCACGATTTCCCCCAGCGCGGGGTCTACCTGGAGATGATTATCGAGGCCTGCGGCGCAACGCCGGTGGACTACTCCGGCAAGAAGAAGTGCTGCGGGTTCCCAATCATCACGATGAATCGCGAAAACTCTCTTACGATGGCCGGCAATCACGTGGGTGAAGCCACCGAGAAGGGCGCCGACTTCATGGTCACGCCCTGCCCGCTCTGCCACTTGAACCTGGACGCGCAGCAGCCCGACGCCGCGAGAGTGGTAAAGACGCCGCTCAACCTGCCGATACTCCACCTTTCCCAACTCATCGGCATGGCACTGGGCATCGACGACGCGGCACTCGGCCTCAACCGCCACGTCGTCTCCACCAATCCGGTGCGCGAACGCGTCCATGCGTTGCCGCTGGCTTAGGAATGCCGATCGCAGACGTGAATCTTCAATCTGTAAGTGCAAGTCTGCTTTGGCCCCCGCTGGGTACATGTTTGCCCGTGCCACACGCGCGACGCTATGCGTTGTCAACTACCAACGCTTTCACCAAAACTGTGTTTGTACCCACTAGTCATCGCGAATCCTTGAGAAACTCTGTACGCAAAATGAAATCGGAGGATGAAATCTCATGCGTAAGAAAGTAACAATCGTCGGCGCGGGCCAAGTCGGCGGTTCGTGCGCCCGGCGCCTGGCGGAACGGGATTATGCGGATATCGTACTCATCGACATCGTCGAGGGACTGCCGCAGGGTAAAGCGCTTGACATTCAGCAAGCCGCGCCCATCGTCAACTATGACTCCAAGATCATCGGCACCAACGACTACGCCGACACCGCCGGGTCAGACCTTATCGTCATCACCAGCGGCAGCCCGCGCAAACCCGGTATGAGCCGCGACGACTTGCTGGCCGTGAACCAGAAGGTGATTACGGCAGTAACTAGCGAGATCGTCAAGCACTCGCCCGAGTGCACAATCGTGGTTGTTACCAATCCCGTCGACGCCATGACGCAACTCGCCTGGAAGGTGAGCGGCTTTCCCACGAATCGTGTTGTGGGTCAGGGCGGCGTGCTCGATTCTGCGCGCTACCGGACGTTTCTGGCACAGGAACTCGGCGTTTCCATGCGCGACATCACCGGATACGTACTCGGCGGCCACGGTGACCAGATGGTCCCCCTGCCACGCTACACCAGTGTCTCCGGTAAACCTATCACAGATTTCATCACGCCCGATAGACTGGAAAAAATAATCCAACGCACGCGCGACGGCGGGGCTGAAATCGTAAACTTGCTCAAGCTCGGCAGCGCGTACGAAGCGCCTGGGGCTGCGCTTGTGGAGATGATCGACGCCATTCTGCTCGACCAAAAGCGAGTCTTGCCCTGCGCAGCCTATTTGGAAGGCGAATACGGCATCAGCGGCGTCTACGTGGGCGTACTCATCCAACTCGGCGCAGGCGGTGTGGAAAGCATCGTTGAACTTGATCTTACCGCCGGGGAAAGCGCCATGCTCAATCAGTCTGCCGATGCCGTACGCGAGTTGGTGGACGTGATGGGGATATAGGCGGCAGCGTTTGCGCCAAATCTCGCACTAAAGAATGCAACGCTGCGCTATCTCCAGTAGCGCAGGTTTGCAACCTGCGCTCAACTGACGCGGAAGCGATACGCGCGGCGTCTTCTCTCAAATGCGACCGAGGAGGCAACCGTATCCAATCTGGGCCAGATGGGTGTCACGGGACTAGCAGTCTAACAACATTGTAATGACGGGCAGGTGTCGGCGGCAGCGCAGGGAGACTGCGCAGGTTTCAAACCTACGCTACCGGTCAATACAATTATGTTGTACCCTAGGGTGATGCCGTTTGCGCAACCTGCGGCGCTTCCTCAGATAGCAAGCCAATTCGCTCGTGCAAGGCCGCTCGTATGCCAACAAGATCCGGTTCGAGGACGAACACCCCATCCACGTAGTGGGCGGTTACCAGACCGGACGCCTCATCGATAGCGTAAGAGCTGATGCTCTCAGCCTCCACGCTGCCGGCAACCCTGGCCAGGAGTACCAACGTCTGCAGCGAGATGTTGGTGTTCACCGCGTGGCGGAAGTCATTGTAGAGCGCGGGTATGCGGGGTAAGGTACGCGGCGTCAGCGCCTGCGCTTTGAGCGCGTGCATTACCTGTTGCTGACGGTACATGCGCCCAAAGTCGCCGTTAGGACTGGACTTGCGCGTCCGCGCATACTTCAATGCGGTCTCGCCGTCGAGATGTTGCACACCGGCCTTGAGCACGAACGGTTCGTAGTTGATGCCGTCCGCTGCCGGGAACTGCATGTCGTTAATGTCATTCGGCACATTGATGGTGACACCGCCAAGCGTATCGACAATGCGGGCAAAGCCGGAAAAGTTCACCACCGCATAGTAGGGAATCTCAACATCGAGCACATCCTCAAGTTTGGTGCGCGCAAGATTGGCGCCGCCATACGCATAGGCAGCGTTGATGCGCTGCGGCTGCGGCAGCCCGTCGAGACTCACGCGCAGGTCCCGCGGCACAGACGTCACCAGCACGCGCTTGTGGTCCACGTCGATGCTGAGTATGACAATGGCATCACTGCGCCCCGACAGCGTGTCCCACGAATCCACGCCAAGCAGCAGGATGTTCACTACCTGAGGGCTCTTCTCAGCACGCTCATCAATTGGGTCCACAGCCTGATCGGACTTGGGTACACTGGCTACTGTTGCGCACCCCACAAGCATGCCGGTGAGTAGGCAGAGGCTAAGCACTTTCAACCAGCGTGCCGTCCGTCTTCGCTTCATCCGCTGATTCTCCCTTACGCGCTCTGCCGGTGGGACGAGACACTCTCTCTATCATGACCCAAAAAATGAAGGATGTCTGAGAATCTACGTTCCGCACTCGAAACTTCGCTAATGCGTAAACGTGTGAGCAGCACCCGCCTGATCACAGGCCCGCGCAGACTACGCCATACCGATTCATCTCAGGCGCTAGGCAACCCTAGCACAAACGTACCACGAGAGCCAGTCGATCTTTCTTCATTTTAGTGCCTACAAAGATGAAACTGCACTTGGCTCGGAGTATGATTGTGCTAAGTAAGAGGCCACTAGGATCTTTAGCATGACAGTCTCCATTCAGCACATCGACCTCAACGTTCTCAACATGAAGACCCGCATGCCGTTTCGCTACGGCATTGCCTCCCTCGAATCCGTGCCCCACCTCTTTTTGCGCGTTACGGCAGACGTGAGCGGCAAGACTGCCACAGGAGTCACTGCCGAGGGATTACCGCCCAAGTGGTTTACGAAGAATCCCGATACGTCTTTCGCGGAAGACCTGGACGAAATGCTGGCCGTCATTCAGCAGGCCGTTTCGTTCGGTTTGAATGCGCCACCGGCCGCAAGTCCGTTCGACCTCTGGCTGGGTGTGCATGAACAACAGGAGGCATGGGCGGCAGGAACCGACTATCCGCCGCTGCTGTGGGGTTTTGGCGTGAGCATGGTAGAGCGGGCCCTAATTGACGCCTTCTGCCGCGCCACCGGTGATTCATTCGAAGCGGCACTGCGCGCGAACACGCTTGGCATTCGGCTTGAAGCTCTGCATTCTGAACTTTCCGGTAAAGTGCCCGCCGAATTTCTGCCGGAACGTGCCAACCGTACGATGACTATCCGGCACACGGTCGGCCTGGCTGATCCGCTTACGGATAGCGATGTCCCGCCGGAAGAGCGCCTGAGTGACGGCTTGCCGCAGTCCTTGGAAGCCAGTGTGCAATTCTATGGACTAACCCACCTCAAGATCAAGCTATCGGGCGATACGTCCGCGGACATCGACCGGCTGCAGCGCATCGCACAAATCATGGAAGCGCATGCGCCGGCCAACTATGCCCATACCCTTGACGGCAACGAGTTCTACACGGAAGTCGGCCCGTTTCAGCGTTTTTGGGAGACGATCCAAGCCGAACCTACGCTTCGCTCTTTCTTGGGCCGAGCCCTGTTTGTGGAGCAGCCGCTCCATCGCGACGTGGCGCTAGGAGAATCTGTGCAGGCGGACCTCCGGCAGTGGGACGAGCGCCCTCCGCTAATAATCGATGAGTCCGATGGCGAGTTGAACAGCCTCGCCGCTGCGCTCGCTTGCGGCTATGCCGGCGGCAGTCACAAGAACTGCAAGGGCGTATTTCGCGGGATCGTGAACGCCTGTTTGCTGGCGCACTATCGGCAGCGCGATCCCTCTCAAGCCTTCATCTTGAGCAGCGAGGACCTCTGCAGTGTGGGGCCGGTAGCCATGATTCAAGACCTCACGGTGGCGGCGAACTTGGGCATCGCACACGCGGAACGCAACGGCCATCACTACTTCGCGGGGCTCAGTATGTATCCCCAGCCCGTTCAAGCGCAGGTGCTGGCAAGCCACGGTTCCTTCTATCGCCGTCACGAGGAGGGATACCCGGCGCTCGACGTGCGCCACGGGCGTGTGGACGTATCCAGCATTGTGGACGCCCCGTTCGGCTACGGCTTTGAGCTCGATACCACGCAATTCACGCCGCTGGACGAATGGGACGTCGCCTCCTTGGATGACTGAGCCGCGGTTGCCAAGTGCCGGTACCCTCTACTAGCCGCCTTCCTGGGCGAAGACGAGGATGTGGCCGTTGCAGTCTTCGATCTCAAACTCACGCAGTCCCCACGGTTGCTTGACGGGGCCGTCCATGAATGCCGGCCGGATTGCGACACCCCTCTGCCGGTATTCTGTGTACAGTTCGGCAATATTGACACAATGGATATAGGTGTAGCCCGCATTGGTCGGCTCAGTGCCGTGGCGACGGCGATAGCCGGTGAAGCGCATGCGCTGCGGGCTCTTGCCGCCCTCGCCGCCTATTGACACCCGCGCGTGACCTCCCCGCGCCATGTCGACAAAGTCCAATGTGAAACCCAGTACATCGCGGTACCAGGCCGCCGTGGCCGGAACGTCCGCCACTTCCAATACCGGCTGCAGGCCGTAGAAGCCATATTTCTCAGGACAGATTGGGGCATTCATCGTACCTCCTCAGGTAAGTGTGATCTCTAACCTTCAATCGCTCGAATGGATTTTCTACAGTTGGAACGGCTTGCCTAGCCTAATGGTCCGTTCGGCCTGGGCGTACCAGCCCTGCGGCGCGTAGTCGGACGTGTGGAGATAGCACTGCACGCGCACCTCGTCGCTGCCTGCGGTGAAGGTCAGCAGGCGGCTCATGGCGATCGTTGTGCGCCCGGCGTGGTGCCGGGCCAGGGCCGCACAGTTGATGAAGTTCACGTCCCACTTGCGCTCCACGTGCGACCGCCCGCCGTAGCGATCATCGGGGTGGGTGTGCGTATGGCCGCCGAGCCAGAGATCGGTCGCACCCGGGTGGGCCGCCAGATAGCTCTCAAACGCCTGGGCGTCGGGCGTACTGTCCACAAAGTAGAGGTAAGAAGACCCTTCCGGTCCGCCGTCGGCAAAGTAGCCGTGGTAGTGCCCGCGCCACGTGCCGTCTTCATTCTGACGGTGTCCCTCCCACGGTCCGGACGCCACGGTGGTCTCCTTCAGCATGTGGTGGTGGGCGGAGACGATGGCGCAGTCGGGGTTCGCCTCCACCTGCGCTTGCCACCACGCGAACGTCTCGCCGGTCACCGCACCTGACGGATAACCGCCGCCCTTGGGATTGCGTCCCACGGGCGGCGGCAAGTCGTTGCGGTCGCTCATCATCAGAAAGAGCAGGTTGCCCACGCGAAAGGCGTATCGTTCCCAGGTGCCTGCCACCGGATAGGGACGCCGTGCCAGGTCGACGCCAGAGAACTGCGTATGCTCACCTGTGGGGTCCACCCACTTGCGGAACCACCACTGGGTCGGCTCCGTGTAGAAGGTCGCGTCGTGATTGCCCGCCAGATTGTAGAAGTGTTCCCGCGGATGCTCGCGGGACGTGCCGAACTGCCGCGCCACTTCGGCGCCCTCTTCATCGTCAGGCGACTTCTGGTTGCCGGAGAGGTCGCCAAGGTGCAGCATGATGTCCCAGCGGAATGGTGGGCCGCCCTCATCGCCGCCGACTTCCGAATGGCGTATCGACTCCGTCAAGCTCTCGCGGCCGAACCTCTTTTCGGTGCCCACGTGGGCACAGCCGGTTGCCCACACTGAGAACGTCTCTGCCGACATGTGTCTCCCTCCACCTGGCACTATCAGTTAGACCGTAACAACGCAGTAGTTTTGACGTTATGTAAATGTGATTGGATCTGTTCGCAGGACCTGTCTGTGCCCGCCCTATTGCCTCGATTACGCCGCCTGTTTGAGCGCACTGCCGTTCGGCTCCTCCATACTAATCACAACCCCGCTGACCGGCAAAGACATCACCCTTGAAAATCGCTATCATAGGGGTCAGCCCGCCGACCGTGTAGCGGCTCGGCAATGGGCGTGTTTTCCCTCGTGGAGCGGGCGCACATGATTTCACAACATTCTGACAAGCGGTCCGCGGGAAGCCGTGAAGAAGCACAGGGAGGATGGATGGGAGGGAAGTTTCTCTCAATCGACCAAGCGGTCTGGCTCATCCAGGACGGCGCTGCCATCGGCGTGGGCGGTTTCGTCGGTATTGGACATCCGGAGGCGCTCTCCGCGGCAGTCGAGCGGCGTTTCTTGCAGACCGGCGAGCCGCGGAACCTTACGCTAATGTACGGCGCCGGTCAAGGCGACCGCCAAACGCGCGGCCTCAATCACTTCGGCCATGAAGGGCTGGTCAAGCGCATCATCGGCGGCCACTGGGGACTGGCTCCCAGCCTCTGTCAACTGGTCCTCGACGGCAAGATCGAGGGCTACAATTTCCCCCAAGGTGTCATTGTCCATCTCTTCCGCGACATCGCCGCGGGCAAGCCCGGCACCATCACACACGTTGGCCTCCACACATTTGTAGACCCGCGTCTGGAAGGGGGACGCGTTAATCCGGCTTCCACGCCGGAGGAGTTGGTGCAGCTTGTTGCATTGAACGGCGAAGAGCACCTCTTCTATCCGCGCATAGAACTCGACGTCGGGTTCATTCGCGGCACGACCGCCGATCCCGACGGCAACATCAGCATGGAACGGGAAGCGGTCTACGGCGAGATGCTCAGCGTCGCGCTGGCCGTGCACAATTGCGGCGGCACCGTGATCGCGCAAGTAGAGCGCACGATAGACACGCCGTTACCCGCGCGCGAAATCAGAATCCCCGGCATTCTCGTCGACGTTGTGGCTGTTTCCGATCCCGGAGAGCACTGGCAGACATTCAGTGAGGAATTCAATCCGGCGTACGTAGAAACATCGTCGGAGAAAACGGGTACCAGCGGGGAAGCGCCAGACTTCCCACCGCACCCGCTTGACGAGCGCAAGGTGATCGCTCGCCGCGCCGCCATGGAATTGCGCCGCGGTGACGTCGTCAACCTCGGCATTGGCCTGCCGGAGAGCGTAGCGGCGGTTGCAGCAGAGGAAAACATCATAGACGACCTGGTGATGACCGTCGAAAGCGGCGCAATCGGCGGCATTCCCGCAGGCGGCCTCTCCTTCGGCGCTTCCTATAAGCCCACGGCCCTCATCGACTCGCCGTACATGTTCGATTTCTACGACGGCGGCGGCCTGGATATCGCCTGCCTCGGCGCGGCGCAGATCGATGCTGCCGGCAACGTGAACGTCAGTCGCTTCGGCAACGTCGTGCCTGGTGCGGGAGGCTTTGTGAACATTAGCCACAACGCGAAGCGCATCGTCTTTTGCGGGACCTTCACGGCGGGAGGCCTGAACATTGCGATTGAGGACGGTACGTTGCAGATCATCCGCGAAGGCAGACACCCCAAGCTGGTGAATGCCGTAGAGCAAGTCACATTCAACGGCGCCTACGCGCGCTCACTGGGACGCACGATTACCTATGTCACCGAGCGCGCGGTCTTCACGCTTGCCGACGAAGGACTCACGCTCACGGAGATCGCACCCGGTGTGGATTTGGAGAGAGACGTGCTCGCTCAGATGGCGTTCAAGCCCCAAATTGCACCCGATTTGCGTCCTATGGACCCGACCCTTTTCCTCAATGAGCCAATGGGACTAGCGCAAGACTTCAAATAGCGCTCACACGTTCACTTGGCTGCTTGTTGCAAACACTCAGGGGATTCGCAGCGAGGAGTGGCATCATCCAGCGCAGGCAGATAAGAACCCTCTTGCTCGACCTGGACGGTACGCTCTACTTCAAAGGTGCACAGATTCAACATGCCGCTCAAGCCCTCACTGCTCTGAGAGAAAGAGGATTTCAATTACGTTTCCTAACAAACACCGATTCGAAGACTAGCGGCACTCTACAGCAGGAAATCGCAGCCATGAGTCTCGTAGTTGAAGAAGCAGAGATCTTTAGCGCCGCCACCGCCGCTCTGCGGTTTCTGCAAGAACGGCCGGGCAAGCGTTACTATTGCTTGGTTTCTCAGGAACTTACCGCCGCCTTTGCGCCTTTTCATGCCGTGGAGGGTGCCGTAGACTATGTACTAGTCGGAGACTTCCGCGATTCCGTCAGTTATGATCTGCTGAATACGGCATTCAGGCACGTCATGGCAGGCGCGGAGATTGTTGCCCTACAGAAAGGCCGGTACTTTGTGAGCAACGAAGGTTTCAACCTGGATACCGGAGCGTTCGTGCAACTCCTAGAATATAGTTCCGGCAAGACGGCAAGAGTCCTTGGCAAGCCATCGGCAGATTTCTTCCGGTTGGCAATCGAGCAGATGGCTTGCTCACCCGAACAAGTGGTCGTAGTCGGCGATGATGTGACGACTGACATCGTCGGAGCGCGGGCGGTCGGCGCCCTTAGCGTGCTGGTACGAACGGGAAAATACGCAGATGAAGCACTGGAGCGTTCTTCCGTTAAGCCCGACTATGTCGTTGATTCCATTGCCGATGTGCCGCAATTGCTCGTGTAAAGACAAGAAATCTCAGAACCATTGACGGCGAAAACCCCATTCTGGAAGGTGAGGTCAGAAAATGAGCACGCGAACGCCGGTAATTCTAGGGGTGGCCCGCACACCCATCGGCAAGTTTGGCGGCGCATTTAGCGAACTCTCCGCGCCCGATCTTGGTGTGGTTGCGGCGCAGGCGGCGTTGGCACGAGCCGATGTGACACCTGATGCCGTCCAGGTTTCGATCTTCGGCCAAGTCTTGCAGGGCGGCAGCGGCATGAACCCTGCGCGGCAGGTGAGCCTGCGTGCCGGAGTGCCCGAGACTGTGCATGCCATGACCCTTAACCAGGTCTGCGCTTCCGGCCTGCAGGCCGTGGCGCTAGCCGGAAACTACATTCGCCTGGGAGAGGTCGACGTGGCTTTGGCCGGCGGCATGGAGAGCATGAGCCAAGCGCCGTATGTACTGCCCGACGCGCGCTGGGGCAGCAAGTTGGGTCATGCCAACATCGTGGATACGCTCATAGGTGACGGCCTTTGGGACGCGTTTGAAGACTGTCACATGGCCAATACCGCCGACACCTTGGCGCAAGAGTATGGAATCTCCCGTGAAGCGCAAGACCAATTTGCCTATGAGAGCCAGCAACGCTATGCGGCTGCGGCGCGCGCTTGCCACATCTCGGCTGAAATCGCGTCCGTGTCGGTGCCGCAGCGCCGGAGACCGCCCAAAATAGTCAGTGATGACGAGTACCCGCGACCGGATACGACTAGTGAGGCTTTGTCGTCTCTCCGTCCCGCGTTCAAGGACGTTTCGTGCATCACTGCCGGCAATGCCTCCGGCATCAACGACGGCGCTGCGGCACTTGTCGTGGCATCGGCAGAGTGGGCAGAAGCTCAGCAACGCCAGCCTCTGGCTACGCTCACGGCGGTTGCGACCACCGGCGTAGCGCCAATGCGGATGGGTATTGGACCGGCAAAGGCGATCCGCATCCTCCTAGCCAAAACCGGCCTCACGCTGGATGACATCGACCTCTTGGAGATCAACGAAGCCTTTGCCGCACAAGTCCTGGCGGTTGAGGCTGAGTTCAACTGGGACCGTTCGCGCGTAAACGTAAACGGCGGCGCCATCGCGGTGGGACATCCCATTGGGGCGAGCGGGGCACGCATTTTGGGCACACTTATCCACGAAATGCAGCGCCGAAACGTCCGCCGGGGCATTGCGGCGCTGTGCGCCGGCGGCGGCATGGGCATCGCCGCTCTGGTGGAGCGCAACTGCGACTCCGCTGCGACCGGCAGTCCATGAGGGAGGCGCGGGTATGAGACTTGAAGGCAAGAGTGCCCTGATTACGGGCGCCTCTCAGGGTATTGGACGCGCCACGGCTCTTGCATTTGCCCGCGCAGGTGCCAACGTAGCAATTAACCACTACCCTGACGCAGAAGATGCGCACCGTCGCAACGCAGAGGCAGTGGCGCAGGAGGTGAAAAACCTGGGCCGCCAGGCACTCGTCATTGGCGCGGACGTGGCGCAGGAGGAGCCGAGCGCGGCGATGGTGGCACAAGCCATCGAGGAGTTTGGTTGCCTTGACATCCTCGTGAACAATGCTGGCATCCTGCGCGACGCGACCCTGCGCAACTTGACCCGCCAGCAGTGGGACGAGGTGCTGGACGTCAACCTCGGCAGCATGTTCAATTGCGCCAAGCCCGCGGCTATCCACATGCGCGAGCGCGAAGCGGGCAGCATTGTCAACATTGCTTCGGTGATCGGTCTCACGGGCAACTTCGGCCAAACGAACTACGCGGCGGCCAAAGCCGGCGCCATCGGCTTTACCAAGTCGCTGGCCAGAGAAATGGCGCGCTATGGCGTTCGTGTGAATGCCGTGGCGCCCGGCTTCATGGATACCGACATGACCCGCACCATCGACCCCGAAATCAAAGAGAATATACGCAAGCAGATTCCGCTGGGGCACTTCGGTACGGCAGAAGACATCGCTGACGCCATTCTCTTCCTTGTCTCTGACGAGGCGCGCTACATCACCGGCGAGGTGCTGAGCGTCAACGGCGGCTGGTATATGTGAGTGTGGATCTTTCGGTTGTTGTTCAAGGAGTCCGTCAATTCTCGCTAAAGCTGATAATTGATGCCAGTAGGCAAAATAAAACTGGCGACAATGGTCAGCGCTTCTGCATCTGGCGGACGCAGGTTACAAACCTGCGCTACCGGAGGGTGGCACTCGACTTGTAGCACAAGGTCTTGTCCCCCGCATAATCCAAGAACATAGCGCGTACGGATCGAAAGGAAACTCCTTATGCTGATCGACACCACCCAATTCAAGGCCAACCACCTTGCTGAGGACGCCGTTCTGCCAGCCGAAAAGACCGCGCTTATCATCGTCGACATGATGCGGCGCTTCTGCGATCCGGCCTGGCTGTCAGGTGGTAACGCCGAAAGCGAGCGCTGGTTTACTTCAGAACTGCAAAGCGTTATCCCCAACCTGCGTGCGATCCTCGACGCCTTTCGGTCTTCCGGCGGTCTGGTGGTTCACGTCGTCAACGCCAAGTGGACTAAAGAAGCGCGTGAAGCGGTGCCCTACCAGCGGGGGCGTGACTACGACTACTTCGATTCCCACGCCATGTCCGTGATCGACGAGCTTGCGCCGCAGCGCGACGAGATAATCGTACGCAAGCTGACGAGTTCGGCCTTCACAGGCACGGGGCTTGACTACATGCTGAACAACGCCGGCATTCGGAACGTCGTACTCACCGGCCAATACGGCGGCGCGTGCGTCTTCTATAGCCTTATCCAGAGCCGCGAATACGGCTTCACCAACTACTGGCCGACAGATGCCATACTGCACGCCTCCGCCGTCGATAAGGCCATGATCACGCCATTGGTCGGCACCCGCTGGGCAACGCTCGCTACGTCGGCACAAATCGCCCGGTCAATCACCGGTCAACGCGCCTTGGCGTGAAAGTTCGCGTCCCACCTGCCTTGCCGAAGCAAGAACGTAGCGGACGGTGAGGTAGTCAGTCCGTCATTACCATGAAAATAGCGTGACCAAGCCGTTCGCCCTGAGCATCGTCGAAGGGTGAACGGCGGAGGTAGCGGGTAGCAACTCCGCACCCTATTCTCTCCGTTCATGCTTCGACAAGGGTTGCGCGAAGCCCACTCAGCACGAACGGAGAGATGTGCGTTCACTTTCATTCCCTTGTGTGGCCTGAGCAAGGCCATGGTGATTCCCGTGAAAACGGGAATCCATCTTCGCTTCTCAAGCTGACCCTACCTCTGTGATATTTTGGCGAAATGCGAACTGAATTCTGCCCTCCCAGTCCTATGCCACCAGGCGCGATGAAATCCCATCTTACCCTGTCTAATCACCTCAATTCTGACTACATTCTCCTGCCTTGACACTCGTTACACGCGCTGCTAGTCTGCAACCAACCGGTTGGTTGAGCAGCCACAAAGGAGCAATCAGATGACTCGACGCAAGATGTTACTCGGCCTCGGTTCCGGCGCGGGCCTGGCACTGTTGGCGGCCTGCGGTCAAGCGACCACGATGACTGGCGAGGCGCCGGCAGCCGAAGAGAAGATGGAGCCCAAGGCGGAAGAGAAGCCCGCAGAGCCGGAAACCTATGAGATTCGGGTGTTCACCACTGCCCGTTGGGACCTCAGCGAGGGCATTGGTTTGGAGGTGGTCCAGGAACTTGAGGAGGCCAATCCCGGCATTACCGTCAACGCCACTGTTGAGTCCGGCAACCGCATGGACAAGATGGTGACGTCTGTTGCCGCCGGTTTCGGCCTTGACATCGGCCAGGCAGGCTCGTGGCAGTCGCAGACCCTCGCCGTCCTCAAGGTGCCGGTGGGGCTCGACTCCTACATGGCGACCTCGAACGTCATCAAGAAAGAGGAGATCTGGGAATCGCTGCGCGGTGACTTGGAGTACAAGAGCGTGGTGCAGGGCATGCCGTTTGGCCCGGACATCCGCTTCCTCTATGTCGGCAATAAAGCCTACCTCGACGCTGGCCTTGACCCGGAGAGTCCACCGGCAACCTGGGACGATCTCGAGGGTGCGATTGCCAAAATCTATTCGGTTAGCGGCGACAAGATTGAGAAGCTCGGCTTCGACCCGTTGCGCGGCACGGGCGGCAACCACCTCTGGATGGTGCCCATGTGGCAGTTGGGTGGGGAGACCACGACGCCGGAAGGCAAGGTGAGCCTGAATACGCCTGAGGCGGAAGAGGCCCTGAACTGGCAGAAGAGCAGCATCTTCGATGCCCAGGGCGGCTACAACCAGGTGCTGGAATTCTGGGGTGAGGCGGCGCGGTATCCCGCTTACTTCCAGCCGTTCTTCCAAGGCGTGGTCGGCAATATGCACCTCACCAATTCCGAGCGTGCCGGGCAAATCCTGCCGAATCAACCGGACTTTGAGTTCTCTTACGGGCCGTATCCCGTGCCCGAAGGCGGACGCCAGGCCGGCTACGGCGGCTGCCATACCTGGTTCATTACGGTTGACTCCGCCCAGCCCGATAAGTCGTGGCTATTCATGGAGCATTTCGGCAGCCGGGACGTGAACATTCGCTGGGCACTGCACTTCGACCGTCTGCCCATCCGCTCCGACGTGGCAGATTCCGAGGAGTACCACCAGGGTGACGACTTCGTGCGCTTCTCCGCCAATATGATGCAGCACCGCAAATTCGTCATTCCGTTACCGGGTGCGCCGCAGGTGCTCAGCTTCGTCAATGGCTTCATACCGGATGTCATGGCCGGTAACATTACGATCCCCGAAGCGCTCAAGAATGCCAACGAGCAGATCCAGACCATTCTGGATGAGTTCCTGGCGGAGCACGGCGAAGCGTAATTGCGCATTTCAGCCCAATAAGCAGTTAGAATGGAAGGAGGAGGTCATGTGGCCTCCTCCTTCTGCAATGTGACGAAAGGTGTCCTGTGCCAGCCGAAGATCCCAGACTAACCGGAGCCGACGTTGATCCGCTGCGGCAGCAACTCTTTGAGGCCTACGACAACTGGCTCATGCGCCAGTGCCGCGAGCGCTACGACGCGCGCGGCGAGCGCTGGCAGCGTGACTGCTCCAGCCTTGAGGCGTACTGCCGTTCGGTGGCGCCGAATCGCGAGCGCCTCTTAGCCATGATTGGCGGCTGGCCGTGGGAGCGCGGGCCGCTGGAGCCTTGCATCGAGGAGATCGCCACCACCGACACCTACACGGCATCACGCGTCTGGTACACGTCGTTTGACGACGTACGCGTGGACGCCATTCTCATTCGCCCCCACGGTGACGGTCCCTTTCCAGCAGTCCTCGCCCAACACGGCGTGAACCATACGCCGGAGCAGATTTGTGGCTTCTGTGATCCGGAACATAGCGCTGCTTACCATGAAATTGGCGTACGCCTGGCCAGACACGGCTACGTGGTCATTGCGCCGCGCATGATCGGCGGTTACGGCGAAGACCGCTACAACGTGCCGAATATTCCTTCGCTACGCTCGCAAGAGCAGGGCCGGGCCCAGAATCAGATTCACCGCAAAGCGCAATTGATCGGCCAGAGCATTCAGGCGCTGGAGTACTTTACTCTCTCCCGCGCCGTGGACTATCTGGAATCGCTGCCGGAAGTGGACAACGACCGCATCGGCCTCTACGGGCTTTCCCGCGGCGGGCGCGCGGCGCTGTGGCTGGGCGCGTTGGAGCAACGGCTGCAAGCGGTGGTGTCTTCCGCGTGGTTCAACGAGCGCTTCAGCAAGATGCTCCAGCCGGAGGCCATCAACGGCGCATTCATCGAGACCTCTTCCGAGTTCCAATTTATCCCTGGTCTCTTTCATGAGTTCGGCGACGCCGACATTGCCTCGCTGATTTGCCCCCGCGCCTTCTTTGTCGAGGACGGCAAGCACGACGGCGCGGTGTGGTGGCCCAACGCCATCCAGGAATTCAAGCTCGTCGAGGAGTACTACGAGAAGCTCGGCATACCAGAGAAGTGCGGTATTCGCATCCACGAACAAGGCCACGAAACCGAGCCGGAAGACGAGATCACGGACATCCAGGCAGTGGCGTTTCTTGACCGCTGGCTGAAGGGAGCGTGATGACGGCGCTTGCACGCACATCGTTCCGGTAGCGCAGGTTTGCAACCTGCGCCCAGGCGCGAGCTTGAAGTCCACGTTGCCGGGCTTGCGTGCGACGTAGTTTCGGAGAACAATCATGCCGCGACTGCTAAACTTCTTCATCGATCCTCGAGTAATTCTGCGGCGCGATGAGGCCCTCAGCGGCGATTCCAGTAGCGCAGGTTTGCAACCTGCGCCCGATAGGGAAATGGAAGTCCATGTCGCCGGGCTTGCCTGCACCAGCATATGAGCGCGACGCACGCAGGAGGGCCTTGCGTCACTCCCCGGCGTCCGGGACATCAGCTTCAACCCCGATGACGACACGTTCACCGTGCACTATCTTGGAGATGGGCTAGCCCACGGTGACGTTCACAGAGTGGTGCGTGCCAAAGTGGTAGCCAAACCGGTGCGCAAGCTGCTCGATTGGATCAGCCGCCCGTTTCGGCGCGCCGCGAATGCTTGATTGCAATCTTTGCACGTTCTTCCAACCACTCTACTCACCGGAGATTAGAGAATCGGAAGAACCAGCGCAGGTGAGACTGTATCTCTCTCGTTCACACTTCGACAGGCCTGTACTGAGCTTATCGAAGTGCTCAGTGCGAACGGGAGAGTTTGCCGCAGGTTGCTCGTTCACGACCGCGCACGTATTTCCAACGGCCCCCAATGAGCGTAGTAGGGTTCTGGATCATTCCCGCTTGTGCATCTGCACAATTGTGGCTACAGTGAGACTGCTAGTGCTGTGGACTCACGCACTGCCGGAGCCATGTCAACCAAGGTTTCTCGTTTCCCATCGTGAAGAGGACGCAGACACGTGCCCGCAACCTCATCCGACCCAGCACTCAACGCCACGCAGAGACTTCCAAGTCCGCCCATTCTCACCACCGTGGTGGGTAGCTACCCGGCGCCGGCATGGCTGCTCGCCCTGCCTAGCAAGCCGGCGTTGCGTGACGCCATGCTCGCCGTCTTCAAGACGCAGGAACTTGCCGGCATCGACGTGGTCACGGACGGCGAGCTTTCCCGCTTTGACGTCAGCCACCCCGAGACCCAAGGCATGATCGAGTATTTCATTTCCCCCTTAGCAGGGGTGGACACGGCGTTCAGTCGCTCTGAAGTAGACGCTTTCCGCCGACAAGCCGGTATGCAGTTCCGCAAGAAACCCGCGGGAGTCGTGAGGGCAGCTATAGGCGAGGGCACGCTCGACCTCCCAACCGCCGCGGCCGGCGGCACTCTCACCGCGAAACCGTATAAATTCACGTTGACGAGTCCCTACATGCTGGCAAAGTCACTCCTCGACCTGCATTATCGTGATGTCCGCCAACTGGCCTTCGCCATTGCCGACGTCTTTCAGGCACAGGCGGCCGATCTCAAGGCCGATGTATTGCAGATTGACGAGGCCAATCTCGTCGGCTCTCCGCAGGATGGCGAGTGGGCGGCTGATGTTCTCAACCACGTATTTGTGGGGTTCAAAGGAAAGAAAGGGGTGCATCTCTGCTTTGGCAATTACGGCGGCCAGACAATCCAGCAGGGACTCTTCAAAGACCTGCTGCCCTTCTTCAACCGGCTGGAATGCGACCATCTCATCCTGGAAATGGCTCGTCCCGGCGATGCCGAATTGCCGGTATTCAAGGACCTGCGAACCGAAATCGCCCTGGGCATCGGCGTCATTGACATCAAGGACAATGTCGTGGAATCACCCGACCTCATCGCCCGTCGCATCGAGCGCGCCGTGAATGTGCTGGGCGCAGACCGCATCAAGTGGGTGCATCCCGACTGCGGCTTTTGGATGCTCTCACGCATCGTGGCCGACCAAAAGATGACTGCACTGGCTAAGGGACGCGATCTCTATCTCGGACAGAAAAGCACATAAGGAGCGAGTAAATGGGCGAGCAAGCACGCGTGGCCGTTATCACCGCCCCCTCGGGCACCATGCACGTGGCCGGTTTCTTGGAAATCCTGGCGGCACTGCCCGAGGTTGCACAAGTGGCGCTGGTGACGGACGGCGCGGATGACATAGAGTCCCATGCCCGCGATCAGCTTGGCGCGCGACTGGTTGGCACACATCCCAATGCGGAGGCACTTTTTGGTTCGTTCGAGGCTGACCTCAGCATTGTCAGCCTGGAGCCGCGCACCGCGCCGCCGGTCATCGCCGCCTGTTTACGCGCAGGCAGCCACGTGCTCGCCGAGAAACCCGCCTGCCTGCAGTGGGAAGAGTTCGCCGAGCTTGCGTCACTTGCGGATAAACAACAGCGCAACTTCGGCCTGGCCTTTGCGGCGCGGGGCTTTCCCTTCTTGCAAGACGCGAGAAGTCTGGTCGACAGCGGCAAGCTCGGCAAGCTCTACGGAGTGGACACCTATTTCATCGCCGACCAAACGCGCGTACAGCAAGCCGAGTGGCAGGCATCCTGGTTTTCTCAAAAAGCCTTTGCCGGTGGCGGACATCTCATGTGGCTGGGTATTCATTATGTCGATCTCTTACATCATCTCACCGGGCAGCGCATTGTTGAAGTCGGCGGCTTGACGGCAGTGGTTGGCGGCGCGCCCATCGATACGGAAGACGCTGCGGTTGCTGTGCTACGTTTCGCAGACGGCATGATTGGCACGCTAACCTCCGCCTACTATCTAGACCGCAACAAGCAATCGCACCTCCATCTCTGGGGGTCGCAGGGCTGGCTGCGGGGACGGCCCAACGATTGGGAAAGCTTGGAGTGGTACAGTACGCATCCTGCGGAGCAATCCGCGCCTTACCGTACTATTCACTACGACACGCCTAAGTCCGAAGTGAAGCCGACCTACTACGGCCTCGTGCGCGCAGCCGTGCATGGTGCAATGGGCATTGCACCGCATCCCGTTGCAACGGCCGAGGCCCTGCATGTGCTCAAGGTCGTCCATGCCATTTACCGCGCGGCGGAGACCGGCCAGACCCAGCGGGTCGAGTGACAGGTCACGGAGATGGGAGAGTTTATTCCCGCAAGAGACCTATCCACGACCATCACTGAAGCCATAAATTTCCGTTTCCAAGTGGAGGGGATAGAACCTGCCCAGTCCTCGTTTTGGAGTGAGGATGAATCTCCGCAACCTGACACACACTACCGATTTGGCACTAGAGCACATAGGCCCTACCGGGAGTGGGGGCCACGTGGCAAGAACCCCTCACCCCAGCCCTCTCCCCGAGGAGAGGGAGTAATCATTGCGCCTACGGTTGAAGTTGTGCAAAGCATGTGCTTGAACTGATGCGAAGGTTTCTATAGGAAGAGAGGGAGTTGGTAATGAAACGCTATCGGGCGGCACTGATCGGCTGCGGCGGCATGAGCACGGCGCACCTGCGGGCTCAACACGAGGTCGCAGAAATTGACGTTGTGGCCGTGTGCGACATTGTGGAAGAGAAGCTGCACGCGGTGGGCGATGCGTTCAACGTCGAGAAGCGCTACACCGACTACCACGCCATGTTCACCGCGGAGAAGCCGGACATCGTCGCTATTGCCACGCAAGGGCCGCAGCACTGCGCCGCTACGGTAGCGGCGGCTGAGCACGGCGCGCACGTGCTCTGCGAGAAGCCCATGGCGCTCGACCTCGCCGAGACCGACCGCATGATCGATGCCTGCGACAAGGCTGGCGTCAAGCTCGCCATCAACCACCAAGCCACCGTGCGCCCTTCACTGAAGCGTATGCGGGACATGATCGAGAACGGCGACATTGGCGACGTCATCTTGGTGCGCGGCAACAACAAGAGCGGGCGCAAGGCCGGCAACGAGTTGATGGAGATGGGCACCCACGTCTTCGACCGCATGCAATACATCGGCGGCGCGCCGCAGTGGTGCTTTGCTCACCTCACCTGGCAGGGAGAGGCCGCTACCATCAATGACGCCATGGATTCTCAAGAAATGAGCCCCAGAGACCGCGCCTCCGGCCCGGTGCTCGGCGAGCGGGCGTATGCTCTCTTTGGCATGGAGCGCGCGCCGGTGGGTGAGTGCCAGTTTCTGGGCTATGCGAAGACGAACAATCGGCTCTACAGCGTGGACGTGCTCGGCACCAAAGGACAGCTCTCATTGCGCGGCACCGGCATCCAGCGGGGCAAAAGCGACCTCTTTCACCTGCCTGTACCGGCATTCTACCCTGCCGATTTGCAGGAGGAACCGCTCTGGCAGCGCATTGAGATGCCGGAGGAACTCGACCCCCGCCTCGGCAATGAGAGCATCACGCCCATCCTGCAAGAGTTGATTAGGTCCATCGAGACTGGCAGCGAGCACCCCTGCAGCGGCGAAGCGGGCCGCCTGAACCTGGAGATGGTCATGGCGATCTACACCTCGCACCTGAAAGGGCAGCGCGTCAGCATTCCGCTCGCCGAGCGGGCGCACCCGCTGTCTCGGTAGCGTTCCGCAGAAGAACTATATAGCCCCGGGTAGGCATGGTGCCTCCCGGGGGCTATGGCTTGCGTGGCCGGTGCTAACACTGCTTGGCAGTATGCCGCGCTTGTAGACGTTTCCGCCAGTAGTATTGAAAGTCTCGCGCTTAATACAAGGCGCGAAAGCCAATCTTGTACCGTCTAAAAAACCTTAGGGCCAGTAGATCCGCACAGCAGCGCTCTCAACGCTCGTGCCGTTTGGCGTGAGCGCTATTATCGTGATAAATAGGGAACTGCTACCTTCCAAAATGTCGCTTCTGCGCAGGGCGAATGTGCCGCCGGCATTCGCAACACCGGAAGTTACTTGATTGCTCCCCAGGATCTTTCCATCCGCGCGAACCACATTGAAACTTGCCGCATTGGTAACCGAGACACTCAAATAGACGGGGTCCTGTGCGGCCCGATACACGTATTGGCTATCCTCCGTTGCAGAATTCTGGGCGATTATGAAGGTAAAGGCCACTTCGCCGGTCTCAGCAGGCGCGCCGGGTGTGGCCGTTGGGAAGAAGCCTGGTTGCGGGGTCGCGGTAGGCCCGGGCGTCGCCGCAGATTCGCGCGGTTCCGGCTGTTTCGGTACGCGCAGCGACTGGCCTTCAAATATCTTATTCGGATCAGAGAGGCAGTTCGCCGCCTGGAGAGTAGCCTGCGTAGAATCACTGCGCAGGGCGATGCTATAGAGCGTGTCTCCCGCTTGCACGGTGTACTCCGGCCAATCGGTGCGCGGCGTGCATGAGGGCGGGGCGGTCGCGGCCTGCGGCGCCCGCGTCGGCAGCGGTACCAGCGTCGGTACCGGCGAAGTAGCCGGCGTAACCGCAGTCTCTTGCGTTGGACGGATTACGGTTGGAATCACTTCGGGAGTCGGTGTCTCTTCATCAGGGCCGTTTCCCACAAAAGGGACGCAGGCACTCGCAGTGACCGCAAGTCCCAGCAGCAGAAGCACAACCCGAAGGCTCGTAAGGCTTGATTTCACTGGCGACACTCCTCCTCTAGCACACTACCTTCGCCACGGCCCGAGAGGTGCACAGACAATACGTCTCTCCGGTCTGACTTGATGGAATTGATCTACAAACCTAAGCTGCGCTGAGATCAGGGCAAGCGGGGGTAAATACAGCACAACCAAAGGAACGCTCTGTGGGACTGAAGGTTCAGAGAGCTACCTACTATGATGCCTGGAATGGTCGCACATTTCAAGCGATTAGCGGTATCCGGCCTGAATCTGCACTAAAGCAGGGATTGCGCCTTTGCCGCAATGTGCCGGGCGGTCAAGCCATACTTCTCAAGGAGCGCGGCCGGATCCCCCGATTCAGCGTACGTATTCTCAACGCCTACGAATGCCATCGCGCACGGCGCGTGCTCCGCCGCCGCCATTGCCACCACGCTGCCTAGCCCGCACTGCACGAGGTGCTCTTCGGCAACCACGATCTTGCCGGTCTCGCGCGCTGCTCTCGTGACCGCCTCTACGTCCAGCGGCCGCACCGTATGCATGTCCAGCACACGCGCCTCTACTCCATCTGCGGCCAAGGTGTGCGCCGCTTCTAACGCCGCAGAGACCATGATGCCGTTGGCAATAAGCGTTATATCGTTGCCGCTGCGCAGTTCGTTCGCTTTGCCTAACGTGAAGTCAGGATCGTCTCCGTAAACTACCGGCACGTCCGGTCGGCCCACGCGCATATAGGCCGGGCCAACGGACTCCAGCATAGCCGCCACGGCCTTGTGCGTAGAAGGCTCATCGGCGGGTACGATCACCGTAAACGTCGGCAAGCCCAGAGCCAGAGCCACATCTTCGATGGCCATCTGCGACGGACCGTCTTCACCGATACTGATACCAGCATGGCTGCCTACGACCTTGACGTTGAGGTTGGGGAAGGCAACCGACATGCGCAACTGGTCGTAGCCGTTGCACATGATAAAGCAGGCAAAGCTGGCGATCACCGGCAGCTTGCCGCACGCCGCCAGGCCCGCGCCGATGCCCACCAAGTTCGATTCCGCAATGCCGACGTTGATAAAGCGCTCCGGAAACTCCTGAGCAAACCACTCGGTGCGGGTCGAATTATTGACGTCGCCGTCCACTACTACGATGTCCGCGTTCGTCTTGCCGGCCTCGCGCAGCGCAGCGCCAAAGGCATCGCGGGTAGCTTTTCCCATCGTGAATTCAATGTCGGGCTTTACTGCCATCCCAGTTCCTCCAGGGCGCGCTGCTCTTCTTCCTTGGTGAGCGCCTTGCCGTGATACGCGTAGTCTGCCTCGACGAAGGAAACACCCTTGCCCTTCACCGTGTGCGCGACTATGCACGAGGGGCGTCCCTGCGTGGCCTTGGCGCGCTGTAACGCCTCGAGCACGGCTTCCATGTCGTGTCCGTCGATCTCCTGCACGTCCCATTGAAACGCGCGCCATTTTTCCGTCAGTGGTGAGTAGTCCAGCACGTCGCGCACCCAGCCGGTCTGCTGGGCCTTGTTGTGGTCGACGATTGCCGTCACGTTGTCGAGGTCATAATGGGCAGCCGTCATGGCGGCTTCCCAAATCTGTCCTTCGTCTTGCTCCCCGTCACCCAAGATGACGAATACATGATTGTCCGCATTGTCGATGCGGGCGGCGAACGCATGTCCCAAGCCAATGGAGAGTCCCTGTCCCAATGAGCCGGTGCTGGCTTCTACCCCAGGCAAGCGGGACATGTTGGGATGCCCCTCAAGCGGGCTGCCAATCTGCCGGAGTGTTTCGAGAAGGTCCGTTGAGAAATACCCTGCATGCGCTAAGACCACGTAGAGCAAGGGGCTGGCATGTCCTTTGCTCATAATCAAACGATCCCGCTTTGCCCAGTGCGGTTCCGCGGGATCATACCGCATTACTCCGCCAAAGTAGAGCGCCGCCATGATCTCCACACCGGAAAGCGAGCTTGACGGATGGCCCGATCCCGCAATCGTCGTGCATGTTATTATGTCACGCCGTAAGACTCTTGCCTGTTCTTTGAGTTCTGCAATTGACATCTTCATCGGTTCGCCCACAGTCATCAGTATCCTTCTGCTGCCGTCTGTCTATCGGTTGTTCTACACCGACAAGAATTCCATCCCCAGGCTCCAGATCCACGCCTGTGTGCGGGACCCTTGCTCCGTTTGCTTTAAATCACACTCACACTATTGTAACGTTTACAGGCCGGAGGCGCGAATGTGTCACCATGTATCCGTTTCCAGGCGCTCCTTTGCCGCCACCCAACCTTTTGACCGTTGCTCATGCCCCATGCCGAATCTCGTAGCGTCACACTGGCAGCTTGGCAATGGAACAGAAGAGCGCTACAGGCAATTGGTGAAGAACGCTACTGAAATGCCAATGATATACTTATGCAGGAAGTTAGCGAAACTACCCGCAAGCGTCACCTTGCACGAGTAGCAAGCGAGTCTAGCAACTGCAAAAGACTCTGGATAGTTGCATCTTAGACTTCCTGCTCCTTGACCGGAACGCGCAAACGGTCACTCTAGAATTAGGGCAATGGCTGAATTACCCTCGGAAGATAGTCAAGCCAAGTCTCGATCCTTCCCCACCGTGTGGCAAGCGCTGCTCTTGCTCGGCCTGCTCTTCATTCTGCAATTGGGCGCAACCGTAGTCGTTACCTTCTATCAAGCTCTTCAGGAAATGCCTATTCAAGAGTTGACCACAACGCTTGCCGTCGTGAACGTAGCCACGTTTGGCGCGGTTGCGATACTGGGCGCAGCCTGGTCTCGCGTTTCCGTGCGCCAACTCTTCTACCTGCGGGGATTTTCACCCCTGCTCCTACTGCCGATGCTTGTGATGATGCTCGGACTCATCGTCATCGTATCGGAGCTTGACAACGTCCTCCAACGCTTCCTCCCCATGCCGGACTGGTTCAGGGAAATGCTGTCGGGGCTCGGTCTGGGCGAAGGCTTTGTTTTAAGCACCTTCATTGTGCTTGTCATTGTCGCTCCTCTCACCGAAGAACCGCTCTTCCGCGGCATCCTGCTCCACGGCTTCACACGCAACTACGGTACGTGGTGGGCCGTCCTGGGCACGGCGTTCTTGTTTGGCGCAATTCATCTGAATCCCTGGCAATTCGTGGGCGCCTTCTTCCTTGGCATCGTCTTCGCTTGGTGGACGCTGAAAACAAGGTCAATACTGCCGGCGACTCTCGGCCACGCACTGAATAACGGCATGGTTCTCATGACGGCTAACGTATCGAGCATAGAAATCCAGGGCTTCAATGCCTGGGAAGAAGGGGTGCCGGTACACCAGCCGTGGTGGTTTACGCTCACAGGAGTCGTGCTGATGGTAGTCGGTGGCGCAGTCTTGCACCGGATGTGGTCGCGCCAAGAAGAACCGCTTACCAACGCGCCTCCGCAGAGCGAGCCAGCGTGACCCGCCCACGTGCCCTCATTTGTCTGAGGGCGCATCGCCTTGTGACTTACAGGCTCTTCTAAAATGCTCCAATGCTGCCGCCAAGTGTACGGCACGTCTCCAGTTCCTACGGCTTAGCGTAAAACCACTAGCGCGAACGCAAGAACCACATGGCGTTGATGAGAAAGATCATCGCGAGCACGGCGTAGAAGCCTCCCGCTCCGGCCACACCGGCCCCAATAGCAAGCAGAGGGATGCCGAGACCCATCGTCGGCATCGCCACGGCGAGAAAAGTCTTCGCATCTGACTTCGATTGCTTGCGAGACTTCCCCAGTGCGGCCTGCACCCGCTTATCGATGAGCGAGTCGATACGCTCAGCCAGCGCTTCGACGACTTCATCGTCGTATTGTTCGCCCAATTCCCGCCGCGCGCTCACCGCCAGCCCAAGCTCATCCTTCAGGCCGTCAGCGTTTGTGGAGTTTGTGGAATTCTTAGGACGTGTCTTCTTTGCCATCTATGTGTCCTCTTGAGATGTATAGCTAGCGCGAGCGCCACAGCCAAATTACGTTGATAAGGAAGATCATGCCCAATACGGCAAGGAAGCCATTGGATCCGGCCACAATGGCGCCGACAATTGACAGCACAATGCCAAAGCCCAGCACAGGCGTGGCCACTTTGAGAAAGGCCTCCGAGTCCGACCTTGCCCGCTTGCGCGTCCTTTCCATGGCCACCTCGACGCGCTCGTCAATAAACGTCTCAATGCGTTGGGCAAGCGCAGCCGCGACGTGATCCTCATACTGCTCGCCCAACTCGCGACGGGCCGCCACTGCTGCCGCAAGGTCTTCCTGCACGCGGTGCGCTTCCGGGTGATCCTTGGAACGGAACTTGCTCACCTTCGGCACGGTACTCTTACTCTCCTTGCTGGCAAATCGCCCGCGTGAGACTGTGCACTCATCATACCGCAATTGACGGTATGCAACGAGATAAGCTCCTTCAGGTGACCTTTGTCACAACAACACGCCGTCGTCATGCAGCCGCCAGGCGGCGTCCACCAGCGCCCACAGGCCGCCGCTTACTGCCGCATTGCCGCCCATGACCACCGGAAAGCCGGCTTCCCAGGCAGCACTTGCAAGTTCACGGGTAAATTCGTCACGGATTTTGTCGATGAGACCCATATCGGCAGCAAAGCGATCGTGTCCGCTAACCCTGCGGTCACCGTGCGCAAAGAGCACACGGGTATCGAGAAAGAGCGCATCCCCCATCTGCGCGAACGCTGGAAAGAAAGCCTGCGGCCCCACCTCTTCCACGTAGAACCCCAGCAAAGACCGCACCGGCCGCGCGCTCGTGCTCATGCCGCGTTCTTCCGAGAAAACGCGTATGCGGCAGGCCATGTCCCTCCTGAGCAACGGCCAGAGTTGCGCGCTGACGCGCCCAGCCAAAATGACCTCTTCATGCGGCCGCACAAAGGTCGGCATGGCTTCACGAAGACGACCCATGAGCCGGCTCAGTTGCCGCGCTGCCTCGTTGTCTTCCAGGTACGCACGCGTATGCGGGCCACAGAGCGGATGAAGCGCCAGCATCGCAAGATCGGTGGGCGTGTCGACATCGAACATCGCCGCAATTGTAGGCTCCAGCGGTTCATGGAGAAGACTTGCCTCCTGAACCAATTGCCGCGCAAGGCCGTTATCACGCTTCTGCGGCAGGTCGACCGCAGTGAGGGCGCCGGCAGGGTGAAATCCGATAAAATCTGCCGAAAAGAAGTTGTTCGCTATCAGGCCGTGATCAAGACACGCAACCGCGTCGCGCAGGGTTGCCAATTCGGCAACGGAGAGCAACGGACTACTGCCGCCGCCAATGTAGAGCATTCGTGAAATCCCGTGACGCGCGACAATATCCGCCAGCGTCTTGCCAAAGTGGAAGCAATTGGGTTGCGCCGTTGGTTCTATGACTATCTCAGGCTCTACATTGCCGAAGGACTCGGGCTGCGAAGTCGCAATAATGATCGGCGCGAATCCCCCCGCAGCCTGCGCCTTGGCAATGAGGTCTTTGGCAATGGCAACGTGACTGGCATAGACGAGCCGCTCCAGGGCCGAGCTGCCTTGCTTGCCCGCAAAGAGTACGAGCCCTACGTCTTTAGCCATGTGCAAGTACGCCCTTCGGACCTTGCCCTTTGTCGCCACGCCTCTGACAAACATGAACGGTACACAAAACAGCCGCCAGACGAGCGACTACGCCTCTCATCTAGCGGCTGAAACAGGTCCTATTGCCACCGGACCCGCAGACAAGGAAATCACACCTACATGTAGCCGTATTCCATGCGGATCTCTTCGGACATCATCTCCGGCGACCAGGCCGGGTCCCAGACGATCTCCACGTCCACTTCTTCCACACCCTCGAGGTCTTCGACTACCTGATGAACCTGGGCAATGATATACGGCCCTGCCGGGCAGCCGGGGAACGTGAGCGTCATCTTGATGTCCACGTTGTTGTCATCTTCCGAGGTGTTGATTTCGTAGATGAGGCCCAAATCCACAATGTTGACCCCTAGTTCAGGGTCGATAACTTCCTTCAAGCCTTCACGAATGACGTCCTCGCCAGCAATAGCCATGTATTTATCTCCTGGCTCCGATTACTATCGTGCCTCTATGCACCATGGTACCAACCGCAAGCGCGCTCTCGCAATGCCGATCGCATATGCGATCTAGTCCACTTCGCGCGCGTAGAGTTCCAGGATGCTCCCAGCGAAACCCGAAGCCTCCGGTGAGGCGAGAAAGATCAGCGCGTTGGCAAATTCGTCGAGCGTGACGGCGTTATGGAAGTCTTCAGCGTCGAGGTACTCCCTCGCTTCCGCCGTAGCAATGGCGCCCGCGACGAGACACGTGGGCACGATGCCGCGTTGCTTGTAGTCGCGGGCCACGCCCTTGGTAAAGGTGATCACGGCGGCCTTGCTCGCACCAAAGAGCGCCCGCCCCGGCGCGGGATCCAAGCCGCTGCCACCTGCAATGGTGATGATGTGGCCGTGCCCCTGATCCAACATGACAGGAAGAGCAGCGCGGACCAGATTGTAGGTTGTGTAAAGGTTCGCCTCGATCTGATGCTGGAGATCTGCCAGGGTCGTGTCGGCCACCTCGCGCTGGTCAAAGCTGCCGGAGAGCAGCGTAGCCGCATCGAGACTGCCGAAGGCAGCGCAGGCCTCTTCTACCGCCTGCGCAGCATCATGCGGCTCGGTCAGATCCGCCTCGATTGCAAGCACTCCGTCGCCTTGAGGAATCCGGCCCAACGTAGCCTGCAAAGCATCGCGATCGCGGCTCGTGGTTGCGACGCGGTAGCCCGCTTCAATGAAGGCCGCGATGACCGCTTCACCGGTGCGCGCGGTTCCACTGCCGATCAGAATTGTGCGAGACTCCATGCTTCACCGTATTCCAAACAAGAGACTATTCTGACGCAATGGCGTAGCCGGCATCAACGATCACCATAGCGCGGTGCATGTCTTCCAATGAGGCGAGAGGCTGAACACCCTCGCGATATGCCTGCAGCGTATCCCTGACAAAGTCCTGGTAGAGACCCGGCACGGAGTGGCCGCCGCGTTCCTCAATACCATCCTCCGTAATGATGCACGTTTGCCCGTCGCGATAGGTGATGTAGGTCTTGCCGTCGCTCACGTTCCAGGCTACATCGGCGGCATCCGCGGGATACGTATACGCCACTTCCACCGTAGCAAAGGCGTCATCATCACCGTAGAAGGACACGTTTGCATACTCTTCCACCGGAATTCCCAGCGTAATGCGCCGCAAATGCGCCGATCCCACGCGCACGTCTTGGCTGCCCGTTAACCAGGCAAAGAGGTCGGCGTAATGGATTCCAAGATTGCGCAGAGCGCCGCCGCCGGACTCTTCGGGTTGCAGCATCCAGGGGCAACCGGAGTCCACATACCGCTGCACCGGGCCACCGGCGTAGCGGAAGTGCCCATGCCGAATCTGTCCCAGACGTCCGCTGTCGCGCATGGCCTTCACGGTCTGCGAAAACGGCGCCGCGCGGTTGGTAAGCGGGATGGCAACAAATACGTCATTCTGCTTGGCAAGCGCGATCAACCGCTCGAATTGGCTGGCGTCCGTACCAAGCGGTTTCTCGATTACAAAGGGGATGCGTCGCTCGAGAAGCTGTGTCGCGATTTCGGGTTGCATCCGGTAACGCCCAAAAGAGAAGACGAAATCGGGTTTCTCCTTCTCCAAGAGTTCCACGTAGTCCACATACGGCCTACAGCCGGCGTACTGTCCGGCGAACCGTTCTGCGTAGCCCGGTTGCTCATCCGAAACCGCCACCGGCGTAATGCCCAGCGCGGTGAATGCCGGTAGGTAGAGCGGTACGTGCCAGTGACTGATCTCCAGAATCGCGATACGCATCTGTTGTTCTCACTCCCGGAACGCTATCGTGCGAATTGTACTGAATCGGATTGCGGGGAAACACGAGTACCTAACTGGCACGTGCGAATGAAGCGCGTCCCCGCAGCGCCAGTTCTCTAGTCCGCCTCACCGTTCGCATTGTCTGCTAGCAAGTTGCGCAGCACGTACTGCAAGACACCGCCATGGCGATAGTAGTCCACCTCAATTGGTGTATTGATACGCGCCGTGACCGCAAAGGTCTTCTCGTTACCGTCAGCGTCACGTGCGCGGACGGTCAGCGTCTTCCGCGGGGACAGGCCATCCGCAATGCCTTCAATCGTAAACGTCTCGTGTCCTGTTAGACCTAGCGATTCCGCTGTTTCGCCCTCGCTGTACTGCAGGGGCAGCACGCCCATGCCGATAAGGTTGCTCCGATGAATGCGCTCATAGCTTTCAGCGATTACGGCGCGCACACCGAGCAGCAGGGGCCCTTTGGCCGCCCAGTCCCGGCTGGAACCCATGCCGTAGTCCTTACCGGCAAGGATAATCAGCGGCACCCCGTCGCGTTGGTATTCCACGGACGCGTCATAAATGGTCGTCTCCGTCTCATCCGGCAAGTGGAGAGTCCAGCCGCCTTCTTTCGATACCAGTTGATTGCGCAGCCGCACGTTGGCGAACGTGCCGCGCATCATGACTTCGTGATTGCCGCGCCGGGAGCCATAGGAGTTGAATTCCCTGGGTTGCACGCCCTGCTCAATAAGATACTTCCCTGCCGGGCTGTCCTTAGCAATGGAACCCGCAGGCGAAATGTGGTCGGTCGTCACCGAGTCGCCAAGCACGGCCAGAACACGTGCGTCTGTTATGTCGGCAGGCGAGCCGGGTTCAGCCCCCATGTTTGCAAAGAATGGCGGCTGGCGCACATAGGTTGAGTCTCCGTCCCATGCAAAGAGCGTCCCCTCCGGCACCGCCAGCGTCTCCCACTCCGCCATGCCCTCAAAGACTTTGTCGTACTGCTCGCGAAACATCTCCGCGTCCACCACCTGAGTCATGGCATCGGCAATCTCGCGCTGGCTCGGCCAAATGTCTTGGAGATAAACTGGCTGCCCCGCGTCGTCAAAACCTATCGGATCATTTGTAAGGTCAGTATTGACCGTACCGGCCAGCGCATAGGCCACTACCAGCGGTGGCGAGGCAAGATACGAAGCACGCACGAGAGAGTGGATTCTGCCTTCAAAATTGCGGTTGCCGCTAAGCACGGCCGCCACCGCCAATTCATGCTCGCTAATGGTCTCTTCCAGCGGCTCCGCCAGGGGGCCGCTATTGCCAATACAGGTGGTGCAGCCGTATCCCACCAAGTGAAAGCCCAAGGCTTCAAGATGCGGCACCAGGTCAAGTTTCTTCAAGTAGTCCATCACCACTCGCGAGCCGGGAGCCAGGCTCGTTTTCACCCAGGGCTTTCGTCCGATGCCGGCTGCCACGGCATTCTTCGCCAAGAGGCCGGCACCAATCATGACGGCCGGGTTGGAGGTGTTCGTGCAGCTCGTGATGGCTGCGATCACTACCGCGCCTTCGCCAATCCTTGCGGGCACGCCATCCACAGAAACCTCAATGTTCGCTGCCGGGTCCGCAACCGCGACCGAGCCGGTATCCTGCGCGGCTGCACCCACTGCAGGGCTGCCGTTCGCGGCACCGTTGCCGTTGGTCTCGGCAAACTTTTCGGGATAGGCATCGACAAAACTCTGTCGCACGCCCTGCAGGGCAACGCGGTCCTGCGGACGCTTTGGCCCGGCCAGGCTCGGCTCGACTGATGACAAGTCAAGCTCCAGGGTATCCGTGAACAGCGGCTCCGGATCGGAGGGGCGATAGAACATCCCCTGTTCCTTGCAATACGCCTCAACGAGCTGCACCAAGTCTTCATCGCGTCCGGTGAGGCGGAGATAGCGGAGCGTCTCGGCATCCACGGGGAACATGCCCACAGTGGCCCCGTACTCCGGCGCCATGTTCGAGATCGTCGCGCGATCCGGTAAGCTCAGAGACGCCATGCCCGGCCCGCAAAACTCGACGAACTTACCCACAACGCCGTGCTGCCGCAGCATCTGCGTGACCGTGAGCACAAGATCGGTGGCAGTCGCACCCTCCGGCAGTTGACCGTTCAAACGAAAGCCAACGACCTCCGGCATAAGCAAAGAAATGGGCTGTCCGAGCATGACCGCCTCAGCCTCGATGCCGCCCACGCCCCAGCCCAGCACACCGAGACCGTTAATCATAGTGGTGTGAGAATCAGTTCCCACAAGGGAATCGGGATAGGCTACAAGCTCGCCGTTGCGCGAGTCGGCAAAAACCACTCGTCCTAGGTATTCCAAATTAACCTGGTGCACAATGCCGGTATCCGGCGGCACGATACTAAAGTTGTCAAAGGCTTTCTGTCCCCAGCGGAGAAAGGCATAACGTTCTTGGTTGCGGGCAAACTCGCGCTGGGCGTTGATGGCAAAGGCGTCCGAAGTGCCGTACACGTCCACCTGCACCGAGTGATCGATGATGAGATCGGCCGGCTGCAAGGGGTTGATACGTTCAGGGTCACCGCCTAACTCGCTAATTGCCTCCCGCATTGCCGCAAGATCAACCACGGAGGGCACGCCGGTGAAGTCCTGCAGGATCACCCGCGCGGGAGTGAAATTGATCTCCCGTGCTTCTGCCTGGCGCGGTGCCCAATGCGCCGCTGCCACTACGTCTTCCCGCATCACCGAGCGACCGTCCTCGGTGCGCAACAGGCTCTCCAGTAATACCTTGATGGAGAAGGGAAGTTGCGCCACATTGCCAATTCCAGCGTTCGCTAGGGCTGCCAGGCGGTAGATCGTGTACGTATTGCCGCCAGCAGTAAACGTCGACTTACTGTCAAAACTATTCGCGGAACTCATCCAAAACCTCAATCCAGTACCAATGCTTCTAATCCGATCGCAGAATTTCCTCAAGTACTGACTAGAGGATACTACATTATATGCTTTCCAACAGCGGCGACAACGATTGGCGAATCTCAACCCAGCGTAAATCCCGTTTGAATCGGGCATGTCGGCGGAGTATAGTTTAGTCAAGATAAGACGTACTGAACTTTTCGCAGAACAAGGTACCGTTCATGCAACTCTCGCTATCGGGACGAATCGTCGAAGCCGAGCACATCAAGACCAACTCGTCTCTCAATTTTGTCGAGTTTGCCGAGCTTGCCGCCCGCGTGGGATTCCAGGCGGTCTGCGTTCGCTCTACGCACCTGAATAGTGATACTCCGCTGGAACGCGCGCGTGAAATGCGGGGTTTTTTGGAACAAGATGGGCTCGCGGCTTCAATGGTCATGTTGGACAAACGCGTAGCAAGCCAGGGAACCACTCCTGATGCTGGCACGCCGCTAGGCAACATTACGCCAATGCTCGAACGCGCGACGGCGATCGGTAGTGACATGATTCGCGTCGCAATAAAGAGCTCAGATGATATCCCTATTGCGCAGCGCGCCGCCGATGAAGCGCGCGAGCACGGCATCCGGCTCGCCCATCAGAACCACACGAAGACGCCGTTCGAGACGGTTGCTGACTGTGTGGAAATGTTCAAACGCATTGACCGCCCAAACCTGGGGCTCATCGCCGAACCGGCGAACTTCATGCTCTGCGGAGAAGACTACGGCGCGGAAGCCCTGAAGCCCCTGGCTGCCTCCATCTTCAACGTCTACGTGCAAAACCTGGACGTTTCGGACTCCGGTTCATCTACCATCGAGACCAATCGCGGCGCCGTACGCTACGAACGCCTCGTCATTGGCGATGAGGGCGGCGTCAATTTGGAGCACTTTCATGATGGGCTCAATGCGATCGGCTATGCCGGCTTCGTCACCTCAAACCAACCGGCCATCGCGGAGACTTCATCCGAGGAGTTGAGCAAACAAGTGTATGCCGCCCTGGCGCGCTTCGCTCAGTAGCAGGCACCCGCCCGGCGCTTAAAGCTCATTCGCTCTTTACCTGCACTACCTGCTCTTTGGCCTTGCAACTAGAATCAGACCCCAGGCTGCCGCCCTCTCGATGCGGGGCCGCTTGGGATCCCGAGAATTCCGGTTTCCTGCGCTGCTCTTGTACACACAACGCCGGGTAACGCTATACTAACGGCAACAGTTATTCGTTGCAGCAAGAAAAAGCAAGTCAGCACTTCTCGCATGGGAGGGAACTGCCATGGCATCGACATTGGTTCACGTGGGTGTACGCGCCAGCGACATTGACAAGACTATTCACTTCTGGCGTGACGCTCTCGGACTTGAAGTGGTAAACGAGCTCCACCACGGTTTCGACCTCAGCGACGGCTACCACAACTTTCGCGTCTTCCAGCACGAGGGACCGGACCGCCCGGCACATGTGTCCGGCATGTTGGACTATTTGCACATCGGCGTGAAGGTCACGGACCTAGCGGAAGCGGCCACGCGACTCGCCGACATGGGGTATGAAATCTTCTGGGAAGGCGTCAGCGAAGGGCACGAGTACGAATATGATCCCTCCAAGCCGCCTTCCGGTTCGTTCAAAGTGGAAGACCCCGACGGCATTGTGGTCGACGTGACCGCAAGCGACGATCAATGGCCGGGAGTAGAGCTTTGAGCACGCAATACCGGGTCTGCATCATCGGCACCGGCCGCATGGGCGGCCTCATAGAGGACGAGCAAGACATCCGGGGTTACATGACGCCCTATGGTCACTTTCCCAGCTATGACGCCATGCCGGAAACCACGGTGGTCGCCGTGGCAAACCGGGGCAAAGAGCGCCTGGAACGGTTTTGCCAGCGCTTTGGCGTGACCAATGCCTATCTCGACTATCGCGAGATGATCGAGAAAGAGAAACCGGATATCGTCAGCGTTACCACGCCGTCGTTTGCCCGGGCCGAACCAATCATCTTCTGCGCGGAGCACGGCGTAAAGGGCATTTTCGCCGAGAAGGGCCTGTGCGCGTCACTGGAGGAGGCCGACCGCATCCACGAGGCGGTGACACGCAACAACGTCGCTTTCAACTGGGGCACGCAGCGCCGCCACCACGATGCTTACAAGCGCCTGCGCGCCGCCATACTCGGTGGCGCCATCGGCCAGCCGTTGCACGCGATTGTGTACTATTGGACAGACATCATCAAGCACCACCCGCACACCATCGACGTTGCCAACATGATGCTGGGCGATCCCAAGCCGACGTGGGTCGAGGGACGGTTGGTCGATCCCAGCGATCCTCGCGTGAAAGGCAACGAAAAGGCAACCGCACCCTATGATGCTGAGAAGCACGCCTTCGTGCCAAATGCAGGCCAGGAAGTCGCCGATCCTCAGGTGGACTTCTTCCGCATTGGATACGAGACTGGGCAGGAGAGCTATTTCATCCCGACGCCGAGGTCATTTGACGTGGAAGTTCGCGGCACGGAGGGGCGGGCCATCTCCTGGGACAACGGTATCAACACCCGCATTGAGCGACCGGTGCGGCGCGGTGTCGAATTGGAGGAGACGACGATCCATGCCTCTGGCGATGGGCCGTCAGTCACAAACATCCGCAATCTGATTCGCGAGATCGAGACCGGCGAACGCACCGACGGCAACATCGACCGCGTCATGCAGACTGTGGAGCCGCAGTTTGGGATTGCATATTCATCGTTGCAGGGCGGCGCGCGGGTCTCGCTGCCGGTGGCGGATAGAAGCCTGTATATTCCCGGGGGTTAGAGGTTGATTTTCTGTTCACCCTTCGACAAGCCTGTGCTGAGCCTGCCGAAGTGCTCAGGGCGAACGGCGTGTGAGAGCGTAGAGATGTCGGTCATTCCGGCTCAGGCCGGAGTCCAGGGATGACGCAACGATAGACTCTCGATTGATTGTGGTCGGCCGTTAAGGGCGAATTAGGTTCTCTGGCGGCATCGGCGTGCGGCTGAAACCACAAGTGATACATTGGCCGGATTCGAGCAAGAGGTGTTCCGCGTATTAAGGGAGGTTGAAGCATGGCAAAAACGTACCGCGCGGCGCTCGTCGGCTGCAGTCGGATGGGAGCGTTCATTGACAATGAGACTAGGCGGGACCGCTCAATCCCGTTGCCCTATTCCCATGCCGCAGGCTACGAGGCATGCCCGCGTACCGATCTCGTGGCGGGCGCCGATTTGCGCCCCGATGTGTTGGAGCAGTTCGGCGCACGCTACAACGTGGGCTCAGACCACTGGTATACCAACCACCGCGACTTGATTGCCAACGAGCAGCCAGACATACTCAGCATCGCCACACAGCCGGAGCCGCGCTGCGAAATCATCCTGCATGCCATCGAAGCAGGCGTTCGTGCGCTTTATGTCGAGAAGCCGCTCTGCGCCTCAGTCGCCGAGGCCGAAGCCATCCGCGACGCCGTGCGCGCAAACAACGTCGCCCTAAATATGGGCACCAACCGCCGCTGGCATGACGGTTTCTTAGCGATGCGCGCTAAGATTCACTCCGGTGACTTTGGCGACTTGCGCACGCTCATCAACTTCCAGACGGGGAATTTCTTCAACACCTCCAGTCACTACTTCGATCTTCTGATATATCTCAACCACGACAACCCACCGCAATGGGTGCAGGGGCATGTTTTTCAGTTTGATGAACTCGTGATCGGCAACGAAGTGCTGGAAGATCCGGCGGGCACGGGGACCATCATGTTCGCAAACGGCGTGCTCGGCTATGCGCTGGAGAGTACAAGAAGAGCTGAAGTTGAGGCGGTATGCGGTAAAGGCATCATTTCGGCCTTGAATAACGGTACGGAGTTTCGTACGCGCATACAAGAGCCAGGAACATTGGTGGACGGGCCAAATCTGGACAATCCGCCGACAAGCGCAACCCTGAATCTTGTCAACGACATCGTCCACGCCCTCGACACCGGAGAGCCCACCCGCGGCGGCGCGGAGGTTGCATATTGGAACACCCAAATCATCTTCGGCATGATCGAATCGCACCGGCAGGGTGGTGCGCGGGTAGAGCTTCCTCTTACTAATCACGATTTGCGCTTCATCCGCCGCGACCACGTGGCGCGCCAGCCGAAGTACGCTCCGGGCTAGAGCTGGCCTGATTCAAGAGTCATTTCGAGCGAAGGCGAGAAATCTAGGGCCGACCATGGAAATGTGTGCCAGACTGTGCGCCCAGTTCGGCGAGTGGGATGGAGACCCAAGGTGTCCCTTAGAGCACACTGCCCGCAGAGTCGGGCACCACAATCGGCAGGTGCGGATCAAAGATGGGTTCCCGCTTTCGCGAGAACGACGATCTCTGAATTTTCTGTATCCCTAGACAGTGGTGTCCAATGGCCTAGATTGCGGTGCAATGACATTCACAATCGCCGGCACTGCGCCATTGTATGTTTGAGGAGTTTCCGTTATGGCAAAAACGTACCGCGCCGCACTTATCGGCTGCAGCCGCATGGGAGCGTTCATCGACAATGAACACCAAGACTATCGCCCGATACCGCTGCCGTATTCCCATGCCGCCGGCTACGAGGCGTGCCCGCGCACCGATCTCGTGGCGGGCGCCGAACTCCGTCCGGAAGTGCTGGAAAAGTTTGGCGAACGCTACAACGTGGGTTCCGACCACAGGTACACCAATTATCGCGACTTAATAGCCCACGAGCAGCCGGACATTCTCAGCATCGCCACGCAGCCGGAGCAGCGCTGCGAGATCATCCTGCATGCCATCGAGGCCGGTGTCCGTGCGCTCTATGTAGAGAAGCCTCTCTGTGCCTCGGTCGCGGAGGCGGAAGCCATTCGCGATGCAGTGCACGCCAACAACGTCGCCTTTAGCATGGGCACCAACCGCCGCTGGCACAATGGATTCGCGGCTATGCACGCCAAGATTCACTCCGGGGACTTTGGCGAGTTGCGCACCCTCATAAATTACTGTACCGGTTCATTCTTCAATGGGTTCAGTCACTCCATTGACCTCTTCATGTTCCTCAATAACGACGTGACGCCGCAATGGGTACAGGCCTATGTCTTTCAGTTCGATGAACTCGTTGTAGGCAACGAAGTACTGGAAGACCCGGCGGGCACAGGCACCATAATGTATGCAAACGGGGTCTTCGGCTATGGGCTGGTCAGTCCCAGGCGCGCCGAGGTCGAGGCGGTATGCGACACCGGTATGATTGAGGCGTTGGACAACGGCGTGGAATTTCGTACGCGCAGCAAAGAAATGGACTCGTCTCAGGACGAGCCAAACCTCGCATATGAACGGAAAAGTTCAACTTTGCTCCTCATCGAGGATCTCGTCCACGCGCTCGACACTGGCAAGCCGACCCGTGGCGGCGCGGACGTGGCCTATTGGAATACCCAGGTCATCTTTGGCCTGATCGAATCGCACCGGCAGGGAGGCGCGCGGGTGGAGCTACCTCTCACCAATCACGATTTGCGCTTCATTCGCCACGACCGCGCCGCTAGCCAACCGACGTACACGCCAATCTAGCGGTTATTGAGCAGCGACCTAGCAAGGACCGGACAGCGACTACAGTGCCAGTTCAGAATTCCGACAAGTCTCATCGAATCGAAAGGCATTAAGGAACATGGCTGACATGATGTGGCGGGTTGGCAAGCATGAGGGTTTGGGTAACATCGTGATGGAACAGGTGCCCATTCCCGATCTCGGCCCCAAAGAAGTGCTCGTGCGCGTCCATAGGAGCCTTATCAGCCGCGGCTCGGAGCTCTGGAGGCGCTACGTCATGCCCGGGCCGGTGGACCCCCGCAGTATGGGATATTCTACGGCAGGCGTCGTAGAGAAAGTGGGCAGTGAGGTGACCAGGTTTGCGCCCGGTGACCGCGTCTCTTGCACCGCGCCCCACGCAGAATATGCGGTTGGCGACGCGAGTGCCGCCGCAAAGCGGCGGGTGGTACATCTCCCGGACGACGTGCCTTTTGTTGACGGGACGTTTCAACCCCTTATCACCAGCTCCATTGGCTGGACTGCCACCGCCGGCATTCAGCCGCAACACACCGTAATAATCCTGGGTCTTGGCCTGGTCGGCAACCTCGTCATGCAAGCCGCGACCCGCTTCATGCCCGCGCTGCTCTGCAGCATCGACATGCTGCCGATTCGCCGCAGACTGGCGGAAGAGCGGAACATGGGAACTATCATCGACGGTGCCGCGCGCGATCCGGTGGAGTCCGTCTTGGAACTGACGGGTGGAAACGGCGCAGACATCGTGATCGATTGCGTCGGCGGCCGTGCGGGCATAAAGTCATTTGCGCAGGCCCAGGACATGATGGCCGCCGGCGGTCTGCTGCAGATCATCGGCCTCTACCACGACGGCCCGCTGCCGCTGGACGCCGCCAAGATGCAGCGCAAGCGCCTGATTGGCGGCTACTTGATGGAAACTGACGTGGACGCCAATGCCCGCGCGGCTATGGAGGCGCTCTCCAACGGCCTCATCCAAGCCGCGCCCCTCGTCACCCACCGCTTCCCGGGTAACCAGGCGAAACAGGCATTCGACCTGCTCTACGAACACCCAGAAGACGCCATGGGCGTAATAATGGAGTGGGCGTAGCTGACAGCGGCCCTCTTGCCACGTCTCTGGTGGCGCAGACTAGCAACCTGCGAACCGAGACCTGCCATTGCTCCGGTAGCGCAGGTTTGCAATCTGCGAGTCAAGCCCTGCCATCGCTCCCGGTTGCGCAGACATGCAACCTGCGGAGAAGCACCCTCACCCCCGTATCAAGTACGGGGCAGGCTCTAACTCATTCCCTTGAGATGCCTTTGCGCAACCCAATCCCCATGATGGGGGAAGGCCGGGAATTGGATGAAAAGGAATGACACTATGCTAGCTAGTAGTGTAAGCGCTCCCCTGGATTCGCGGGAATGACCGCCATGTCCATTTACAATCTTAGTTCCAATCCCGCAGAGCGAGAATTAGCAGTCGAATTGTGCTTCACGTAACTAAAGGATGGGATAGCGATGTCTGACATGATGTGGCGGGTTGCCAAACATGAAGGTCTGGGCAATATCGTGATGGAGCAGGTGCCCATACCCGAACTCGGTCCCAATGAGGCGCTCGTGCGCGTCCATGCGAGCCTCATCAGCCGCGGCTCGGAACTCTGGAAGCGCTACATCGACCCCGGGCCGATTGATCCTGGCAGGATGGGGTATTCTACCGCGGGGGTAATAGAGAAAGTGGGCAGCGATGTAACCTGGTTTGCGCCCGGGGACCGCGTCTCCTGCGCCGCACCCCACGCCGAATACGCAATCTGGGATGCTGGGGCTGCCGTCAGCCGGCGCTTAGCGAAGCTGCCGGACGACGTGCCGTTAGTTGACGGCACCTTTCAACCCCTCGTCTCGAGTTCCCTTGGCTGGACTGCCGCCGCCGGCATTCAGCCTCAGCACACGGTAGTGATTCTGGGGCTTGGCTTGGTAGGCAATCTTGTCATGCAGGCCGCGACCCGCTTCATGCCCGCGCAACTGTGCGGCGTGGACGTGCTGCCCAATCGTCGTGGGCTCATGGAACAACTGAGAATTGGTACGGTGATTGACGGCGCCGCCCGCGATCCGGTCGAGTCCGTGCTGGAACTCACGGACGGGAAGGGAGCGGACATCGTCATCGATTGCGTGGGTGGGCGTGCCGGAGTGAAGTCTTTTGAGCAGGCGCAAGACATGCTAGTTGCCGGCGGCTTGCTACAGATAATCGGCCTCTACCACGACGTCCCGCTACCGCTGGACGCCAGCAAGATTCAGGGCAGGCGCCTACTTGGTGGCCATTTACCGGACACCGACTTGAACGCTGCGGCCCGTGCCACAATGGAGGCCCTTTCCAGCGGTCTAATACGGGTCGCACCGCTTGTTACCCATTACTTTCCGGGCAATCAGGCGAAAGAAGCGTTTGATCTGCTCTACGAGCACCCCGAAAGTGCCATGGGCGTAATTCTGGAGTGGACGTAGCTGGCACGAGACCAGTTGCGCATCGTCTCCGGTAGCGCAGGTTTGTAACCTGCGGAGAGGCACCCCCACCCCGGGCCTTTCCTCGAGGCAGAGGGAATGCCAAGCATGGTCTTAGGCTACGCGTGGCACTTCTAAGCTGACCGCCTACTCTCCCGCCAGCGCCCGCGCGCCCGGCATCGCAGCCTCAATGCGCTCCGCTGCGGCCATGAGATTTTCCAAAGAGTTCGCGAAGGAAAACCGCACGTAGCCTTCGCCCGCCGCGCCAAAGCCCGTGCCGGAGAGCGAAGCCACCCCGGCTTCTTCCAGCCAATACTGTTCCAGACGCGCCGAGCCTACGCCGAGCTCTTTCACGTTGCAGAAGGCATAAAATGCCCCTTCCGGCACAAGGCACGAGAGGCCGTCAATGGCATTAAGCGCGCCAATGAAGGCGTCGCGGCGGCGGCGAAACTCCGCCACCATTGCATCTACCGAATCCTGAGGGCCCGTGAGCGCCTCGATACCGGCCATCTGCGTAAAGCTCGCCGTGCATGACGTGGCGTTATTGAGGATCAGCCCGATCTTCTCAGCGAGAGGCTCCGGCATCACGCCATAGCCCAAGCGCCAGCCCGTCATCGCGTAGGTCTTCGAGTGACCGTCCAGCAGGATTGTCTGTTCCTGCAAGCCGGGATGCTCCAAAATGGAAGCGTGGCTGCCTTCGTAGACTATGCGGCTGTATATCTCATCGCTCAGTACCCAAATCGGCTTGCCCCGTATCATGTTGGCGATCTCGCCCAATTCTTCCGCCGTGAACACCCCACCGGTGGGATTGTGCGGCGCGTTCAAGATTATGAGCCGTGTCTTGTCGGTGATGCTGTCACGCAACTCGTCCAGGTCCCAGCGGAACTGCCGCTCTTCGTAGAGGGTCAACGGCACCCTGGTAGCGCCGGCGAAGCGCAGCATCGAATCATAGGTCGGAAAACCGGGGTCAGGATAGATTGCCTCATCACCGGGATTTACCGTCGCCAAGATGCTGGCAAACACGATAGGCTTCGCACCGGGCGTGACGACGACGTTTTCCGGCGAAGTCTCAACTCCCCATCCCTCATGCACATAATCGGCGATAACCTCCCGGAACGGCATCAGGCCGGGCGTGGGACCGTAACCCGTATGCCCGTCCCGCAGCGCCTGCACGCCGGCCTCGACGATGTTTTCAGGCGTGGGGAAATCCGGCTCACCGATTTCCAAGTGGACGATGTCTTTTCCAGCCCGCTCCAATTGCCGGGCGCGCGCCAGGACGGCAAACGCCGATTCTCCTTTCAACAGGTCTGTGCGCGCGGCAATGATAGGGACAGCCATCAATCCACTCCTTTTCCCCGGTCCTTAATCTAGATCAATTGTACTGGTTCCCCTAAGCCCCGCCAACACTGTGCTAAACTCGTCATACGAATGGCGTTCACCTGTATGCTGAATGGAAACTCATGGCGCTCGCATCAATGCCCCAGGACCCACGGCTGTTCCGCATTACTGCCATTTGGAATTGGGACAGTATTGTTGAACTCTTCTTCATTAACGGCCCCACGCGGGCGCTCATCGACACTGGCGCTTCCTATACGCCTCGAGAGTTCGTGGAACCTGCCCTGCGGTCGCTTGGCCTCGAGCTCACCGACATCGACGTTATCCTCAACACCCACGGGCACCAGGACCACATGGGCGGCAATCACGCGCTGCTCAACCAGATAAATGCACAGGTCTACATGCATCGCGAAGATGCCTTCTTGGTCGCAGACCTCGAAGCGCACATGGAATACATCTGGCATGCGGACAAGCGCGTCCTCGGCCAGGATCTCAGCGCGCGGCGGGCGCAATTCCTGCACACGGTCACCGGCCCCTCGGCCGTACACCGCAAACTTGAAGACAACGAGATCGTAGATCTCGGCGACGACATTCAGCTTCGCGTGGTCCATCTGCCGGGACATTCCCCAGGCAGCATTGCCTACCATTGGGAAGAAAAGAAAATCGCCTTCGCCGGTGACGCCGTGCAAGGGTATGGCAGCAAGCCGGGCACGTTTCCCCTCTACTACACGGCGCGCGGGTACGAGCGATCCATGCAGAAGTTGGCGTCGCTTCAAATCGAGACTCTGGCGCTCGCTCATCGGTACCTCTGGACCCAGGATGCGCGGGATGCACTCCGCAGCGGCAAGGCTGCGGAGCAGACCGTCCAGGATAGCATCGCGGTGACGCGAATGATTCACCAGTCGGTACGGGAAGCACTCAAGGCTCATGCCGGCGCCGGATTCCTGCCGGTGGCGCTTGCCGCGACGCAAACACTGGCTGCCGCGTTGCCGTTCACAATCGAGCCGCGCACGGGACTGCCCACCGGTTTACCAGCTACCCTCTATGCTCACTACACAGAATTGACGGGTGAGAGCGGCGGTGCAGCGTCCTAGCGACGGCGGCACATGTTCAAAGTTTTCGCACAGTCCGTACATGGTTCGACAGGCTCACCACGAACGAACTGTGCTGTGGATCCCGCTCTCTCAGCCAAGGCCTGATGCTCAACAACCGGTTGCCTGCCCCCACGCCGCGTGATAGAATCCCGCTGGGGATAGACAAAGCCGAAGTGGCGGAATTGGAAGACGCGCTACGTTCAGGGCGTAGTGGGCCTTGCGCTCGTGAGGGTTCGAATCCCTCCTTCGGCACCTCATAGCGCTGGTGGCTCGCGCAACCATCCAACAGTGAGACGCTGGGAGAAACAATGAGCGATCAGGAATCCGATCAGTTAGGCCCACTATTCACGCGGTACGTGCAATCGGTGGGCGTAGCCAGACTGAATGGTGAAGAAGCGCAGCATCTCCGCAGGTTTGTCAGTTGGTGCGGCCCGGACACCCGTATCGGGGCAATCTACCCCCATCAACTTCAGGCCTATCTCGACCAGGTAGCCACATCCGCCGCCGACCCCAAACCGTGCGCCAGCGCGCTACGCACGTTCTTCTCCCACGCCAGCAAGGCCGGCTGGGTAGAAAACAACCCAGCTACCGGACTAAGAATTACCAAACGAAGCACGAAGAGCGATCCGCGTGCTGCTGCCGCCCAGACCGGCAACACCTTCATCAGCCGTAAGCGGTACGACGAGTTGAGTGTTGAGCTAGAGCAACATAAGGGCGAAGGGCGCGAACGCATCAGCCGGCTCCTGCATGCCGCCATCAAGGATGGCGACCTGCGCGAGAATGCCGCCTACGATGAGGCCAAGTACCAGCAGGGTATGCTGGAGGCCCGCATTCGAGAATTGGAGCAAACCCTCCGCACGAGCACGATTACCGAAGAAGAAAAACAACCGACAGACGAAGACAGTGATGGTGCCGCCGACGAGGGCATAAAGATCGGCATGCGCGTTGAGTTAGAGCCCATCGACGGCAGTGAAACGATTGCCTACCAGCTCGTGGGACCGTCGGAAGTGGATCCGCTCGAAGGTCGGATCTCCTACCTTTCTCCCGTCGGCGCGAGCCTCCTCGCCAAGCGCGCGGGGGACACGGTTGCTGTGGAAACACCCGCGGGCAGCGAGACGTACCGAGTCTTGAGCTACTCTTTCTAGCCGGTCTTGGGTGTCGCCAACCGCATTACGCTCTGCAGCGTAGCGCAGCCGTGCCGTGCATCATCTTAAACCAACTCCAGCGCACGGAACCGGGAACAAGCATTGCAGCGACTGCCGCAAAAGCTGCCTCCCTCGGTAACTACGGTCCCTCGCTTGCCTTGCCAATGCTTGTGAGCGCGTCTAGTACAGCCTCCAATTGGCTGGTACAATACGAGTGTACCCGCCGGAGTTCGTCCACCAGAGGATGCCATGATCGAGACCATAGCCACCGTCCTAAACTACGTTCTTGCCTTCCTCATTGCCTACGCGATTGCGCTGTGGATCGCGCTCGCCATCTGGGCCTTCTATGACATTCGCACACGGACCAACGATATCTTGGTGCAGCTCTTTTCGGTCCTGCTCGTGCTTGCCTTCAATGTATTCGGTCTCATCCTCTATTTGTTTCTCCGTCCCAAGGAGACGCTGGCAGAGGCAAACGTATTGGCGCTGGAAGAAGAGAGCTACCTGGCCGAAAGCGAAGCGATGTCTCGCTGTCCCAATTGCAACTATCGCTTGGAAAACGACTACGTGCTCTGTCCAATGTGCCAGATGGAACTAAGAAAGCGCTGTACCGGCTGCCGTAACCTCGCGGACTTGCAGTGGAATGTGTGCGCTTACTGCGGCACACCGGTGCACTAAGCGCTCTTAGGCCCTGCAGCGTGACTAAAGGCGGCTTCCGGTCACAAACCCTGTACTTTCCTCTCCTAGACATCGCTTGTTTGCCTAAGGAATACCGTGCCTTTCAACCCCAATCAGGATACTGAAAGCCAGCCGCTGCCTTCACCGCCCGCTGCATCTGATGCTTCCAGGATTGCGGTCCGCGAGTGGCCGGTAGCAGAACGCCCGCGCGAGCGCTTGCGCGACCTTGGCCCGGCCCACCTCTCCACGGCGGAATTGCTTGCCATCATCCTGCGCACCGGCACGCGGGAGAATTCGGTAGTTGCCCTCGCGCAAGGGATGTTAGACAAATTCGGCGGGGCCGGAGGTTTGGCCCAAGCAAGCTTCCGCCAGCTAACCCGGTTTCCCGGTGTTGGTGAGGCCAAGGTAGCCCAGTTGAAGGCGGCGTTGGAGCTTGGCCGCCGCGCCAGCGCAAGTACCCAGCCCGAACTGCCAATAATTCGCTCAGCCGCTGACGCAAAGCGCTACTTGCTCTCCGACTTTGTGGATGAAGAGCAGGAGAAATTCCTCGTTGTTCTGCTCGACACGAAGCATCACGTCGTGGGCAAAGAGGTCCTCTATCGCGGCACGCTAAACCAGACAGTTATTCGCCCCGCCGAGGTGTTTCGTGAGGCGGTGCGCGCCAACTGCGCGTCGGTGCTCGTCGCCCACAACCATCCGAGTGGCGATCCGACCCCTTCTGCCGACGACGTCGCCACCACGGCCCGCTTGGAGAAAGCCGGTGATCTCTTGGAAATCAAGCTTGTCGATCACATCATCATGACACGCGATGCGGCGCTCTCGCTGCGGGAGAAGGGGCTTGGGTTTGCCAGCCGCCACACAAATTGAGGCCCTGTCTCACCCGCATAGACGCGCGGAGGCGTGCCATAGTAACGCGAATGTGAGTTCTTAGAGCCTATTTACAATCCTCTCGTCTGGGCGCGCAACGTTCGCCCTGAGCCTGTCGAAGGGTGAATGGGACCGTGAAAAGTTAGCGGATCGCCGTTCGTACTTCGACAGGGGCTTCGCGCAGCCCTCAGCACGAACGGCTTTTATCGGCAATGCAAACTTCATCTGGAAAGAACGCAAACAGGCTCTTTAAAGAGCGTGCGAGTTGCAAGTCCGACTGAGCGCGGCCTCGTTGCTGAACAAGGCATGCAGTTCGCCGTGCAGTGCTATGCTATAGGTAGAACGAACCCGATGCCCTGGGGAGGAAACCGCCACGAAATCGTTCGCTAAGGAAGTCCTTCATACTCTCCTACTCACCGCCATAATCTTCTTTGGCACCCGTCTTGCGGTACAAAACTACCGCGTTGAAGGGAGCAGCATGTATAGCACCTTGCATCACAGCGAGTTTGTCTTGGTAAACAAGCTGGCCTACGTGCGCTCGGAACCGCGGCACGGTGACATCATCGTCTTTAATTATCCTGATGAACCCTCACAGCAGTTTGTGAAGCGCATCATTGCCATTCCGGGCGATACAATCGAGATACGCCAAGGCACCGTCTACGTGAATGGAGAGAGAATTACCGAACCGTACGTCAGCAGAGGCGCGCAACTCGCGGGTTTTGTCAGCCGGGATGAGCTGGCAATGCGTACCGTACCCGCCGATTCCTACTTCGTCATGGGAGATAATCGACGCGGCAGCCGGGATTCCCGTGAATGGGGATTCCTACCGCGCAAATTCATCGTGGGCAAGGTATGGGTAGCGTACTGGCCTCCGGAAGACTTCGGTGTTATACAGCACTTCGAGCTCGTCGTGCCGGATCCCGCCGGACGCAAAGAAGCGGCTGACTTCGACAGGGTCGCCGACCGCGACAGAGTCGCCGCCTATGATAAGGTCCCGGCTTAGTGCCTCCCGATCTCTTCGAATACTTGTTTGCGGCTCCCGGGCCGCCGGGGTCGTTCTACCGTGAGCTTGCTCCTCTGCTGACCATAGGCTTTGGGTCCGGTTTGGGGATCTCCTTTGTCTACTACCTGATCAGCGGCATGCTCTTCGGGAGCAGCCCACTGCGGCGCTTGGCCGTACGGGTAGTGCTGCTCACCAGCATGGTCGTCAACGGTCTCGGCCTATTTGCCGTTTTCTTGCGCCAGGCCGGCTGGGGCATCCTCTCGTATCGTTTCGTGCTCGTCCTCATCGCTATCGTGCAGGTGTATATCTTAGTCAGGACGTTCTGGTATCTCTTCCGCGTGTTGCCTCGCAAACTAACCGAATCCGCTGAAGAAAAGAGCAAGAATTCGTCTCGTGGGCGGCGCAAACGAGCCACGCGGCGTAAGAAGCGCTAGCGGTCATATAGGAAAGTCAGCGGAGTTCTGCAGGGGGTACTGCCTGATGAATCACGGCTCGAAGGGTACCTCGACCATCGTTCTCTTGAGCCGATCAAAAGTCCGCTCCAGTTCCTCAGAAATCACGCGGATCCCGGAAAAGACCGTCATATAGTTCGTATCCCCGTCCCAGCGCGGCACGATGTGCACGTGGACGTGATCGAGGATGCCGGCGCCCGCGGCGGCGCCTAGATTTACGCCAATATTCACCGCATCCGGTTGAAACGTCCTGCGCAGAAGGCGCACCCCGTAACGGACAACGTGCATGACGTTTGTGCTCTCATCTGCGGTCAGGTCGTCCAGGTCGCCAACGTGCCGATAGGGCACCACGAGGAGATGTCCGTTATTATAGGGATAACGGTTGCAGATGATGAAGCAGGCCTCATTCCGATGCAGCACGAGATTGGCTCTATCGTCAGTGTCCTGGCTTGCTTCGCAGAACACGCACGTGTCGGTAGGCCGCTTCTCTCTTGCCAAGTATTCCATACGCCACGGTGACCAGAGTACGTCTCTCATCATCTCAACCGGATGACTTTGCTCATCTCTTGCCTGTGCTGCGTGCCCGCTGCGCCGCGCTAAACGTCCCACTTGATCTGACACAAGTACGGCGGCTGTACGCGTATCTGGAACTGCTCTTGCAGCAGCGCGGGCGAGTCAATCTTACCGGAATTCGCGATCCCGCACAGGCAGAACGGCTGCTGCTGTTGGAATCAATCGCTACCGTGTTGGCAGTGCCGAACCTGCGCAGCGCGTCCCGTGACGATGCAGGTCTCCGGCTTCTGGACGTCGGCACCGGCGGCGGCATTCCCGGCATTCCCCTCGCTATCGCTTTTCCTCACGTCGCGGTGACGCTGCTCGAAGCGACCCGAAAGAAAGTGGACTTCCTCCAGCACGTCGTGCAATCGCTTGCTCTAGAGAACGTGGCGGCGCTATGGGGCCGTGCTGAAGACCTGGCACACGTGCCTGAGCACCGTGAGCACTATGATGTGGTCACGGTACGCGGCGTAAGCGGTCTCACCACTGTGGCGGAGCTTGCGCTTCCCTTCTGCAAGCGTGGAGGGTTGCTTGCGGCGTACAAATCGCTGCCGTTGGATGGCGAACTGCAAGCGGCAGACCATGCAATCCACGCGCTTGGCGGCCGCAAGCCGCGGGTAATGCCCTTCAATCTGCCCGAGTTACCCGCGCAACACTGCCTGGTGACAGTAGAGAAGTCCGCGGTCACGCCCAAGCAGTATCCCCGCCGCGCCGGTCTACCCGCACGGCGTCCCCTTGCGCAGCGCTAGCTTACCCCAGTCACCGTAAATGGACACCTGAGCGAGCAGTAGTGCTTAGAGCCTGTTTGCAATCTTCTTGTCTGGGCGTGTAGCGTTCGCCCTGAGCTTGTCGAAGGGTGAATGGGACCGTGAAAAGTTGGCGAATCGCCGTTGCACTCAGAGGAGCCTCGCCGCCTCGCTATCAACCAGCACCGTACCGTTCCGATGAAGTTGGAGAAATGAGGCCGGAACGCGCGGCGTGACGGCGCTGGCTACTGTCCGGCTCAACGCCTGCGCTTTACTCTCACCGCTTGCCAGCAGCAGAATGCGTTTGGCCTGCAAGATTGTGCCCATTCCCATCGTTATAGCGCGATCAGGGAAGTCATCGAGAGAAGGAAATGGGTTAGCGACGGCGCCTCTCCAGTACGCGTACGCCAGGCGGCGCGTTTCCGCGCTGAGGCAGGCTACGTGGACCTCGGCCCGCAACTCAGCGCCCGGCTCGTTGAAGCCTATGTGCCCGTTCTGACCGATCCCTAACACCGCGAGGTCTACGTGGCCCGCCTTCGCGATTGCTTCTTCATATGCGCGGCATTCAGTTTCAGGCTCCGGCGCGGCGCCGTTCGGTATGTGCGTGCGCTGCGGCGCAAGATTCACGTGAGCAAGCAGGTGTTCCCGCATGTACGTATGGTAACTGGCGGGATGCTCCGGCGCCAGGCCCAAGTATTCATCGAGATTGAAGGTGTGCACGCGGGAGAAGTCTGCCTGCCCGCGCTCATATGCCGCCACGAGTTGTCGATACATCCCAACGGGAGTCGCGCCCGTCGGAAGCCCTAGTACAAGCTCCGGTTCTTTTTGAATTGCCTCGCAAACAACCTCCGCCGCACGCAGGCTCATCTCCGCGTACGACGGCGCCACAACGATTTCCATGTGCCTCCCTCTCTTGTCCGCGCCCATTATACACAGAAGACGCGCGGCGACGAGGAATCGCCACCTGCTTCAAACAGCCTGTCCGCAAGACGCACCCGTAGTTCCTGCTGTATACTTGCCTCCAAGTCAAAGCCCACGAGATAGCGCCCCAGGAACGCAAAGGGGAGTAGCATGGATTTTCGCCCAGACGATCTTTTCACTCACGTTGACGCGGACGAAATTGTGGCCCTTGCCGGCGGCTTGGCCCAAATCCCCAGCGAGATACCCAACGAAGGCCCAATTGCCAACTATCTCGCAGACGAGATGCGCAGGACCGGCGCGTTCGATGAGGTACACCTGCAAGACGTCGTGCCAGGACGACCCAATGTCATTGGAGTTGTACGCGGCAGCGGCGGCGGGCCCAATCTACTGCTCAACGGTCACCTCGACACCGGCGCGCCTGCCGGTGAGTGGTCGCGCGGTCCGTACGATGTCTACGAAGAGTATGGCTTCCTCTATGGCTTCGGCCTAACGGACATGAAGGGCGCGGTGGCGTGTTTGGTGAAGGCGGCCGAAGCGGTAGCCCGCGCCGATGTACGCCCCAAGGGCGACCTCGTCGTCACGGCTGTCGTGCATCATGACGTGTGCGGGCTCGGCACAAAGTTCTTCTTGGAGTCCAATGATCGCCCGTTCGCCATGTGCATCAATGGCGAACCCACCGGCTTGCGCCTCCAACTCGCTCACGGCGGGGCGTGGCAATTCGAACTGGCGACCCACGGGGTTGCCGAGCACATTAGCCGCCGCGACGAGGGCGTGGATGCGACCGCCAAGATGGTAAAGCTGCTCGCCGCCTTGGACGAACGCGCACTGACGTTCGATCCCGACCAAGCCCTCGAAGGTCTGCCGCGGCTGGTCGTCGGGCAGATAAACGGCGGCACCGCCGCATCACGGACGGCCAACCGTTGCACAGCAAGGGGCGACGTGCGCATCGTGCCCGGCATGACCGCCGAGACCCTCTCCGCTGACTTCAGGCGGGTGATTGCGGACATCGCGGCCACCGACCCGGAGTTCCGCGCCGACCTCCGCACGCTGGTCTACCAGCGCCCCTTCCAGATTGACGCTGATTCCCCGGTCGTTGCGCTGACGGCGCAAGCGCACCGCGACGTGACGGGAGAAGAGCCTGAGACCTCAACCGGACTGCCGGTTTGCAGTTACGTTACCGACTCCTCCGACATCGTGCGGCACGGTATTCCGACAATCGTCTACGGGCCGAGCAACTGGCGCATGGTGCCGGACGAACGCATCAGCATTGCGGAGATGGTGACCGCGACAAAGGTCTACGCCCTGGCGGCCGCCCGCGTGGTCACGGGCCAGAACAGCACTTAAGGGCGTCGCACGTGGCAAAGATGCGTTTGCCGTTAGCGTTCGCTTCAACACCACCCACGAATCTGTGTAGGGGCGCTTCGCGAAGCGCCCCTACTCCTTTCGAAATGTGGTGCTACGGTCCGTGTTAGGCATCGCTGCCATTGGTGCGCGATGGGTTTGGAGCCGTATCGACGATGCCGCCCAGGCCTCCTGCCAACTTCGCTAGTTCGACTGGGAATATCCACTTGGTTGACGGACTCTCCGCCATGTTCTGGAGCGTTTGCAGGTACTGGATGAGCATCGTGTTGGAATCCACCGTCTGCGCAATCTGAAAAACGTGGCTGATGGCGGTGGCATAGCCCTCTGCGCGGAGCGATTGCGCCTCTCTTTCCGCCTCAGCCCTTAAAATTGTGGCCTGACGGTCACCTTCCGCCTTGAGAATTTCAGATTGCTTATCACCCTCCGCCACCAAGATCGCCGACTGCTTCTGGCCGCCGGCCTCGGTGACCATGGCGCGCCGGTTGCGCTCGGCGGACATTTGCCGGTTCATCGCATCCTGCACTTCGCGCGGCGGCAGAATCTCACGGATTTCAACAGTGGTTACCTTCACGCCCCAGCGGGCGGTCACTTCGTCGAGCTTCGCGCGCAAGATATTGTTTATCTGCTCGCGCTTGGCAAGCACGTCGTCCAGGGAGATGTCACCAATGACCGCACGTAGAGTAGTGGTTGCAATGCCCTGTGAGGCGCCGGCGAAGTTCGCCACCTGCACCACGCTGTCGTGAGGATTGGTGACCTTCCAGTAGATGAGAAAGTCGATGAGGATTGGCGCATTATCCGAGGTGATGCAGCTCTGTTGCGGGATTTCCAGGAACTGCTCGCGCAAGTCTACCCGTACCGGTCGGTCGATGATCGGCCAGAGCCAGACGATACCCGGCCCTCTTGGCTGTGCCATTACGCGTCCCAGTCGAAAGACCACCAGTCGCTCGTACTCCGCCACAATCTTGATGGCAGAATACGCCAGCCAGAGAAAGAGAACTACCAGGACTACTACAATTGCAATGAGTTGACCGTTCATGGCGCGTAACCCTCTCTTTCGTGTACGTTACACTTTGCTTCAGCCGTATCTACCGGCGCTTGCGTCTTCTCACTCTCAGTCCGGCCCGGCCTCGCTCAACTTCGTCAGCGCCGGGATTTCCGGCGCCGGACCGACCACAAGAGCGAGCCCGTCAACGTCATAGACCCAAATATGTTCCCCTTCCGCTACCGTCTCTCCTACTGTGCGCGCCGACCACTCCTCACCGGCTACGCGCACCACGCCCTCTGGGTCTAACGCAGTGAGCGCCACACCTTCCTGCCCCACAATGCGCTTCTGCCCCCGGAACTGTTGGGGCTCCTTCTGCGACTGCGCGGCAATTCGCAAGAGAAAGACAAGGAATGCGACAGTGAGCGCAACCATGAAGCCGAGCACCCAGGGCGACACAAAGAACGGGCCGCCAAAGGGAGCCGTGAGTGGCTGGTAGAGCAACAATGTGCCCAGGACAAGCGCCACCACACCGCCAAAGCCAAGAATGCCGAGACCCGGATTCTGGGCCTCGAACGCAATCAACGCCGCGGCAATGACCAGCAGCGCCACCCCTCCCCAATTGATGGGCAGCGTCCCAAATGCCACCAGTGCCAACACAATCGCAATGGCGCCCACGACCGCCGGCAGCACGGCGCCCGGGTTATAGAGCTCCGCGATTACGGCATAGAGGCCGATCAAGAAGAGCAAATAGGCAGTATTGGGGTTGATGATGAACTTGAGCGCCTGTTCGGCAAAGTTGTATTCCATCTCCCGCAACGGCGCGCCGGCAACGACGAGCGTGCGCGTCCACGTGGGTGTTTGCACCTGGCGGCCGTCGAGCTTTGCGATGAGATCGGGTATGTCCCGCGCCATCAGGTCGACGACATCCGCCTTCACCGCTTCCTCCGCAGTCATCGTTTGGCTGGAGCGGACGGCCTGTTCCGCCCACTCGGCGTTCCGCCGCCGCAGCTCTGCCAAACTGCGAATGTAGGCCACCGCTTCGTTGGTTACTTTCGCGTCCATGTCACCCAGAATCTGCCCGCCGCCCACGGAGACCGGGTGCGCCGCGCCGATGTCGGTGCCCGGCGCCATCACCGCCACGTGCGCCGCCATCGCCAGGAAGACACCCGCGCTGGCCGCGCGTCCTCCCTGTGGGTAAACAAAGACAACCACAGGCACGGGCGACGCCAACATGCCTTGCACCATGGCCCTCATAGAGGAGTCGAGGCCGCCGGGGGTATCGAGAAGGACGATGAGCGCTTCCGCCTGGTCCGCGCTGGCACGGTCGAGCGCACGGGCAAAAAGCCGCTCGGAGGCGGGGTCAATGGCGCCGGTGATCCTCACGGTATCTACCGTGCCTAAGCGCTCTTGCGCAAGCGCTCCCTCAAGCGAAAGAAGAGCGGCAACCAGGACGATTGCACTCAATAGCGTTCTTCGCATCGACTTTCCTTCCATGTCTCCCTTTTCATTATACTCCTGTTTGAAAACCTGCAATCGCATACTGTGCTTCATATCCAAGGAGTGTGAGTTCTCCGTTTGAGCTTGCTGCGAGTCTATCTATCTGTCACGATGGGAGTGAATCCAATCTTTTAGCCCAACGTCCGCAGGCGAGAGGCCTATTTTCGCACGAGATAGACTTCTGCCTGGCGCATCCTCAACAGTATTTTCAAGAAAGATCCAATATGACCAACCGTCTGACAGCAGAGACAAGCCCATACCTCCTGCAGCACGCCGAAAACCCCGTGTACTGGTATCCCTGGGGTGAGGATGCGCTCGCGGCCGCAAGGGAGTCGGAGCGGCCGATCTTGCTTTCCATCGGCTACTCGTCGTGCCACTGGTGCCACGTGATGGCACACGAGTCGTTCGAGGACGCAGAGACTGCCGCATATATGAACGAGCATTTCGTTAATATCAAAGTAGACCGTGAAGAGCGTCCCGACCTCGACGACATCTACATGAAGGCGGTGCAGGGACTTACCGGCCAAGGCGGCTGGCCGCTCACCGTTTTCCTCACGCCGGCAGGCAAACCCTTCTTTGGCGGCACCTACTTTCCGCCCGTGTCCCGCATGAACATGCCGTCCTTTCGGCAAGTGATGGAGGCTGTCATAGATGCTTGGCAACAGCGCCGCCAGCAGGTAGAGGAGCAGTCGGAGAAGCTGCGCGACTTCATCGCCGAACACACCGCTTTTGATCCTTCACCCACCACGCTCACGCTCACGACACTCAGAGAAGCGGGGGAAACCATTCAGGCCAACTACGATCCGATTCACGGCGGGTTTGGCGCGGCGCCAAAGTTTCCCCAGGCAATGTCACTGGAGTTCCTCCTGCGTCGCTACCACCGCACGCAAGACCTCAGCCTGCTCAATGCCATTACCAAAACCCTGGACAGCATGGCGTACGGCGGCATCTACGATCAGATTGGCGGTGGCTTTCATCGCTATTCGGTGGACACGCGCTGGCTGGTGCCCCACTTCGAGAAGATGCTCTACGATAATGCGCTGCTGAGCCGCCTCTACTTGGATGCATACATGCGCACGCAGAATCCGCTCTACGAACGCATCGCTTGCGAGACCCTGGACTACGTCCGACGGGAAATGACCGACCCGGCAGGCGGTTTCTACTCGGCGCAGGATGCCGACAGCGAGGGCGAAGAAGGCAAGTACTACGTCTGGACACCCGACGAGATAGAAGCAGTGCTAGGCGCTGACGATGCCCAACTCTTTTGCAGCTACTACGGCGTTACGCCTGAAGGCAATTTCGAGGGCAAGAACATCCTCTTTCTCGGAAGCGGCGCGGAGGCCGGTCTCAGCGAGGCAGAGATTGCTCGTGTGCGTACTGTCCTGAACCCGCAACTGCTGGAGGCACGAGCGTCACGCGTGAAGCCGGAGACCGACACGAAGGTCATTTCCGGTTGGAACGGCCTGATGCTCCAGTCTTTCGCCCAAGCCGCCCGGCAATTGGGCCGTCCTGAAGACCTTGAGACCGCTCTCGCCAATGGCGAGTTCTTGCTGGATACGATGGTGCAGGGCAACCGGCTGGCTCACACATATACGCCCGGCAAGGCGGCGGGGCTTGGCTTCTTGGAGGACTATGGCAGTGTGACCGTTGGCTTGCTTGCGCTCTATGAAGCCACATTCGATGCCAGGTGGTTCAGTGCGGCGCGCGGTCTTTGCGACACCATCTTGCGGGAATTCTACGACGGGAACGGGGCATTCTTCGACACCTCCACGCAGCACGAGGAACTCATCGTCAGGCCGCGCAACCTCTTCGACAACGCGGTGCCATCCGGCACGTCACTTGCCTGCGATGCCCTGCTCCGTCTCTACGCCTACACGGGCGATAGCACGTACCTAGATCCGGTGGAGGCGGCACTCCGCCTGCAGGCAGAGGCCTTGACCAAAGCGCCGAGCGCCTTTGGGAGAATGCTTTGCGTGGCAGACAGCCTACTCGCCCCGATCAAGGAAGTCGCCATCATCGGCGATCCGACAGCGCAGGATACCCAGGCGCTCCTCGAAAGCATCAACGATCAATATGCGCCAGACATTGTGCTTGCCCTGCGACATCCAGACGACAGGACAGCGGCGGATGACGTTCCCCTGCTCACCGAGCGGCAGCAGATAGACGGCCAAGCGACGGCCTATGTTTGCCGCCAGTTTGTCTGCAAGCAACCCACGACGGATCCGGCGGAATTACGTTCCCAGGTGGCAGCGCCGTAGCGCTTGGGTCACGTCCGATGCCGAATTTCCGCAGAAACACCGTGAGGGCACGACATGTCGTGCCCTCACCCTATAGGCAGCCGCCGCCCGAATCCGTCATTCCCGCTTTCGCGGGAATCCATCTTTGTTATTAGAACTTGCCTCACAAATACATTGCTCTGTGCATATCCGCCCTTCGACAGGCTCAGGGCGAACGGAAAACAGTGGCAAGCATTTCCATGGCAGGTTCGAAGAGTTTCGACCAACTGCACCATGAACGAGCCTGCGGCGTGCAGATTAACCCAACCTACATCATGCTGCGCGCTACGTTGCCGCCATAGGCCGATTCACCGCGCACCAGAATGCGATACGGGTCCTGCACGCCGGCCAATTCATCCACGCTCACGTAGCCCATGGTCATGCTGGTGCGCGTGCCGGTGGTAAGGTTCGTGCCGACGCGGTGGAAGATCTGGCTGTCGATAACGGCTAGGCCGCCGGCCGGGCTGGGCACGGGCACTTCCTGTGCGCGAATTTCGTCGGTGATGACGTCTTCAACGCTTGATTTCGTGCCGAGATTCTGGATCCAATTGAAGAGGTGCGTGCCGGGAACCAGATGCGTGCAGCCGTTCTCAACGGTGGCCTCTTCCAGGTAGAACAACACTGTCACGATATCTCGCGTCCACTGCAGCACGTCGCGGTGGAGTCCTGTGTACCCGCGGGAGGGTGGATTGAGCGTGGAGTGGTTGTGCCGGTTCGTGATGAGTTCGATGTTGGGCCCCAGCAGCGATTCCAAGGAGTCAAGCACGAGCGGGCTGGTCGCGGTTTCTCTGAAGATTGGGTCACGATCAAGTACCTGGGAGAGCCGGATTATGTCCCCATTCTTGTCGCGGACATAGGGTTCCACCTCATTGGCCACATCGGTGTGAATAGCTTCTTTAAGCCGCGCCACCGTTTCGTCGGACATTCGTCCTGGCAGCCGCAAAAACCCATTGTGACGAAAGAGCTTTACCTGGTCGTCCGAAAGCGCCATACTCGCACTCCTCTAAGTCATCTGTTCGCGTCGATTGCGTTGCACGCAGTCTTCTAGCACAATGATACGCTTCACCGCGCCGTCGTGCATCCAGTATGGAAGAAGCTGCCGGAATCCGGCAAGAACCCTCGAGCAGCTTACAAAGCGCCACCCGCCCTGCGGCGTGCAGGGCGGGTGGATTTCCGCGCAAGCCAAGCGTGGCTTGACTGTCTGCTAGCTCTCGATGCGGGCTTTCCATTCGTCGAGAATGGCCTGCATGTCGTGCTCGGCCGAGGCCAAGCCTTCCTGCGGCGTCAACTTGCCGGAGGTCACGTCGTCAACCAACGGGATCCGCCAGCGGCGGCGCAGTGCCTCGGCTCCAGGAATACCCACGTTTCCTACACGGTGCGGGATCATCTCGTTCTGCGTTAGCAAGAACGGGTCGTTTTCGTGGAATTCCTCCGAGTGCGTAACGTCGATGCGGATTGGAATGCGGTCGAAGCGCTTGGCAAATTTCAGATTCCATTCGGGTCGCGCACCGAATTCAATAAAGGCCCAGCCGCCGTCCGGGTTGGCCGCGCTATTGCCAATGTGCCACGTATGCGTGCCGCCCCAGGTTGCATGCTTATCGGTCGAGCGCGGGCGTGGATACGTCATGAAATGGAAGGAGAGATCCGGCGCGTTGACACGCAGCCACTCGCCGCGCTCAGCATACGTCGCCCAGTAGTTGGCGATGCGGCCGTCATTGAAGTGGACGTTAGACCGGATGCCCTGGCCTCTGAGCTGCTGCACGTTGTCCCAACCACCCTGGAGGTCGAAGATCTTCTTTAGCCACGTGAGCGCCTCCACGGCCTCCGGGCTATTGATCGTGACCGTCCAACGGTCTTCACTGAAGCGCGAGCCACCGAGTTGCGTCAGGGGAACGATCCACTCATTGTGCCCGCCGCTGCCCCAAAACGGCGCGTAACCGGAAACTGTCAGCTTGCCGCCGGCATCCACCTTGGACGTCTTAGCGACCACCTCTTCCATCTCATCCCAGTACTGGGGTGGGTTGTCCGGATCCAGGCCCGCCTCCAGGTAGCTCTCAGTCCGCATGTACATGACACGCAAGTCAGGCGAATATGAGAATCCGTAGAGCTTGCCGTCCCAGTAATTCTCGGCGAAGAGCGATTCCCAGAATTCGCTCATGTCGACGCCGGACGCCTTGACGCGGGGCAACAGGTCGGTAGCCACTCCTGTGAGCCCCCACTCCGGCGAGAACCAGTCGCCGCCGGAAGCCACATCCGGCGAAGAGCCCGCCGCAGCAGCGGTGATTACGGTGTTCCACAGACTGGCGGGCGTAGATCCCACGACGCGGACTTTGTTATCGTATGCCTCGCGGAAGGCATTGGATATCTCACCGCCGGTGTCTGAGCCAAAGTCGTACTTGGTGGGACTCCAGACGGTCACCACGCCTTCGACCGCGCCTGGCTCCGTCATGGCTTTGGGCTCATCCGCTGGCGCCTCCGCATCCGCTGGCGCCATCTCTGCTGCCGGCTGGACGCCACAGGCCGCCGCCAGGAGCGTGGCTGCACCAATGCCGGCTCCCGCCAGCAAACCTCGTCGCGAAACGTGCACTGTCTTCACATAAACCTCCTAAACCAAGTTGAATACTACCACCGACACAACCCTCTCCTAACCGTCAATGCGGGCCTTCCACTCGTCGAGGATGGCCTGCATGTCGTGCTCGGCTGCCGCCAAGCCTTCCTCCGGCGTCACCTTGCCCGAGGTCACGTCGTCGACCAACGGGATGCGCCAGCGGCGGCGCAGGGCCTCCGCGCCGGGTATACCAACGTTGCCCACGCGGAAAGGAATCTGGGAATTTTGCAGCAACCGGAACGGATCATTTTCGTGATACGCTTCCGAATTGGTCACGTCAATACGGATCGGTATGCGGTCGAACCGCTTGCAGAATTTCAGATTCCAATCCGGTCGCGCCATGAACTCGATGAATCCCCAGCCTCCATCAGGGTTGGCCGCGCTATTGCCAATGTGCCACGTATGCGTGCCGCCCCAGGTTGCCGCGCGATCGGTCTCTCGCGGACGTGGATACGGCATAAAATGGAAGGTGAGGTCGGGCGCGTTGATGTTCAGCCACTCACCGCGCTCAGAGTAAGTCGCCCAGTAATTGGCGATGCGGCCGTCATTGAAGTGTACGTTGGAGCGAATGCCCTGGCCTCTGAGTTGCTGGACATTGTCCCAGCCGCCCTGGAGGTCGAAAATCTTCTTGAGCCACTCCAGCGCCTGTACGGCTTCCGGGCTGTTGATGGTGACCGTCCAGCGGTCCTCGCTAAAGCGCGAGCCGCCGAGCTGCGTGAGGGGAATAATCCACTCGTTGTGGCCGCCGCTACCCCAGAAGGGCGCGTAGCCGGAAACCGTGAGCTTGCCGCCCGCGTCCACCTTCGAGGTCCTTGTGACCACCTCTTCCATCTCGTCCCAATACTGTGGCGGGTTGTCCGGATCCAGGCCCGCCTCCAGGTAGCTCTCAGTCCGCATGTACATCACGCGCAAGTCGGGGGCGTAGGTAAAGCCGTAGAGCGCGCCTTCCCAGTAGTTCTCGGCAAAGAGAGATTCCCAGTACTCACTCATGTCCAGGTTGGAGGTCTTGACGCGCGGTAGGAGATCGGTAGCAACACCGGTCAGGCCCCACTCCGGCGAGAACCAGTCGCCGCCGGAGGCAACATCCGGCGAAGAGCCGGCCGCGGCCGCGGTCGTAATCGTGTTCCACAGGCTGGCCGGTGTGGAAGGCACTACACGGACGTTATTGTCGTATGCTTCGCGGAAAGCATTTGCGATCTCGCCGCCAAGATCCGTGCTGAAGTCGAATCTTGTGGGACTCCAGACCGTCACCACGCCCTCGACTGCACCCGGCTCCGTCATGGCCTCGGGCGCTTCGGCTTCCGGCTCCGCATCCGCTGGCGCCATTTCTCCAGCCGGCTGGACGCCACAGGCCGCCGCAAGGAGCGTAGCTGCGCCAATCCCAGCTCCCGCTAAGAAACCTCGTCGTGAAATGTGCGCTGTCTTCACTGTCCCCTCCTTGGTATGGAGTGCGATTTGTCTTCGAGAAAACCCTACCACCCTGCACAAACATAGTCAATGACTCGGAACCATCGTATCCTGCTTAGCTGCAAACCACCTCAACTCTGCGCTCTGTCGTATGGAGATAACTGAAGGCAAGTGGGGACGTTTCGTGCTTCACATGAGGTCGCACTGAGTTGGTCGTGGTATGCACCTCACCCGACCGTTCGCGCTGAGCTTGTCGAAGTGTGAACGCCTGCCTTACCGTTCGCGCTGAGCCTGTCGAAGTGTGAACGGCATCGAATGCACTTTTCTCTTCTTCCATACACGTGCTTTCCCAAGAGCCAAACGCAAGGCTGAGAGCCCAGGCATATACCCAATCCGGCGTCATTGGTATAATATCTACGGAGTAGTCCTCACACCCCCGGTTCAACGTGACCCATGCAAAGACTCTTCCGCAATCAAGAACGGCGCTTTGGCTTCTTGCCCGGCCGGCAGCGGCAGCCGGACGTTCCCGATGAACTCTGGGAGAAATGCGCCGGCTGCGGCGAGATGATCTACTTGGCGGAGTTCGAGCAGAACGCTCACGTCTGCCCTAAGTGCGACCATCATGCCCGCCTGAGCGCGCGCAAGCGTGTGCAGTTCCTCCTCGATCCCGACACGTTTGTCGAGCGGGACAGCACTATGCGCTCGCAAGACATCCTGAACTTCGAGCGGCCCGAGCGCAGTTACGAGCAGAAACTCGAGGACGAGGCCGGCAAGGCCGGCATACCGGAATCCGTCATCTATGGCACCGGCACAGTCCGCGGCGAAGAGGTGGTGTTGGCCGTCATCGACACAAACTTCTTCATGGCAACGATGGGTTCTGTGGTTGGTGAGAAGGTCACGCGCGCCATTGAGCTTGCGACGGAGACACGTACGCCGCTGGTCATCGTGGCGGCGTCAGCCGGCGCGCGCATGGAAGAAGGCATGTTCTCGCTCATGCAGATGGCCAAGACCTCCGCCGCCTTGACGCGGCTGCACGAGGCCCGCGTACTTTACGTCTCGGTGCTCACCGACCCGACTCTTGCCGGCGTTACCGCCAGCTTCGCGACCCTTGCCGACGTCATAGTCGCCGAGCCGCAAGCCACCATCGGCTTCACCGGCCCGCGCCTCATCGAACAGATTACCCACGCCAAATTGCCCGCCGGAACCCACTCAGCCGAATTCATGCTCGAGCGGGGTATGGTGGACTGCATCGTGCCGCGCAATGACTTGAGGCGCACGCTGGCGCGCCTCATCGGTCTTTATTCCTCACAGACGTCTGACCCTTCCACCGACGGTATGCCGCCGATGAACGGCGGTGTGCAGGCAAAGGCTCCATCCTAAGCTATGGCTTACGAATTTGAACATGAACTTGTCGACCTGCGCGAACGCATCGAATCCATGGAGTCCGAGCTAAAGAACGGCGCGCCGGAAGATGCGGCGCAGGAGTTGAAGTCGCTCCGTACTGAACTGGAGCGGCAAACGGCGGACGTGTTCGCCAAGCTCTCACCGTGGGAGCGGGTGCAGCTTGCACGGCACCCGCAGCGTCCCCGCACGCTAGACTTCATCCGGTATGCGTTCACGGACTTTGTGGAACTCCACGGCGACCGCCATTTTGGCGACGATTTGGCAGTAGTCGGCGGCCCGGCCCGCCTCAACGACACGCCGGTGATGGTAGTGGGACACCAGAAGGGCACAGATGCCCCGGATAACCAGCAACGTAATTTCGGCATGGCGCACCCGGAGGGCTTCCGCAAAGCGCGGCGGCTCATGCTCCAGGCTGAGAAATTCCGGTTGCCGCTCTTCACGTTCCTCGACATTCCCGGGGCCAGCCCTTTCCTGGCCGATGAGGAGCGGGGCCAGGCGTGGGCAATCGCCGAGAATCTGCTGACGATGAGCCAACTGCGGACGCCCATCGTCGTCACCGTCATTGGTGAAGGCGGCAGCGGCGGCGCTTTGGCGCTGGGTATCGGCGACCGCGTCCTCATGCTCGAGTTCAGCATGTATTCGGTCGCTTCACCGGAAGGCGCCGCATCCATCGTCTGGAAGGATGCGAAGTTTGCGCCGGAAGCGGCGAATTCGTTGAAGCCATTCGCCCAAGACCTCAAATCCCTGGGCATCGTCCACCGTGTGGTACCGGAACCGCCCGGCGGCGCCCATGTCGACCCCCGTGGCGCAGCGTTGGCGCTCAAGACGGCCCTAGTCGCAGAGCTCGACGCGCTTCAAGAGCTCCCTCTCACCACACTGATTGAACGCCGCTACGACTTCTATCGCTCCCTCGGCATCGTGGCCCCGTAGTTTATTCCTGCCAATCCCCTCTCCCAGTATCGAGGGGCAAGATGCAGGCCTAAAAAGCGCTTTCACATACCCTTGGTTGAATAAGTCGAGCGGAGAAGCGACCATCGCTCCTCCAAACATGAACATCCGGCGCGCTCCCAACGTGGATGGAATAGCACCTATGACGTGGGTACCTGTAGCCGGCACGGCAAAGATCGCGGTTGATCCACCGTCAGAAGCATGAACGCACAAGATTATGTTTACACGGTTGCGGTCCTGGCTGACATCCATGGCAATGCGGCCGCTCTACGGGCGGTGCTGAATGCTCTTGTTGACCAAAACTTTGATGCCCTCATATTTGCTGGCGACCTTGTCCTGAACGGTCCGCGCCCGGCGGAGACCCTGGACATCATACGTGCTCTTGACGTGCCAACAATCTACGGCAACGCCGACCGCTACGTCTGCGATCCAAACCATCCTGATCCCGGCGTGCAGTGGGTACGTGAACAGCTAGATGCCGGGGGAATCGCGTGGCTGGCCGGCTTGCCGTTCGCGCACCGCATTACTCCCCCGGGTGGAGAATCTCCCACCGATGATCTGCTCATCGTCCATGCCACCCCGACTGATGTGGAAGCGGTGTTGGCCTTAGAATCTGACCGCTTCGGCCTGCTGCAGGTCACCCCGCAGTCGAAAGCCGAGCGGTTGCTTGGTTCAGCCCAAGCGGACCTCATTCTTGGCGGTCACCTTCACTACGCCTCCTCAGGAAAAGTAGGTGAGCGGCGGTGTGCAACCGTAGGTTCCGTGGGCTTTCCGTGTGATGGCGACGCGCGCGCCGCCTACGCGATGGCGGCCTGGGACGGCCGGAACTGGCAAGTACAGCACTGCCGCGTTGACTACAACCATCTGCAGGTGGCGGCGGAGATTGAGCAATCCAGTTTCCCATTTGCCGCAAATTCGGCTGAGCGAATTCGACGGGCTCGGTTCATTCCCCAAGAGTAGCGCGTAGTCCACAGCAGTTAGCAAGGAACGATTCATGACCTTTGAGTCGAAACACTCCCAACAACCAGCCGGGCTAGACCCTTTAGCGCGTGCCCATGACTTCCAGGTGCGGCAGGCAACGTTGGGGCGCATCCGGGCCGGGCACCAAGTCATCCTCGCTGAACTCAAGCCCACCCGCGCGCAGATCGACCGGGGACTGGAACTGCACTACAACAGCTTCGTGGCTGACGCACAGGGGTCGGTGCAACTAAGTTCAACCCACGGCATCGTGGGTGATCGGTTGCGGGAAGAACTGGAACCGTATCGCGAAGAGTTGTCGCGGCAAGACCTGGGCCCGGAGGAGCTTGGTCGCCGCCTGGCCGCCATCCACTTCAAACGCAAGACCTTCGAATCGGCCTTCGACACGCAGTGGCTCGCGGAGTCGCAGGCGCTCTACCGCATCGCCGGGGTTGACCTGGGCGTCTGCGATGTCGCCGGACCTGAAGAGAACTCCTTCGAAACGGCACTCGATCGCATTGCGCGCATCAACTTTGCACACGATCAACGCGACGACATCATTCGCGTTACCAAGCTTACAGACATCGAACGGGGGATTCGCAGCGGGACGCCGAGCGAGATGTTCCATCTGGCTGGCGTCGGCTGCTTCGCGCAAGCATCAGACCCGTTGCGAAATCTCGACTTGCTCTACGCGCTTGGTGTGCGCATGTCCCAAATGACGTACATCCAAGCAAACGGCCTCTGCAGTTCATACTTGCAGGAGAAGGACACCGGCCTGACGCCCCTTGGCAAGCAAGTAGTGCGGCGCATGAACGAACTGGGCATCATGGTGGATTTGGCCCACAGCGGCGAGCGGTCGTCGCATGACATGATCGCGGCCTCAACCGAACCGGTGCTGCTCAGCCACACGGGGTGCCGCGCTGTCTACGATGACTCCACGAACCGGGGGTATCTGGAAAAGGTGTTCCAGCAGCCCTATGCCCGCGGCGCAACGATGCCGACGCGACCCGTGAGCCGCAACGCGGACGATGCCATGCTCAAGGCCGTGGCCGCGAAAGGCGGGCTGGTGGCGATTTACTCGATCGACTACGTGCTCGGCACCGGGCCGGAGTCGTTCCACACCTGGTACCGCCATCTGGAGCACGCGATCAGTGTCGTGGGCAGCGATCACGTCGCCATCGGCACGGACCGCACCTTCTTCCCCACCTGGCAGCCCGGCGCGCTCGACTGGACCAACTGGCCCTACTGGACCGTCGGGCTAGTCTGTAAAGGGCACTCAGACGACGAAATCCAAAAGATCATCGGCGGCAACTTCCTGCGCTACGCCCGGCAGGTGCTCGACAAACGCCCCTGGGGGACGTTCATGTAGTTTCGCCATTGGCACGGGCTTGCCTGTGCATGAGATAATAGACTTACAGTTGACATCAATTTGAAGATTTAGACTATTCAACAGGCAATGGCATGCCAGACGTTTTATTCCTTGTTAAGGCGCGCGGTGGAGCAACTATACCCAGAGCCGCAATGCTGGCTGCTTACCCCAATGGAACATACCGCACGGGCCAGACCGACACCGATGGCAAGTGCCAACTCGACCTTTACCGCATCGATAAGGAAATGAAGGTACTTGTCGCTGCTGAGGGGCATCTGCCATACCACACAGACCTCATTCCGGGAGAATCGAACGTTGTTCACTTGGAATTAGATCCATCAAAGGATGACAAGAGAGCGCTTCTTTTCACGCGGAGCACTGGCTACATCCCAGGCATTGAGGGACGCCTCAATCCCCACAAGGATGGCTATGTGTACGCCGAAAACATCGCCATAAACGGAAGACTTGCAACCCCTGCCGCACATTTTCAGATTGGAGAATGCCTCCATCTGATCGATGTATTTGGCGTCTCAACCACAATCCGTTTCTTGGTCGTAGAGGGGCAGTTTTCGCTTATTGAATACACCGAACCCAAGGATTACGCGGGGGAATAGGCATGGCGACGGCAGAACAGCATCGAGAGATAAGCTTGCAATTCTTGGACCATGCGGAGGACGAATTACGGAAGGGTGATCTCCTTCAAGCCTCCGAGAAAGCGTGGGGAGCGGTTTCACACTTTGTGAATTCTGTTGCCCGCCAACGGAATTGGCCATTGGGGTCGCACAGGCAATTGATCGAGAATGCCAACAGGCTGATCAACCAGGACCCAGCCAACGCAAGCCAAAGGCGGAGGTTGCTACTTTCGATTGAGGCGCTTCATGCCAACTTCTATCACGCGCATTTGGATGAAGTCTTGGTTGGGGAGGGTATCGAGGGTGCCAAGGAACTCATCAGGGATCTGGAAGATCTCAATAGGTACACATCTGAAATGAACACAACGACCGACTAGGATTTAGACTTTCTTGTTCGGTTTATAACTGCCCAATGGATCTGAATCGGTAGGCCGAGTGAACAGCGATTCAGCCCGTATCGTAACCTTAGACGCTCACCCCTCCCCTAGTCTTGCGCCAAACTTCCGATAGCTGTGAGCAATAGGCATCCCACGCCATCCTTCCAATTAGCCCCCTAGTATATCCCAGGAAATATCCGGTACTTCACCTTCGCCTGGTACTCCGCCCACTTTTCCGCGCCGTACTTCTTGATGCATTCCTTTTCGTCGTCACGTTGGTGCGTGATTTCGTACGTGGTCATGTAGACGAAGTACACCCACGCCCAGGGATTCGCGAAGTGGCCGAAGAGCAGGGCAACGCCGAGGGCGATGATCACCTCGCCCATATAGTTGAAGTGCCGCGCGGCGCCCCAGAATCCGTTGCACAGGATCTTGCGGTCGCCGGCCGCGATGTATTCAGGTTCGATGAGCCCCAGGAATTTGCGGTCCGGCCAGCGCTTGAACGTGTACTTCTGCATGTTTGCGCCGCGCGAGATGCTCCAGCCGAACCAGAGCAGCGCAGCCGTGCCGCCGAGCAAAATGTACGTCCACGGTGACGAGATTTCCGGGCGCGGCAGTGCCGCCATGCCCCAGATCGGCAGAACGTACAGCCATCCCCAGATCACAAGAGCGCCCCAGATCAGCTTGAAGCCCAGCTTTTCGTGGATCAAGTCGTATGTATACAGTTGGACGCGCTCGAAGAAGAAGTAGTCCGCGATGTAGAACGTCATGAACGCCGCAAAGAGAAAAACGCCCGGGTTGGAGTCCGCGCCAAAGCGTTCGTAGTGATACGCGGCGGCGGAGAGCGCGTTGAGCGCCAGCATCGTCCCGCCGGCGACGTAGAGGTACATCTTCACGTCGAAGCGGTTGTTGAAGAACGACAACTCCTGCGCCCGCCCCAGCCAGAAGGCCGCGATGGGATTCTTTACCTCGCCGCGCGGCTGGCTGAACACCGCAATGATTGTCAGAACAAACGCAACCACTGTGCCGCCGGCCACCGCGTAGGGGGCCGACCGGTAAAACCAATCACGGGGCATGCCGGTGAGTTCCAGCGCCCACACGACCAGCGCAAGGGCAAACACCAGAATGCCGCTCAGCTTGTATGCGCGGGGTTTGCCGGTCGCCGGATCGGTGACGTAGCCGGGTACCCGCCTGCCCGGCAGGATAACCTGCGCCAGGAAGAACACGACGAAGAGCGCCAAGGGGGTGAGAAAGCCCAGCAACGCTTCCGTACCGCTAAGCGCGAAGAGGTGCTCGATTCCTAGGCGTTCAAGCATGACCGCTAATCGCTTTCAATTGTGTAATCATCATTGCTATGAGGGAAGACGCCTAGTAGATACCGGGAATGATGCGATACTTCACCTTTGTCTGGTACTCCGCCCACTTTTCGGGGCCGTACTTCGCTTCGCAGGCCTCTTCGTCTTCGCGTTGCCGCAGGGTGAATATAGTGACGATGAAGACAAAGTACGTCCACGCCCAGGGACTGGTGAAGTGGCCGAACGCCAAGCCGTATGAAAAGGCGAGGATCCCTTCGCCCAAGTAATTGAAGTGGCGAGCGGGACGCCAGAAACCACTGGTCAGGATCTTACGATCGCCGGCCACGATGTGGGTCGGCTCGATAATCCCCAGAAACTTGCGGTCGGGCCAGCGCTTGAAGGTGTACTTCTGCAAATTGGCGCCGCGCGTAATCGTCCAGCCGACGAAGAACAGCGCGACGGACGCAAGCAGCCACACAATCGTCCCTGCCGTGGAAAAACCGGGATGCGGCAGCGCGGCTATGCCCCACAGCGGCAGAATATAGAGCCAGCCGTAAACCATGATGCCGCCCCAGAACATCTTGAAGCCCAGCTTTTCATGGATAATGTCGTACGTGTAGAGTTGGACCCGCTCGAAGATGAAGTAGTCCACGACGTAATAGGTCAAGAACGCCGCAAAGAGAAACACTCCTGGGTTGAAGTCGTCGCCAAAGCGACCATAGTGGTACGCGGCGCCGGAGAGCGCGTTGAGCGACAGCATCGTGCCGCCGACAACGTAGAAGTACATCTTGATGTCAATGCGGTTCTTGAAGAACGACAGCTCTTGGGACCGCCCCAGCCAGAAGGCCGCGATGGGATTCTTTACTTCGCCCCGAGGCTGGCCGAACACCGCGATGAGCGCGAGAATTGTGACTACCACTGAGCCGCCGGACACGGCGTAGATTGCCGAGCGGTAGAACCAGTCGCGCGGCATGCCGGTGAGTTCCAGCGCCCAGACAGCCAGTGCGATGATGTACACCAGCAGCCCGTTCAGCTTGTACTTGCGGGGCTCGCCGGTCTCTCTATCGGTAACGTACCCCTCAACCCACCGGCCCGGTAGGATGAGTTGAACCAGGAAGAACAAGACGAAGATCGCCAGCGGGGTGAGGAACCCCAGCAGCGCTTCCTGCCCGGAAAGCTCGAATAGGTGCTCGATACCAAGCCACTCAATCATGACCGCATACCTCTCATTCCGGTGATGGAGCCACCATAGGTGTGGCAAAAGGGGAGGGTTCTTGACACACTATGCAGCAAGGGACATTACAGTGTCAATCTGCCTCCTACGGACCGCCGCTGGCGCCAGCGCGCTCGTCAATACCGTTTGGAGAGTGCGTTACCAAGGGGCCTCTGTCGCTGCAGTGTCTCGGGGCAGATCAACCCAGAATGTTACCCTTCAAAGGCTTAGCTAAGCGAGAAGATCGTATCCAAAGACTCGGCCATGATGCGCGCGCCTAGGGCCGGATTGTGGCGCATAGGACCGATCTCGACGGTTACAAAGTCGTCGTAGCCGATAGCATCCCACGCCTGGCGCACCGCCGGCCAGTCCACCGATCCTTCCAACAGGGTCGTAAAATAGCCGCCGGGCCGTTGCACCACAAAGTCCTTGACGTGGCACTTCTTGATGCGCTTGCCGAGGATGCGAATCCACTGCTCCGGGTAGCCGTAGGCCAGAATGTTCCCCACGTCAAAGTAAGCGCCGACGTGCGGATCATTGATCTCATCAACGAAGCGCGCGAATTCCAGCGGACTGAGCAGGAACTTATTCCACACGTTCTCCACGCCAATTGCCACCCCTAAACTGCGCGCCTTCGGTATCAGCCCCGCGATCGCATCGCGCGCCCTGTTGTAGGCATCGTCGTAGGCCGTGTGTTCGTCAACCACGCCCGGCACTATGAGCAGCGTATTTGCCCCAATTTCGTGCGCGATTTCCAGCATCCGTTCATTGATGCGCGCCGCGTTTGCGCGGACATCCGGGTCGGCGTCGGTCATGCACACCTGCCAATTCAGGCCGGTGTAGGTGCTGGGAAGCTCCAGGCCTATAGACTCCGCATGTTTGCGGATCGCCCTTAGCTCATCATTCGAGAGATTGATGTGCAACGAGCCCTCATTGGCGAACGTCAGTTCCACACCATCGAAGCCCGCTTCCTTGGCGGTATCGAGAATCTGGTTTGGCTGCCAATCGCCTGGCAAGGCTCCCCGGTTTAGGCCCTTCTTCATGATGTTCTTCTACTCCTCCCTTGCTCCCTTAAACTATGGCTTCTCAATTCCAGTTGACCACTGGTAGGTGAGATTTTCCTCAACATGAAACCCGTTTTGGACGCAGAAGTCAACGAAACGGCGCCACGGCAGTCGGAAGAGAAATGTCGGGACTTTGAGGACGGACAATGCTGACGTCTCCTAAAGACCATGGATTAGCGGGTGTCGTGCCACAATCTGACTGTCCAGTCCGGCGGGAAATCAGTGCCGTACTGCGTTTTGCAGGCGTTGCAGGCAGTTGTGGAGGCATAAATCCCGCTGTAGAATAATTCTTAAGGGAACTTTGGCTCGAGCCCAGAAGACCCAAAGGGAAGAGTTGAGAATAGCCGTCTACAGCGCGCCTGCCGCGCCTAGCATCGCTTGATGTTTCGTACGTTCGGGCACATCGTCGTGCCGCTTCGCATTCCTTTACTTCTCTTTTGGATCGCGCTCGCGCTCGTCCTCGGTCTCACTGCACCCTCCGTCAGTGACGTCGCTTCTTCCGATCAGACGAGCTTCCTACCGACTTCCTCTAATTCAATTGCCGCCCGCACTCTGGAAGCAGAGAAATTTGCCGCGAGCGGCAGCGCCAGCAGCGGAATCCTCATTCTCGTGCGCGAGGGTGGTCTCACCGCGGCCGACCGGGGCTTCGCGGAGAGCCTTCACAACTGGCTGCTCTCTCCCCAAGGTCCGGCCGTCGTGCAGGACGTGGTCTCCGTCTTCAGCCATCCAGAGCGGGAGAACACCCTGACCAGCCTGGACGGCGCCGCGATGCTGCTCACGGTGAACTTCACCGTAGCGGCCTTTCAGCCGGTGATGGACGAAGCTACGGTTGCCATTCGCGAGCGCGTGCGGCAAGGCAGGCCGGACGGCCTGGATGTGCACTACACCGGCGAGACCGGATTAAGCACTGACTTGGTGGATAGCGTTGTGGAGAGCACTGACCGGACCACGATTGTCACGGTGGTGCTCGTAATCGGCTTGCTCTTCTTCATTTATCGTGCCCCTCTGGCAGTCCTCATTCCGCTCATTACGATTACGCTAGCATATCTCGTTTCACGGGGCGTCTTGGGCTATCTGGCTCAAGCGGGCTGGCAGATCTCATCCCTGCTTGATTCCTACATGGTGGTGCTGGTCTTCGGCGCCGGCACCGACTACTCGCTCTTCTTCATTTCTCGATTCCGGGAGGAGTTGGCCCGCCATTCGGCGTTTGAAGCAGCCGTGCGTTCTGTGCAGCGCATTGGCGCGGTGATTGCGGCGAGCGCCATTACGACGATGGTCGGCCTTTCAGCACTGGGCTTGGCACGCTTCGGCATCGTGCAGACAATGGGACCGGGCCTGGCGCTGGCCGTAGGCATCACGCTGCTTGCCGGCCTCACGCTCACTCCGGCCTTGCTCTCCCTCTTTGGGAATTATCTCTTCTGGCCGCGCAAGACGAGTGTTGAGAATACACAGCCCTCCACATTCTGGATCAAAGTAAGCAATCTGGTTGCCCGCCGTCCCTTCATTCCGGTGGTGCTCATTACCGCGCTCCTTGCCCTGCCGTACATCGGATTGACACAGTACCGCGAAAACCTGGCCGTGATCGCTTCTCTTCCCAAGACGACCGACTCCCGGCAAGGATTTGATGCCATCGCCAGGCACTTTCCGCAAGGTGAATACGCACCCACTACCGTGCTGATCGAGCTCGAGGAACGAGGCGATCTATCCTCCGCACCGTACCTGCGTGCAATCGGGACGCTACAAGAGCGACTCCTAACTCTGGAATTCGTCGATCAAACACGCAGCATCCTCGACCCCACCGGCGGCAGGGAAGCTGCCGCCATATTCTCTGTCCCGGCGCAACTCGACCGAATTGCGGCGTCAGTTCGCGCGCCTCAAAACACCGATGGCGCATCGCCCGCGCAGCAAATCGATGAAGCCGCATCGCTAGCGGAAACGCTGAGCGCCTACGTGGCAGAATTGGCCGCCGCTTTTCCGGATCTAGCCCAGGCAGGGGCGTACACCCAAACTCGGGAAGCACTCGTCAACCTATCAAATGCAACGGTCAACCTGCGTGCCCAAGCGCACCCCTCGCATCAGTTGCGTCAGCTTGCCGCGCAATTGCGTCAGCCCCCGCCGGTGGAGAGTGGCGCTGATCCGGCTGCCGGCTTCGCAGCAATAGGCGCGTACTTGGCGGAACTCGCTGCAGCTTTCCCGGATGCCGCCGCAGAGCCCTCATTCGTCGAAGCCAATCGTCTCTTGGCCGGAATTCAGCAGGCAACGCAAAGCCAGCCGGCAGCGAACAGTCTCAATGACCAGCAGCGCGCGGCGCAGCTACTGCAACTGCAGACACTCAGCGGCGAATTGGCCGGGCAACTCGAACTGCTTGCCGCTTCCTTTACCGATCAGCCTGACGCGGTATTCTTCCCAACCGGCGCGTCGGCACAAGAGCCAGCGGCGAATTCCATGGCGGCGGCATTGGACGGAATCGCAGACTCGCTTACTGCGTTGCGCGACTCCTTTGCGGATTACCCGCATCCGTACTTCATCCCCAAGTCGCTGCCGGAAATGGGGGAAGCCGCAAGCGCAGTGATGCCGGTATTCTACGCGGAAGACGCAACGACACTTCGCTTTTTCGTCATCCTGAAGGGCGATCCGCTCAGACCCGCGGCGATCAATTCGATGGGCGAATTGCGGCAAACGCTTGAAGAGAATCTTGACGGGCCACTGGCTTCTGCCAGGATCTTCCTGGGTGGCGCAACAGCCGAGCTTAGCGATATCCAAAGGGTCGTGCGTCAAGACCTGCAAACGGTTGGCATTGTTACCGTGGTGGGCATCTTTTCCGTACTCGCCTTGCTCCTGCGCAGCTTGGTAGCGCCCCTCTACTTGGTTGGCACCGTTGTTTTCTCCTACGGCAGCAGCTTGGGACTCTCAACACTGTTCTTCCAGGGCCTCCTCGGTCACGAGGGCGTATACTACCTGCTGCCGCTGACCGTAATGGTCATGCTCATCGCGCTCGGCGCGGACTATAACGTCTTCTTGGTGCACCGCATTCGCGAAGAAAGCGCGTCGTTGCCCCTGCGGGAGGGTGTGCGTGTGGCTTCAGCGCGTACCGGCGCGATTATTACGGCAGCCGGCGTCATCCTTGCCGGTACCTTTGCCGCGCTCACGGCCTCGCCGCTGCAGATGCTCTTTCAGATGGGCGCGGCTGTCGCCCTGGGTATTCTCATAGACGCTCTTGTCGTGCGTTCACTCCTCGTCCCGGGAATCGTCACGCTCGTCGGGAAAGCCAATTGGTGGCCGGCCTCTGTGCGGGCGAACTGGTGGCCGTTGTTGCCGGCGGGAACCAGGTTGCCACTTGGCGGCGAACAGGGGCTCTCCCGCGTTGTTGTATACGCAGCGGTGGCTGTGCTGATCGCAGTGACGTTCGCAACTCGGGACATCTGGAACGGTGACGCCGTCGGAGCTACCGCCCAAGCAGCAACCAAGTCCGAGGAGGTTTCGCCCGTGTTGCCGACTCCCACACCCCAACTCCTCGTGGTGCCGCCAACGTCATTACCCACCGCCACTCCAACCCCTGCCTCTTCGGATCCTACGCCCGCGCCGTCGCCAACCCAGGGACCGCTAGAATATGTAGTCCAAACCGGCGATACGCTCAGCGCGATTGCCCAGGAGTTTGGCGTGACCGTTGCTGCCCTCGCGGAGTTCAATGAGATTGCCAACCCCAATTTGATCTCCGTCGGTCAGCGCCTGCTGATTCCCCCGCCGTAACAAGCTATTCCAGGGAGTGGGCAGCCTCACTCAATAGCCGCAAGCCTCGCTGTAGCCAGCAGCGCGCATCCCTTTCTCAATCACGGGCATGCAAGTCTGCCGTTTCCCAGTGGATAAGCGGGATTGTCAAGGTGTAGGGATATTCCCAACCATTCGCCACCGGCTGCAGCAGAGATGGGAGAATTTCGACGGCGCGTGCTTGCTCGGCGGCATTCAGTCCCAGCGTCCTCCCCAAGTGTTGAGTCGCTTCTGCAAGATCCGCAAAGTGCAACATCCGATTCACGCTGAACGGCTCCACCCACGGCAGCACACCCAGCGCCTGCAATCCCCAAACTACATGGTCCGGCCCTGCGCCAGTCCTAAATGGACCTCTATCCAGCGCCTGATTGAGTGCGTTTAGCAGCACGTGCGGTGTGCCGATGCTAAAGATGATGAGTACACGCTTCCGCGCCAACGACGAGAAACGCTCCAGCGCATGTTGCAGGTCAGCAGTGCGGTAGAGGCAATTCGCGGCAAGCACGTAGTCGTGAGGAGCTATCTGCGCGTCTTCCCACCTACCCGGCTGGGGAGTGACGCCCGCAACCCCCTCTTGCTCAAACTTGCGTTGCAACACGGCCAGCATATCCGGGCTATGATCAAGCGCGGTCACGTCGCAGCCCTGCTGTGCCAGCGGGAGCGCATAGTTGCCCGTGCCCGCGCCAATGTCGAGGATGGAAGCGCCCGGAGGCACCAATTCCATCACGCGCCCTAACAGATCGGGAGCGCGCTTTGTCTGGGTATTCGGGCCGTCGAATCCGGGTGCGAGTTCCCTCCAAACCGCCAGGTCCACCGCGTCATCCAATCTGGGGCCCCGGTCTGTCCCGGCTCTTTGTTCCGCTGCCCATAGCGCAAACGGGTCGAACGGCAGGCGGGGCGTTTCGCTTGTTCTTTCCATTGGTAGTTTCACGCAGTTCTCTCCTTTGTGACCTACCCAGAGAAGCTTCTGCATTTTCCTGGCTCAATAAACGGAAAGCTTTGTTGTTCACAGCAGACCCACGCCTGCTCCGAACCTGATCCAGAGGACGCTCTGCGCGAGCATGACGGTCCGCGCCGTCTCTCTTTCCGTTCCCTCTTCGTGCCCGGAGATTGAGACGCTCCATATCTTTAGTTGACTACTGTTCTCATTAATTCTACACTATTCTCGTCTATTAGAAATGAGAATGAGTATTAATTGCAATAGGAGGTCTAGATTGTGAAGCATCCTCACTTCAGCCGACGCTATTTTCTCGGTGCCACGGCAGCAACCGGACTTGCTGCCATCGCGGCCGCTTGCGGGCCATCGGGCGCTCCGGGACCCGCAGTTGAAGGCGACTCCCAGGGTGAGCCGGACGCGCCAAGCACACAGGGGTCTTCTGGCGCGCCGCCGCGTAATCGCAGCGCCGAGGAGCTCGTCCTCGCCGCGCCGCGCGACCTGGCCAACGGTCTTGAGGATCCGTATTTCACGCATCTCATCGTGAATGCGTGGAACAGCCTCTCCAAGCTGGATAACGACCTGGTGCCCCAGCCCGAGTTGGCCGAGTCGTGGGAGTCGAGCGACGACGCACGGGTGTGGATCATCAAGCTCCGCCCCGGGATCACCTTCCATGATGGCGGGGAATTCGATGCCGGCGCCGTTGCCGCCAATATCGAGCGCTACGTCAAGATCAGCCCGCGCAGCTCGCGCTTCTTTGGCTACAGCAAAGAGCGGGCCCTGGGCCAGTTCGAGAAGGTAGAGGCAGTAGATGCGAACACGGTGCGGTTGACTCTAGGCGAGCCCCGGCCCGCGCTGCCGAACACGATGTCTAACTTCTATTCGGCGATGTTCTCACCGGCATCCTTCAATGCCGAGGGGAGCTTCAATGAGCCGCCGGCGAGCACCGGTCCGTTCAAGATCATCGAGTGGGAAAAGGGCCAACACCTCATCCTGGAGGCTTTTGAAGGGTACCACCTCGGCGCTCCGGCGGTGAAGCAAATCATCCTCCGCTCCTTGCCGGACCCCAATACGCGTGTCGCGGCGTTGCGCTCCGGTGAGATTGACGGCGTAGTCGACCTGGGTGGTTTGCAGCCGCAGCAGGGCGCGCAGTTGCGCGAAGACAGCGCATTGGTCGTGAATTCAAAGCCCATCGCGCTCTTCCAATACTTGTCGTTCAACTGCAGGAAGCCGCCGTTCGACAAGCCCGAGATGCGCCAGGCAGTGAACATGGCCATCGATCGGCAGTCGCTGGCGGACGACCTGTGGCATGGCTTTGCAACGGCCGGGAAGAGTATCTTGCCATCGTTTGCCACCACGTGGGCGCGCCAAGACCTCGTCCCGGAATACAACCCGCAAAAGGCACTGGAGTTGGCGCAAGCGGCCCTCGGCGGGCAGCGTATGAAGATCACGGCGCCCATCTCGTCGCTGCAGAACAATCGCTACCCCTACAAGAGCCTGTTTGAAGTCATCCAGGCCGTCATTGCGCCGCTGGGCTTGGACGCCGAACTCCAGCTCATCGAGCATGCAGCTTGGAAAGAAGTGGTTGCGAACGGGGACTATAACCTGACTGTGAGCACCTTCGGCTGGGCCAACGGTGATCCCGACTACATCTTCAGCCGCTTCATGCACTCGCAGGGCAACACCAATGCCACGCGGCACTTCGACTATAACGACCCCGAGGTCGACAGTCTGATCGAGCAGGCAGCCGTCGCGCTTGACTACAATGAGCGCAGAGCCCTGTACGACCAGTTGCAGGAGATTGCGTTCAATGACGTTCGCTTCGCGGCGCTGCTCTATGATCACGTCGTGTATGCCCACCACCCCGAGGTGAAGGGCTACGACGTGAGTGCGCTCTACCAGCCGACCCTGGCGAAACTCTCCGTGGGTTGATTTCTTTCGGCTACGTGATCCGCTGGAGACGGTGGATTGGGGTCGGATTACGGCTTGGGTTTGTTGCCTCCATCGCCTGAACTGGCGGGAGAGAGACAACGAGCCCAAGCCGAAGGCCGGAGCTACCGCCTTGTCTGCGAGGAGTCAATACAATGGTCCGCTACACGTTGAGCCGTCTCCTCGCGCTGGTGCCGGTGCTCTTGGGCGTCTCGCTTCTGGCCTTTCTCTTGGCCAATCTGGCGCCGGGTGATCCGGCCGAACTCGCTCTGAGCCAAGGCGATCAGGAGCCAACGGCGGCGGAAATCGAGGCCAAACGCGAGGAATTGGGTCTCAACGTTCCCTTGGGCTGCGAAACGCTCGCCGGTTCGGTGAAGCGGTTCAGGTTTTTCTCCGATCAACTCGAAGACTTATGCAGCATCAGCGTGCGTTACGTTCGTTGGCTCGGTGATGTGACCCGTGGAGACTTGGGATTGACGTATACCGACAGCGTGCCGGTGTTGTCGGAGCTGGCACGCCGCATTCCCGCCACCGTGCAACTAGCCGCTGCCGCGCTTTTCCTGGCCCTGGTATTGGGGGTTTCGATTGGCACGGTAACGGCCGTGTACCGCGGCACGCTCCTCGACGAATCCGGTCGGGTGCTGGCCTTGCTGTGCGCCTCGCTACCGAGCTTTGCGGTGGCGCTGATCCTGATCTATGCTTTCGCTGTGATTCTGCGGCTCTTGCCGGTCGCGGGCTACGGTGACGGCGACCTCCGGCACCTGATTCTGCCGGCCATTTCACTGAGTGTTTTCACAATGGGTACCCTCGTCCGGCTGACCCACGCCAGCGTCTTGGAGGTTATGGGGCAGGACTATATTCGCACGGCCTACGCTAAAGGCCTTAATAAGCTGGCGGTTGTGCTCAAACATGCGTTGCGGAACGCTCTCCTCCCGGTCGTCACGGTCGCCGGCACCCAGTTCGGCCAGCTCCTCGGCGGGGCGGCCATTGTCGAGACCATCTTTGCGTGGCCGGGCGTGGGCAAGCTCGTTGTGGAGTCGATCTACGCGCGCGATTACCCCATCATCCAGGGCTTTGTGCTGCTGGCCGGACTGACGTTTGTGCTCGTCAATCTGGCGACCGATCTGCTCTACGCCGTAATCGACCCACGTATCCGCTTGGGTGCGGGAGCACAGGGCAGAGGCGATGACCATGCCTAGCCGCGTGCTGCCGGCCGCCCCGGCATCGACAACAGAGACGCTGCAGGACGAGGAGCTCTTCGCTGTAGGCGAGCACTCCCCATGGCGTGCGGCGCTACGGGTGTTGCAAGCTGACCGGGCGGCGCTTGCCGGCCTGATCTTGCTGGGTCTTTTTGTCGTCATCGCGATAGCAGCGCCCCTCATCGCGCCATATGATCCGCTCGCCATTCACTTGAGCGACAAACTGCAGGGCCCCAGCGCACGCTATCCGCTTGGTACCGACCAACTGGGCCGTGACCTGGCCAGCCGGCTCATCTACGGCACCCGCTCCACCCTGGGGAGCGCCATCCCGACAACCATCGGGCTGCTTCTCATTGGCCTGGTGATAGGCACTACGGCCGGCTATCTCGGCGGGTGGGTGGATCGCGTCGTGGTGGGCAGTGTTGATGTGCTGCTGGCGCTGCCGCGGCTGATCCTTTCACTGACGCTGGTCGGCTTTCTCGGTCCCAGTCTCCAGAGTCTCCTCATTGCCATCATCGCCGTCGGCTGGGCCGATCATGCCCGCATATTCCGCGCCGCGACGCTTGCGGCCCGCGAATGGGAGTTCGTGCTGGCAGCCCGCGCTCTGGGCGCCTCGGACCTGCGGATCATGGCGCGGCACATCCTGCCCAATGTCATCGGCCCTATCGTGGTACTCGCCACGCTCGACCTGGGCCACATCATCCTGATGATCTCATCGCTCAGTTTTCTGGGCTTGGGCATCCAGCCACCGACCCCGGAATGGGGTGCGATGTTGAACGATGCCCGCACCTACCTCGAACAGGCGCCGCATCTGGTCCTCTTGCCGGGGTTGTGCATTCTTCTATCCGTATTGGCGTGCAACTTGCTTGGAGATGGGCTGCGCGCAGCCCTCGACCCGCGCTCACGCCACCGCTAGTCTGAAGAGTGTTGGTCCAATAGAAAGACAAGCGAGCACCGATGTCCGAGACTGTAGAGCAGTTCCACTCAGAGCAAACGCCTCTGCTTGCGGTGCAAGGGCTCAGCGTCTCGTTTTCCACGCCCGACGGCGCGGTGCCTGCCGTGCAGGACGCGACCTTCGACATCGGGCAGGGGCGCATACTCGGTTTGGTCGGCGAATCCGGCTGCGGCAAGTCCGTCACGGCTCTGGCCTTGATGGGGTTGCTGCCATCACAGCCAGCCTGCGAGCTTGCCGGTGAGGTACGGCTGAAAGGCCGCAATCTCCTGACGCTCCCCGAACGGAAGTGGCAAGCGGTTCGCGGCCGGTCCATCGCGATGATCTTCCAGGAACCGATGACCTCGCTCAATCCTGTGCACCGGGTCGGTGATCAGATTGCGGAGGTGGTGCGCGTACACCGGCGGGCGAATCGACGCGAGGCGCGGGAGCAGGCAATCGCGTTGCTCCATCAAGTGGGGATCCCGGCCCCGGCCGAACGCTCCCGCGCGCATCCCCACGAGCTAAGCGGCGGCATGCGCCAGCGGGTAATGATCGCGATGGCTCTGGCTTGCCGTCCAGCCTTGCTGATCGCGGACGAGCCAACGACGGCGCTTGACGTGACCATTCAGGCCCAAATCCTCGATCTGCTCCGGCAGCTTCAGGACGAGATGGGGATGAGTCTACTTTTCATTACCCACGATCTGGGCGTGATTGCCGAGTTGGCCGACGATGTGGCAGTTATGTATGCTGGGCGGATCGTCGAGCACGCGCCGGTCAAGGCCCTGTTCGAGGCGCCGCAACACCCCTACACCCAAGGGCTGCTTATGAGCATGCCCTCACTCGCGACTGACCGGAGTCAGCAACTCCCGGCCATCGCTGGCAGCGTGCCGCATCCGAGCCGGCTGCCAGCCGGCTGCGCTTTCACCCCGCGCTGCCCACACGCACTTTCACATTGCATGACCGAACTGCCGCCGGATGTCGCCGCGGGGCCGGACCACCGCGTCCGCTGTTGGCTGCGTGCGTCCGCACAACCGACCAGTGGCGCCCAGCCATCAGTATCCGTGCAGGAGCCACGATGACAAGTACCCATGTGACGGAGCCGCTGCTCGAGGTCGAAAACTTGGTTAAGCATTTTCCGGTGCGGGGTAGCCGGTTCGGTCGCCGGCCGGCGGTTCGGGCGGTAGATGGGGTTTCCTTCCACATTCGGCGCGGCGAGACGTTTGGTCTCGTAGGAGAATCGGGTTGCGGCAAGACCACGACGGGGCGCGTCATCCTGCGCCTCATCCCTGCCACCGGCGGACACGTGCGCTTTGCCGGACAGGATGTTTTCGAATTGCGTGGCCGCGACCTCGCTGCTTGGCGCCGGCAGGCCCAAACAATCTTCCAAGACCCCTATGGCTCGCTCAATCCACGTGTGACCGTCGGCGCCAGCATCGCTGAGGGATTGGTAGTACACGGCTTGGGTACCAGGCGCGAGCGGGAAGCACAAGTGCATGCGGCGCTCACAGCCGTCGGCCTGCGTCCCGAGTACGCGCGGCGCTACCCGCACGAGTTCAGCGGGGGACAGCGCCAGCGTATCGGCATTGCCCGGGCGCTGGTCCTGCAACCGCAACTCATCGTCTGTGATGAGCCGGTTTCGGCATTGGATGTCTCGGTGCAAGCGCAAGTGCTCAACCTGCTGCGCGACTTGCAGGCTGCGCACGGCCTGACTTACCTGTTTATAGCCCACAATTTGGCGGTAGTCCGTTACATCGCGGACCGGATCGGGGTGATGTATCTGGGTAAGCTGGTGGAGACCACCCCCGGCGACGAGTTGTACCGGCAACCCCGGCATCCCTATACCCAGGCGCTGCTCTCGGCCATTCCGCAGCCCCGACCGGGGCAGACCCAGGAGCGAATTGTGCTGGGCGGCGACGTACCCAGCCCGCTCCATCCACCGTCCGGCTGCCCGTTTCACCCGCGCTGCGCCCACGTGATGCCCGTGTGCAAGCAGGTCATGCCGCCGACCAGGGAGCTAAGTCCCGGCCATGCGGTGGCCTGTCACCTGTACGAAGACCAGACGAGCTAAACGTCTACAAATGCACAGGCGGCAGCCTATATGAGAAGAGAGACTCACGTCAGAGGCGGAGCAAAGTGGCGTGTGTCTGGGCCGGCTCAATGCCGGGCCAACGTAGTTGCACGTGGACATGAGCGAGGAAGTGGGCGCGCTACCAAGCAACGATGGCCCGCACCGTGTCTCTTTCCGTTCCCATTTTGTTTTTGGAGTCTGAAACTCTTCCTACCTCTATTTGACAATCATTCTCATTACTTCTACACTATTCTGGCCATTTGAAAGTGAGATTACGTTTGAATTGCAATAGGAGGACTTGACTATAGATCATCCTTAAATTGAACCTACGCCGTTTCCTCGCCGCCGCCACAGGATCGGACTTGGCGCCATGGCGGCCGCCTGTGGAGCGGTGCAGATTGCCCCCTTCTTGATGGGAAGGCCGGGTCGGGTGTGAGAAGGCTAGAATATGTGCCGTTCCATGCTTTACCAGCTACCTGGTTCTATCTTCTCCACAATAGGGGTGCGCATCGAGCCACGGGCGAAGATTTGCCGGCATAGCGGTTAATGCAGGAATCTTCTCCGGTAGCGCAGGTTTGCAACCTGCGTCGATTTCCCTCGGCGCTTGCAAAAGGGTCCTGCATAGACCGAGTTGTGAACTCTTATTGGCGGGAATCTCGCAGTAGTTGTTGGCTGTCAAAGGCTTCCAGCCGTATCGTAACGCTTTGGCTGAGCGCCAATGACAGCATTTGGCAACGAAATGAACTAGAATTGATTAGAAATGGGAATTGGAGTGAAACTAATGCTTGATCGCAAGAATCGCTACGGGCGGTTTGCGCTGACATTTGCTGTAGGCCTTGTCGCCTTCGCGCTGGCGTTTCTTTCAGCCTGCGCAACTGACCAAGATCCCCAAGAATCTGCCAAAGAGGCGGCCAAGCCATCCGCGCCGCTGATTCAGATAGTAACAACTACCAACTTTGTCGCAGACTGGGCTCGCGTGGTAGGTGGAAACAGAGTGGAAGTCTTCAGCCTGCTGCCGGTGGGCGGCGACCCGCACCATTTCCAGCCCACACCCCGCGACATCGCCAGGGTAGCGGATGCGGATCTCGTATTGGCTGTGGGCCTCTACCTGGAGGCCGCTTGGCTGGAGGAGCTCTTGCACAACGCCAGCGCAGATGAGTCCAAGATTGTCGCGCTTGGTGAAGGCGTCAATCCAATCGAGTTTTCCGGCGCCGATATGCACGACGATCACGGCGATGAAGACGGCCACAGCGAAGACGGCCATGACGATAACGGCGAAGAAGGCGAACACAGCGACGACGACCATGAGGACAACGGCGA
>JAAXIC010000048.1:126114-140873 GCA_012270555.1 Chloroflexota bacterium
CGACCACGGCCATGAAGGACACGTGCACGGCGCCTTCGATCCTCACTTCTGGTTCGACCCGCTCCGCGTGAAGATCGCCGTCTACGATATAGCCGCTCGGCTTGCGGCTATTGACCCGGACAACGCGGACGTCTACTTCCGGAATGCGCTTGCATACGGTGAGGAACTCGACGAATTGCACGCCTGGATCCAAGATCAGGTCAGCGCGTTGGCGCCGGAGCGTAGACAGCTGGTAACATCACATGACAGCCTCTCCTACTTTGCCGAATTGTACGGCTTTGAGGTGATTGGTTTGGTCATTCCATCGCTATCGACTCACGTTGAGCCTTCCGCGGAGCACATTGCGGAACTGGTCGAAGTGATTCGGGAGCACGACGTGCCGGCGTTGTTTGGCGAGACGACGGTCAGTGACAGGCTGGCACAAGCCGTGGCGAGGGAGACTGGAGCAGAGGTGGTCCAGCTCTATTCCGGATCGCTTGGACCGGAGGGCAGCGGCGCCGACACGTACCTCGGCATGGTGCGCACGAACGTGACTCGAATTGTTGAGGCATTGAAGTGAACTCCGCTCAGTACTCGCATCAAGCGAGCGTATCGCTTCAGGACGTGACTGTCGAGCTCGATGGGCACACGGCCCTGAACAACGTCACCTTCGACGTGGATGCGGGGACCCTTATGGGCGTTGTAGGACCGAATGGAGCCGGCAAGAGCACCCTTTTCAATGCCATTGCCGGGCTCCTCCCGGTCCGCCAGGGGAAGGTAACCCTTCACCGTGTAGACCAGAGCGGTGGGGCGTTGGCGTACGTGCCTCAGCGAGAGAGCGTCAACTGGCGGTTTCCCGTGACCGTGACGGACGTGGTAATGATGGGCCGGCGCTGCAGACTTAAGTGGTTCCGGCGACCTGGGAAGAGAGATCGAGAGCTCGTCAAGGAGTGCATCTGCCGCGTGGGCCTGTGGGATCATCGCTCTGCTCTCATGACGGAGCTTTCGGGAGGACAGAGGCAAAGGGTGTTCGTCGCCAGGGCTCTGGCCCAAGAGGCAAGTGTTCTCCTCTTGGATGAGGCCTTCAGCGGGGTAGATGCCGGCGCCCAGGAAGGCCTCGTCGAGGTCCTCCGAACACTGCGGGACGAGGGGCGCATTGTCTTGCTGGCTACCCACGACCTGACCAACCTGGCCGGCCGCTTCGACGAGGTATTGTGTCTGAACTGCCAGGTGTGCGCCTGCGGCCCTCCCGACCAGGTCTTTACACCCCAGGTAATGGAGAAGCTGTATGGCGCCCACGGTGTACGCCTCGCAACGGATGGGGGCGGAAGCTAGAAGACGTGATAGACTTTCTCATCGCCCCGCTAGAATATGGCTTCATGGTGAGAGCCCTAATCGGCTCGATTTTGGTAGGCGTGATGTGTCCGCTGGTTGGCGCGTACGTCGTTACCAGGAATCTCGCCTTCATTGGGGACGCACTCGCCCACGCTGTGTTGCCGGGAATGGTGCTTGGCTTCATGGTCGGCATCAACCCGGCCATAGCCGCCATCCCAACAGGGGTCGCCGTTGCCGTACTGGTCAGAACTGTGAGCCGGCGCGCGGGTCTCAGCTCGGACACTTCCATTGGCATTCTCTTTGCCGCCATGTTTGCTCTGGGTCTTGTGATGCTGGCAAGCGCGACGACCATCAGAGTCAATATGGAAGACTTGCTCCTGGGAAAGGTATTGGCCATATCTCCAACCGACATCTATGTGTCCCTTGGGATAACCGTAATTGTCATCCTGGGACTATTCATTCTTCACCACTGGCTGCTGTTTGCGAGCTTTGACCCCGTGGGTTCGCAGGTTGTCGGTTCGCGTTCCGGCTTAGTCGACTATGTGTTCCTGGTTATGCTTGCCCTCGTTATCGTAATAGGGATTCAGGCGGCGGGAATTGTCCTTGTCATGGCAATGCTGGTAACACCTGCTGCCGCGGCGTATCTGCTAGTCAGGCGTTTTGTCTCGATGATGGTGCTGGCGGCGGCGCTGGGGACCGCGTCCGCCGTGACAGGCCTCTACATCTCCTACCACTTCAATGTGCCCGCCGCTCCCGCTATGACCCTGGTAGCAAGCGGGATTTTCGCACTGGTAGCCTCATTCAGGCGCAGAGCCCTCGCCTGAGATTTTTCTTCTCGATAGCAGCTCGTCTGCGCTCCATCAGTCTGCAAAGACCTGATGCGCAGTCGCGGCTTGGCGATCTTGCGACGCAAGGAATACTCAGGAGGTCGCTATCGTACACTGCGGCCAAGTGGGGATCTGGCGCCCTAGAAGACTCGTAGTCAAAATCTATGACGAGCGAGTTCTAGCCCTGCAGGCTTTAGCTCTAGAACTGGTGGGATAATAGAAGCACATATGCGGCAGTGAGCTTTTTGCGGTTAAGATGCTCAGAATGGCGCATCTTCGCTTAGCGAGGGTGCCACAGGAAAGACAACCGTAAGCACGCTAATGCCTCTTCCTCAGCCTCCAGGAGGGCGGCGGGCAAGGCTGAAGCTCTGACCGGTAGGCCCGCCCGGCGGCTGAGAGGCCAGCCAAACGGTGAGGTCAGCCACCTCCTCGGGCAGTTTGACACGCTCGCTGGGCGCGAATGGCGGCGGTCCATCCAGAGTGAAACGGTCTTCCGTCGCGGGAGTAAGCACGGGGCCGGGCACAATCTCATTGACTTCGATGCCATGTTGCCACACCTCCAACGAGAGGCATTTCGTAAACGCCCACACCGCCGCTTTTGCCGTAGCATACGACGAAATTCCGGCCCGCACCTCGTGGCCCATGCCGGAACCGATGTTGATGATCTTGCCGCCCCCGCCCGCAATCATCTCCGGCAAGACAAAGCGCGTGCAGGCGTAGGTGCCCACCAGGTTCGCGGCAATGCACGCGACCCACAGGTCGGGCCTGCTCTCGGCGACCGGGGCGTGCTCGGTGCCGCCTCCGGCGTTATTCACCAAGACATCGATGCCACCCAGAGCCGCCACAGCCTCTCCTACCATCCGTTCTACTTGGCCCACATCCCCCACGTCGCAAACGAGTGGCACGGCCAAGCTGCCCTCGGCCTGGATCTCTTTAGCAACTGCCGCGAGTTGGTCTGCAGAACGCGCAGTAATGGCAACGCGCGCCCCCTCGCGCGCGCACGCTAAGGCGATGGAACGCCCGATGCCGCGCCCTCCACCGGTAACCAGAATACGACGGCCGGCTAGCGTCTCAGGCACAGTATCTCTCCACGTGAGCGTCTCTACTCTTGCGCAATCGTACCGTATATTGGTGCAACCGTCCCTTGCCGGCAGACAAAAGACTCCCTCTCGCTGAAGAGGGGGCCGGAGTGAGGGGAGAGCTCCACCGCTCCAGCCTGTTTCCCCACACCCATCAGAGTCACGCACCGGACTGGAACTCCGCGCCTGTTCTGAGCTTGCCAAAGAGCCTGCCCCGTGCCCCGATACGGGGATACCTTTTGGGTGCAATAGTCTTTTGGGACAATAGTCTCCTCGGTGACCGCTAGCAGAACAGCGCTTGACTGAGCCGCGGGAATCACCTACAGTAAAACGTACCGGTTACGCGGGCATGGTGTAGTGGCAACACGCGACCTTCCCAAGGTTGAGACCGTGGGTTCGAATCCCATTGCCCGCTCCAACTCAGCCCATCGCGCCGCACGAGTCGGCTCGCCCCGAATTCGTTACGGCTGCTGGCCGCCTGCCTGAGCATCTGCCGGCAGGCCGTCCCCGGCTGCGCGGCCTGCCAGTTCGCGGTCGAGGACGAGCATGCCACTCGGAAAGTCTTGCACGCGCTTGACTTCCTTTAGGATGTCTCCGGTTACGCGCTCTTCTTCCACTTGTTCGAGCAGAAACCATTCCAGTTCCACAAGCGTCGTGTGATCGCTTTCTTGCTCGGCGAGGTCTGAGAGTTCATAGAACATGCGCGTAACGCTGCGCTCTTGCTCCACTACCTGCTCCCAAACGGATAGAGGAGACTCGAATGCGCCGGGCGCGTCGATATTTTGTATGTCAATTTCCCCTCCCCGGTCCACCACAATGTCAATGATACGCTGCGCATGCTCGCGCTCTTCATCGCTCTGTACCCGCAGCCAGCGGCCAAAACCGCGATAAGCAAGCGCATCAAAGTAAGCGCCCATTGCCAAGTAGAGATTCGATGCATAGAGTTCTGCCGTGATCTGCTTGTTATATGCCGCCTCCATTGTCTTTGATAGCATTGCCAGCCCCCTTTTGAATAGTGAGAATACCCTCCCAGCCGCAATTCCATTTAATTATACTTGAGAGTCAGCCAACAAAATCAGTGTTCTCGGCAGTTTAAGCATCCGCGTGAGCGAGCAGCCCATCGCCTAGCACTCCTTCGCCCGCCATGAGCAGCAAGCGATCCCGGTTGTCGGGTCGTGTGAGCCATTGGCACGTCTTGCTGCGCAAAGGAGGAATTCGAATCGTCCCGTTCACATGCGCCGCTTCGCAGCCGCTGACTGGCACAAGAATCATGCAGGCGGCATTCTACAAACGGCGCGGAGAATGGTACGGTAGTAATATAGAGGTAACCGCAGAGAACAACCTCGGCAGTTGATCTGCGGAGAGAGGTGCTAGAGAGAGTTTAGACACACGTCTCAGGACAAAAGGAGGCATAGGCATGTCCGTCTATGATCGTGGCGGCCCGCAGGGTGGCCCGCCGGATGATGAAGACAATGAAGATTTCGGAGAAATGCTCCGTCAGACCCGCGATCGGGCAAAACGGTTGCAGCGCTTCATCGTGCTCGGCATCATCGTCGCGGCCGTGCTCTGGATCGGCTCCGGCGTCTACATCGTGGGCCCCGCCGAACAGGGCGTCGTCCTCCAGTTTGGACGGCACGTGAATACCACGTCACCCGGGGTCAACTACCACCTGCCCTGGCCGATCCAGAACGTCGTCATCGTTGACATCGCCAACGTGCGGCGCGCCGAAATCGGACAACGCACGGTGAGCGTGCAAGGCAGCCAAGAGACCCGGCGCATCCTGGAAGAAGCGCTGATGCTTACGGCCGACGAGAACATCGTCGAAGTTGGCCTGCTCGTACAGTACCGGGTAACGGACGCCGCGGCGTTCGTCTTCAACGTGAACAATCCGGAAGCCGTGCTGCATACGACTACGGAAGTCGCGCTGCGCAGCGCCGTTGGGAAGATGCCAATTGACGGCGTGATTACCGAGCGCCGCGCCGAGGTGCAGGAAAATACCCGCGCCTACCTGCAGGAACTCATGGATGAGTACGATGCGGGCATCTCCATCACCGACGTGCGCCTGCAAGTGGCTGACGCGCCGGATCAAGTGCGGGACGCCTTCCACGAAGTCGTGCGCGCCCGTGAAGACCGCGAGCGCAAAGTAAACGAGGCCCAGGCCTATCGCGAAGACGTGGTGCCGCGCGCCCGTGGTGAAGCGCAACGCATTCTGCAGCAAGCGCAAGCGTACAGAGAAGAGCGCGTCCGCAGCGCGCGCGGTGAGAGCGAGCGCTTCCTCTCCATTCTGGAAGAGTACCGCCGCGCTCCTGAAGTCACACGCGAACGCATGTACATCGAGGCGGTCGAGCAAGCCATGGCGGATGTGGAGAAAGTGCTGATTACGCAGGCTGACAGCGGCGTGCTGCCCTTCCTCCCGCTCCGCAGCTTGCAAACCGGATCTCAACCATCGAGCGTTAGCCAATAAAGGAGGTGCCGCATGGGACGCACGCTAACCGTAATCATTGCCCTTGGGGCGCTGTTACTCATCGTATTCTCACAGGTGACATTCGTTGTCGCCGAAACGAACCAGGCCATCGTCTTGCAGCTTGGCGAGTACCGTTACACGGCCAGAGATCCCGGTCTCTACTTCAAGCTGCCCTTCGTACAAGAAGCGGTCTTCTTCGACCGGCGGCTGCTCTCCAGTGACGCCGAGCCCCAGGAGTATCTCACGCTTGACAAGAAGCGCGTCATCGTCGACCACGTTACGCGCTGGAGAATCGTCGACCCAATCAAGTTCTTCGTGAGCGTGCAGAATGAGAATGGCGCGCGAGCGCGACTGGATGACGTGGTGTTCTCGGAATTGCGCCGCACGCTCGCCACCTACGACTTCGACGTGATCATCGCCGATGAACGCGAGAACATCATGGGAATAGTAACCGTCGCCAGCAGTGAGCGCGCGCTGGACTTTGGTATCGAGGTGATTGACGTGCGCTTCAAGCGCGCCGACCTGCCGGAGGAAGTCGAGGACAGCGTCTTCGATCGGATGCGGGCCGAGCGCGCGCGGGAAGCCAACCGCTACCGCGCCGAGGGTGAGGAGCAGGGCGCCGAAATCATGGCCTCCGCCGACCGCGAGCGCATCGTGATCGTCGCGGAAGCGGAGGAAACGGCAGCGCAGATCCGGGGCGAGGGCGATGCCGAAGCCATCGCCATCTACGCCGACGCGCTCAACCAGGACCCCGAATTCTTTGCCTTCCGCCGCCGCCTCGAGGCCTACGTCAAGGTACTTCAGGAAGGTGACATGATCGTGCTCTCACCGGAGAGCGAATTCTTCAAGTACCTGGTCGATCCGTCGCCCCAGCGAGACGTTGGCACCGCGCCGCCGGTGCTGTCTCCTGCGTTAGAAGAAGACGAGTAACGCGACATCGTCGTTGCTTTGCACTGACGATAAGAGGGCTGTGGTCAAAAGACCGACAGCCCTCTTCTTATGCACCACAACGTTGTGAGTAAATCTGGACAACCGTCCTTGCCATGAAAATAGCACGAGGGACTCCGTCATTGCTTTGAAAATAGCGTGATCAAGCCGTTCGCCCTGAGCAGCGTCGAAGGGTGAACGGCGGAGGTAGCGGGTAGCAACCCCGCACCCTATCCTTTCCGTTCTTGCCTCGACAGGGGCTTTGCGCAGCCCTCAGCACGAACGGAGAGATTCGGCGTTCACTTTTCATTCTATTGTGCGGCCAAGGCAAGGCCATGGTGATTCCCGCTTTCGCGGGAATCCATCTTCACCGACGCAACCGCGCAAAATGCTATACTAAGCACAGAACAAAGAATGCCCCGTTAGCTCAGTGGATAGAGCACTGGCTTGCGGAGCCAGGGGTCGAGCGTTCGAATCGCTCACGGGGTACCAACTCAAGCTAATGAATGTTCAAGTAACACAATACTGCCAAGAGTCTTAAAGAGCACAGTGTAGTTCAGGGATCAACCAATCTGCACTTCCTTTTGGATGCCCTTCCAGTCAAGTTCAACTCGCCAAAGTGGTCTCCTCCGAGCATTGGGTGGCCATTACGGACTCTCTTTCTCTGTTTGTGCCTGATAGCGCCTCTTGTTTCAGGCTGTGGACCCAGTGACGCCGAGATGCAACTTCATTCTGGCATCGAATTGCAGTTTGCAGGAAGGCACAGTGAGGCGATTGGCGCCTTCAGCAAGGCCATCATTCAAGACCCTGAATACGCAGCAGCGTTCTATGCTCGTGGCGTTTCCTTCATGGCGCAGGCGCAACACCGAAAGGCCCAAGTAGACTTTGCTACAGCCATAAGACTCGCTCCAGACCACAAAAGTGCTTACTTCAATCTAGGCCGCTCGTACAGCGCACTTGGGGAGTTTCAGAAGGCCGTGGAGGCCTACAGCGTGGCAATTGAGCTCGACCCAGGTAATGCAACTGCATACAGCAACCGGGGAATCGCACTAGCCAGTCTTGGCGACTACCAGAAAGCTATAGTCGATTACTCTAAGGCAATTTCACTAGATCCTGCGGACAACGCTACCTATCTCAATCGAGGTCTTGCACTGGCGGAACTCAACGAGCATGAAAGGGCAGCAGTTGACTTTGGAAGAGTGATCGAACTCGATCCAAACAACGCCTCCGCTTACTATAGCCGAGGCATGTCCTATTCGGCTCTTGGGTTGCATTCACGCGCCATTTCTGACTTTGGGAAGGTGATCGCACAGGATCCAAGCAACTCTCAAGCTTACTATGCCCGGGCCCGCCTGTACGCCGAATCTGGGGAGCATCAGAAAGCAGTCTCTGATTTTGACAAAGTCATCTCGCTCAATCCAGATCATGCTGAGGCCCTCAAATATCGAAGTATGTCTCAACAGGCTCTCGCAGATAGCAATGAGGCCCCCGAAGAAGACCGACAAGACTCTTCAGCGGCAGACGGTACAATAGTGTTTGTCTCAGTTGCATTCATTGCACTTGTCATTTTGACGATTGCGATACTCAATCGGACACTATTTGCTCGTCGATTTAACGGTCAAGCCATAAAGGTCGCAAGAACAAAAGAAAAACCTAAAGCCGCAGAGGCGAAATTGAAAGCAATTGGACATGGTACAACAGATGTGGCACTTCTCAAAAAACGGGCCAAGGAATTCGCGAACCAAGGAATGCTTAAGAAGGCCGCAAATGACTACACAAGGATTATCGAACTCCAGCCCACCAACGAAACAGCTCTCTTTGATAGGGCAGAGATCTTCATGATGCTCAAGTGGTATAGAAAAGCCTTAGCGGACTATGGCGCGATCACGGAGCGCAACCAATCTTGCCATGCGGCCTACTACAAGCGAGCCAAGGTGCACGAAGCCCGAGGCAAGTCCGTCAACGCAGCAAGTGACTACACTAGAGTCATCGAACTCCAGCCCACTAACCATGAAGCGCTAGTAGATAGAGCCGACATCTATATGAAACTGAAGTGGTACAGGAAAGCAATCGCAGACTACGATGCAGCCATTACAATTCTCTCGACAGACCCATCCTTGTACTATCGTCGGGGTATCGCTCAACTTGAGCGTGGTTTCTATGAAGTAGCTATTGAGGACTTTACTAAAGCCACTACTCTCGATCCAAGTCTTGCTGATGCCTACCTCTTTCGCGGAATCTGTTACTCGGAGATTGAGGAGTACCAGATTGCTTCAGGGGACTTAGACAAGGCAATCGAATTGGGGGCGGCATTTGACTCATCGACAGATTGTGCCTTTGCTTATTTTGATGTAGGAGTTTTCAACGCCAACTTAGGAGGGCCAGGTTATATCAAAGCTCTAAGATTCCTTGACAAAGCAATTGATCTAGAGTCAAAATCACCCAGAATTCTATCTGCGCCGTGGAATTGTCTGTATGAAACTTGGGGCACATAGACGAGCAATCGCAGATTTTGGAGTTACAGTTCACCTTGATCCCAAGTGTGTAGAGGGATACTTCAACAGAGGAGTGTCATTCAGTAACAGCTATGAACCCCAAAAAGCAATTGAAGACTTTGATAAAGTACTTCAGCTTGACCCCGGACATATCGAAGCAGTCGAACGACGCAAGACATGTCTTCAATCGATTCGGAACAACTAGAACCTCAGCGAGTAAGGAAACATAGTGCACTGGAACCATCGCCAAATTAGATCAGTGACCTATGTCGTAAAGCCCGCTTAGAGCGAGAGCAACATTACGCATAAGTGGTAGTGACCACACTTTGTAATCTAGAGCAGCATTACATCATGCCGTGGCCGAAGGGGTCGTCACCGATCCAGCGTTCGTCGGCGGGTTCGCTGGCCAGTTGGTAGCGGGTGTCGGTGGAGAGGCGGATGCGGTTCTGCGCGCTTTCGTTGTCGATGGCGCAGTGCAGCGTGAACATGCCGAAAACCAGCAGATCGCCCGGCTCGAATTCCGTCGTGAGCCAGCGCCCGCCGTACCGCTGCTGGGGCTGATTGGGGTTCTTCGTCAACCAGCCGCCCCCGTATGGATTCTTCTCTTTGTCCTTGTCCACGTCGATCTTGCCGTACGTATTCTGAAGCTCGTGCCATTTGTGGGAGCCGTGCAGAATCGCCAGCGGGCCGTCGGCGAGCGGCACCGCGCCCTGCGGAATCCACGCCGTCATGAGCTTGCGGGTGCCGCGTCCCATGTACACCCAGTCGAAGTGACAGCCGGTGGCTGCCCCGCGGCGCACGTTGCGCACCCAGATGTAATCGAGATGCAGCACCTCATCGCCAAAGAACTGTGCGAAGAACTCCATAACCCGACCGGAGAAGCATATCTCCTTGAGCGCGGGCCCAGAGCGGAGGTGGCGGGCGAACTTTTGCCGGTCGGTGGCGCTGATGCCGCTGGTATCGCCGGAGAAGACAGCCTCCATAAAGGGCTTGGAACGGTCGATCAAGCCGATTTCGTCAAGCTTGCCGATCAGTTCCCGACGCGCCGCCAGCACCTTCTCCTTGTCCAGATAGTTGCGCAGCAACAAGTAGCCGTCTTCAGCAAAGCGCTCGTGCAGGGCGCCCGTATTGCCCAGCAAGCTATTGGCGTCGCGTAACTCGCCGAAAGTCTCATGCGAGAGATCGAAGGCATTTCCGTTCGATGACAACGTTTCCGGCAAGACGAGAGTCTGGATAGCCACCTTGCCTAACCTCCCTGATGCGGTGAAAACTCCGTCGCGGCAGTAGACGCACGGCCGCAGCGCCGTCTATGGCCGCCCCGTCAATACTACCTTTCACACCGAACCACTGCAATTGCGGTGTGCCGTCCGATGCGCGGGATACCCTTCTCAGCGGCCTCGGCCTACATCATGCCGTGGCCGAAGGGATCATCGCCGATCCAGCGCTCGTCGGCGGGTTCGCTGGACAGTTGGTAGCGTGTGTCGGTGGAGAGGCGGATGCGGTTCTCCGGGCTCTCGTTGTCCAGCGAGCAGTGCAGCGTGAACATGCCGAACATGAGCACGTCGCCCGGCTCGAATTCCGTGGTGAGCCAGCGGCCCCCATAGCGCTGCTGGGGTTGGTTCGGGTCTTTGGTCAGCGACCCGCCGCCGTACGGGTTCTTGTCCTTATCCTTGTCCACATCTATCTTGCCGTACGTCTGCTGCAGTTCTTGCCACTTGTGCGAGCCATGCAGGATCGCCAGCGGGCCGTCGCATAGGGGTATTGCTCCCTGCGGGATCCATGTCGTCACGACGTTGCGGGTGCCGCGTCCCATGTAGACCCAGTCGAAGTGACAAGGGGCGGCAGCCCCACGACGCCGGTTACGCACCCAGATGTAATTGAGGTGGAGCACTTCGTCCCCAAAAAACTCCTCAAAAAAGGACATGATTCTACCGGAAAAGCAGACCTCCTTCAGCGCCGGCCCCGACCGGAGGTTGCGGGCAAATGCCTTGCGGTCCGTCGCGCTGATGCCACTCGTGTCACCCGAAAAGATGGCGTCCATGAAGGGCTTACTGCGGTCGATAAGACCGATTGCGTCGAGCTTGCCAATCAGTTCGCGGCGCGCCGCCAACACCTTTTCTTTGTCCAGGTAATTGCGGAAGAGCAGATAGCCGTCCTCGGCAAGCCGTTCGTGGATTGCACCCATATCGCCGAGCAAGCTATTGGCGTCCCGCAATTCCCCGAACGTCTCATCGGAAAGGTCGAAGGCGTTACCGTTCGACGTCAGAGTATCCGGCAAAACCGTCGTCTTTATTGCCACCCTACCATTCCTTTCAGCTTGCCTGAGTGCCTTTGTTTGGCAGGCACAGCCGTAGGCGTACTTCACGCATCAACATATGCTGTTGCTACGTCAACACTATACTCTTTATTAAATGCTGCAATTTGCTGACACACTTGCCCGTGGCGACCAATCCCGCGATGTCCAAGTGCTCTCAAAAAGCCTGGCCCTTGCAGGGGCTCAAATCATGCCATTGCCGAAAGGTCCTCACAGACTTGGTACCTTTGTGTGAGCACAGCTCTATCCCGTCGATTGTACACCGGCCGCGATGCCGTTGATGGTCTGGAAGATCCCTTCCAACATGCGGCGCGCTTCCGGCGTGAGTTCATCCAAAGGCGTCTCAGCCGCGTCAGCAAAGTCTGTGCGCCACTCCTTGATCATGCGCACTTGGAGACTGTGCAGCGGATCGACATAGGGATTGCGCAGCAGGATCGAGCGTTGCAGGACCGGCGAAGAGTCAAGAAGTTGCTCTTGGGCCGTTATCTGAAGGAGCGCGTCCCGCGTGCGTTGGTACTCCTCCGCGATCGCGGTATAGATTTTGTCTCGTATCGCGTCGTCACTTACCAGTCCGGCATAGAGACGCGCTACCGACATGTCGGCGGTCCCAATGCTCAGTTGCGCATTGTCGATGAGCGAACGGAAGAAGACCCAGCGCGTATACATCGCCCGCAGGCGCTCCAAATTGCCTTCGTTCGCTTCGATAAACGCTTGCAAAGCGCTGCCCACGCCGTACCAACCAGGTAAGTTATGTCGACTCTGTGTCCACGCGAATACCCACGGTATCGCCCGCAGATCCTCCACGCGGTCGCCGCCCTTGCGCGACGCCGGCCGCGACCCCACGTTCATGCGGCTGATGTGTTCGATGGGCGTCGCCTGCTGGTAGTACGTGCGCAACTCGGGTGTCTCGTAGATGAGCGACCGGTAGGCGCGGAACGCCGTCTGCGACAGCGTCGCCATGGTGCCCTCCCAGTCCGGCTCCAGGGAGGCGCGGGACTCCAGAACGCTGGGACTGAGCCGCGCCAGCAGCATGGCATGGATGACCTGCTCCAGGTTGCGGTGGGCAACCGCTTGGCGGCCATAGCGGGAAAAGATGACCTCGCCTTGTTCCGTCAGCTTCATGCCGCCGGCCAGTGAGTCGGGCGGCTGTGCCATGATCGCGCGGTTCGTCGGCCCGCCGCCCCGACCGAGCGCGCCACCCCGACCGTGGAAGAGTTGGACGATCACGTTGTGGGCGCGGCAGGCGGCCACGACCTGTCGTTGCGCACAGTAGAGCTCCCAGGTAGACGTGAGAAAGCCACCGTCTTTGTTGCTGTCCGAGTATCCCAACATGACCTCGAAGCGGTCCTGCCAGCACGCCACGTGAGAGCGAAACAGAGGTATCGAAAGCAGCGCATGAATAAGATCGTAGCCACCGCGCAAGTCCCCAATGGTTTCAAGCAACGGCACGATCTTGAGGCGACTCTCGCTGACTTGCCCCTGGGCGTCCACCTGCCAGAGGCCGGCCTCCTTGGCAAGCAAGGCAACTTCAAGCAAGTCGCTCACCGATTCGGTGAAACTAATGATGTAGGTATTACAGGCGGCTACCCCCACCTCCGCCTGCATGCGCGCGACGCTGACAAGTGTCTGGAACGCTTGGCGGGAGGTGTCGCCAACGGAGAGTTCTTGGAAACCGATCGTCGCCGGCTGCCCAATCAACCGGATGAGCAGTTCGACCTTTTCCGCTTCATCAAGACCGCTGTAGCGCGGCGTAATATCACCCGCCGCGAGATATGCATCCAGCGTGGCCTCATGGACGCCGCTATGCTCGCGTACGTCTAGATCTACCAGATGAAAGCCAAAGACCTGCACCCGTCGAATCACGTCGCGGAGAAGGCCGCGCGCGATTCGGGCGCCGCCGTTCTCAACCAAACTCTCTTGGATGAGCAACAGGTCATCGAGCAACGCATCGGGCTCATGGTACGCTCCGGAAGCCGCGGCGCCACCGCCCGCATAGCGCCGTCGCGTGCGCGCCAGACGCTTCTGCATCATGACGATCTTGGCCCGATAAGGCTCTATGATGTCAGTCTTGGCGCCAACCCCGGCGCCGGGTAGTGACTCGCGGTCGCGCGCAATCGAATCCAGCAATTCTCGTGAGGCCGATGCGTAATGAACGGAGGGGCTGAGCACCCGCCAGAGCTCGTCAAGGTCCCGCGTGTATCTATCGAGAATCAGCGACCGGTGCATACGCAAGGTCTCTTCAGTCACCGCCGGCGTGACAAATGGATTCCCATCTCTATCGCCGCCCATCCAAGAACCAAAGGTGAGGAAACGCGGCAGCGTAAAAGTATGTTCTTCCGAGTACTGCTGCAGCGCGTCCTCCAGCTCGTGATAGAGTGCGGGTATTACGTCAAGCAGCACGTGATCGAAGTAGTAAAGCCCGTCGTCAACCTCTCCTAAGACGGTTGGACGCTCCCAGGGGGTGATGTCCGTCTGCGCCAATATCGTCACGATCTCATGGATCTTCTCACTGGTCCGCTGCTCAATCGACACGTCTTGCCGCTTGCCCTGGCGTTCAGCCAAGCAAGCTCGCAGCATATCCAGAAATACAAGCAGCGTCCGTCGCCGCACTTCCGTAGGGTGGCGCGTGAAGACCGGCCGCAGGGAAAGCAACGCCAGAATTGGCGCAAGTTCTGCCGGCGCGACGCCCTCACTCTTCAGGTGCGCTACGGCGGCGGCAATCGACTCGTAGCGCGGCTTGGGGTAGCCCTTACGCTCATTCTCGCGCATGCGGCGCATGCGGTGCTGCTCTTCCGCAGCGTTGATGAGATAGAAGTAGAGCGAAAACGCCCGGGCTACCGCGAACATCTCCTCTTGCTGAAGTTCGGACACTGAATCCGCCAGCGGTTGCAGCGACACGGTAGCCGTAGTCGTCCGCTGCCAGATGGCGCGGAGGCGAATGTCCTCGATCAGGTCTAAGAGCGCCTGACCGTGCTGCTCGCGCAGCACCTCGCCGAGCACATTGCCCAGAAAGTGCACGTCCTCGCGGAGTTGCTCGATGGGCACTCGTTGTAGAACGGTCTGCTTAGGCTCGGCTTCCATCTCTATATCACGTTCCCTCTGCAATCCGAATTGGTAGGAGATTCCCATTCCTCAGGGAAAGATTTGCAAGCAAGTTAGGCACGTTAGATGAATTTGTCAATTCAACAAGGGAGAATGCTCATCCCTATCATGCCATACTTGCAAGCCCTATGACTGAGGAGCAGCCGGTATCCTGCACACGAGGTGATTGGACACGGTGATGATCGCTCTGACGTCCATCTGGGGGCCGAGTCTCTAGGGCGTGTCGTCAAAGTAGTT
>JAAXIC010000043.1 GCA_012270555.1 Chloroflexota bacterium
TACGAGAGGACCGGGGTGGACGCACCGCTGGTGTACCAGTTGTCTCGCCAGAGGCATAGCTGGGTAGCTACGTGCGGAATGGATAACCGCTGAAAGCATCTAAGCGGGAAGCCAGCCTTAAGATTAGGTTCCCCACTCTCGCTGCATTGCGGCGAGAGGTAAGACCCCAGAGAGATTATCTGGTTGATAGGCCGCAGGTGTAAGCGCGGTAACGCGTTCAGCCGAGCGGTACTAATGGTCGAGGACTTAGCCGCGCTTCTAATTGGCAAATTTGGAGTTCTGCAACTTTACGTTTTGCGCACCATTCACCAGTGCACTTTCACATTAGTGCGCCGCAGTGATTGCTAGGCTCTATATGTGCCCTGAGCAGTCTTGTGTGCGGCGGCACTTCATAACCTGTCAGAAATTCCTTGGGTGACAAGGCGAGGGGGGTACACCCGTTCCCATCCCGAACACGGTAGTTAAGTCCCTCAGCACCGACGATACTGCACGGGCGACTGTGTGGGAAAATAGGCCGTTGCCCAAGGATTTTTGTTTGTCCGGAGCGCACGAGGCTCCACATCTGAAATTGAACGCCTCGTTTCCAGCATATCGTTTCCAGCGTGAGTGCGCTCTGGCGCCTCCGGTTCCCTCTCCTTGGGGGAGAGAGCTAGGGTGAGGGGAGATGGCAAAGTCGTCGCATCAATCATCATTGCGACGGACACTACGCCTCACGTCCCCGGTAGCGCAGGCCCTTCGACAGGCTCAGGACACGTTTGCAACCTGCACCGCCGTTACATGCAATGATACATTCTCAAGCGGGGGACAAGCCCCCGCGCTACGTAAGTGCTCCGGTTCCCTCTCCTTGGGGGAGAGGGCTAGGGTGAGGGGTATTCCTCAAGGCAAGAGCGTTGAGCCACTAGGATGCAAATCGATAGATGATCTCCCATGGAATCGCGTCCGACCATGAAATCGACCTCCATGAAAAGACCTGGCACAAGGCCCTACCGGAATTCATCTCCTTCTACAACGAGGCAATCGAACACGCCGCTGGCGGCCCGCCAGCGCGATTGAACGTCATTCACGGCTACGGCTCTTCCGGCGCCGGCGGCGTGCTGCGCAAGCGCCTGCAGAATTTCCTGAAGGAACACGCGCTCCAAGGACGCCTGGAGTTCACCCCAGGCGAGCACGCCGACGCCAATCCCGGCCACACCCTTGTGGTACCCATCCAACCGCTGCCAGCCTTGGACGAGTTGCTGTCAGAAGAGATATGGGCCTACTGCGCACGCCCCCGCACCCTCAGCAAAATCAGTGGCAAGTTTCGCCGCCACGGCGCACCCACGGTGATAGCCGCCATCGACTCCTTAGTTAAGCAGCGACGCCTGCGTGTGATTGGCAAGGGCAATCGAAAGACTCACGAGGCAGTTTAGGTAGTTTGACCCTTTGCGGTAGCTAGGCGCACTATAGGCGAAGCGAGTGATGAAGTACGCGGTTGTAATTGAAAAGACTCCGCAAAGCTACTCGGCGTACGTGCCGGACCTGCCCGGGTGCGTGGCTACCGGCGAAACACAAGAGGAAGTTACGCAGAACATACATGAGGCGATCGCGTTCCACCTTGAAGGCATGCGGGAGGACGACATACCGATACCGGAACCGCAAGCGTCAACTGTGTCGATCGAGGTGTAGACGCAGAGTGCCCAGTAGGAGAGAAGCGCATGAGCACACGTGCAAAAGAGCGGCTGCATCGCTTGGTAGATGCCTTGCCCGCCAGCGAACTCCGCGCGGCTGAACGATTTCTGGAGTACTTGCATCACACTGGTAGTGCCTCTTTGTATCATCGACTCATGGCCGCGGCAACAGACGACGAACCGGAGACACCAACAGAGGCGGATGCTGTCCGTGAGGGGTTGGCAGACATACAAGCGGGCCGCGTGATCAGTCATGAGGAACTTAAGCGCGAACTTGATCTGGCATGAACTGGCGCATCGTCTGGTCGGAACGTGCGCGGCGTGATCTACGCAAACTCGATGCATCAGTATCTCAGCGTGTGGTCCGTGCATTGGAGGAGCTTGCAGGAACAGGACTAGGCGATGTGAAACGCTTGCGCGGCTACGATGACCAGTGGCGGCTACGGGTTGGCAGATGGCGCGTGCGCTTCACAATAGATCCTATGAGCGCTACTCTATTGATCATCCGCGTACTTCCCCGAGGAGATGCGTACCGTGAGTAGGAGCGGTTCTTCCTCTCTTTCCTTCTGTCTGTCTGCGACAGGATGCTTGCCGCGGCAGTTCTACGTTGCAGGAGTGAAGGCTCCAATCGCGCACCCTAGTTGAAAGTAAGGAACCAGATCACATGTGGCAAAGTTACGAAACTCCGCTTGGCGTTCACGTAGTTCGCAGCGTGGTCAACCCGACTGAATACCGGCATGGCAAGTATGCACTGCGGCAGGTGTTGGACGTTGACGCGACCCAAGTGGCGCGTACGGCGGGAGCACGCAGGCCGCGCTCTTTTCGTCGTGGAGAGAGCACGTCACCTAAAGAAAGCGCACCCAAGAACCAGAGAACGAGTGGAGAGGCCGAAGGCAGCAGCCCGCCGGACGTGCGGCGGATGGTCTTCTGGGATACGGAGACGACCGGTTTGGGTGGGCCGGGGACGTATATCTTTCTCGTGGGATTGGGGTACTTGGAGGATGACGCGTTCGTGGTGCGGCAGCACTTCATCCGCAGTCCCGACGAAGAGCCCGCCATGCTGCAGGCGGTAGCGGATTCCCTCCCCCAATGGCCGACGATGACCACTTTCAACGGCGTGAGCTTCGACTTGCCGCTGCTGCGCGCCCGCCTGAAGGCTCACGACGTCAAGATGGATCTGCGCAATGTCTTGCATTGCGATCTGCTCTACGGCGCGCGGCGTTTATGGCAGCGGCGGCTGCCGAACTGCAAACTGCAGACCCTTGAGGAGTACATTCTCGACTTCAAGCGGCAGGGCGACGTGCCCTCCGCCGCAGTGCCGGGCATGTACTTCGACTACCTGGAAAGCGGAGACCTCTCCAGCCTTGAAGGGGTGTTTTACCACAACGTGCTCGACATAGTCTCTCTCGCCGGTCTCATGATCGCGATGCACGAGCACGTGGCGGCGGCCGAGAGCGCGGACTGAGATTAAACGCGACTCCATCCTGCGTAGTATTGGAAAGCACGTCTCTCCTTTTTGTGCCATTCTCCACCCACTTTGGCTTTTGTCCAGTCTGTTCTTAGACTCTGGCACAACACCCAATCACTGGATTCCGGCCCCGTATCAAGTACGGGGCAAGCTTTTCGCAGGAATCACCATGGCCTTGCCAGACCGCACAAGCAAATGAAAATGAACTCCGCTCTCCGTTCGTGCTGAGGGCTGCGCGAAGCCCTTGTCGAAGCATGTACGGAGAGAAGAGTGCTGAAACTGTGTTACCCATCTCCTCCGCCGTTCACCCTTCGACGATGCTCAGGGCGAACGGCTTGGTCACGCTATTCTCATAGCAATGACGGTTCGTGGCTCCATGCCATCCATGTACGCGACGAAAGCGTCATTCTTGACTTCATCCTATCTGTGGAATACAGTGTGTTCAGTTGGAGCCAACAGTGGGGCTCTAAAGCCAAGGAGCAGGTGGTGCTTGCTCCCAGAGGAGGCAACTGAGATGAGTTCTGAGTTCGAAGAACGGTCTGTAAGCGGACTTACGCGTCGAAACCTGCTGGCCGGTGTCGGCATTGGCGGGTTGGGTGTGAGCATCTTGGCGGCTTGCGGCACAGCCACCATGGCGCCTGCCGGTGAAGCCGAGGAGGAGATGGCGGAGGAGCAGCAGGCGGAAGAAGCGCCTGTGGCAGAGGAAGTGACCATTCGCTACTACTCCTGGTTCTCGGAGCGAGACCTGGGCAACGTGGAAGATGTCATGCTCAATCCATTTGCCGAGGCCAACCCGGGCGCAACCGTAGAGCTCGTAGTCGCCCCGGGCAGCTTGGTTGGACAGGGCATCGAGTTGACGACGATGCTGGCCGGTGGTGTCTTGGTCGATTGCTTTATGTGCCTTGCGCCGCCGTTGTACGTGCGCAATGGTCTCGTACAGCCGCTGGATGACCTCATCAAGCGTGACAACTACGACATGACGCAGTTTGCCAGAGACGGCCGCACGACGTTTTCCTCATTCGAGGGCAAAGTCTACGGCCTGACCACGTACCATCATGGTGAGGCGATCGCGCTGCTCTATAACCGGCAGCTCTTTACCGATGCCGGCGTCGACGAACCATCCGAGGACTGGGAAAACTCGTGGACGTGGGACGAGTTCCGCGACACGATGCTGCAGCTCACCAAGGAGTCCGGCGGCCAGTACACGCAGTACGGCCTGGACCGCGTCGGCATCAACTACTATCCCAATACGCCCATGCTTTGGGAGGGCGCGTGGATTTCGGATGACTTCCAGTCGATTACCTGCGATTCGCCGGAAGTGATCGAAGCGTACGAGTCCTATATTGCGCTGCAACTCCAGGATAGGTCCTGGCCTTCCCGCGATCAGGCCAATGAGAATCTGGGCGAGCCGCAGCGTGGCTTCACCCATTTCACGCTTGGCAAGACCGGCGTAATCAAGATGGGGTCGTGGCAGCTTGGCGGGTACCGCGACACGACGGACATCGACTGGGCGTTCACGCCCTTCCCGCGGGCTGCGGTCTCTCTGCCCGAGTTCAAGATTTGGGGTTATGGTGTCGGCACACAGTCCAAGGCAACTGATGTGGCCTGGGAGTTCGTCAAGTTCCATATCCCCGAGGACCGCTGGGCGTTGCTTACCAGCAATATCCCGGCACGGCTCGAGGGCGCCGAGAAATTCCTGCGCGACCTGTATGAAGAACGACCGGGTGTGCGCGTGGATGCCTTCATCAACTCGCTCCCGCTCGGCGGCAATGGCGGCGACCCCGTGCTCGTTACCTCGGCGTGGCCGCGCATGTTGGAGGAAGCGGTCAGACCATTGTGGACTGACATGATCGCCGGTACGGTGGCTCCGGCCGACGGCCTAAAGAACGTCAAGCCTATTCTTGAGAACATCTTGGCGGAAGAGTCGGCAGGGTAGACCTAGCTGCGAGAATACGGCGCTTCTCCACTAAGAGATGCAATTCGTCAAAAGAGCCACCCCTTGAAGGGGTGGCTCTTTTACATTCTCGTCCAGCCGTTAAATGATGGGTTAGTGGTTACAGTCTGTTCGCGCCGCGAGTTGCGGCCGACGCGCTCACACATACTCAGCGAACCAGGCGAGCATCTGTTGCCAGGCGTCCTGGGCGGCCTCGGCGTTGTAGCGTGCGCTCGTGTCGTTGTGAAACGCATGATTGGCGTTCGGATAGATGATCTTTGCGAAGGTCTTGTTGTGCTCCTGCATCGCAGCCTCAATTGCCTCGATGCCGGCATTGATGCGCTGATCTTGCTCGGCATAGATGGCGAGCACCGCCGCTTGGATATTGGGAACATCGGCCAAGGGCGGATTGGGGCCATAAAATGGCACTGCTGCCTTTAGTTCGGGTATCTGCGTGGCGCAGCGCCAGGTTACGCCACCGCCAAAACAGAAACCCGTCATGCCGATGCGATCTGCGGCTACATACGGTAGCGATTGAAGGTGCTGCAAACCTTCTCTAAAGTCATCCACAAACTGCTGCGGCGGAGTATTGCTAAGCAGGCCGGGCGCACTGGCGGCCCCGCCCGCGGCATCCGTGCCGCCTTGCCGAGACAGCATGTCGAGTGCGAGCGCCACGTAGCCATCTCTGCCGAAACGACGGGCAACGTCCCTGATGTGCTCGTTCAAGCCGCGGTTTTCATGGCACACCAACACACCGGGGAACGGGCCATCCCCGGCCGGTCTCGCAAGGTATCCGAGCAGAGTCGCGTCACCTGCTGTGATCTCTACCGCGCTTACAGCGATGCTGGGATCGTCCGGTGACACGGTTACGCCTGGCGGCAGTTCTTCCGAAGCTGCCATTTCAGCCGTCGGAGAAGGTTCTACGGCGGATTCCGCCGCCGTTTCGTCGGACGTTTCCTGATCTTCCGGAGCCCCGCAAGCCGCTAGGATGCTGCTGGCAATGGCAACGCTGCCAGTAATCCCGGCAATACGCTGCAGCGCTTCCCGCCGATTGATCTCACCCTCTTGATAGTCCTCTATGAATTCCTCGAGGATGTAATCACGTAAGCTGGTATCCTGACCGGCGCCATTCTTCCCCGCATTTGCCATATCGCGCACGTTCATCTCCTACCTCCGCTAGATTTGAAGACAGACTGTTGCGCTACACCCTATCGCATTGACCTAAGAATAGCCTGAGTGCACCAGGCCTTAATCGGTGTAACGTGTCTCAGCACCAAGGCAGACTAACCCATTGGATCTGTGCGGTGCCGGACCGCATCGGCGAGAGCGCGGTTGACAAGATGCGTATAAATCTGTGTCGTAGACAGACTGGAGTGTCCGAGCAGCTCTTGGATGACGCGCAGATTCACGTCGTTGCGCAGCAAGTCCACGGCAAAGCCGTGCCGTAGCGCGTGGGGAGCAAGATGCCCCACGCCTGAGCGTCGTGCGTGCTGTGTAATGATCTTGCGCACCATGCGAGGCGACAGCCTCTTTTCCCTGTCTTCAGCATCATCTTCCGCCGTCATGCCGGGGCGGTAGCGGATGAAGAGCGGCGGATATTCATCTTCACGCGTGGCCAGGTATTCGCGCATGGCGAGTTGTGCGCCCTGCTGCAGGAAGACCGGCCGGTCTTTGTCACCCTTGCCTCTGATGATGATCTGCAACAGTTGATCCGAACCGAGGCGTTCCAGGGGCAGATCCGCACGGTCCAGCGAGCAGAGCTCCGCGAGACGCAAGCCTGTAGAGAAGAAGAGCATCACAAGTGCCCGGTCACGCCTGCCCTGCGGGGTATCCTGCGGGATGGAGCGGAAGAGATGCACGATGTCTTCGGCGGTAGGCACATTGCGCGGCGCGTGGCGTTGCAGTTTGGGTAGCTGCACCTTGTCGTAGGCGATTACGTCGCGGTCTTCATGCAGGCTGAAGTAGCGGAGCATGCTGCGCACGCACGAGGCATACTTCGCCAAGGTCGAGGCACTCGTGTGGGTGCGCTTCCAGGCCAGGAATGCCGTGATTACGGGCAGCGTGAGGTCTTCAACGCGTGCTACCGGGCGATTCGTCTTGGCACAGTAAGCCACGAGGTCGCCGAGCATCTGCCGGTACGTGCGTACCGTTTGTGGCGAACGGTTGAGATAACCGCAGTAATCGAGGAATTGGCGGCAATCCTGGCTAAGTGAGGGCGAGGGCGCTTCAGACGTGCCCATACGGGCTCCTTGTAGACGGGAAAAGCGAGTAACAATACCGTCTATGTGTTTGTCATTCGTATGTTGTGTATGAGTGTCATTCCGAGCGTAGCGAGGAATCTCGAATCAAGACCGCAACGAGCAGCATAGCTTCAGTTCCGTAGCTTCCTCACTACGCTCAGTTCGGAATCACACACAAGGGCCCTAACCTTTCTACGCATCAAGACAAGGCGTTAGACCATTAGAGCAGAGAATCGCTATCGAGCAGCGAGCGGGCGAGGTCGTTGTCGTCGGTCGTCACGGCGACGATGGCGTGTTCGGCAAGGCGATGCAGTATGTGAATGGTGCGCACGTTGACCTGATGCTGGCCGAAGCGTTGCGCCACACGGGCGAGCGCGCCGGGCCGATCGGGCAGGTAGAACACGACGGCGTCCGAGGTTACCGCGCGCAGGTCGGCTTTCAGCAGCGCGTGCAGCGCCGCGTCGTCGTCATTGGTGCGGATCGTAATCACGCCAAGATCACCGACCAGACGCCCGTCAATCGCCTCGATGTTGATCTCCCCTTCCGCGAGCACCTGCGTGACGTGCGCCAACGCGCCCGGCTCGTCAGGCACAATCACAATGATGCGGCGCGCGCGCGCCGTGTCGTCGCTAAGGGGCTGGTTCATGTCTCGGCTGGCCATTCCAGGCAATCGGCAATAACTTTGTCCACCATTCCCCGGGTGACGTGCGGCATGGTAATCAGGTGAGCGATGTCCCCCAGTGGCGCAAGCTGCCACTCGAAGACGACGTACGGCGAGGGCCGCGGGATGACAACCGTGACGCTATTCTTGGCGCGCCAAGCGGGGATTCCGTGCGCGTTGAATTGCTGCACCGCATACTCAGCCGTGTCGAGCATCTGCGCCACGATCCGGCGGTAGCCCTCCCGCCCGTGCTTGGCAAAGGCATACCAAATGATCATTGGCGAGAGCGCGCTCCGCGAGCCGAGTAGCGTCGTGTCCAAGACGCCCACGTACTCGATGGCGCGGCCAATCTGGGCCGTGTATTCGCGCTTGGTCACGACCACGCCGCACGGCACCGGCGATCCGATCAGCTTGTGGCCCGAGATTGCGATGCTGCCGATGCCGCTGTCAAATCCGAAGGGCTGCGGGTCAGCGACGAAGGGCAGGATCATCCCGCTCAGCGCCGCGTCGGCATGGATGTAGTAGCGCGGCAGCGACAGTTCCTCGGCGATGCCGTGAATGCGCTCCAGATCGTCTACGGCGCCCTTCATCGTGGTGCCGATATTGGCCACAATCAGCGCCGGCACGTCACGGTTGATGCGAATCGACTCGCGCAGGTCGTCATAGTCTATCTCGCCGTTCTCTTGGCTGCGGATCATGATGTTGCGCACGTTCAAGACGTGCAGAATCTTCAGCACCGAATAGTGCGTGTCCTGTGAGAAGTAGGCAATCGGATCGCGCAGCAACTCGCGCCCCACGTAGATGCCGTACATATTGCCTTCAGTGCCGCCCGTCGTGACGTAGCCCCAGGCCTCATCCGCCGGCAGGCGCACCAACTCCGCCATCTCGCGCACGACCTCGCGCTCCGTCTCATGCGTGTTCGTCAGATAGCGCGAAAAGCCGAAGGGATCGCCCACGTTATTCGCGGCATAGCTTAGCAGGGGGTAGAGCGCGGCATAATCAAAGTCCTGATTCACCGGATAGCCCGCAAAGAACGGGCTGTGCGCCTGGAACTCAGAGAGAACCTGGTGAATGCGTTGCTCGATTTCAGTTTGGTTCACGGGACCCTCCCCGGCGGCGGACAGTGCCGCCAGCGAATAACACGATGCGGGCCGCTTTCACGTGCAGAGCATGCTGCGGCTCGGACAGCGCTTCCTGTGCGTGATTTCCGCTCAGGCCCTACGTGCCGCCGCGCCGCGACAGCAGTCCTGGACATTTGTACCGGGTTACTCCTCTTCCTGCGGGAAGAGGACCACGCGAATGTATTGGTCAAGCGTGAGGTAGCGTTCGGCTGCCGCCGATACTTCCTCTAGGGTCACCGCGTCCAGGCGATCCAAGTAACTATTGATTGTGGCTAGCGGCAGACCGCGCCGCATTAGCGACCCGATCTGGCTGAGCCAGAAGGAATTCTCCTCAACCTGCTCTTCGCGAGCGGACCGGAAGAGTTCCTTGGCGGTGTCGAGGTACTTTTGCTCACCGCCGTCGATGAGCCAGTTCAACTCTCGCTGGATGGCTGCAAAGAGTTCCTCAACGCGGTCGGGATCGCTGCCAAAGTAGGCATATATTTGGTACTCAGAGTCTGGGATCGAAGATGTCGATGCGCTGACACTCACGCCATACGTGCCACCGAGTTCCTCGCGAATTTCTTCGCGCAGGCGAATCTGAAGTATCTCGCCCATGAGCGCAAAAGTCATGGATTCCTCGAGACTCCAGTTGAAGTCTCCAGCAAATATCAGAATCGTCGTGCTGCGGGGCTCGATGCCGAAATAGACGGCCTCGTCTATAAGACCGGAGGGCGGGTCGATGTTAGGATCGCGCCATTGTTCGGTGCGGCCGGCAGTGGGCAAACTGGCCAGGTAGGTTTCGGTCAATGTGCGCAGCGCTTCCCAATCGAAGGCGCCAACAAATACAAAGGTTGAGTCGCCCAAGTCGGCGAAGCGGTCGCGATAAATCTCCAAGGCAAGTTCCATGTCGAGTTCTTCAAGCAGTTCGACCGTGAGCGGGCGCCGCCTGAAGTGATCCTGGAACAGAATCCTGCGCACCTCATCGAAGAACAGCGTATCCGGGTCCAAGAGGCGGTTCTCAGCCGCGTCGCGCAGCCTATCAACATAGGTGTCGAAGTAAACGGGATCGACCATTGGCTCCGTGGCTAAGAGCGTGATCAACTGGAACAGCGTTTCCAGGTCCTGCGGCGAAGCGCTGCCACTGAAGCCTTCAAACTGCGATCCGATGTACGGGGACACCCCAACCCGCTTGCCTGCCAAGAGCTTATCCAAGGCAACGCTATCATGCGGGCCGGCGCCGCTTCCGGCAACGAGTGAGGCGGCGTGCGTAGCCGAGTAGTAGTCCTCGTCTGACACCAGTGAGTTCCCGCCCGGGCTGAAAGACCGGAAGAGCACCTGGTCGTTATTGAAGTCGGTTTGCTTGGCAACCACGGTGATGCCATTGGAGAGCGTCCACTGCACGGCATCGATGGACTCGATCGTCTCTTCCGCAGTTATGCTCCCGGCGGTGGGGATATTGGCCAGCAGGTCCACGTCTTCGGCTTCATCCTCATAGCCGGCCACTTCCAACGCGTGCGCGTTCACAAGCTGTTGCGTTACCGCCTCTTTGAGCTCGTCCTCGGTGCCAGGTCCAATGTCTTCGGGACCGGTGACCAGCAAGACGGTATTGCCGGGTTCAGTCCAGAAGGTCGCCAAGGCGTCGACCTCATCCAAGGTGATCTGCGGCAAAAGATGCTGGGTAAGTTCCCACTCCCTCTCGATGCCCGGTGCGACAATGCCGCTCAAGAAGTGCTCAATGTACTCCGCGGCGAGCGCCCGGGATTCCAGTTGGCCGCGCCTCTCAAAGTAGCTTTCCATTTGGCTGAGCAGATTGGTTTTTTCGCGTTCCAATTCAGAAACGGTAAAGCCGTGCTGACGGACACGTTGCATCTCCTCAAGCATGGCGTTCAGGCCGGTCTCGACTCCATCTTTCTCAACGCCAACCCCGAAGACGAGAATATCCGCCGTATCCGACAGGCCGCTGCGGTAGGCGCTGGCGCCAAGGTACGGGGGATTTGGGGTACGGCTAAGCTCAAACAGCCGCGCGTTAAACATCATGAAAGACAACCGCTCTACCAGTAATCCCCGGTAGGCTGACAGCGTTTCGCCGAAACCTGAAGGTATGGTGCGTACTATGAACGTACTCGTCCCCGTAGCCTCAGGGTCGGTAAACACTGTCACACGCGGCTCGGCGTGGCTCGGCACTGGATAGCGGGGTCGTTCCGTCGGCGGCTGCACGGCGGCACGCGCCTGCATGGCTTCCCCTTCCGGCGGCGGCGCGAAGTTACGCTTGATCGCGGCTTCCATCTCGGCGACGTCGATATCCCCAACGACGACCACGGACATCAGGTTGGGACGATACCAACGCTCGTAGAAACCCCGCAGGTCATCAGCCGTGGCAGTCTCCAAGACTTCCAGGAGGCCGATGGGCAGGCGGTCCGTGTAGCGCGAGGCGCCAAATACCAAGGGTATCCAGTGGTTGAGGAAGCGGTCCCCATATCCTAGTCTCGTGCGCCACTCTTCAATGACTACGCCGCGTTCTTTCTCAACCTCCTCAGGGTCGAAGGAGATGGCATAGGCCCAATCGCTGAGAATTTGGAACGCGGTTTCCAAGACCTCGGCATCTTCTGTGGGCACTTCCATTTCATAGGTTGTGGTGTCAAAGCCGGTGGAGGCATTAAGGTCCGGCCCAAAGTTGACCCCGAGGGACTCGAGGTATTCAACGATTTGCTGTTTTTCAAAGCGTTCGGTGCCGTTGAAGGCCATGTGCTCGACGAAGTGCGCCAGCCCGCGCTCGGATTCTTCCTCGAGGACGGAGCCGGCACGCACGACCATCATCAATTGCACACGGTTCCTGGGTTCTTCGTTGTGCCGGATGTAATACGTCATGCCGTTGCTGAGCGTACCGTGCGTTACCACAGGATCAAGGGGCAAGACCGAGTCGGGCGTAAGCTCCGCAACCGGAATTGGCGTGGGCGCCACGGGCTCAGGAGGAGGCGTCGGTGCGGGAGCTTCCGTAGGAACCGGCGGGGCTGTTGCCACCGGAGCGGGCTCCGCTACAGGCTGTACACTACACGCAGCCAGCGCTACCGCCAGCAACGCGAACAACACGCCAAAGAGCATTGACTTTACACACTTAGGCATCGAAATCTCCTTGCTGTAACCACTTCAGAGCGACACCATTGTCTTGGTTGCGGCTCAGCACGTATCCCTGCCTTGGCCGCGTAGCACACACGCTTCATCTGCTGCTTGACTCTGTTGCCAAGTCTCATTCTTGCCAAACACGAATCTGTGAGTCGACAAGAAATCGGAAATGCAGAGGAGCGCCATCTTTACGTGACGCCGCATGTGAACATAGGTGCAATCCAAACCGAGCTGTTGTATGCACTACCCGGCTAGGCCCAAACCTATCCCCAATGCAAGAGCCTACAAATCAATTGTAGCATAGCGTTACGCAGTGAGCGTCGCGCACCGGGGGAGAACTCTACCTAGCTGCCGCCGAGGCGGAGGCTGCGATCCTCCAGCGGCAGATCCAGGCGGCGGCCGCTGCGGTAGGACTCGCGGATGGCGATGCCGATTTCAAGCGCTTCGCGGCCGAATTCGCCGGGACAATTCTCTTCGACACCGGCCTCGATCGCACGGGCGACACCCTCGATGGCATCGGTCATGGAACTGCGGGGTCGCCACGGAAACGGGAATTGCCGTTGATGTTCGCCATCCAATTCTTCCTCGCCCAGGCCCCAGAGCTCGAACCAGGCGTGGTGGTTGCGAGTAAAGACGCGGCCGCGCTCGCAGTTGAATTCCATGGTCCAGCTCCGCCAGGGCGCGTGGGAGTTTACGAAGCCAAGCACGCCGTTCTCGTAGCCGATCATGCCGGAGCCACTCTGGTCCTCGTTAGTCTTCGCTAATTCTGGGTCGTCCATGTGCCCTTGCACCCACCGCGCAGGTGAGCCCACGAACAACGCAAAGAGGCACAATACATGGCTGTAAATATTCGACAGCGGCATCGGGCTTTGGCAGACTACCGACCGTAACGGGCCAAGCTCACCGCTGTCGATGAGGGCCTTTGCATTTAGGTATGGCGCGTACCAATTGAGATGAGCGGCGATGGCGAGAATGGTGCCGGTGCGGCGACAGGCCTCGATCATGGCGTCGGCCTCCGCGAGGGTGCGGGACATGGGCTTGGTAGCGTAGATGGCCTTGACGCCGGCCTCGGCCAATGCGGTAACCGCCTCCGCGCGTTCAACCGGTCCCGTGGTGACGCACACAATGTCGGGTTGTTCCTTGGCTACCATCTCGCGCAGGTCGGTGTAGAGCGCCTTCACACCCCACCGTTCGCTAAAGTAGTCTAACCGCCGGGTGTCGAAGTCCACACCGGCGACGAGCTCCACGTTGCGCGCTTCGATTATCGCCGGGGCATGCGCCCACGGCCACGGGTAATGGGGCTTGCCGACGTGTTCGTCATCAATGGTACTGCCCATGCGGCCGCAGCCGACGACCGCGGCGCGATAGTGGCCTTTGGGCGCGCTCGCGGCCACTTCTAAGTCTGCACGCGGGCCTTCCCATTCTGGATCGTGCGAACGAATTCTCATGTTGAAGCTCCATTGGATTCCTGCGACGGGCCAGCCAGAAGACTTGAGACCTTAGCGATTGCTACCTAGATGCTATTGGGGCAAGCTTGCGACAGCCTAATATTGAAGTGGGTGCCAGTCCGAGTTCTCAATTGCAGTAGTCAATACATTTCAATTGGATCTCAACGCACTGTACTGGCAATGTTCCTTTAGGGGAGATAAAGCCTCAAAACAGTGTGTAGTTTGTAGTCGACTCTCGATTCCTTACTAGACTCCCCACAGGACTTGCGCAATCTTCCCTGTTATCACAAACAACCTCCTGGACCGTCTCGTAGAGGTTCGGATATTTATTCTGTCGAAGTCGGAATTTTGTCCCGTGGTTGTGACCGGTTCTAGCATCAAAGTCGACTAATACGTCACCTTGTTCAATTGCATCCAAGAATCTCTCCAAACGAAAACCCTCCAGCATATAGAACTCTGAATAATGAAAGTACTCAGATCCACCTTCCCTTTTCCTTTCGGCAATGGCATACAAGGTCTTGTTGAGTTTTGTACCAGCCTTGTGAAAGAGATCTTCGAATCCCCAATATGGCTGAGGTCGAAGTTCAGTCAATCCTTTGCGGTCTCTTACACTACGCAACCATTCACTATGCGTGTGAGTGTCAACAGACTTGGGATCAAATGAAATCTCAATTCTTCCTACTTCACGATTAACAACCACAGTGAAGCCCCGGTTTGTCCTCTCTCTTGCGGTCAAGGTTTGGCGAAAACTCAACTCATCTTTTGGGAACTTGATGCCAGCATCCTTGTGTGGCCATCCGTATCCCGGAAGCAGTATCTGGGGTACAAATCGCATGGCTCTCGGGGAAGGCTCCATATGAAATAGCGTCGCTAGTGATGAAGACTCAGCTCGCTGCCCTTTTACTTCCCACTCACCTGCATTGGGAAGCGGAAGGTTATTCTCCTCGATTCCGAGCAGATCTTCAAGGGTGTTTCCCACTCCGCCGTCGTTGCCTTTACGCTGAGTCTCTATCCACCCAAGATCACGGATTTCGCATAGACGGTTAATGAGGGTCTGTTTGCTGTAATAATTCATTCGGGACGCCAGAAGTCCAAGAGATACTCAAACGTCGTGCCCATGGTGATGTAGTTACTTGGCCAACCAAATATACCAATCCGATTGACGATGTTTGTGCGGTCCCAAATGATAGTGTTGCGAAGCTCGAATCCGCGTTTGCGAAACTCCTCTATCAGAGACACATGTATGGTAATGCGTTGGTTCTCCCACCACATATCTGGGACATTCACAACACAATGGGCTTTCTTACGTAGCAAAGGAAGCAAGGATTCGAAAATCACACCCATGTTTTCTGTGTAGGTGTGAAGAGGCATTGTTCCTAGGTCTCGTGGATCCTGAGAGTATTGCTCAACTTTTCCAAGTTGTCCGTTGTTTCGATCTCTCCTAGACTTGTTCTTTCTCTTTCGATTCAGCAAGTTGGCGTAAGGTGGAGAAGTTACTATTAGGCTAATGGATTCCTCGGAAATATACATGGGTATGTTGCGAGCATCATCCTGCACGGCAAGTTGCACAGCCGGGTGAATCAGGCTTTGCTGTGATATGCGATCGCGACTTAGCCTCACATAGTCACTAGACAAATCGAAACCCAGGGCATTTCGGTTTGAATCCTGGGCGGCGAGCAGCGTCGTTCCGCTACCCACGAATGGATCCAACACTAGCTGTCCTTGGTGAGTGAACTGTTCGATCACACGCCTCGCCAAGGAGATTGGGAATGTGGCAGGATGAACCGATTTGTCTCTGATGTCCCTTGATTCGTAGTTAAAACGCCATACTCCCAACTGGTTCTTAAGCCACTCCTTCGCCGTGAGGCAATTTATGTGGCTAGGTTTACACTCGCATGTTCGCTCATTGCTGATTTCTAGGGGAAGGTCTGAATCCTCCATCCTCAAATCAGGATCTAGTTCTATCAGCGACTCTTGCGATTTAGGTTCTTGAATAGGCATTTATCTCGAGATTCCTTCGTGGGTCTCCCAATTCAGTCTTTGCCAATATACAGTATTGTCGACCAGTAATCACGTTCTGTAATCGCCTTTTTGAATGCTCGGGTTGGCGCCGCAACTTAGCTTGATCGGAAATACCGTAGGTTTCTTCCAAATAGTGTCGGAGCGGAAAGCGGTGCAACGACGGATACGCCGACTTCGCGCTGTCGAGCACGCCTCGGTCGTAGTCTCCGAAGGAAGGAAACCCGGCTCCCAGGCAGATAGCGGACTTGTCGCGGAACGGCTCGAGAGCGCGGCTGATATCGGCCAGAACCTGTTCACGGGTGCCTTCCGCATGACTGTTTACTGCGGTGGCAGTCAGTACCTGTCCCACATCGGAAACGAGACCGGCCTTTATTCTGGTCCCACCAACGTCTAGCCCGAGGTACATGGTCTCACTTAGCTTGGCCACGCTTCACCTGACTGAACTCGCCCCGGCGACCATCTTGGAGTTTCTCCAAACTGAACGTACTCGAAGCACAGCCTAGCCACGCCCTGTTCTTGCATACGCCACGAAACCGCCCGCTCCCACGATGAGAATTGCAGCCGCGAGCACAAGCGCAAATACCCACCCAGCATTGAGGCTGCTCTGCGTATCCTCGGGTGCTGGGCCTTTCGTTCCCGCCTGTGGAGCCTGGCCCTCACCGAGCGCGTCGAGGTCGGCTTGCGCTGCGCTCAGGAGAGCCGTGCGGCTGCAAATGCTCGCCGTATAGCTGTCATCACCATAGTGGCTCTCGTACGCGTAGACGATGTATTCTTCGCCTGCAACGAACGTATACCCGCAGCTCCCGCCCGTTGGCGGTGTCGTGATGTACATAGTCTCGTGAACAGTTCCCTTCCAAACCGTGCTGACCTCGAAGCCAATCGTGGTGCGGTCGTCCGGGGTAACGGACGTTCCTTCAGGATCATAGGAGTGCTGGACGGAGAAGACCGTGCCTACGAACACCGCGTCAAATTTCGCTAGCTCTTCCGTGGGTGAGTCCGGTTCCACGCAACTGCAAGCGAGCGCTTGTCCCGCGGCTGCAAGAAACCAAAGGAAACCTAACAGAAGCGCAAAGCTCGCAACTCCCAACGTGCTCCGTAAAGGCTGCTTGTACCCGTGCCTTGTTGCCAATGTCGGCATGATCCATATACTCCAATGTAGTGAAACCTCAGGTGACGCCAAGATTCGATGCGTTTTTTCTCCCATTCCTCTTGCAGGCCAGTAAGGCGTGCATGCCTGGGATCTAGGTGTCCTCAGCCGCTTCCCCGGTGTAGAACGCAGTTGTCTGGCGAGCTGCGGTAGCGGCTGCCTTGGGGTCCGTTCCGACCACGATTGATGCTTGCGCCCACCCGTCGCTGCTGCCCGTGATGAAGGCTTTGCCGTCCGGTGACGTGGCAAACTCCGTTTCGTCCGGCTTGAACCAGTCGGGTTGCGCAAGGTGGAGCGCGAGTCCCAGGAAACCCATCTCCCAGCCGACGCCAACCGCACCCGGCCCGTATTGATCCCAAAACGGTGAGAGGCGCGCAGTATGCGTGAGTGTGAGTTGCACGCCACCGCTCCCGGCATCCGCTAAACGCACCTCTACCCAACTGACATCCCCGCCAAACTCCCACGTGAGGGCATAGTGCGCGAGCGGCTCGCACGCCGTTATCGTACCGCTCGCGTTGCCCTCGATCTGGTAGCGGCCACCAAGCGCAAGCTCACCGCTAACGCCTGCAAACCAGCGCGGTATGCGTTCGGCATTTGTCACGGCATCCCACAAATCCTCAAGCGATGTCGCAAACTCCCGAGAGAGTGTCACGCCGCTGGCGGGCTTCCCATCGCGCTCCAGGTAGCATACCGAGCGATTCATCGCATCGAGGTGGCTGCCTACGTGAAATTCCATAGTCTTATCCGAAAGTCCTATCAGAATCGACTAATTCGCTGATTTACGGTGTTGACAGTTGAGATTGTTCGTTAATTGAAACGCGGTTGCATCTCTGCCCATTCGAGTCCCGCTTTAACGCGATCTGGGCCGAGCGCGCACTGCGAAGTGCCACATCATTGCTAGGCCTCATCCACGGTGTGAACGGCGAAAAGATGGACCGTGCCCGGTGCCTTCCAATGTTGCCACGCTTATTCAGTCGTGTGATTGACTTTACATTCGCGCGTCTGCGATCGCCTCCGAGAGCTCTCCCCTCAGCGGGCTAGCGGTGGAGAGAATTTCACAGATCCTCTCCTCGATAGCGCTCTTGTCAGGGATCTTCCAGTCAGGGTATTCGAAAACCCTAAAGTGGATGTACTCTCTCAATCCGTTCTCGTCGTATTCCTGCTTGGCCGCTAGGAACTCCTGGAGCAGTGCCAGGTGGTGCGCGTATCCATGGTCCTTGCCGGCCAGTTTGTGGCAGATCTCGATGTGCTCATGAAATGCGGCCAGGTCCGCACGCGTTGGGTCGGCTTGGGCGTAGCCCCTTGCAACATAGATATCGCCGTCGTGATCGTATATCGCTATGTCAGGCCCGAGTGGCTCGAGGGGCCATGGGTCGCAGATCGAATATGTAATCTCGACCCCGGCAACCACCGTCGTTCGCGTCTCTTGAACTGCTTCCTTGGTCTGGCGCAAGAGTAGGTCTATCTCCTCGCCTTCGTGAGGCAGTCGAATCTTGCGGGCCATGTCACCCCATTCCTGCAAATTTTGTCAGGCTTTGAGCCTAGTTTTTGCCATCTGTAGCAACGGTAAGAGGCGCGCCGCACTTCTTTTGAGGCGATCCATCTTAATCCGCCAATCTCTGCAAGCTCTAGGCCGACGTTGCAATTACCGTTTTGTCAGAGACTCTAGTCAAACTTTGACCTGCGACCTTCCATGTTGCTGTGGACATCGATCAGTACGGTTCTGCCTGCGGCGTTCATTTGTTGCGCTTGTTTCAGAGCGGGAGCGACCTTGGCGGGCTCCGTGACGGTGATACCTTCGGCGCCCATGCCCTCGGCGATTTTGGCGTAGTCGCCGCCCATCTTGGTGAGGTCAAAGCGTTCTCTTGCTTCCGGATATCCTCCCGGGTAGGTAGCCATGTCGCCGTTGTTCAAGACAACCGTTGTGATCGGAGCATTGGCGCGCACGGAGGTCTCAATGTCCAGACCGGACATGCCAAAGGCGCCGTCACCCATGAAATTGAGACAGAATTTGTCGGGCTTTGCAATTTTGGCGCCAATCATTAGTGGAATGCCGAAGCCGAGATGGGTTGTTTTTCCCCAGCCTATGTAGCTGTGCGGGACCGTTGCCGTGTAGAAGGGCAGGATCGAGTCTCGGGGCGCGCCGGCATCGTGGGTGACGACACTGTTCTCTTTGTCCAGCGTCTTGTCTATTTCACCGATCACCCGGTAGGTGTTAATGGGTACTTCGTCAGACTCCAATAACGGCCTCCACTCGGCGAGCCACTGCTCGCGCAACGCGTTGATTTCCGTGGAAACCTGACAGTTGTCCTTCCGACCGGTCTCGCCGATCTGCCCTTTCACCTCCTCGATCATCATCTGCAGGGTAAGTTTGGCGTCCCCCGGCAGTCCGACGGCCACAGAGTAGTCCTTATTGATGTCTTCGATGCGATCCACGTTATGGATGATGGTCTTGCCGTCAGGAATGGCTTGGCCGTAGGTCGTTCTGGTCATGCTGGATCCGACGGCAAAGAGCACGTCGGATTCTTGCAGCCAATGCCAAGCAGGCAAGGTGGTAGCGAGACTGCCAGCGCCAAGCGCAAGGGGATGGCGCTCATCGATTGATGACTTGCCGGGCATGGTGCAATACACCGGAATCTGGGTTAGCTCGGCGAACTCCCGCAGTTCCTCGGTCGCACCGGAAAACAGCACTCCCATGCCGGACCAGATGACCGGCTTCTTGGCGTTCAAGAGCAGCCGGACGGCATCTTTGACATCGCCTTCCGAGGGTCGTTGCGGAGATCTTTGGGGCGGTTGATAGTCCGCTGCCCCGTCATGGACTTCCTGTTCGTCCATATCATAGGGAATTTCGACGATTACCGGACCGGGAGGGCCGTTACGCAGAGCATGGAACGCCCGCCGCATCGTGCTGACTACTTGACTGGGATGCATAATGACTTCGCCGCGTTTCGAGACGCTTTGATAGGTGCGCACCGGCGAGAAATCCGGGCGCACCGCGTAGCGATTCAACAGTGGACCCGCGGTAAAGTAGAGAATGGGAACGTTGTCAGCAAAAGCCTGCGCAAGGCCCCCCATCGAGTTCTCCCCGCCGGGGCCACCCTGCGTAATCGCCACGCCAAACTTCTTCCGATCGTTGACGCGGCTGAAGCCGTCGGCCGCCATGATGGCGCCGCGCTCCTGCCTGAACATGACGGTGCGGATGCCTTCCCCGGCAACGACTTCGATAAGCTCGTTAGAGGGGAAGCACGAAACCCACTCCACGCCTTCCGTCTTCAGGATTCTTGCAACGGTTTCCAACACATTCATGTCTCTTCTCCTTCAAAGCGCGATCGGCGTTTCGGTTGGCACAAGGCTCGGTCGATCACTTTCTCTTGCGTTCCGTGCGGCCATGCCCCGGCTAGGTCTGCCATTTGCGGAGACCGGAGCTTTGCAATACCGACGGGTTTACACAGGATAGCGGCCAGCGGCCGCTCAATACCAAAGCGATTTCCCTGCCCACGCGGCGCCTGCTTACTTCCACAACCCTGGCTGACGCCGAGGCCGCGTGGGGCGTGAGTGTGACGTTCTCCATAGTGAACAAGGGATTCTTGGGATCGGGCGGTTCCTTCTCCAGCACGTCCAGCGCAGCGTGCGCGATCCAACCTTCATCCAGTGCCAGAATCAGAGCGGCTTCGTCCACGGTCGTGCCTCGTCCGGTGTTCACGAAAACGGCATTGGACTTCATGAGCCGAAACTGCTCTTCCCCAATCAATTTGGCCGTGCCGGCTGACCCCGGCAGATGGTTACAAATGAAATCCGATCGCTGCAATAGCTCTTGCAAGCCGACTGGCTCCACGCCGTACTGGATCATCACAGTCTCCATGACAAAGGGATCGTGGGCGAGAAGGCGGAGACCGAATGGCTTCAACAACGGCACGACGGCCCTGGGGATATTGCCAAAGGAGATGAACCCCAGGGTCTGACCGAACAACCGGGGCAGTTGGCGCAAGGGTGCATGACCCTCCCACCAGAGGCCCTGCCGCACCGTCTTGTCCATCTGCAGCAATCGGCGGTGGGCGGCCAGGATGAGGGCCGCCGTGTGCTCAGCGACCTCTTGGACATTGATGTCGGGGCAGTTCGTTACCGGGATGCCCTTGGCCGTGGCTGCCGCAACGGCGACATGGTTTGTGCCCACGCTGTCCAGCGCGATGATCTTGCACTGGGTAAGTCGCTTGATCACCGTGCTCGAAAGCGGCATGCCCCGCACCAGGATGGCGTCAGCGTCCTGCGCTCCTTCCAGGAACGCGGTATCGGAATCGGCGGTGACGGCCGTAAGCTCTACGTCAAGGCCCCGCAATTCCTCCAACTCGCACGAAAAGCCTCCGGCGGCATTGGAACGCCCCTGCGCAACCACCTTGTACTTCGCCACTTTGCCCTCCGGCAGCCGGGCCTTCCAGTCCCGCCGCAAAGCCATCCCCGCAGCGAAAACGCCTATTTCGCCAAGCCCAGACTCGCTAGGATGAAGGCATATTCCTCGGCGATTTCGTACCAAAGGGCAAACCGGCCCGACCTGCCGCCATGCCCGGAGCCCATGTCGGTCTTCAGCAGTACCAGATTGTCATCCGTCTTGACGGCGCGCAATTTAGCCACGTACTTGGCGGGTTCCCAATACGTCACCCGCGGGTCGTTCAGTCCCGCCGTCACCAGTATCGGCGGGTACTCACCCGGCATAAGCTGGTCGTAGGGAGAATAGGAACGAATGTACTCGAATGCGGCCTTGTCTTCGATGGGGTTGCCCCATTCGGGCCACTCCGGTGGAGTCAATGGCAGGTCGGCATCGAGCATGGTGTTCAGAATGTCCACGAAAGGTACGTTGGCAACCGCCGCGCCCCAGAGTTCCGGAGCTTGATTGACTACGGCCCCCACCAGGGACCCGCCCGCGCTGGCCCCGGAAATGGCGATGCGCCCCTCGGAGCCGTAGCCCTTGTCGATAAGGTGGCGCGCCACGTCCACGAAGTCATTGAAGGTGTTTGTGCGCTCAAACAGCTTGCCGGCCTCATACCAGTGGTAGCCCAGGTCGTCCCCGCCGCGCACGTGGGCGATGGCAAAGATGAACCCCCGCTCCAAAAGGGACAGCCTGGCAGTGGAGAAGTACGGGGAAATGGCGTAGCCGTACGCGCCGTAGGCGTAGATATATAGGGGCGCGGAACCGTCCACCGGGGTGTTCTTGTGGCGGACAATCGACACCGGCACCTGCACGCCGTCCCGCGCGGGCGCCAGTTCTCGGTAAGTTACGTACGCCGCAGCGTCATGTCCGCTGGGGATTTCCTGCACCTTCCGTACTTCCAGTTCTCCCGTCTCGACGTGATAGTCGAAGTCGGTCCACGGTGTGCTCAGAGACGTGTAGATAACACGGAGAGCGGTATCGTCGAACTCCGGAGCGAAGTCAATGTATGCGGTGTAGGCTGCCTCGGGAAAAGCGACGTGCCTCGACTCCCCGGCACGGTCGATGATGCGCACCTGGTCGAGGCCATCGATCCGTTCCTCAACCGCGATGTAGTCCTCGGTCAGGTAGAAGCCCTTGATGTACAAGGATTCCGTGCCCTGCAACAGGGTCTCCCACGCCGCTTCGGTGGGATTATTCTCAGGCGCAATCGCCAGGCGGAAGTTCTGGTGATTGTCGTTTGTCCTGATGACAAAGCGGTCGCCCTGATGGTCTATCGAGTATTCGTGCCCCGGCCGGCGGGGTGCTACCAGTACAGGTTCAGCCGCGGGGTCATCGGACAAGACCAAGCGTAACTCTGAGGTCACATGGTCGCCGGCGCCTATGATGACGTATTTCTTGGAGGCGGTGTTCGTTACCCAGATGAAGAACCCTGGTTCGGCCTCCTGGTGAACCACGGCGTCTTCTTCAACCGGACTGCCTAGAATGTGCCGCCGCGCCTGCCAGGGACGCCCAAGTTCGTCCAGCGCGATGTAGAAGAAGGAGGAGTCATCGGCAGACCAAACGGCACTGCCCCGCGTCTCCGCAATCTCATCCGGCAGCAACTCGCCGGTTTCCAGGTTCTTGACCACCAAGGTGTATCGTTCCGAGCCGTTAGTGTCGGTGCTGTACGCCACCAGGGAGCCGTCGTTGCTCACGGAAAGGGAACCCAAGCGGAAGTATTCCAGGCCCTCGGCCAACGCCGGTTCGTCTAGGAATACCTGAGCATTTGCGGTGGGGCCTTCTCGCGCGCCGGGGTCGGAGGCGGGCCAGCGCAGCCATTCGCGGTACTGGCTCCCTTCGCCATACCGCCACTGGTAGTACCACTGTCCCCTCCGCTGGGGCAAGCTGGTCAATTCCGCCGGCTGGCGCCCCTCGATTTCCTTGTAGATGGTGTCGATCAGGTCCTGGTATGGCGCCATGCTTGCGGCGAAGTAGTCGTTTTCCGCCTCCAAATATGCCAGCACGTCCTCGTCATCCACCGTCGGGTAGTCTTGATCCCGCAGCCAGTGCCACGGGTCTTGCACGGTAATCCCATGATGGGTGAAACTGTGCGGACGCTCCCCGGCAATTGGCGGAACAGGCGCAGCATCGGTTGCGGAGGGGGCGGCAACGGGCGTCGCAGCGGGTTGCAGCGGCACGGTTGCGCAGCCGACCAAGGCGAACGCAGCGAGGGCGAGGACGGCCAATACGACCAAGGCGCGGTGCGTTGAAGACAACATCAATCTCTCCCCGGCTTTCAAAGCGCGAAACAGGCCGATTCTCATGCTATAGTCTGGCAATCGTGCTAGTCAACTGAAGTGCGCCCAGGATTCAACACACCCAGGCTTGTAGTCTCTAAGGCAGCGATTCCGGTGATTTCGAAGCGGGCAGTTGCCCCGTGCTTTTCGCGGGAGGGATCTAAGAGGCGTCCGGTTCTGAAATCTTCGTCGCGGAGTTGATCCAGAGCTTGCCGAAGGGATCCTTAGAATGACAGTTGGAAGTTGACTCAGACCTAGGGCCGATCATGGACCTACCTTTGGTCATCCCACGCGCATAGCTACTGAACCAACGCGCTCAAACCGGCACGTCTAAGTAGCTCAAGAATCCAAAAGGTCATGGTGTGGGTGGTGTTACGTCACGGCTTAGAACATGATCTAGGGTCCGCACTCTCCGCCTCGCCCATTCCCTCTCCATTGTACATGCGAAAGCCTGACAGAAGATGTGGGTTGCGACCCAGCGTTCATGGGTGACTTTGGTGTGCGAGGATGAAGCCGGGATGAGAGCGCTCGTTCCATAGTGATATTTGGGTCAGCACAGCGAGGCATAGGACGTGTCGACTATGCCTGCTGGCGGCGGGGAGACAGGGCGGCTATCAGGCTGGCCACGGCAGAGCCGGCGAGACCCAATGTCATGTCACCCAGGGTGTCGACGTAGGCCGTTTCCAGCTCTTCAGAGAAGCGGATGAAGGCAAAGTATTCGGCAATCTCCCATAGAATCGCCGTCACCGCGCCAAAGCCAACCACATATGCCAGGGTCTGCCCCTTGGGGATTCGATTTCGCCACGCCAGCGCCCCCACGGCGCCGGAGAGCAGCGCCCAATTCACGAGGTGGTTCACGTCGTCCCACCACCAGACGGTGTCATAGAGGTCTGTGGCGTTGCCGGCGGTGTCGATGAGGAACGGCAAAGTGAGGAGAATGTCGGCGACGTACGGATACGCTGTATCTCGCGCGCGAACTGCCCAAATGACGGGGATCACAAAGGCGGCAATTGGATACGTGGCCAAGCGCCATGCAAAAGCCTTGCCTTCAAATTGCTGTAATCCAGAGAAGGCTCCAAAAGCCAGGAGGAATATCAATAGAGCCTTGACGGCCACATTTAGCCAGAAAGCCGGTGGTTGGCCTCGCAGGCCTGAGACTAGCCGGATTCCCATTGCTGGTATTTCCAATGTTTCAGTGAAGTTGGTACTACAAGCCCCCGGTTCGGAGGTGCGAGTAAGTGGAGACACAGAGATTCGAACTCCCGCCCCACCCCCTAGAGTTTATCCCCAAACGTTGCGGGCGGTCTCGGCGACGATGCGGAGTTTCGCGTTTTGCTGCGCAATCGAGATTGGATTGCCGACGATGGATGAGGCGAACCCGCACTGCGGACTGAGGGCGAGTTGCTCCAAGGGGAAGTGGCGGGCAGCTTCGGCGATCCGAGACTCAAGCTCGGCTGGGATCTCCGCGCGCGGAGATTTGGTCGTGACAAGTCCCAGCGCCACGAGCTTGTCATCGGGCACGCCGCGCAGAGGCTCAAACGAGCCTGAGCGGGGGTCGTCGTACTCCAGCATCAGCCGCTGCGCGTTTATGCGCTGGAGAACCGGCTCAACGATCCGGTCGTAACTACCTTCGACCAGCCAACGGCCGCCCTGGTTCCCGCGTCAGAGGTGGACCGCGAACATCACTTCCGAGAAACCGTCCATCACGGCGTTGTCCAGCTCGACGCCCTGGGCGATCCAGTCTTCCGCAGACCACCCCTGAGACTCGTAGAAGGCCGCCCACGCCGGATCCAGCACGAGTGGGTAGTGCGGGGCGTCGAGTTGGATGTAGTTCGCCCCCAGCCTGATCAATTCTGCAATCTCCTCACGGACAATCTGCGCGACATCGGCCAGGAACGCATCCAGCGTGGGGTAAGCTCCGGCGGACTTCACCGGCGACCAGAAGTTGGCAAACAGGCTGGGGCTTGGCAGCGTCACCTTTACGATGCGCGAGGTGCGGCCGCGCAGGTAGGTGAACTCCTCCGCCGACAGGTGCCGCTTCCGTTGGAGGCGACCGACGACACCCAGGGTCGCGGGACGTTCCGTGCGCGCATCTCCTACCTGCTCGTCACCCTGCCAATCGCCCCAGAGGAACGCGTCGATATCGAACTCGCCAAAGCCTGCCACTGCCTCAGGCATCTGGCTCTGGAATGAGAGCCGGCGCATTTCGCCGTCGGTGAGGATCTCAAGTCCGGCTTCCTCCTGGGCAGCGACAGCGCTATCGACAGCAGCATCCTCGGCACGTTTGAATGCCGCGGGCAAGATGCGTCCGGCCGAGAATTCCTCGCGTGCGGCAAGGAGATCCGGTGGCCTGATGAGGCTGCCAACGACATCGGCATGGGGCAGATTCAGCATGGTGCATATTCTCGCACACTTTGGCGGTTATGGGCAGACAAGCCAGGCACGCTTGCCGTCGTCCAAGGGAATGTATCGAATTCCACCGATGCCTCCGGGAGGTTGCGCGTCCGTCAGGGCGCAGCCTCCAGGTAGTCCTCCCAGAGGTCGACGTACACGGCGCTATTGACATGCGCGGACTCGCCCCAGAGCTCGCGGGCAGCGAAGCGCACACTATAAAGGTGGCGTCCCTCGACGACGCCGTCCGCGCTGAGGTCCGGGTACACCTGCGACCCATAGTGCGCGTCTATCGTCCCGATGCGGCCGCGCACGTAACGCGGCTCGCGGGTATGCCCGCGAGGGTGGCGGTTACGGGCCCGCACGCGGTCGCCCGGCACGAAACGGGCCGGCCCCGGCGCGGGACGGCGATAGCTCGCGGTCATGAACGGCTTGGCTCGCACCTGCTCGGCGCGCATCACCCGCTCTAGGATGACCTCCGAGACGGCCGATGACGCCCTGCCCGTCCGCAATTCGTCTTCCGTGACCAGACCGGATTCGACCAGTTGCTTCCGCAAGGCTGCGAACCAGATCTCGTAATAGGAAAAGGCGAGGTAGTCCGCAGGGGGCAGACTCTCCCGGGTGTGGCGCACCATGTCCAGGTTCCACAACTTGAGGCTCCCGATGAGCCGGACCATGGCGTACACACGGCCCTCCCACTCTGCATGGAAGACCGGCTCTTCCGACTCCAGCTCGGGCCGCACCGGCCCGAATCCCTGCATCCCACCGAGATCGTGGACTCCGTTCATGAGGTTCCCGTCTTTGCCGGCCGCTGCGCATCCTCCACGCCAATCATGGAGTTGCGGGTCACGAGGTTTTGGAGTTCCTCCTCGCGCCAGCCTTCCGTGTCTGGGGGACGCTGGGGGAGGACGAGGTAGCGCATCTCGGAGGTGGAGTCCCACACGCGCACCTCCTTCTCCTCCCCTATCTCCGTACCGAACTGCCGCATTACGCCGCGCGGGTCGGCGACCGCCTGCGCCCGGTACGGCGGGGACTTGTACCACACCGGCGGCAGACCCAAGAGAGGCCAGGGATAGCAGGAGCACAGCGTGCAGACCACGAGGTTGTGGACGTCAGCCGTGTTCTCGAGGACCCGCAGTTGTTCGCCCTGCGAGCCCACGTAACGCATCGAGGCGATCGCGGCGTTGGGGTCATCCAGGAGCCAGCGTTTGAACCCTCCGTCCACCCATGCCCTCGCCACCACGCGCTTGCCGTTCGATGGGCCAATATCGTTCTGGAACAGCTCAATGAGCGCGTCAACTGCTTCCGGGTCGACCAGCCCCTTCTCCACCAGGAGCGACTCGAGCGCCTTCACGCTCAGCTTGATGTCGTAGGGCGGCGCGGTATCACCGTGGTGGTCCTTCGTCATGACGTTGCTCGCGAACTCCGTGCTTCCGCCCGAGGTGCCTAATTTCGTCATGAGGGCGTCGACGGGGCTATCTTGACAGAGGGGTCCCGGGCTTGGTGGAGATGAGGAGACTCGAACTCCTGACCCCCTCCTTGCAAAGGAGGTGCTCTCCCAACTGAGCTACATCCCCATGCGGCGGCTTGAAGTACAGAGCAATGGAACTGAGTGCCGGCGCTGCGTATGGTGGTGGGCCACTGTGGATTTGAACCACAGACCTCGCCCTTATCAGGGGCGCGCTCTAACCAACTGAGCTAGTGGCCCGCGAAACAAGCCCTATCGCTGTTCTTCGTTTATTGTACCACTCTTGGCACGACCTGTACGTTGCCAAGGCGTTGGCAAGAAAACCGCAAATATCACAGAAGGAATATAGCGCAGCAAGACCAGGTACGCAACTCTGTCCGAGCCGCTGTTCCCTGGGTAATGCTACGTTTCGAGGTTGCCCGTGCAACGCTGAAATGTGCACTGAAGCCCAAGGGTCTATCGGCGCTGGCAGGGAGAGCTAGGCTGAGAGTCTGGTTGGCATAGACGTCCGGCGGGCAAACGCACTGATCGCGCGCTCACAGGCCCTTAGATTTGACCTCCGGGAGAGCAAAGGATAGGTAGCGGTTTTTAAAGAAAAGCCCCCCTCATGGTAGAGGGGGTTCTTCTCGTTAGCGAATATTGAGCATGTCAGAGGCGGCATTTAGCAGGTAAAGGGTGATGAAGGGGGATGTGTCTGCAGGGAGAGAAGGTTGGTTCGGAATAGGCAGTATGGGTATTCACCCTAGAAAGGAGGTGATCCAGCCGCAGCTTCCGCTACGGCTACCTTGTTACGACTTCACCCCCATCATCAGCCCCACCCTCACAACGTGCGCCCCCATGCGGGGTTCGCTCCAGCCGCTTCAGGTGTTGCCAACTTTGGTGGTGTGACGGGCGGTGTGTACAAGGCCCGAGAACGTATTCACCGCGGTATGCTGACCCACGGTTACTAGCAACTCCGACATTCAGAGAGGCGAGTTGCAGCCTCTCATCCGTACTACCGGACGGCTTTCAGGGATCCGCTCACGCTCGCGCGCTCGCCTCCCGTTGTACCGCCCATTGTAGCGTGTGTGTAGCCCAGGAC
>JAAXIC010000015.1 GCA_012270555.1 Chloroflexota bacterium
GGAGAGGGTTGGGGTGAGGGTGAATCTTCATGACATGCCGGGCAGGCGCCACGCGTTTTCTCGCGTAGAAACGCTGGGAGCCTATTACCTATTCCGCACAGGGCTAAGCTGTGCGGGGTTCACGGTAGCCTGCAAACGGCCCAAGCGCGGCAATTGGAGCCGCACTGAGCGCGCAGGTTGCGGTGCTATACTGTATTTAAATGGGAGGACAATTGGATGGTTCAGCTTGCTACGGAACAAAGGAGTCTTCGGATGTGCGGTCGGATAGCAATCGGTGTTGCGCTGATCGTGGGGCTGCTTATGCTTGTCGCGTGCAGCGCCGTACCGACCCAAACGCAGCCCCAGCCACCACAGCCACCGGTACCGTCGCTGCCGAGCATTGAGACGATTTCGCAAGCAGCCGAGCCCGGTTTATACACCAAGGCCTTCGTGGCGGAGGCGATACGGCGCTACGACGCCGAGGGCCGTGACGCCGCGCTCGCCTACTACAACACCACTGAGAGCGTGGACGGCGAGTGGTACCTCTTCGTCATCGGCGAGGATGCCCAGGTGCTGGCGCATTCCGCCATTCCAGAGAACGTCGGCCTGTTCGTCAAAGAGCCGCTTGGGATTGACGCCGACGGCTTCAACTTTGGCGCCGCGATGCTGGCCGCCACCGAGCAGGGAAACTGGGTGAGCTACGTCTACGAGAATCCGGCCAGAGGCGGCTTCTTGGAAACCAAGCACGCCTGGGTCGTCAAACACGACGGCCTCATCTTTGGCTCCGGTTGGTACCAGGTCATCCGCTACGATGCGCCGCCTCCGCATCAGAATCCCCCGTCGGATCCGGAGAAGGTAATCGCGTAGCTTCAATATGTGCGGGGAGTGTGTAGACGCTCACGGTCGGGGTCGCCGATTGACGCAGGGCGCGGTGGCCCCAAGACAGTTCACGGAACTGACTCTTGAACTTGACAACCGGTACGACTGAGCTTAGCGAAAATCAGGGAGAACGCAATGCCCGGCAAGACGGCTCAGAAGCCAAAGAAAGCCGCAAAGAAGCCCTTACCCAGGTCTCCTGACGGCAAGGTAGCCTTGCTTTCCGGCGGCAATCCCCAGATCGCCAAGGCCGACGGCGATGCGCCTGTGCAGAAGTACATTAAGTATATGCCGGGGTGGAAGAGCGATGTAGGCCGCCGCCTCGACGCCGTCATCGAACGCGAGGTGCCGAACGTGCAGAAGTGCGTGCGCTGGAATTCGCCCTTCTATGGCGTGGAAGGCATGGGCTGGTTCCTGAATGTCCACGTTATGACCCGCTACGTGAAGGTGACGTTCTTCAAAGGCTCGTTGATGCCGTCCGCCCCACCCGGTTCCGGCAAGGACCCGGAAGCGCGCTGGTACGACATCTACGAGGACGCATTCGACGAGGAACAGTTCGCGGAGTGGGTGCGGCAGGCGGCGGCCATCCCCGGCTGGGACTTGCGGTGACCTTTACTGGTATTAGCAAGTAACTGAAGATGGAGTTTCACCAGCAGTGAAGTCAGAAGCAGCCACGTCATTTCAACCCTTTCGCGACCAGCTTGAAGCGGCGTTTGTGCAATTCGCGCAGCGGCCGGCGCTGACGTATCAGGACAAGACCTGGACGTATGCCGAGTTGGATGCCCGCACGCGGGCGGCGGCGGCGCATTTGCAGAAACAGGGATTGCGGGCCGGCGAGCGCGTGATTCTGTACACGGCGGATAAGCGGGCGCTGTTGCTGGCGCATTTGGGCGCGATCCGGGCGGGCGGTGTCTCGTTGCCGCTCAACTTCAAGTTCACGCCGCGTGAGATGGAGTACTACGCTCAGGATAGCGGCGCGGTGCTGGCGGTGGGGGGTGATGCCGAACTGCCGGTGCTGCAGGCGCTGGTGGATGATGAGGAGACCCCGCTGCGGGGCGTGCTGCACGCCGACGAGTTTCTGGCGCTAGAACCGCAACCCACGGCGCCGCTGCCGGACTCCAAGGCAAAGGATTGGGCGCTCTTGCTCTACTCCTCCGGCACCACCGGCCAGCCTAAGGGCGTGGTGCATACCCATGCCAATCTCGGCGCGGCGGTGCGGTCGCTGGCCGACTGCTGGGCGTTCGCGCCGGACGACGTGCTCGTGAACGTGCTGCCGTTCTTTCATATTCACGGCATTTCGTTTGCCAGCCACGTGAACTTTCTCACCGGCGCGCACATGCTCATGGCCGACCAGTTTCACCCGGTGCGCACGCTGGACCTCATAGACCGCGCCACGGTCTTCATGGCCATTCCACCCATGTACTACCAGCTTCTCGGGCGTCCAGAATTTCGCGCACACGCGAAAAAATGGTCGCATGTGCGGCTTTTTACGTGCGGTTCCGCGCCGATTCGCCCCGAAGTGTTGCCGGAGTTGGAAGGTATTTTAAAAAGTCCGCTTATCAACCGTTACGGCATGACCGAGAGTCACGTGATTGCCAGCTTGCCCATCGACAAGCCCAGCGTGCAGGGCTCGGTGGGACTGCCGCTGGACGGCATCGAGATGACCATGGTCGAGGACGGTTCCACGACCAAGGACGGCCACGCCGTGGGCGAGGTGCATGTAAGAGGCCCGGTGATCTTCGACCATTACTTGAACCGGCCGGAAGCCACCGCCGAGGCGTTCGCCCACGAGGGCTATTTCGCCACCGGCGACCTCGGTTTTGTGGATCCACAGGGCTACCTGACTCTCATTGGGCGCAAAGTCGACCTCATCATCACCAAGGGCTTCAACGTCTACCCGCCCATGGTCGAACGCGTGCTGAACGATTGCCCCGGCGTGAAGGAATCCGCCGTGTTCGGCCTGCCCGACGACCTGCGCGGCGAGAAGGTGGTGGCCGTGGTGGTGAAAGACCCCGCCGCCGACACGGAAGCTACACCCCGCAACATCCGCGACTTCTGCCGGGAACGCAGCGTGGACTACCAGGTGCCGAGCGACGTCTACTTCGTGGATGAACTCCCCCGCAACACCATGGGCAAGGTGCTGAAACGCGAACTGCGCGATGGCTTGCTGGCGGAGGCCGGTGGGAAGAGGTAATGCACTGTTACAGTCTGCTAGAGTTGCTTACGGAGCGGAATTCCCTGTCGGCGAACTGTCTCCGTTTACTTGGACATTCGACTCTAGTGAAACCCCCGCGTTAACAGCTTTTGCTTTAAGGTAATTGACAAAAGCTGAGCAGACAATCAGTGCGAACCGAGCGTCTTCTTGGGTTAGATGGGATTCTTCCAGTAAACCGTGTCGGGCTTCGTCGCTTGCCCAGCCGTATAGGCTTTGAAGCGCTTTACGCTTCGCGCCATGCAGTTTAAGTCCCAGTCTTTTCTCTACCTCTGGCAATGCTTGACCGAGGCTAGGATTCTTCACTCCAGTTATCAAGTTGGCCATCGACTCCACCGCACTAATCGACTCTTTGACCGAGTTGCGGTAATCGGGTTGCTTTCTGTTTGATAAGTGATCCAAAGCCTTTTGTAGATGGTTAGCGGAGGGGCCAGGAGAGTCTAGAGCGCTGCCAACCTCCATGACCTCTTCACTCGAGGTGATAGGAGAAATAGCAGTCCCAACGAAGCGATAGCCGGAGTGCTCTTCTTCCAATATGACGTTAACGGCTTCAATGAAGCTGTTTTGCGTCGCGAAACGATAGTCACTACGCTCTGCATGCACACAATCCGGATAGTTCTGTGCAATGAATTCAAGCATATCGAAGGCGCGATGCCAGGAACACCGTCTGAAACTGGCCTTTACGTGATTCATCTGTTCGTCAATATCTCTTGGAAGGTCGTCCTCTGATTGCTTATAGAATCTATCCCACAGTTCATCCTCTAAGAACCTATAGCCAGTGGAATTATAGCTGTAATATGTGCCAAGTAGATAAAACTTTATGACACTCCAAAGGCGGTTTCTCAAACCCTCATCCATCGACTCTACTTGTAGTTCCCTCTTGGGGCTGTAACCAAGTCTCTCAGAAAAAAGCGCCATAGGTTGACTGACTCACTTCTTCAATTGCATTACACTCCACTTCAGCATAGCATGCTACCAGCTCTAATAGGCTGGGTTACTAGTCTCTTGGATTCAGTAATTCAAGGAGTTGTTTCTAGCCTTACAATGTCACTCCTCTTGCGGACAATCCTCTTGATCTTTACCCTCGACTGTGTGCGCAAGCTCACTAGAATGGTGGCCTCAGAGCCGACACGAGATTGCGTCGGCCGCGGGCTTGGCGCTGTATCCCTTAGCCTCTTTCAGGTTGGGCTTCTTTTAGGGAGAGAAAGAGCGGGGTTCGGCGTTTGATAAGCTTTAGGCCGTGGGGTTAGATTTCCCAGGACTTGCGAAGTCTAAGTGTGGGTTTTGGATGAGGTGTGCATTCGCCAAAGGGGATAGCCAAACATGTTGACGTTCAATTCGATCGATGTGGAAACCGCCAACGCTGACCGTGCGAGCATCTGCCAGATCGGTATTGTGCACGTTCGGGAGGGAAGAATTGAAGATCAATGGCAAACCTTGGTGAACCCAGAAGATTGGTTCGATCCGTGGAATGTTTCAATTCACGGAATCGAAGAAAATGACGTGAGGCATAGCCCTACAATTCCCGAAGTTCGCGACGAGTTGCGTGATCGGTTGCATGGATCTGTACTGATAAGCCACACTTCGTTTGATCGTGTCGCATTTGAGCGAGCTATGGTGAGGTATGACCTGGAAACGCTTCGGGTCACTTGGCTCGACAGTGCCAAAATCGCCCGTAGAGCATGGCCGGAAAGATACGGGCAAAAGGGTTACGGACTCAGTAGTATTGCAAAAGATCTCGAAATCTCATTCAGGCATCATGACGCGCTTGAAGACGCCAGAGCGGCCGCGGAGATCGTGCTCCGTGCGTGTGATTCTACGGAGATAGACATTGAGGGTTGGCTGCGCCGGGTTGATCGTCCAATCTTCACATTGTCCCCTGGGGAACTTTCTGGCAAGCGAGAGGGAAATGAAGAGGGAGCACTATTCGGAGAGACTATCCTATTCACTGGAGCACTTAGTATCCCACGACGTAAAGCGGCCGATATGGCTGCAGACGCCGGATGCAACGTGGTCAACACTGTCAGCAATAAGGTGACGATGCTAGTCGTGGGCATCCAGGACGAGAGCAAGCTCAAGGGTTATCAGAAGAGCAGTAAACATCGGAAGGTGGAAGAGTTTATCGAGAAGGGTGTCGATATTCAGATTCTATCGGAAAGCGACTTTTCCGGACTAATGGGTGCTGACCTATAGAGTTCAGGGAGAGCCTTACTTCACTACCATCGCCGATGCATTTGTGCTTTCTGTCTTCCCAGTTGCATCGAAGAGGTGTGCATCAAATAGGTGGGCATCGGCGTTTGACAAGCCATTTGCCATGGTTTAGATTTCCCACGATGTGCCAAGGCCCACGTTGAGTTTTGGAATGGGTGTTCATGCCCCTAAGGAGAGCGCCGTGAAGGTAGACCGCGACCAGTTCATGGATCAGGGGTACCTGATCATTCGCAATCTCATTCCGCCGGACCGGCTCGAGGCCATGCGCGCGAGCTGCGAGACGATGCTGGAGCGGCAGAAGGTGAACTGGGCGCGGGAGCGCGGGCCGGATGCGCCGCCCGGCGGCGAATATGAAACGTCTCGTCAACCCCGCGTTATGATGATGCGTCCGGGTCTCATCGACGCGGCAACCGCCAATGTCGTTGAGGATTTTTGGGTCGCAGACGAGACCCTGGAAATTGCCAGCCAACTCCTGTGCAATCCCGAGCCCTGCATTACCGAAATGATGATGATGTGCAATCCAATCCGCGACTGGCCGGGCGGCACGGGCTGGCACCGGGATATTCACCCTGTCGACATGGCTCCGCTGGATGCGCTCGCGGCGGACATGGTAGAAAACGGCCCGCGCTACACGCAGTGGAACGTGCCTCTGTATGACGATAGCGTACTGTGGGCCATACCCGGCAGCCACCGCAGGCGCAGCACGGAGCAGGAGCGCGCCGAGTTGCTCGAAAACCGCGCCGGATCGGTCACCGGCGGCATGCCGGTGGAGTTAAACGCCGGCGACGGGGTCGTGTACATCAACTTTCTCAACCACACCGGCAGCAACTACACCACCAAGATGCGGCGCACATTGCACGGCGGTCACGCCATATACGGCACGTATCCGGAGCTTGGCTTCTTGGAAAGCCTTGCGCCGTGGGCACGTGAGCGCTTCGATTCCTTTGCGGCGCGCGGCGAGCGCATGAAGGATGCTACCGAAGCTGCGCTCCGCGCCGTAATCGCACAGGACGAGGCCGGTTACCGCGCCGCTTTAGAGACTCTGCAGCCGGGCGTCGGCCCCCACGGCCGGACCACGCTCACTATCTACCTGTCGAAAGTTGCATTGCAGATGCGTTTCCTGAGAAACCCTGAACTGCGGAAGCCGGAAGATCTACACCGCTGGGTCGAATCGCAGCACCCCATTACCCTGAACTGGGGGCCGGACTTCACCGCTCGCTTTACTGACGAAGAAGCGGCAATCCTGTGGAGCCGGTTCAAGGGCATCGATGCCGCGCTGCAGAGCGACGAGGAGATGTTCGAGCCGGCATTTCAGGGACGGCCCATGCACTACTACTTCAACGAACTGCCCGATGGCTTGGACGCCGAGTCGTTCATCGCCAGTTGGCACGGCTAGGGCGGCTCCATTTGCACCGTTAGCTAACGGGCGTGACGGTAAGTGCTTCTCCTGCGTACCTCTCTTATGTGCCGCTCGTGTCGCATTGTCGGAGAATCCCGTGGCAACCGTCGGCATTCAGACAAAATTTGCTTGGTAGCTCGGTATAATTAAGGTAGTTCATTACACGAAGAGGTGAGCATCAAGCGAAAAAAGGTATCTCAAAGAGGAGGTCTTTCGTGATTAGCCGGATACAACGTGGTATTGCGGTTTTTATAGCGACAGCGGCGCTCATGGTTGCTGTTGGCTGTAGCGTGCAAGTGGTCGAAACCCCTCCTGATCCCGCGACTGCGCCCGCAGCGTACACGCAGTACGTAGTTGCGAACGCAATAGACTACTACAAAGCCAACGGGCGTGAGGCAACCGTTGAATTCTACAACTCGTCGGAGAGCGTGGACGGCGAGTGGTACGTCTTCATCATCGACGAGAACGACATCTTCATTGCCCATCCCACCATACCGGGCCGCCTGGGCACGGACATCAACGACCGGGTGGACATTACCGGCTTCAATCACGGCGCAGCCCTGGCCGCGGCGACGGAAGCCGGCGGCTGGGTAGATTACCTGCACCGCAATCCGGCAAACGGTGAACTCCAAGCGAAGCATTCCTGGGTTGTCAGGTACGGTGGGCTGATCTTTGGCTCCGGCTGGTACGAGGTTATCACTGAGGGGCACGCCGGGCTGCCTGACAAGTCTGACCCCGCCGCCTACACGCAGGCGTTTGTCGAACAGGCGTTGGAATTCTACCGAGCCGAGGGGCTTGACGCCACCATCGCGTACTACAACTCGGCGGCGAGCGTGGACGGCGCGTGGTACGTCTTCATCACTGACGAGAACGACGTCATGCTTGCCCATGCCGGCGTTCCCGAGAACGTGGGGCAACCCCTTGCGGACATTCTCGGTCCCGGCGGCTATCCGGCGGGAGCGCAGGTAGCAGCGGCGGCCACCGCGGAGGGCGCCTGGACGGACTATACGTACATCAACCCGGCCACGGGCGCGTTCGAGTCGAAGCACACGTGGGTGGTGCGGCACGACGGTCGGATCTTCGCCTCCGGCTGGTATGAAGAGGGCGCGTCGAAGGCGGATCCGGCGGCGTATACGCAAGCGTTCGTCGCGCAGGCGATGCGCCTGTATGACGCCATCGGGCGGGAAGCCACCTTTGCCTACTACAACACGCTGGAGAGTGTGGACGACGATTGGTACGTTTTCATCATCGATGAGAACGAGAACACTGTAGTCAATGCCAATCGTCCCGAGATCCTTGGCACCTCGCCCAAGACGCGCGTTGACGTGCGTGGCAAGGCCTATGGCGAGGAGCTCATCGCTGCCACGGCAGACGGCGTCTGGGTAGACTACTACTTCCTGAACCCCGCTACCGGCTACGAGGAGCTAAAGCACGCGTGGGCGGTCAAGCACGACGGCCTGATCTTCGGCTCCGGTTGGTACGAGCGCGCTGAGGCCGAAGACGACGCCACGTATACTCAGTCGTTCGTGCACCGCGCCATCCAGCGCTACGACGCCCAGGGACGCGAGGTCGCTCTAGCGTTCTTCAGTTCGCCGGAAAGCGTGCAGGGACCCTGGTACGTCTTCGTGCTGGACGAAAACCAGGTCACCATCTCGCATCCCAATCCGGAGCACATCGGCCGCACACGAGAGCAGCGCATCGACAAGCGAGACTATGACTACGGCGCCGAATTCCTCACGGCGACTGAAGAGGGCAAGTGGATTTCCTACGTCTTCCTTGACTTGGATACCAACCAGGAGCGTCTGAAGCATACCTGGCTGATTAAGCACGACGGGCTGTACTTCGGTTCGGGCTGGTATGAGGATGTGAAGGAGTAACGCCGGAGACGGGTTCTCGTTCGCGCTACTAACGATCGAGAATCCACGGGGAGCGCGGCAGGCGATGCAACCGCCTGCCGCGTCTTCCATCTCCCCACATTCAACCGAATGCGCGTAGTTATCTGCCGTTAGTTTCTTGAGCCGCGGTTACATGAAGAATCTAAGGAGAGCAGCACCCAGCAGTTGCCTTCGTTATAATGAGCCAAGCCATCCGCTCAAAAAGCGATTGTGAATAGGGCGGCTGTAGCGAAAGTGTAGCTGCACAGTCGCCTGAGCGTTCAGTGTGCGATCGCTAACGCGGAAAGGGGAAAAGGCTCATGGCTGACGTGCTGCAGGCCGGGGTCGGACGTGCGACGATTACACCGCCGTTAGGTACCTGGTTGTGCGGATTCGGCAACCGCGAACACGGCTGCGATGCGATTCTCGACGACCTCTACGCCACGTCGCTCGTGCTTGCCACTGACGAGACCGCCATCGCAATTGTTAGTTGCGATGTCTGCGGTCTGCCGACCCAGCAAGTCGCCACGCTCCGCGCGCTCGTCACTGAGCGCACCGGCATCCCGGCGCCGAACATCCTTATCAACACGTCCCACACGCACTCAGGCCCCATCACGAGCGCTAGCGCCGACATGTCGGCGCCCGAACTCGCGTATACGACGACGCTCGTTCACGCCATGGCCGGCAGCGTAGAAATGGCACAGCAGAGCCTGGAGACGTGCCGCGTCTCTCACGGCGCCGGCAGCGTGGCCGCAAATGTCAATCGTCGGGTTCTGCGCGACGGGAAAGTCGCCACGATGGGCGAAAACCTGGGCGGCGCCATCGACCGGACCCTTCAAATGTTGCGCATCGATACGGTGGAGGGTGAACCGCTGGCGGCGCTCGTCCACTACGCCTGCCACCCGGTCGTCCTCCATCCGCCCAGCCACGCGGTTTCCGCCGACTTTATCGGTGTGGCGCGAGGTTTATTTGAAGCCGCCACCGGGGCCACCATGCTCTTTCTCCAGGGAGCGTGCGGCAACATTAATCCCATCGGGCAGCGGGTCGAGGTGGATATGCAGGAGCGTCTCTGGGGCATGGGCAGCGCCGTCGGCGCGGAGGCCTTGGAGGTGTATTCGCTCAATGGGCTCAACGGCGCGCTTGGTGAAATTGAGCCTTTGCATTCTGAGCTTGGAGCAGCGCAAGAGACATTGATACTAGACCTGCACACGCCCAACGACCCGCCACCCAGGATCAGGACGCAAACGCCCGCTCTCCGTTATTGGACACCGCCGCTCGTGGGTGAAAACCAGGTGGAATTCGAGGTGCAGGCGCTCCGCATCGGCGACGTGGCCCTGGTCGGCGGCGCCGGCGAGGTCTTCATCGAGCTGGCTCAAGCGGTACAGGAACGCTCGCCCTTTGCCCATACGATGTACCTGGGCTACACCAACGGCGACGTGGGCTATATTCCTACAGTAGCCGCCTACGCCGAAGGAGGCTACGAGGTCGATAGCGCCCACTTCCACTACTATCTCCCCGCCGCCGTCGCCCCGGACAGCGCCGGGCGGGTGGTGAACGCCAGCGTGGCGCTTTTGGAAAGTCTTCATGAGAGTTAGCAGTTACGTGCAGCCAATATAGGCAAGGACAATATCATCGCGAGGAAGGCAATGTTCACTCTTGGCGTTATGACCGATGAAATCTCACAGGACTTTGCGCACGCGCTTGACGTGATCGAGGAGTTTGGCGTGCGCGCTGTCGAGCTGCACGAGATGTGGGATAAGAACATCTGCGAACTGGACAGCCACGAGCTGACCCAGGTAGTGCACATGGTGCGCCAGCGGGGATTCGCCGTGTGCGATATTGCCTCGCAATTCCTCAGGTGCTACATCGATGATCTGGATGCCTACAACGAGCACATCAAAATCCTGGAACGCTCCATTCAAATCGCGCCGCTCTTCGATTGCCAGCTCGTGCGCTGCTTTTCCTTCTGGCGTGAGGACGATCTTGAAACCCATTGGGATACCATCCTCGAGCGCTTGGAACTGCCGGTGCGCATGGCGGAATCCGCCGGCGTTATGCTGGCCTTCGAGAACGTGCGCTCGTGCAATATCGGCACCGGCGCGGAAACCACGCGCTTGATGGAGACCATCAACTCGCCGAACCTGCGGGTGATTTGGGACCCGGGGAATGCCTACGTTTCCGGTGAAGCGCGGCCCTACCCCGACGGCTACGAGTTGGTAAAGCCGTGGATCATCCACGTGCACGTCAAGGATGCGGTACTCAGTCCAGAGGGCGAATCCGTTTGGAAGCCCATTGGCGCGGGCAAAGTGGACTATGCGGGACAGTTCAAGGCGCTAGCCGATGACGGCTACGACGGCGTCGTATCGCTGGAGACGCACTACTTCCCGGAAGGCGGCACCCGTGAGGAGGGCAGCCGGGAGTCGTTCGCGGGATTGCAGGCAATCCTGGCCGAGCAGGGAATCGTGCCCAACTAGGGCGAGAGTCCCGGCGACCTCGCACAGGCCGCGCAGGAATGCTCGCCATTTTCCCACACAATGTACTTGGGCTACACTAACGGCGACGTGGGCTACATTCCCACGGTCGCAGCGTATACAAAAGGCGGCTACGAGGTCCAAACCACCCACTTCTACTCCAATCTTCCCGTCGCCGTCACCACGGACAGCGCCGGGCGGGTGGTGGAATTGAGTGTGGCGCTCTTGGAGTTTCTCCACGAGAGATAGCGGGCAGCAACTAAACAGTTTGGCTGACACAGCCATATCGCGAGGTAGATCATGTTCACACTTGGCGTTATGACGGACGAAGTCTCACAGGACTTCGCGCACGCGCTCGACGTGATCGAGGAGTTCGGCGTGCACACTATTGAGCTCGGCTTCATGTGGGACAAGAATATTTGCGATCTGGACAGCCATGAACTGACCCAAGTGCTGCGCATGGTGCGCCAGCGTGGCTTTGCCGTGTGCAATATTGCCTCGCTCTTCCTGCTGCACTGTCCCATCGATGATCCGGACGCCTACAACGAGCACATCAAGATACTGGAGCGCTCAATTCAGATAGCGCCGCTCTTCGATTGCCAGCTTGTGCGCTGTTTCTCGTTCCGGCGGGAGGACGATCTCGAAGCCCATTGGGACACCCTCCTCGAGCGTTTGGAGTTGCCGGTGCGCATGGCCGAATCCGCCGGGGTGACGCTGGCGTTTGAGAACGTGCGCATGTGCAATATTGGCACCGGTGAGGAAACGGCGCGCTTGATGGAGACGATAAACTCGCCAAATATGCGGGTGATTTGGGACCCGGGCAATGCGTATCACTCCGGTGAGGCGCGGCCCTACCCAGACGGCTATGAGTTGGTGAAGCCGTGGATCATCCACGTGCACGTAAAGGACGTGGAGCTGGACACCGCGGGCAAATTGGCGTGGAAGCCCATCGGCGGTGGCAAGGTGGACTATGCGGGACAGTTCAAGGCGCTGGCCGACGACGGTTACGACGGCGTGGTGACGCTGGAGACCCACTACCGGCCGGAAAACGGCACCAAGGAGCAGGGCAGCCGGGAGTCCTTCGCCGGTTTGCAGGCGATTTTGGCCGAGCAGGGGATCGTGCCCGACTAGGCTGAGAGGCGAGAAGGGCGCATACAAGCATGACTGTCGGCTTAGTCTTCATGCAGCAGTACATAAGGGCATTGCCATGGCGAAGGCGAGAATAGGCGTAATCGGCGCCGGCTGGTGGGCGACGCAGCACCACATCCCCAGCCTGAAGACGTACGAGAAGGCGGCCCTCGTTGGCGTTGCCGACGTTAAGCCGGAAAAGGCCAAGACTGCTGCCGACTTCTACGACATTCCCAACACCTACGACAGCCATCAGGAACTGCTGGCGGCAGGGGTTGACGGTGTCGTCATAGCCGTCCAGCACGCCTACCATTATGAAGCGGCCCGTGACGCGCTGGATGCCGGCGTGCACGTGTTCGTGGAAAAGCCCATGACGCTGACCGCTCGCGACGCCTGGGACCTGGTAGCGCGCGCCAAGGCGAACAAGCTGCACCTCATGGTGGGCTATACGTTCCATTTCACGCGCCATGCGCAAGCAGCCCGCGAGATCGTGCAATCGGGCAAGATTGGTGAACTGCAGATGGTGTCGGGCATATTTACCTCCTGGGTCGAATCTTACCTACGCGGGAATCCCCAAGACTACGCCGAGGCGTTTGGCTTTCCGGTGACGGGGCCTTCACCCGATACCTACTCGGACCCGAAGATTGCCGGCGGCGGACAGGGCCACGTGCAGGTCACGCACCCCATGGGCATGGTGCTCTGGGTCACCGGCCGGCGGGCGGTAGAGGTCTTTGCCTACATGGAAAACTACGACCTGGCCGTGGACCTGGTGAACGCGTACAGCTTCCGGCTGGACAACGGGGCTACGGGCACCATGGCGTCCACCGGTGCCATGCGGCCGCACCAGCGGCTCGACCAGGGATTTGTGTATACCGGCAGCCAAGGCGTGCTGCGGCAGGACATCGCCGGAGGCCGTCTGGAGGCCCAGTACAATGATGGTACTGCCGCCGAGTTTACGGACTTAAGTGAAGAAGAACGCTACCCGGCACACCTGCCGGCGCGGGGGCTCGTCGACGTCATCTTGGGCGAGGGTGAGAACCACGCTCCAGGTGAAGTTGGTGCGCGGGTGGTTGAATTCCTGGATGCGGGGTACCATTCCGCGGCAACAGGCCAGGCCGTCAGGGTCGATTCATTGCGCTAATACCGTTTCCCTGCGTAGAATCGTCTCCAGATGGACTTGAGAAGTAACCAGGCTCTGCATATGATTCCCTCTCCCCGAGGGAGGGGGCTAGGGTGAGGGGGGAGAATTCCTTTATGGGCAAGCTGGAATTCGTCGATGCGCACGTCCATTTCTACGATATGCAGCACCCGGAGCTTGTCTACGGCCACTGGCAGCCCGGCGTACCGCATCCCGTCCTGGGGGAGCAAATTCAGCGACTTGCCGAGCGCAACTATCTCGCCGAGGACTACATCGCCGAGACCCGCAACGCCAACGTCGTCAAGGCGATCCACGTGCAGGCCGCCATCGGCAGCCCCGACCCGGTGACCGAGACCGAGTGGCTGCAAGCAGCCGCCGACCGCACAGGCTTTCCCCATGCCATCGTTGCCCATGCCGACCTGCGCGATCCCGGCGTGGAGGCTGTGCTAGAGCGTCACTGCCAGTTTCCCAACATGAGGGGCATACGGGACTTCTCTCATGGCGACTTCCTGGTCGCGCCGGACTTCCATCGGGGCTTTGCATTAATGGAGAAGTATAGTCTTGTGTCTAGTATCGCCGTAGGATGGCAGGACATGGGGAAGCTCCGGGACCTGGCCAACGCGTTTCCCAACATAACGATTGTGGTCGACCATACGGGACTGCCCGAAGAGCGCACGGACGCCTACTTCGCGCGATGGAAAGGCGGCATGGAGCTTGCGGCCACGTGCGACAACATCCGCTGGAAGATTTCCGGCCTCGGTATGAGCGACCAGACCTGGACGGTGGACAGCATCAGGCGCTGGGTGCTCGCGTCCATCGAAACGTTTGGCGTGGACCGCTGCATCTTCGGCACCAACTGGCCGGTGGACTGGCTTTGGAGCACTTACGACAACCAGATTGACGCCTACACGGAGATAGTCTCCGGTTTCAGCCCGGACGAGCAGGTTGCCCTGTTCTCCAGGAACGCCGAGGAGCTGTACCGCATATAAGCATTGGCACTCGATTACTGTGAACTTGCAGAACAGAGTCACGCTTTAATAACAGGCTGTAGCGCGGGGGCTTGTCCCCCGCCTGTTGGCAAGAAGGACAAACACAATCGTATTAAGGTAACTGTAAGCGGCTACCGGTTGGTCGCGTAGATTTCATTAGCATTCCCCGATCCGAGGGAAGCCCGCAGCAGCAGAAGGAGCAGCACATGATTACGTACGATGACATCAACGTCGGCACATTCATCAACGCCAGCGGCACGGTGACGACGCTGGGCGGCAGTCTGATGCCGGAGCCGGTGGTGGAGGCTATGGTACAGGCCTCCCGCAGCTTTGTCGGACTTGACGAGTTGCACGAGAAGGCGGGCAAGTGGCTGGCTGATGAGATCGGCGTGCCGGCCGCGTTCATCGCTTGTGGCGCCGCCAGCGGCATGCTCGTAGCGGCCGCGGCCTGTTTGACCGGCACGGACACCGACCTGATCCGCGCGCTACCGGAAGTGCCGAGCGGCAAGAACGAGTTTGTGATTAGCTACGTGGATGAGCACACGTACGTCCACCAAGGCTTCCGGGTCGTTGGCGGCGTGCTGGTGACCGCCGGCACCAACGCGGGCGTGACATCAGAGGAGCTAGTTGGCGCTATTACCGAGCGCACGGCGGCGGTGGTGCACTTTCTCGGCAAGCAGTCCAAGCAACAATTGATCGAGGTGATCGCCGGGGCGCACGAACGCGGCGTGCCGGTAATCGTCGACGCTGCGGCGCAATTGCCGCCCCGCTCCAATCTAGCAGAGATTGTGGGGCTAGACGCCGACCTAGTAATTTTCAGCGGCGGCAAGGGCATTCGTGGCCCGCAGGCCACAGGGCTCGTGCTGGGAAGACCCGACCTCGTGGAGGCAGCGCGCCAGAACGGCAGTCCGCAGAGCGCGGTCGGACGCGGCATGAAGGTGGGCAAGGAAGAGATCATGGGGCTGCTGAAAGCAGTAGACCTCTACCTGGCGCAAGACGAGGCAGCGGAGCTCGACGGCTGGGAAGCGCAGATGCGCACGGTAGCCGCGGCCGCGCACGGCCTCGAAGGCGTGACCGGTGAAGTGCGCCGCCAGGATGAAGGCGCCAGTTGGGATATCGTACCCCACGCGCAGATCAGATTCGGGGGCGACAGCGATACGCAGGCCGCCAACGTTGCCCGCGCCCTGCGGGAAGGCGAGCCCTCGATCGACGTGCGGCTGAACGAGGAGGGCATCCTCATCAGCCCCATGACGCTGCAACCCGGCGAAGCGGAAGTCGTCGCCGACCGCCTCCGCGCGGCCCTGCAAAAGCGATAGCGGTGGGAGAGTCTGTATCAAAGTAGGGGCACGATATATCGTGCCCCTACTACGCGTCAATCAACAACACAGACTGATTGCGTCTCATCAGTCCTGCACGGCTTAGAAGTTACCCGTCCGGCTCTCGTACTTCGTCGGTTTGCCCAGGGTTGAACCCTCGTGCTTCACCCACCAGGCGACCCATTCGATGATCTGTTCCGCCGGTACGCGCGGCGCGCCGAAGGTCTCCACGTAGCGCGTCGCGTCGCCGAGCAGTGCGGTGTTTTCCGGTTCTCCGGTGAAGATTGGCGCCACGCCGAGACGCTCGCCCAAGGCTTCGGCCACCTGTTGCACGGAAAGGGTCTCGGTGCCGGTCAGGTTAATCACATCGGCGGGGCTGGCACAGAGCGGGAACGAGCGCGCCAGCATGTCGCAGGCGTCGCCCTGCCAGATTTGGTTGGCGTAGCCCATTGACAAATCGATTGGCGTCTGCTCTTTCACCTTGGTGGCAAGGTCAAGAATGATGCCGTAGCGGAGTTCGGTAGCGTAGAAGAGGCGCACAATCAGTGTGGGCGTTTGGTTCTTCTCCGCGTAGTATTCCACCAGGCGTTCGCCGCCCAGGCGTGATTCGGCGTACTCACCCACAGGGCCGAGCTCTCCACATTCGTCTGCGCCGCTGCCGTCCACCGGCATGAAGCGGTACACGTTGCCGGAGGAGACATAGACCATGCGGGAGTGGGGAAAGCGCTCCATGAGCTTGGCCGGCACGAGGGTGTTCATAGCCCAATTAAGCGAGGGCGCGCCGCTGGAGCCGAACTTGAACCCCGCGAGCAAGTAGAGATACGGCGCATCCGGCAGCTTGGCGACACTTTCGTCGTCCAGCAGGTCACAGGCAACGGTCTCCACGCCCACGCTATCCAAGTACCGGCGCGATTCCGGCGAGGAGAAGCGGGACACTCCTATCACCCGTTTCGCGCCCGCGCGCACCAAGAGTTCCGCGAGCGTGGGCCCCATCTTGCCCGCCACACCCAGCACCATGACGTCGCCGTCCAGCGCCTGCACCGCATCACACGCTGCCGGCGTGGGCGCGGTCATTTGCGCCATGAGCTCCTCTTCAGTCTGTAACGGCGACAATAACGTCTGCTTGCTCACAACATGCTCCTGTAAGGCGAGGGAAAGTTTCTCTACAGTATAGCGCGGGAAGTCCCTTGACTACAGTTAGGTGCGCCGCTTCTGCCAAGCAGAATCAGTGGTACGGCGTTCGCAATTTTACCGACCAACACGAAGCTCGGCACGTGGAGTGAGCGCTTGCCTTACTCCTGCTGCAGCCCGGCAGCGACTTCCTGCGGGCTGGGTACTCTGCCAGTGAACCGCAGTTGCTCCGCGCCCGTCTCGTCGTAAACGACCAGAGACGGCACTGAAGAAATGTCTAGACGCTCGGCGAAAGCGCGCCCGACGGGCGTATGCTGGCTGAGACGCACGATGTGCGCAGTCTCGCCAAACTCTCGCTCGATCCCATCGACCGTGGGGCGGGCCGCAAGGCTGCTTGCTCAGTAGTGGGAGAAGAGAACTACCAATACCGGCGAGCCCTTCCCAATTAGCCCATCCAATGCCGAGATATCGGCGAGGTTCGTTTCACGATAGCGCTGGAGGGACGCTACGGCGACAAGACCAACGCCCAGCAGCGTGACAAGCGCCAGGCCGGCAGACTTCGGCAACCAAAGGTAGGCCGCCACCGCGCTGGCAGGGAGGACAAAGACCACAAAAAGGAGGTAGGAGTACTGGTTGACGAACCGCATTGCGTCTATCCGTCCGAATTGTCCATTCAATGTAGTCTTGAGAACTATAGCACACTATGTATGCAGAGAGCTGGCCGTGACATGCATGCCGCGCGTGCCGAAAGCGGAGAAAGGGCGCAGTCACTCGTGGCCGAGCGCCTCCAGCACCGGCTGCTGCTTGATTACGATTCCGTCCTTGCGCAGCCGCACCTCGCCTTGCCCGTCGAACACTATGAAGGAGGGCACCAGGCGCAAGCCAAGGCGGGCCGTGATTGCGCCGCCGGCCGGCGAGTGCCGGTTCAGGCGGATGACCCGCACTGCGTCGCCAAGGTCGCGTTCAATCCCATCGACGATGGGGCGTGCCACCAGGCACCCCGCTCAGAAGTTCGAGTACACGGCCAGCAGCACCGGCAGTCCCTTGCCGATCAGGGCATCCGGCGGAATTCCGCTGGTGTCGTCATCGCGATAGCGGGTGAGCGAGGAAATCGCAATGAATGCTGACAGCGAGAAAAGGATGGCAAGCAGGCCACCGGTCCCCGGAAACCACAGGGCGGCGGCGAGAATGCAAAGTGATACCACGAAGACCGCGATAAAAATGTACGAATACTGGTTCGCAATTTGCATCGTGTCACATCCCTGTGTTTGATGCAGCGTTCATGCTACAACGCAATTCTAACCGATAGAGTTCGCATGTGTTAGGTGAAAGCACTACGCTGCTTTTTTCTGCCCGCTTCAGCGTATGTGGAGATTGACCGCCCAACTGCCAGCCACCCATAGTATGCCATTTGAGCTTCCAGGCTTGCTTGGAACGGGGGCTCTCTAAAGCAAATTGCCTGGTAGAAGTTTGTGCCCTCACCTTGCCAGGGGCTTTACCCACCTCGGTTTCGGCTGCGGTTTGCCAATGCGCTACAATGGGTGCAAGTTATCGAAACGAAGAGGCCACCATGACTCTGCGCGACCTCTACGAAACGTCAATACAACTCGGCATGGCGCTGGACGTGCGGGGCGAGGCCGCGCTCCAGCGGCAGATGGCGCAGCGGCGGGAAGAGTACGCTGCGTTGCCCGCTTGGCAGCAGTCATACTACGATCAGGAACGCTTCCGCAATCCCTATGGCGACGTGCGCATTGTCAACGGTCCCGCGGACGTGGAGCTTGAGACGATACTGTTGGGCATCAACATCGGTCTTGACGAACTACTGCTGGCCGACCGGCTGCGGAGCAAGGGCACCAAGATCGATGCCGTGATAGCGCACCACACCAACGACATCGGCGTTGCCATCTCGCTCGTACATGATTTCATGCCGGTGGCCATTGACTTTCTGGCCGGTGAGGGCGTGCCGCGCGCCAACGCCGCGGCTTGCATCAACCGGTTTATCGAGGAGAAAGAACAGGCCCTTGAGGATACGGCCCGCATGGGGCCGGATATGGCAAAACTGCTCGGCTTTCCGCTGGCCTGCATCCATACGCCGGCGGACTACTACATTGGCGAGGGCGTGCGGCCGGCAGTGGAAGCGGCGCAACCGCAGACGGTCGGCGACGTGGTGCGCGCACTCATGGCGATCCCCGAGGTGCAAAGCGCCGCGCACATTGGCGCTGAGCCGCGCGTGATGAGCGGAGAGGCGAAGTGGCCGGCCGGACGCATGCTGCTGAAGTTTGGCGGCGGGTACGGTCTGCCGCCGGACGCATTCACCTTGTTGGGCAAGGCGGGCGTGAACACCGTGGTGCAGATTGGCTGCTCGCCCGCCCAAGCGCGGGCCGCTCAGGAGGCGCGCGTGGCGATCGTGCGCATCGCACACGCGGCGTGCGACAACATTGGCATCAACCTGCTGCTGGATGAGGTTGAGCGCCGCTTGGGACCGCTTAACGTTATTCCGTGCAACTACTTTGAGCGCGTCAAGCGGAATTGAGTAGGTCACTGTCACGCTATTAGCTGTGAGCAATTGCATGTTACGGGATTTTGCCACCATCGCAGGTGGCAAGTGGTAGTCATTGCCAAGGGAATAGCACAAGGGACTCCGTCATTAGTCTGAAAACAGCGTGACCAGCCGCTCGCCCTGAGCAGCGTCGAAGGGTGAACGGCGGGGAAACGGGCAACAGCTTTCGACACTCTTTTCTCCGTACATGCTTCGACAAGCTCAGCACGAACGGAGAGATGTGCGTTCACTTTACAGATAGACCCCCGCTTTCGCGGGAGTGGCGAATAGAAATGAAGCACAGCATGTAGGAGACTGTGTGGAATAAGGGATATGACCTTACGCGACTTGTACGAAGCCTCCATCGAAATCGGCCGAGAGGTCGATCCACGGGGTCGTGGAACGCTTGACCGCCAGCTTGAGCAGCGGCAGCAAGAGTACGCCGCCTTGCCGGACTGGCGCAAACCCTACTACGAACAGGAGCGCTTACACAATCCGTATGGCGACGTGCGCATTGTAAACGGTCCGGAAGATACCGAACTCGATACGATTATGCTGGGGATCAACATCTGGACCCAGGAGTTGTTGCTGGCAGACCAGCTACGAAGCAGCGGTACGCGGGTCGATGCGGTTGTTTCCCACCACACCAATAGCATTGGCGTACCGGCGGATACGCTGGTGTATGACTCGGTGCCTTATCTCGTTGATCTGCTGGAGGGTGCAGGGGTCTCACGCGCCGACGCCGAGCCCCATATCGACAACATGATGACCGATCGTTGGCTCAATGCCGAAGACTTCAACCGCATCGGCAAAGACACGGCAAAGCTGCTCGGTTTTCCCCTGGCCTGCATCCATACGCCGGCGGATTTCCACCACGGACGCGGTGTGCGCGGTGCTATCGAGGCCGCCAACGCGCAAACGGTAGGTGACGTGGTGGAGGCGCTGCTTGCCCTGCCGGAGTTTCAAGGCGCGGCCAAGATTGGCGCGATCCCGCGCATCATGGCTGGAGACGCGGGCCAACCCGCCGGCCGCATCTTCCATCAGGACGGTGGCGGCTGGCTCGTTCCGGCGGAGGTGATCCCTTTGCTGAAAGAGGCAGGTGTCGGCACGTTCGTCACCATCGGCTGCTCGGCTGAACACCAGAAGAAAGCGCAAGAACTCGGCATGGGCTGGGTGCGCATGCCCCATAACGCGTGCGACAACGTAGGGCTGAACCTTCTGCTCGATAAGGTCGAGCAGCGGCTCGGGCCGTTGAATGTGATTGCGTGCAACTATTTCGAGCGGATTAGGCGGAACAGCAATTGATGTATGCCCAATGCGGAGGCTTGTGCGCTGCAACTTGAGGAACCGCATGCAGCCACCGCTATTGGTCTGGGGAATAGGAGTCCCTCACCCTAGCCCTCTCCCACCGGGAGAGGGGACTTCCACGCTTTGTCACGGGCTATGTAAAGATCTCAACTGAGAGAGAATGAGCGGACTGAGAACATGGTGACTCTCCGTGAGCTGTACGAAACCTCTATTCAGATCGGGCGTGAACTAGATCCCAGAGGCCAGGCGGCCATCGAGCGCCAACTGCAGCAGCGCCGGGAGGAATATGACGCGCTGCCGGCCTGGGAACAGGCGCTCTACGACCAAGAGCGCTTCCGCAATCCCTACGGTGACGTGCGGATTTCAAACGGCCCGGAAGATGCGCCGATCCGCACCGCGCTCGTGGGCATCAACATGCACGTCAAGGAAATGCTGCTCGGCGTGCAGCTCGCTGCCAAAGGCACGCAGATCGACGCATTCATCTCTCACCACACGAATAGTGTCGGCATTTCCGCCTCCCTCGTCGCCGACTTCATGGAAGTCAACGCGGACTATTTGGTCTGGGAGGGCGTGCCGGAGGATGAGGCGCGGGCGTCCATCTTCGACTACATGGCGGAGCGCCTGCAAGAGCATGAAGACATGCACCGCATTGGCCCGGATACGGCAAAGCTGCTCGGGTATCCACTGGCTTGCATTCACACGCCGGTGGACTATGCGCACCGGCAATTTATCAACGCGCTCTTTGCCCGGGAGAAGCCGCGGACGGTGGGCGACATTGTGGAGCTCATGCTGTCGATACCGGAAATGCAGGAGGCTGCCCGCATTGGCGCGGTGCCCCGCATCATGACAGGCGACCCGGCACAGCCCGCCGGACGCATTCATGCCAAATTTGCCGGCGGCTACGCGTATCCGGCGAGCGCCTTTCCGCTGTTGGCGCAAGCGGGCGTGAATACAGTGGTGCAAGTCTCGGCTGGCGCAGGAACGGTGGCTGCCTGCCACGAGCACGGCATTGCGGTGGTGCGCTTGCCCCACTACGCCACCGACAACATCGGCGAGAATCTGCTGCTCGATGAACTCATGCGCCGCCTGGAGCCGTTCGACGTCATTCCCTGCAACTACTTCGGCCGGGTAGATCGGGCGGGACATCTTGCCGAGTTGCAAGCGGCAGGGCCTATTATCAGGTCGCTGAAGAATTAGCTGCTTGCAGCGGGGTGCGGCATTCTAAGGAACATCAACGCCCGCCGCCAGGCGGGTGACACGTCATGCCGGCAGACTTGGCCGCGATGAATTTCCTGGATTTCCTGCCCTGTCACTCTCCGCGCAGTTTCGCGTTAGATCTCGTGCGCAGCGGACCAGCCGGTAGCGACGTCATCGAACACTTCTGTCGTCTTTTCGGATGGTTTGGCCGTAAGCAACGTGACGACGACGGCGATGGGAATGGTAATGATGAAGCCCGGTGTGGCGGGTTGGATGTCCATGATGCCGCCGGGACCGCCGGAAAAGTAGCCCCAAATCGAGGCAACGACCGTGCCGGTGAGCATGGACGTGAGCGCACCCCAATAGTTGAAGCGGCGCCAATAGAGCGCGAGCAAGAGCAGGGGTCCGAAAGCCGCGCCCATGCCGCCCCACGCGTACGAGACCAGGTTGAATACCGAATCGGGGTTGAAGATGGAAAGCAGAGCCGCGATGATGCCAACCACGACCAGCAGGAAGCGGCCCAGCCAGACGCGAGCAAAGGCGCCGAGCACATAGATGTACCGTTTGGCGTAGGCATAGCGCCGTATAAGCGGCAGGTCGTCGGTGGCCATGGCCGACGCCAGGAGCAATTGGGAGTCCGCCGTGCTCATAACGGCGGCGATCACTGCCGACAGCAGGACGCCCGCAATGATTGGCGGGAAGAAGACGGTCGCGGCGACGAGATAGAGGCGCTCCGGATCGGCGGTGACCTCATCAAGCCTCCCAACTTCGCCAAGGGCCGGCAGAGCGACGAGCCCCAGCAAGAGGCCGAACAAGAAGATGAGCGTCGCCCAAAGCGTGCCGATGTCGCGGCTGGGGCCTATACGCCCTTCGCTCTCCACCGCCATGAAGCGCTGTAGTATGCGCAGCGAGCCAAAGGCGCCCAAGCCCCAGCCGGCCGTCGAAAGCATGAAAGTGACCGTGACGCCCTTGCCGGACGCGTCGGTAAACGGATTCCAGAAGCCGGCGGCCGTCCCCTCCAGACCCTGAAAAGGATCGGAGGTGAGAAAAAGCAACGTAATTGGCAGGATGATAAAGCCGGCCAGCATGATAGTGGCTTGGAAGACATCAGTGCGGGAAACGGCGAGAAAGCCGCCAATGAAGGTATACGAAGCGACGGCCACGAGTGTCACCAAGACTCCCACAATGCCATCGAGGCCGAAAACGGTATTCAGCAGCTTAGAACCGGCGATCAAACCGGAGCTAATGTAAAAGATGATGAAGAAAAGGGCTATCACGGCGGAAAGCGTGCGCAGCACGCCCCTTTTGTCCTCAAAGCGCTTCTCGAAAAACTCAGGGAAGGTAAGGGAGTTCTCTGTCGCGATCGTGTACCGCCGCAGCCGCTTGGCAAAAATGGCCCACGTCAGCCAGAAACCCAAGACAATGCTCAATACCGTCCAGAATTCCACGGCGCCGTTCATGAATGCCAGCGCCGGGAAGACGAGCATGGTCCATCCGCTGGTGGATGACGAGCTGGAACTCAACGCCGAAGTGATGCTGCCGACCTTGCGGCCGGCGAGCACGTAGTCCGACATCTCCTGCATCTGGCGGGTGCGAAAGACCGCAATGCCGATCAGCGCGGCAAAATATGCCAGGAAGACAATGAGTACCCACGTGGTCAACATGCGAAGCGCATCCTCCTCGATGCTCCCACTGCCGTAGCGTACAGAGTACTAGCCATAGCAGGGTGTGTCTACCCTTCAGGTGCGGCGGTCTCTACGCGCACCAGTGGCTATGAATCCCGAAGGCGAGCGCGCAGGAAAGCCGCGCCTCTCCTGCATGATTTTGTCCTTGCGCTTTTCGCCGCATGAGGTGCGGTACAGGGGAATGCTGGCCTCGTTGTCTCCGGTTGAGACGCAACAAACTGGTATACTCCATTAGTAATCTTTGCCAATCGTGCTTCTTTTCACCCAGGAGGTTGTCCACTGTGGGCATGCTCATTCTCACCCAGCCGGGTAACCGCGCCAATACCTATGGACCCTATGCTGCTGCCGTACTGAAGGCGGAAGGCTTTGCCGACCTTGACGTGCAGCCTATCGGGCCGGAATCTCTGGGGCGACTCAATGACTACGATGTCGTGATCCTCACGCCGAGTTTGCCGCGGCGGGCCGTTGTGGAGCGCATAGTGGACTATGTCAAAGCCGGTGGACGCCTCATTGCGTTGCGGCCCTCGCGACTGCTGGCAGTGGAGCTCGGTCTGGCGCCGACCGATACGGCGGCTTTTCCCGCCTATGTGCGTCCGTTGCCGGGTAATGCCATCAGCGCGGGTGTGCCGCATGAGTCCATTCAGACTCATCTGCCCGTCGACAACTACGAACCGCTGCAACTCCCGGAAGGCACGCGCGAAATCGCACGGGTCTACCTGGATGCCGAGGTCGAAACGTCCTATCCCGCCGTCCTGCACATGCCGCTCGGTAAAGGGCAGGCAGTAGTCTTTGGCTACGATCTCTCTCAGGCCGTGGCGCTGATACGCCAGGGCAATCCGAGCCATCAGGGTTGGCGCACCCTTGGCTTTGGCAATCCCTACCGGCCCAACGATATGTACAGCGGCCACTTGGATCCGCGCCGCATGCATCTGCCGCAGGCCGACATGCACGCCATGCTGCTCGGCAACGCCATCAATGCTATCGCCAAGCATCCCCAGCCGCGCCTCTGGTACTACGACTCGCCGGAAACCAAGAGCATGGTGGTCTTAGATTCCGACGACGACTACTCGCCGCTGGAAGCGTTCGAAGCGCTCATGGACTCCGTGGAAGCGCATAACGGCCACATCTCGATCTATCTCATGCTTGGCCCATCAAAGTACACCATTGCCACGCCGGAACGGGTGGAGGGCTGGCGCGCCCGCGGCCATTCTTTCGGCATTCACCACAACGCCTTCGATCCGCAATACGTCAATGAAGAGCAGGACGCGGTGATGGAAGAGATTGTGAGGCGCGACACCGACTACTTCCGCGAGCACTACGGCGGCGAGACGGTCATCGCCAACCGCAATCACTGCCTCGGCTGGAAAGGCTACGTCGACCTGCCGCGCATCTACGAGGACGTGGGCGTGGTGCTGGATACGAACTTGCTCAGTATCCGCCATCAGTGGCTGCAGTACACGAATGGCTCCGGACACCCCGGCAAGTTTGTGGATACCGACGGCGAGATCATCGAGGTCTTCCAGCAACTCACCCAAGCCTACGACGACGCCTCCGTGAAAGCCCAACTTTCGTCGAACCCCGTGGGTGAAGCCAAGGCGACGCGCCAGGTGATGCTGGAGAAGAAGGAACGCTATTTCAGTCCCCTGACGATGCTCTCGCATCCGGTTTCGTTCTACACCTACAGCAGCGCCTACCAGAACCAGTGCTGGGACTATGCGAACGAACTGGGCTTGCCCATCTGGAGCGCGTTTGAGTGGGCGGACTTTGTGCGGGCCCGCGATCAAGCACAAGTTTCTCAAAGCGCGTGGAATAACGGCAGCTTTTCCTGCACGGTCTCCGGCAGTTCGCCGAGCGGCAGTTTTACGCTGATGGTGCCGCTGCATAACGGCGAAACGCCGCGCGCCAGCGTGGACGGAGAAACGGTGGACGTAACGCTGCAAGACGCTTACGGCTACACTTATGCCCTGGTGCCCGTGCCCATTAGCAGCAACGGGGCGGAATCGCGGCAGGTGGTGGTGCAAACGTGATAGACTCGTCAAGGCAGAATGCCATTAAACGGCAATTGTAGTTGCTGAACAGTGCAGAGTAGTGAGGAGTTTTCAGTGGAATTGACAAGTGACGAACGACACCTGCTGGAGCACGGCAAGCGCCAGTTTCCGTTTCCAACTCTGGGCGGCTGGTATACCGAGGCGGAAGTAGACGCCATCAATGCCAGCTTGCGCGAGAGTATGGACTGGCGCATCGGCTTTCACGGGCCGGAGATTACGCAGTTTGAGGAAGCGTTTGCGGAGTACTGCGACGTCAAGCACGCGCTGGCCGTAAATTCCTGCGGCACCGGTCTGGATGCAGCCATACACGCCCTGCAGCTTGGCCCTGAAGATGAGGTCATCGTGCCCGGCATTACGTTCAAGGCTACGTCGCACTGCGTGATGGGCGTAGGCGCCAAGGTGGTGCTGGCGGAGATTGATCCGGCCACGTTCAATATCGATCCGAACGACGTCGAGCGCTGCATGACGCCGAATACCCGCGCGATTTTGGCCGTGCATAACAACGGCCTTTCCGCCGACGTGGACGCGTTGGAAGACATCGCCCAACGCCACCCGCACCCCGTCCACGGTCCGCCTCCGGTGCTCTGCGACGCGGCCCGCGCCGTTGGCGCCGGGTACAAGGGCACCAAGGTCGGCAAGAAGGGCGCCATGAACATCTTCAGCTTCCAAACCAGCAAGAACATGACGACGCTGGGCGAGGGCGGCATGGTCACGACGGACGATGACGACTACGCCGCGTTCGTGAACAGCATGCGCTCGTTTGGCAGCGCGCTGGACGGCTGGGGCACCAACTTCCGCATGACGAAGCTGCAAGCGGTGGCCGGTTCCATTCAAGTTACGCGGCTCGACGAAATGAACGACGCGCGGCGGCAGCGCGTGGCCGACTTTGTTGAGTTGATCGAGGACATTCCCGGCCTGATCCTGCCCATCGAGCCCGAGGGCTACCACCACGTGTGGTACGGCTATACGCTCATGTTCGAGGAAGAGTGGGCCGGCGACCCGCGCGACAAGTTTGCGGACCGCCTCATAGGACATCACGGCGTCGGTACGTGGATCATGAACGCCTCCTTGCCGGACTACGTTGGCTACATGGTGCGAATGGGACACAGTCCGGAAGACGTGCCGGTCTCCACGGATGCCGGTCGGCGGCTCTTCTGCCCGGCGATCCATCCACTCATGACCGACGAGGACTTGCGCTACGTGGCCGCAGCCATCAAGGAGAGCATGAACACGGTGGCGTCGGATATGCGCCTTCCGGTGGCGGTGGGATAGAACTGCGGTCGACCCGCTGAGAAAACATCTATTGGTTGTCGGCAGGTAGCGGTTACCCATCATCTCGGCCCATGAGAGTTGGATGAGGTTGCTTGTGCAGAGTGCTTGCCCGGGTAGCATTGCGTAGGCGCTGGAAATGCCAGGCAAATGGTCAATCGTCTGCCAGATTCGTCAATGCAGTGTATCCGCCTTGCCATAGGTAGATTTGGGTAGACGCTGCGCAGCACTCTTAGCTGGCTCTTTGCGGTAGCCACCGGCGGTGTGAATGTGCAGCGTTCCCACGATCGTCCTCGGAGTGACGAGATCCCAGAGATGAATCCACGGCTTGCTGAACAGAAAGACCGCTCAGACCCCAGCGACGACACGCATGCTGCTGGGGGTGAAGAAGAGAATGACTGGGACGAGTATGCAGATGAGATTGCCAGCGCCGTAGCCTTTGCTTCCTGGCAAGAAGCGTCTGCACCCCAATTTGATTGGGATAAGGATGACGCGGAGGTGGCGGCGGAGTGAGGGGAAGTGCGCGGATTTGGAGAGGATTGGGAAGATTGGGCGGCAGTTGATGAGCTAGAGGATGATGTGACGTATCATTGGAGTACGGGCATAGGCGAAGAGCACTAGAGATGTTGCGTTGGCGCAGAAGGACCTAATCCATGGCGATGTTTGATACCCACCGCGCCGTGAAGAAGCTCACAGGGGCGGGATTCAGCGAGGACCAGGCGGAAGCGCTCATCGACGCGGTTCGCGACGAGCAGGAAGCCCTTGCAACCAAAGCAGATCTGCTTGCAGTGAGAGCAGACCTGCGCGAAGAAATCTCTGCCCTGCGCGCTGAGGTGAAAGAAGATATAGCCGCCCTGCGCGCCGAGTTGAAAGAAGATATGGCTGCCCTGCGCACTGAGGTGAAAGAAGACATAGCTGCCCTGCGCGCAGAATCAAAAGAAGACATAGCTGTCCTGCGCGCCGATAACAACGCCATTCGCAGTGAAATGCAAGCGTTGGAACTGCGCATGACGCTGCGGCTGGGGGGTCTAGTTGCGGCAGGCGTAGCAATTCTTGCCGTACTGGAACTCATTCCATAGATGGGCGAGCGGGGAGGTAGTGGCCCCGCACCCGCACAGCCTGAACAACCGATACGACCCAATTACTGGAGCAAAGCTAGAGGAAGCACATTGGCATGAAGAAAGCAATCGTTCATCCGCTGCGTTTCGTGGTGGGACCGGGAGTAGTCAGCGACGTGGGCGCGCATGCCGCGGCATTGGGCAGCAAAGCGCTTATTGTCGGCGGCGGCACGGCCGTAGCGGCCATCAAGGACACCGTCACCGGTGCGCTCGACGAACACGGCATTTCGTACCACGTCGAGCACGGCAAGCACGTGGACAAGAAGCGCCCGGAAGTGGATGCCCTCGTGGCGAAGGGCAAGGAGTTCGGCGCGGACGTGGTGATCGGCGCGGGCGGCGGGCGCGTGGTAGACGCCGCCAAGGCCATCGCTCACGAGATGGGCGCGTGGCTCATCAGCGTGCCGACGGTGGCCTCCACCAACGCGACGGCAACCTTCAGCGCCAGTATTGAGGGTGACGCCGACCGCAACGTCTGGTACGTGGGCCCGCATACCGTGATCGCCGATACGCGCATCATTGCCCAGGGCGGCGGGCGCTGGCTGGCCGCCGGTATGGCTGACGCGCTGCCCACGTGGACGGGCGGCCGCATTGCCCGCGAACTCCGCCAGCGCAGCGGCACCGAGCGCATGCTCGGCTTTGATAACGTCTTCCCCACCGGCGCGGCCATCGCCATCGCGGAATGGACCTACGACACGATTCTGGGGTATGGCGAATCGGCGTACCACGCCTGCGAGCGCGGCGTGGCGACGGAAGCAGTCGACAAGGTCGTGGAAGCGATTGTCTACGGCGGCGGCGTCGCTGGTCCGGCCTGCGGCGTGGTGGGCGGCGAGCACGGCTTGCACCCCGGTAACTCGAAGCACGCCAGCATCGAGGGCGTGCACGGTGAGCAGGTGGCATTCGGCATTCTCATATCAGTCGCGCTCATGCAGCAGGGCGAAGCCGAGGTGCGTAAACTCATCCGCTTTAACCAGTCGGTCAATCTGCCCTCGACGTTTGCCGACTTCGGCGTGCAGGACGCGTCACGCAGCGTGGTACGTGAGATTGCGGAGGAAATCCTGGGACCGGGCGGCAAGAGCACCTTCGGCCTGTGGTACGAGGTGGACGTGGACTTGCTGACGGACGTGATGGTGGACGTCGACCGCATGGCACAGGAGGAGAAGTGCTGTTAGCTACTTGTCAATGGTTACGCCAATGCGGTAGCACGGGGACACAACAATTCGAGAGTTTAGGAGTTTCCCCCTCCCCCTCACCCTAACCCTCTCCCCAAGGAGAGGGAACCGGAGGGGCAGTTCTCGGGAGGTGTAGCGCGTGGCCTTGTGCCCCGCCATTCTGAAATAGTGGGGATAAAACACGCGGCCAAACTCGTCACTCCGGCGAAAGCCGGAGTCCAGGGTTGCCGCGAAGATGGATTCCGGCTTTCGCCGGAATGACGGACACATGCACCGCTGTCTCGAAAGGGTCCAGCTGAACTGAGAATCTATCGGCGACTTTGAAAAGACATACAGGTATGTCTCCCACGCTTGGCTATAGAACGGTATCAGTCCGAGAAATTTAATGCTGAACATGCAAAGGATCGAGATTCATGGCCGCTAAACCGCTCTATGTCATCTTTACGCAAGACTGCGAACAGCTCATGGACGATTCTCTGCACGGTGGACCGGAGGAGTGGGGAATTAGCCAGCGCTCGGTCACGGGATTTGCCGACGCCTTAGAAGAAAACGGCCTAAGAGCTACCTTCTTCATCGTAGCGCAGACGGCGGCAGCGCAGCCGGCGTTGTACTGGGACTTGGAAAAGCGTGGCTTTGAACTCGGTCTGCACATTCATCCGCAAGATACCGGCCTTGGGTACACCGACTATCTCGGCGGGCATACGTTCGAAGAGCAGGTGCAGATGTTCGACACGGTAGCCGACCAGTGGGCCGACGCCATCGGCAAACGCCCGACCAATTTCCGGGGCGGTAATTTCTCCGCCAACGACAGTACCTATCCCGCGCTGGTTGCTACCGGCTTTACCCACGGCAGCGTCTCCTCGCCGGGCCGCCAGTATGATAAAGCCAAGGCCGTGTGGCAGGGCGCAGTCCCGTATGCCCATTACGCCCACAAGGCGAACCGCCTCTTTCCCGGCGACCTTGACTTCTACGAGATTCCGCTCACCTGCGACCAGGTGCGGCGACGGGCGCCGCACTTGCCCATGGAATTGCGCATCGAGGGCGGCGACGGCGACACCCACCGGCAGACCATTCGCCAGGCCTGGGCGGACATGGCAGAATACGACGACGATCAGCCCAGGATCATCATGCCCTTCACCCACAACACACACTTCTACGAAGACACCGCCGGCGAGAAACGGCAGGCGTTCGACGCCATCGTGGATGAAATCAACATCATTGCCAAGGAAGAAGGCTACGAGGTTGTTGGCGGTACTATTGGCAGCGTCTACGCGGCGGTGGAAGGGGTGAGCAATTAGGCGGCATGCGCGGTCGCACCAGTGGCGCTTCGACAGGCTCAGCGTGAGCGGGGTAGCATAGCCTCGGTCTACGCTCCATAGCGCGGGAGTTTGTCCCCCGCATCGCTCGTCAAACGTAAGCACCCTGGCGGGCAAAGTCCTTAGGCGGCAGAAGTCTGTAGCAGACGGGAGGGTAATTCCATGCGGCAGATTGTCCAGACCGGTACGCCCCACGAGATGGGTCTCCAGCATGGCGCCGCGTTCGCGGACGTCATTCCCGCAGCGGTGAAGCGATTCGCGCTGGACCGCGGCTCGAGAACGCCCCACGGCAGGCGCGTCATACGGCAGGTGGAGCGCAATCTGGAGCGCGTGTTCCCGGAATCGTTGGAAGAACTCCACGCCATCGCCACTGCCGCCGACGTGAACTATGACGACCTGCTCGCCTACAACTCTTGTCAGGAAATCAGCCGCTCACGCGTCGAGTGCACGAATGTGGCGCTGGCCGATACGCCGCAGGGCACCATTCACTTCAAGTCCAATGACGTCACCGCCGACATGCAGCAGTACCACGTCTACCAGGAGGTGCATCCCGAACGTGGACACGCCTATATTGGTGTGACGTACGCCGGCACCACCTGGCTGAACGCCGGCGTGAACGAGGCGGGGCTCACTTACGGCGGCAGCAGCATTCCCAACAATGACAGCGATTGGGACGGCATCCCCACCAATACAGCACTGCGCTATTATTTACAGTTCGCCGATTCTGTTGATGCCGTGGCAGACTTAGTCGCGCGCACGCCCATCATGAACCACGGGTGCAACCTCATGTTCACCGATCCCAGCGGTGCGGCTATCGTAGTGGAGCGTTCGCCCACGCGCACGGCCGTGCGGCGCATAGACAGCCACACCATTTGGAATACGAATCACTTTCTGACCGATGAAATGCAAGAGGTCCTGAATAACGACGGCGGCGCGGCCGCGCAGAATAGCCGCGACCGCTTCACGGTGCTTGAGCGGCTGACGGCAGAGCAGCCCCACTCGCTGGAGCAGCTTATGCGGATCGCCCGCACGCATACGGAACCCGCTAGCATCTGCCGGCACGACGAGCTGGCCCAAAGCATCATGGGCTACATCATGATTCCCCGGGAACGCAAGCTGCTGGTGAGCTTTGGCTATCCCTGCCAGAATGAGTTTGAAGCGTTCACGTTTACCAAGACACCGGCAGCGGCAGCGTCATAAGCACTGGTGTGCGGCGCGTGACTGCTAGTGAAGTCTACCCGACGCCGGCCCATGCGCGGGAATTGAACTAACCGCCGCGTAATGTTGTCCGTCACTCCGGCGAAAGCCGGAGTCCAGGGGGCCAGAAAAGAACTCCTACCCTGTCATTCGGTCGAGGCCCAAGGACAGTGAATAAGTGAAGATGGATTCCGCGCCCCCGCACGGGGGCGAGCTTTCGCGGGAATGACGATTTATTGACAGCGATTCAAGACATGACACTCACACTTGACGACTACCGCTACATCGGCACTGAACTTGGCCGCTACATTGCTGAGCACGTGCCCGGACTTGATGCTGCCGTTTATTGCAAACATCACCTCGGCACGCTGACGCCCGGTTTCAGCGATCACGACTTGCGCTCAGTGGCGGATGCTCCCGATGCCGAAACCTGGCTGGCGCTCAGCCGCGCCGGTGGCGAATCCTACTTGGAGTTGTTGGAAGAAGCGCCCCACTACGCCCGCATCCTGGAGCACCCGCCGGGCTTCATTTGCTCGCCGGACGAGGCGCAGCAACTCCTGCCGCTCATGGGTGAAGTCCGCGACTGGGAGCGCATCGGCGGCGCGGCGAACGTCTTGGATGACGTGCTGGCGGCGCAGCCGTCGCAGTTTACGCAGGCGCAGCAGCACGAAGCCTGCGGCAAGTTCAAGATCTACTTGGTTCCGCGAGAAGATCAGTTCGACCCGCCCATCAACCTGCTGCCGGAGTACCTGCCATACTATCCCGTCTACGGCGCGCTTTCCCACTGGTTCCTACCTGCCGCCAAGCTGGCGTGCGGCCTGCTGCGCAACGCGTGGGTTCCCACCAAACCGGCGGCGCTCAAGGTGTTGCCTGAAGTGGTAGACAACCCGGCGTTACTGAACAAGCTGAACGCCATTGTCGACGCAGAGTACATGGTCCAAATGTCGGACGCTGAGTGTGCTGCACTCGCCGACGAGCTCTTGGCAGTGGTCTACGAGCTCCGCGACAAGATGTCGGCATATTGTCAGCAACTTTCCCCGCAAGATCCTGCGCAGGCGGCGCGCGAGCAGCGGTTGCGGTACGCGCTGCAGGCGCTGGCCGGTATACGCGGACGCTTCGGCATCGCCGTCTTCTTCCGCCAGGCTCACCCCGACCTCTTTGACGGCGAGTGGTTACGCATGCACTTGGGTGAAGAGATCGAAGCCTTGAGTACGCAGTTCTTCACAACTCTGATAAACGACGACGGCTCAGAGGATAGACCGGTGTTGGAAAAACTGGGCACCGTTCTCAGTCCTTCCGCCGTGCGTATCGTCACCAATCTCTACGACGCGATCACGCCTCACGAGGACATGAATAATGCCCGGCTCGACGCGCTGATGGGAATCTGGCCGGAGTACGCCGCGTTGATTGAAGATGTGTACCGCACGCAGATAGCCCCGTTGTGGCATGAGGCATGAACCCAGCAGCGGATCATGCCAATAGAAGCGCTTGAGGCCTAGACCACCTGCTCCCTCCCCTTCGATATAGGAACTGAAAGCGATAAGGTTTTTCCCCGGTAGCGCAGGTTTGCATCTCGCCGGGAGTGCGGGCGTCTCGCCCGCAGACGTCTTCTTCCCCGTAGCCCACAGGCCCTTCGACAGGCTCAGGACACGATTGCAGCCTGCGGGCGCAGCGCACGTTCAAGGACAGTGCCAGCAACCCCCTCAATCCGCTGCGGCGATGCAGTTTTGCAAGCCGCATGATGTCAAGAGGCGGGGGACAAACCCCCGCGCTACGGTTGCCAATTTGGCAGGGCAAGCGATTGGGAGCTCCGCCGATGGGTTTTGTCAATTGCCTTTTGACTGTGCGCTATTCCTCTGGTGGCCAATCGAAGTCCGCCCGCCGGTTGGAAGAGAGCGAGAAGAATGGCAGCTCCGGCTCTGGCCCGTCGCGGTACCAGAGGAAGCCGTCCCACTTGTACGTGGTCCAGCCGTGCTCCACGGGCCCTGGTATGAGCGTGGAGAGATGGTTATTGCGCAGCACGAGGCCACAGAAGCGGTAGAGACCGAGTGGCAGCATCTCTTCGATCCAGTCCGGGCCAATCTTGACCTTGTCGGCGTTCGCACCGGCGATGACCTGCAACTCATGTAAACCCTCGTCCCGCCAGGCGTCGTGGATCTCCAACACGCTCAGCGGCACGCCGCCGCGCTCGATGTGCGAATCCGTATCGGCGTCGTGCATCACCCACTTCTTGTGCTCAGTGCTCCAAATCTCCGCCACAAAGTGCCCGTTGGTGTGCAGGGTCGGCTCGGCGGACATCACCCACAGTCGCGCCGGCCAACCCAGCGCCAAGGCGCACTGCGCCAAGACCACGGCGTAGTGGGTGCAGTAGGCATCGGGCTGCGGCTGCCCGTGACCCCGGTCGGCGCGCATCCAATCGAGAATCGTCAAGGCGTCCCACGGGCAGCAGCGGCGAAACTCGTGCGGCGCGCGGTGTACCCACTGCACCGCCACCCAGCTACGTAAAGCCAGCATCTGCTCCCACTGCGTCGCTCCTCCGGCGATGATCTCATCAAGCCGTTCCTGCTTGCGCAGCAATGCCAACTTCGACTCCGCCGGATCCTGGTGGGTGAAAGTGTATGAAGGTGTGGCTTTGCTCTCAGCAGAAGACAGCTTTCCCACGGGCCACATCTTGTCAGGACTGCCGTCTTTGGGAAGAAGGGCCATGCCCCGCAGAACCGGCGACGCGCCACCGTCGCTAGAACGCAGTTCTGCTTGCCACTGCACACACGGGCCGACGGGTTGCGGTAACTCGGCTTGCCCGAATTCGTCATGCTCGCGCAATGTCTGTCCCGCATCGGAGTCGGGATGGGAATCCATCTCCTCATCTATACTCGCAGCGGCATTCACCACGTCGAGCCAAGCTGCATTCTCTACGTCTTGCAGTGTTCCAGTGCGATAGCGCAAGGCGACTCTCGTTCCAGCCGGCGTGACGGCGTGCCAGTGAAGCACGAGGGGAGCCGACTGAAACAGCGTTTCCACGTTGAGTATGGAACTCGTGATCGCCCCCTGCGCCGGGTGCTCTCGCACGCGCAGGCGCACCACGTACTCGCCGCTCAACGCTCCTTCTAGTCCGAGACCAGCAGTAGTCCACGACTGCCCACCGTCCGTGCTCTTGCGGCTGTGCCCGTTGGGCACGCTGGTATCGACGGAGAGTATCCAGGCGTTAGCGGCGGGGCTTGCGCAGGCAAAGCTCACGACATTTTCGCCGGCAATCAGTGCTTCCTGGGGTATGCGCACGTGGTACCACACAAATTCGCCTGCCAGCGGCGTGCCGGATCCAATCGATTGGGCGTATCCGTTAACCGTCACCTGCAGCGGCCAGCGGTTGTCCCGCTCCTCGCGGGCGTAGAAGTAGCAGTCGGCCCACTGGGGACGGGTACTGCCCAACGTGAAACACACCTGGGCTTGGACGTGCTGAAAGAGTTCCTCGCCGTGCTGGGTGGAAAACGCGCCGGGCTCGTGCGTGATCAGATGGCTGGTCGCCAGGCGCAGGGCGCCGTCAGCGCCTACGGCACTGCCGCCGTCCCTGGCGCAGGTGTCCCAATCCGCCGGTTCAGACCAAGTGAGCACGTATTCTTGCTCCTTTGATTCATTCATTACTCCCGGTTCAATTGAAGCTCGCATTACCGGGTACCCGCCTTGGTGGGCACCCGCCTTGGCGCGCACCCGTCTTGGCGGGCACCCGCTTTAGCGGGCACACTCAGAGGGTACACCACGAGTGTCTATGGAATCACTATTGCCGTCCCGCCGACCTCAATGTGTGCGGTACGCTTTTAGGAAGGTTTTTATTGAAGAGAAGATAGATTCCCGCCTCCGCGAGAATGACGGCTAAGCGACCGCCGTTGTGGAGGTTAAGCGTCCGCAGGCGTGACGGTTAGGCTTCGGTGAGCACGGCGGTCAAGTGTCCCCGCGTGACGGTCAAGCACCCGGGCCCTCGTGTCCTGGCATGTGCACTGCGACGTAACTTGGCACCAAATGGTTTCGCTTGTGCGACTAGCGGTGAAGAAGTAGAGTACAAGGACGGAGCTTAGTCGCAAGGAGGTTCATCCATGGCGATTGCTTCAGTTGCCGAAATTGCAGAGGCCATCGCGGCCCAGCCAGTCATCGACACCCACGAGCACACGTTTTCCGAGGAGGACCGACGTCAGCGGTCGCTTGATCTCCTCTCTCCCGAAATGCACCATTACGTCGGCAGCGACTTGGTCTCCGCCGGTTTGACGCCGGACGAGCAGGCGCAGATGTACGACCAAGAGCGTGACCCTGCCGAACGCTGGGGCATCTTCCTGCACTATTGGGAGTTTGCCAAGACAACCGGCTATGCCAAAGCGCTGCACATCGCCTGCCGCGACCTCTTCGGGTTCGATGAGCTTATGTCCGCGGCGCCGTCGCTGGCGGGCTACCGCAGCGTCAACGAGCAACTGACCGCCTCGCAACAGCATGAGACGTGGTACCGGCACATCCTGCAGGAACGCGGCAATATCCCGCTGGCGATCCCCGACGTGCAGTCCACGCAGGTGGACAAGACGATATTCGCGCCGGCCATGCGCTTCGATTCTTTCATAAGCGTGGGCAACCGCAGCGACGTTGCGAAACTGGAACGCCAGACCGGCCAGAACATCTATGACTTGGACGACCTCGTTTCCGCTCTGGGTGTGGCCTATGGCAAAGCCAAGGCGGAGGGCATGGTCACCGTCAAGAGCGGGCTGGCCTACCGGCGCATCCTCAGCTACGAGAACGTGCCGCGCGCCGATGCGGAGCGGGTTTTCGCACAGGTGGTGGCAGGCACCAGGACGCAGGGCGGCGGCATGACCCAAGACGGCTTGACGTTCACGGAATGCAAGCCGCTGCAGGACTACATGATGCACCAGGTGGTGCGGCTCTGCATTGAGCACGGCATTCCCATGCAAATCCACACCGGCCTGCATGCCGGCAATGGCAACATCATTACGAACAGCAATCCCACGCACCTCGTGAACCTCTTTATCCAGTATCCGCGGGCGCGCTTCGACATCTTCCACGCGGGGTACCCTTACCAGAGCGAACTCGCCACGCTCGGCAAGAACTTCCAGAACGTCTACCTTGACCTCTGCTGGGTGCACATCATCAGCCCGTACGTGGCGCGGGCAACCTTGCACGAGTGGTTGGAGACCGTACCCCACAACAAGATCTTTGGCTTTGGCGGCGACTACGGGCCAGTGGAACTGGCGTACGGCCACAGCGTGATGGCGCGGGAGAACGTCGCCCGCGTGCTGAGCGAGAAGGTGAAGGAAGGGCTCTATTCGGTGGACCAAGCCCGCATCGTCGGCGCGCGGGTGCTGCACGACAATGCCAATGAATTCTTTGGCCTGGGGCAAGAAAATCTTGTCCCGTGAACTGACACGGACTTGGTGGGGACGAGCCCTAATGCTGTCGCATTAAAGTAGCGCGGGGGCTTGTCCCCCGCCTCTTGGCATCATGCGGCTTGCAAAACTGCATCGCCGCAGCGGATTGAGGGGGTTGCTGGCACTGTCCTTGAACGTGCGCTGCGTCCACAGGTGGCAAACTTGCGGAGAAGACGTCTGCGGGCGAGACGCCCGCACTCCCGGCGAGATGCAAACCTGCGCTACCGGAAATGTAAGGCAATGAGAGTGCCATGTTCCTTGCCAAGAAAGTTAATGCGACAACATTGGGGACAAGCCCCCGCGCTACAAGGAGAAGACGCCAAGCTGGGAACCGGCACGGCTGTCACAAGAACGCACGTATTCTTCGATAAAGCGAGCGAGGCCATCAGTGAGCGAACCAAGCGCCAACGGCAATAGCGGCGACTCCGACCGGAAGCAGCCGAACGTGCTATTCATCATGGCCGACCAGATGCGGTGGGACGTGCTTAGTTGCGCGGGCCACCCCACTTGCCGGACGCCGGTGCTGGACGGCATGGCGGCACGTGGTGTGCGCTTTGCCAACTTCTATACCGCGGCCCCAACGTGTACCCCCGCCCGCTACTCGATTTTCAGTGGGCGGCACGTCCACGTCCACAACGGCTGGAGCAACGGTTGGCCCACGCAGGATGGCGAGGTTTTTCTGCCTTCCATCCTGAAGCACTACGGCTACGCAACGGCCATCGCCGGTAAGCTGCACTTCGCGCCAAAGGAAGAGGCCTTCGGGTTCGACGACTTTCGTTCGTATCGCGCCGAGGGTCCGACACCGGAACGCGGCTACGACGCCTATATGACGGGAAAGTACGGCGCATACACGCGGAATAGGATTGAAGAAGGCACGGGGGGCAAAGGCGTGGGGCGCTTTGCCGACCCGCCGGAAGATTACGATACGGATTGGATTACACGGCAGGCTGTGGAGGCGCTTGACGGGCTTGTGGACAGCGGCAAGCCGTGGTTTCTCTTTGCCAGCTATCATGATCCGCACTCGCCCTTCGTCGAGCCGGAACCGTACTTCTCAATGTACGACCGGGAATCCATCCCGCTGCGTGAAATTCCGCCCGAAATACGCCGGCTGCGCCGGGACGCGCGCGGCACCCAGGAACGGGCCCACGTGATCGACGATCCTGAAGTGGTGCAAGCGGTAACGGCGATCTATTACGCATCCACGACCCACGTGGACCACGACATCGGCATCCTCCTGGCCGCACTTGCGGAACGCGGCCTGGCGGACAACACCATTGTCCTCTTCCTCTCCGACCATGGCGACATGATGGGCGATCGCGGTCGGATGAATAAGCAGGTGATGTACGAAGGCGCGGCGCACGTGCCGCTCGTTATGCACGTCCCACCGTCCATCCACCCGTCACTGACGACGGGCCGCGTGGTTGACGAGATCACCGGCCAGGTGGACATTCTGCCAACCGTGCTCGAACTCTGCGGCCTCCCTATCCCACAGGGCATGCAGGGCAGAAGCCTTGTGCCACTGTGGGCCGGCAATGCGGCCGGTTGGCCCAATGAAGCGTTCGCCGCGGTGCGAGCGGCGCCGTTCGTGCGGCAGGAGGCGTATATGGTCGGCAAGAAGCGCATGGTGCGGACGCCTGAGTATAAACTGATCGACTACGGCGCGGACTTCCGGATGCAGTGGGAACTCTTCAACATGGCTGAGGACACCGCAGAAGTGCACAACCTGGCTGACGACCCGGCGCATCGTTCGGTTCTGAACGCGTTGGCGGCGCGGCTGGATGAATGGCAGGCCGAGGAACCCTCACCGGTACGCGTGCCCGGCATGCCCACACCGAGCTATGCCTACGTGCCCGCGGAGCGCCGGGCGGCAATGTACGCGGCTTGGGAGGCGAACATGCGCCGCTCGGCGGCGCGGCGCTGGCCGTCGTAGGTTGACAGGAAAACGAGACGCACTGATTCAGTTTGGTTTCAAGTTGTCTGCAATAAACTGCCGACTTGCAGATACCCGAAGTTTCTCGTGGGTCTTGATTGAAGATACACATAGAACCCGCGAAGGAGTCTCAACGTGAATGAGCAAACCGGCAATGTGCAAGGCGAGCATGGCGCCACCGAGCAGCAGCCAAACGTGCTCATCATCATGGTTGACCAGATGCGCTGGGACCTGCTCAGTTGCGCGGGGCATCCCGTTTGCCGGACGCCGGTGCTCGACGGCCTGGCCGCGCGCGGCTTGCGCTTTGCGAACTTTTATAGCGCCGCCCCAATCTGCACCCCGGCGCGCTACTCGGTCTTCAACGGCCGCCACGTGCCCGTCCACGAGGGCAGTTGGAACGGCCTGCCTACGCGGGACGGCGAGGTATTCCTGCCTTCCATCATGCAGCACTACGGCTACGCGACCGCCATCGCCGGCAAACTGCACTTCGACCCCGTGGAAGAGTCTTTCGGGTTCGACGACTTTCGCACGTTTCGTGCCGAAGGCCCCACGCCTGAACGCGGCTACGAAGCGTACTTGAAAAGCAAGTACGGCGAACTGAACAGGGACAGGATTGAAGAAGGCACGTGCCCTTGGCCGAACGACCCCCATGGGCGTGGGGTGGGGCTCTTCGCCGATCCGCCGGAAGATCTGGACACGCCGTGGATAACCCGGCAGACGCTCGAGGCCCTCGATTTGCTGGAGCAGACCGGCAAGCCGTGGTTTCTCTTTGCCAGCTACCATGACCCCCACTCGCCATTCGTCGAGCCGGAACCGTACTATTCGATGTATGACCGGGGTTCTATCTCGCTGCCCGACATTCCACCCGAAATCGGCACGCTGCGCCGGGACGCCCGCGGCTCCCAGGAAGTGAATCACTTGATCGACGATCCGGCAATGCTGCGCGAGATTACGGCCATCTACTACGCGGCCACGACCCACGTTGACCACGATATCGGCATCGTCTTAGCGGAACTAGACCGGCGGGGCCTGACGGACAACACGATAATCATGTTTATGTCAGACCACGGCGACATGATGGGCGACCACGGCCGCATGTACAAGCAGGCAATGTACGAAGGCGCGGTGCACGTACCGCTAATTGTGCAGGCGCCGGAGCACGTCTACCCGGCGCTGACACGGGGCCGCGTGGTGGACGAAATCACCGGGCACGTCGACATTGTGCCGACCGTGCTCGATCTCTGCGGGCTACCGGTGCCGGAGGGCGTGCAGGGCAAGAGTCTCGCGTCGCTGTGCGCCGGCAACAGCAAGGCGTGGCCGAATGAGGCTTTTTCGTGGATGCTCGGCGTACCGTACACGCGCCAGGAAGCCTACATGCTTGGCACGAAGCGCATGCTGCGCACGCCGGAGTACAAATTAATCGACTATGGGGCAGACTTTCAAACGCGCTGGGAACTCTTCGACATGGTGGAAGACCCCGCGGAGATGCGTAATCTGGCTGACGATCGGGCGCACGCCTCCGTGCTTCAGTCGCTGGCGTCGCGGCTCGACGCGTGGGAAGCCGAAGAGCCACCGCTGATCCAGATTCCCGGTATGGCAACACCCAGTTATGCCTATCTCTCCGAGGAACGGCGCAAGGAATTCAACGCGGCGTGGGATGCCGGCCTGCGCCGCCAGGCACGGTGGCGGTGGCCGGCGACTTAGTAGAATTCGCAGCAAGCAAGCAGAATAGCCCCATCAGAGCCTTGAATTCCGTCACTCCGGCGGAAGCCGGAGTCCAGGCAATCGGCGAACAAAGTGTGCCGGAGAGACTAAGCCCAAAACTGAAAGTCCAGTCTGTTCTGTACGGATTGTCCGCACGCCTCGTGACCGTTCCGCTGGCAGGCTGTGAGGAGGCGGCGGTGACCCCATTCACCCTAAACTTGAAGGTGGACCAGAATCAATTTGATGGCTCAACGTAGTTGCGAACCGAGAAGGAGACCGTATGCGCGCACTGTATGCAAATAACCGGGGAGAGACCTACCTGAAAGAAGTGCCGGAACCGATACTTGGCGAGTCCGGCGTGCTCATCGAGACGACCGTATCGGTGCTCGGAACGGGTTCAGAGGTTGGCGGTGTGGCCAAAGCGCGCCGCGCGGTGGAAGCGGGGAGCGAACCCGGTGAGGTGCGCGAACACGCCATGAGCTACCAGTCGGCGGGTCACGTCGTGGAAGTTACACCCGATTTGGAATCGCATTACGCGCCGGGAGACCGGGTGGTGGCAGTTGGCGGCGGCTTTGCGCCGCACGCCGAGAAGGCGTTTGTGATCAGGCATAATTTCGCCAAGATTCCGGACGGTTTGGACACGGCTGAGGCTGCTACGGCAAACATCGGTCTCACGGCCCTGCACGCCCTGCGGCGCGCCCAATTCCTGCCGGGCGAGACCGCGGCGGTGATCGGCCTGGGGTTGGTGGGTCAGATGATCGTTCAGATGGTGCGGATGACGGGCGGTCAAGCCATTGGCATCGACCTCATCCCCTCTCGCTTGGATAAGGCGCGGGAGTTAGGAGCCGACTTGGCGTTGGCGGGCGGCGCGGATGAACTGGCGGCTGCGGTGGCCGACCACACGTGTGGTTTGGGCGTCGACGCGTCATTTGTGGCAGCCGGCGGCGGACCTGAGCCTGGACGTTTGGGCGTGCGCTTGGTGCGGCCCAGCGGGCGCGTGATGATGATTGGCGGCCTTGTGCCGGACTTCACTGTCGCCCATCCCGACGCCAACCCGCACACCAAGGAGATCGACATCCGCTGGGTGTTTGGTCGCGGGCCGGGCAGCCGCGACCAGGATTATTTAAATGCGCGAACGGACTATCCAAATCGCTTTGTGCAATGGGACCAGGAGCGCAACCTCTATGCGTTGCTGGGGATGCAGGCTTCCGGTCAGGTAAACGTGGCGCCGCTCCTCACACACCGCTTCCCATTCGCCGATGCGCCCAAGGCGGTGGACATTCTCATCGACCATCCCGATGAGGCACTGGCGGTCGTGCTGGACTATTAGCCAAGGCCAGCTACGGGTAATTTTGTCGAGATCGACAGAAGCCGCCGCTGCGCTCAGTCGAGCAGAATGAGCAGCCAGACAATGCCCGCGGTCACTAACGAAACCAGCACGGCGGCCGCGGCCATGTCCTTGGCCTTGCGGGAGAGCTCGTGGTGCTCGGCACCGATACGGTCGACGGTGGTCTCAATGGCGGCGTTGAGGAGCTCAGTGAGGAGTATGAGGAACAGCACGCCAATCAGCAGCGCACGTTCGACACCGTTTTCCCCCAGCCAGAGCGCGACCGGGCTCATCACCAAGATAATGAGCACTTCCTGACGGACGGCAACCTGGCTACGGAAGGCGTCGCGCAATCCGGCGAGGGCATACGTGGTCGCCCGCAGCAAGCGGAGTATGTCGAATTCGCTGGGCATTACAAGGAGGACTCACTCCTGCCGCCAAGAAGAATGTCCGGTACGCGCTGCGGGCCGCCCACGCGTCTGCAAATTCCTAAAAACTCGTGCCTTGCGCCCTTGAGAGCAGGAGAACGGTCCCAACGCAATGCCCTACCAATGCGGCCCTCTGCTCAGCCCCGTTCTCTCAATTCTCACTCGTTGCCGACAGCGTAGCCCCGCTCTCTGTCCGGCAGCGTGACCGGCTTGCCGAGGGCTTCCGCCATGGCGCGGATGTGGTAGGGCAGCATGCCGCAGCAGCCGCCGATGAACTCGATGCCGATGCTCGCGGCTTCCTTGGCGTACTCCGCCACGACAAAGCGTGAGAGCACGCGCGGTTCCACCGTCGTCCAGAGGCCGGGCACCACGATCTCACGGTTGTACACCGCGCCGGGTTCTAGGTCGTAGGCGGTCGGTTGCACGCACATGGGTACATCCACCGCCTTGCGCATCATGCGGGCGAGTGGCAGGAGCGTTTGGGGCGGGCGGTGGCAATTGATGCCCACCACGTCGGCGCCGTTGTCTACGAGGCGCTGTGCGCCTTCCGCCGGTGACAGGCCGTCTCGCGTGACGTCGTGTTCCTGATACGTCAGTGTGACGACGGCAGGGATGCCGGCTTGCTTGACAAAGGGAATGGCAATACTCGCTTCTGCCACGGTGTGAAAGGTCTCGACAATGAAGAGATCCACGCCCGCGGCTGCTTGCTGGCCGACGCGCCGGTCGAAGAAGGCCGCCACCTCGCGGCGGTCTGCGGCGGAGAGTTGCGGTCGGCGTTTGCCGAAGTAGGGGCTGAGCGTGCCGGCCACGTAGCGCTCGGGCCCGGCGGCTTCACGCGCCAGCGCCACTGCCGTGCGGTGCAACTCTTCTTCCCGTTCTATAGCGCCTACGCCCCAGGTCACGGCCTGCAAGACCTCGGCGCCCGCCCGCGCGAATTCGCGGTGGAGTTCCAAGACGCCGTCGGGATGGTCGAGTACCGCCAACGTCACACCGTCCTTATAGCTGCCCAGGCAACGGCGCTCAAGCTCCAGGAAGTAGCCACCGTCGCCCAGCACCGGCCCTTGTTGCAACCGTTCCAGAAAGCCTTGTGGCATCGCAACCTCCCCGGCTCTGCGGTGTTGTCGCTTCCCCTAGCGTACTCGTGTGTGGAGAAGAACGCCAACTCGCGGCCGGTATCTCCCCGGGTTGATTGCTGCTCAGGCGCCATGAAGTCATCTTCTCAATGAAGAGGAAATTTAAGCTCTCGGCGCTTCACGGGCTGCGATTGAAGGAACAATGGTTGCGTGGTAGGCTTGATTTCAAGCCTCGCATTGAGGGCTGGCAGTTGGCTGCGCAGCGCGCAGCGAGGATGCCGCAAGGGTAGTGCGCGCTGCGGCAAAGTCCTTGCTACGCAGGAGCGGATACCGAGCTACGGTGTGACTGCCCCCTTAGTCCGCGCGTCCTTTACGCTCGCTGAATGCTCACCAACGGTAAAGGAACATCGCGATGACCGAACCACTCGTGGCTGCCTTTGTGGAAGTAGACATAACCCCTGCCATAGAAACGACGCAAAACGGCAGGCGGAGGCGGCGCAGCTTCACCGTGCACGATCCGCTCATGGCGCGGCTCTGCGTGCTGCGGCAAGGCGCAACGACGGCGGTCTTGGCCGGAATTGACGTATTTGAACTTGGCGGCGACTTCGAGGAGCGGGTAAGCGCGCATCTGGCTGGGACGGGGATTGGCAGCGATTCGCTGCTCTTTTCGCCGTCCCACGTGGGCATGTCGCCAATCTCGCACTACGGCGCATACATCATCGTCTTCGCGCAGGACCTGATCATCCACGACTTTGAAGCGGCGTGCGCAGAGCGCATCGCGGCCGGCATTCGCCAAGCGTTGGCAGACCTTACGCCTGTCCGTGTCTCGGCAGGCGTCGGGCATGCCCCCGGCATAACGCGCAATCGCCGCTGGATCAAACCCGATGGCGCCGTGGAGATGGTGGGTTTGAATTCGGAGATCCCCACTGCTACCGATTGGACCGAGCAAGGCGTCGACGCTGCGGTGCGCGTGATGCGCTTGGATACGGTTGCCGGAGAGCAGCTTGGCGCGCTTGTGAACTTCGGCTGCCACGCGCTTTGTTCGGATGACCGGTACGGCGACATTACCGCGGACTATCCGCAGCACGTCGCGGCGGTTTTTCGCAAGGTGGCGGGCATTCCCAGCGTCTTTACCCAGGGCAGCATCGGCGAGCAGATACCGGTTGAAGCGGCAGGCGCCGGGTCGGCGCGCCGCATTGGACACGCGCTCGGCGCCCGGGCGCTCTACGTCTTCGAGCAGATTGCTCCCAGCGAGACACCGCGGCTCGGAGTTCACTCTGTGCAGGCCACCGTGCCGGCGCGAAAGGTAGCAGAAGAACCGCAGGCGATGCGGACTGAATTGCGCAACTCGCGCGCTCGCTATCGCCGCTACCTCTTCGAGCGCTTCCACGCCAATCCCTCCCTCACGTATCCGATCCGCGTGGTCACGCTCGGGGATGACGTTGCGCTGGTCGCGCTGCCCGGCGAAGTCTTTCACGAAACGGTTGCCGCGCTACAGGAGGCGTCACCGTATCCGCACACCATCGTGCTCAGCCGGGCCTCCCGCGAGGTGGGGTACGTGCCGGTGCCCAGCGCCTTCGCCCAGGGCGGTATGGAGCCCGCGTTGACGGCGCTTACGCCGGAATCTGAGCCAGTGATCCGCCAGAACGCAATCGAGCATCTGCGCCGCTGCAAAGAGGCGGTACCCGTTAGCGGGAGGGAATGAAGGCAGGCGGCAGTAAGCGGGCAAGATCTCGATCTTGAACGATGCGAACGCCCCCGAAAGTCACGCATAAAGTAAAGCTGCGGGTCAGAAGACCCACAGCTTTATTGCCCTCGTACCCGGTTATGGACAAGGGCTGCCATTTTTCTCTCTGTAGACACGCTGCTCGCCGGATCGAGCCATAGTGGCTCAGGCGTCACAGCGCTCCCAGCGGTTTACCAAGAACGCGGCCGATTGAACTCACGCGGCCGTCGCTCGCCGCGGGGGCGCGCCTGGTTGACGTTCAGCGCGCGGCCACCGAGGTCCTTCTGGTTGAGGGCGCTAATTGCCGCTTCGGCCTCTGCCTGGGAAGGCATCTCAACAAAGCCAAAGCCGCGTGAGCGGCCGGTGTCGCGGTCCAAGATGACGGAAGCCGAAGCGACCTCGCCAAACTCTTCGAACAACTCTCGCAATTCCTCATCCGTCGTCGAATAGGGAAGATTCCCTACGTAGATATTCACAGTCGAATCCTTTTCTCAGACTGCCGCCTGACGCCGCCGGCCAGCAGACCCAAACTCATAGTCAAAAACAAAAAACAGCGTGGTGCACGAGGTGCACCCCATATCCTGCACGGCGTTGCTGGTGCGCTACACTTTGGGGAGCATGGCTGCCACACGTTCTCAAGCAGCTGCCAGACGCTCCCAGCGAAGCGCTAACGATCGATCTGCGGTATGAAATTCTCCTTTCCCCCACAAACACGCCTGGAAAGGTAAGCGGACACTAACCGTCATACGAATGATCGCAACCGGGCAACACGCACAGGCGGAACCCCAGACACTTCCTCTTCGCGTTCAATTGAGCACCGACGCCATACCAGGCCTACTACCACAATGTATCTACTCTACCATCTTCTCTGGGTTTTGCAAGTGCGCTGCGGTAGGTCGAGGTCTGTCAATCGTGCAGATAGCGCGCGTCTTCGTCCGCAAGTGGAGGATTCAGATAGCACTCATGCCCCGAGCAAATGCTGTGACGTGGCAAGCATAGCGCCTTGGAGACGTGATGACGGACCGTGAAAGGTCGAAATCCTTGTGAGAAACCCCGCTATGCAGTAGCGGGCATGTTTCGCATACCCGCGGCCGGTTGTCAAAAAGCCGCGGGTAAGCGTGCACTCTCTAGTACGAGTTGAATAGGCTTGCTCAATTGTCTTGTCGATTATCCTATTTACACGATCGGCAGTTGTTGGTGTGCGAAGACTCTGCATCGCTATAGACGAGAGAATTAGCGAGTATTCTTCGCTTCCAAAGGAGGGAAGGCTGCCATCGGAAACTATCAACTTCAGAACCAGCGCAATGTTGCCAGTCGCTGAAATCCTGCGGTCAATCAAGTTCCCGAAAATCCGTGAAATTGACCGCCGTGTCCGCTCCTTTTGCCAATGCTTGCCGGAGTAGTCCCCAATCAACAGTGAGCAGTGGAGTTTCAGGCGCTACCACTTCCAGTAGAGCCGCGTCAGTCAGTCCGAGTCGCGGGAACGCGCTGTTGTTTGAAGCAACGGTACCCGCAACGACCACTTCCTCACATTCATGGATGAGAAATCGGAGTCGCTCGAATAGCCGGGCCCGTTCAGGATTGCCGTGTTGCGCAAGAAGATTGGAGGTCTCCGCGAGCGTGTGAGGCGTGACGAGAACTTGGGGAAAAAGATCGAGTAGGTCGAGAAGAGTATCGTAATCCTCTGCCGTGTATCCCTTTAGCCGCTTGTGTTTAGGAATTATGGCCTTGTCGGTACTGCCAACAACGAGAAGCAAAAGGAGGTTTGTGTCGATGAAGACGCCTGGTGTCGGCATCGAATTATCTTGCGGTCGCCAAGGCGCGGTCCCTAACAGATGTGACTTTACCCGTAGAGTCGTTTATGCGAACTAGCTTGTAGGAGCGCCTAAGGGGCTCGTCGCGTAGCGCAACCGAAAGGGACTTGGGACGATCCCAAGGGCGCGAGAAGCCTAGGGTTACCTTCCACTCGTCCGACTCGTGGTCGAACTCGACTTCCTCGAGACCAACATATTCGATCTCTTCACCTTCAAAGAGATCGAATATGTACTCTTTTGCTTCTTGCACCGCTTGCTTTACGTCCATCGTGGCCTCCAGAGTTCACTCCCTATACTGCAATTATAGCGTCTGTTTCCAATCGCAGAAATGTCATGTCAGCCACTTGCAAGTGTCACAGCCAAACCACTTTCCGATTCATGGAGATATCGAATTCCTGCCGTTCCTCACGGTGCGACCCCCACCGCGAAGTTGGGTGAGTTGGGCGGCCGCGGAGCGACGTGCTACGAAGTTTCCCAGGCGGCGGGGTTCAGCCCCAACTCCCGGGCCGCATCGCAAAGCTTTGCCCAGGTGGTCTCGTCGATGGGGATGCCCGTTTGCGCACGTTCGCGCTCGGTGCGAAACTCCGGCTCGCCGGGCAGGTATATCTCAGTCACGCCGGGGGCGGTGCGGCTCGACTTGACGTGCTTTACCATGGCCTCCACCTCGTCGTAGTAGGAGTCCAGGTCGGCAAAGTGGGCGATGTCGTAAGCGGTGAACAGCGCGCCATTGCCGGGTGAACGCATGTCGCCGGAAGACATACCGTGTCCGCTGAGCCCGCCAGCGCAGAGCTCCATCATCATGCTCAGGGCGTAGCCCTTGTGGCCGAGCGGACCGCCGAGAGGCAAGATGCCGCCGCGCGGTTCGTCCCAGTACACTTGCGGATCCGTGCTGGGATTGCCTTCTTTATCGATGATCCAGCCTGCCGGCAGCGGCTTACCGAGATTGGTGGCAACGCGTATCTTGCCATCGGCCACCGTGCAGGTCGTCATATCCACCATGATGGGCGGGCCGTCGCGGCGGGGCGCGGCGAATGCCAGCGGATTGGTGCCCAGTCGGCCGTCAATGCCGCCGAACGGCACGACCTGAAAGCCCATGCGGCCGGAATTGACGTAGGCCACGCCGAGCATCCCGGCCTGGGCCATCACCAGGGGATACGCTCCCGCCCGACCGATATGGCTCGCGCGGCGCAGCGACACGCCGGCCAAGCCATGCTGCCGCGCCTTCTCAATCACCAGTTTGGTCGCCAAGGCCGCGCCCACGTGACCGAAGCCGTTGTGCGCGTCCACGACCGCTGTGCAGGCGTGTTCGCTCACGATTTCCGGCGTACCCAAAGGATCGAGGCGTCCTTCATGCACGGCGCGCGCATACTCATACAAACGCAAGACACCGTGGGAATCATGGCCGAAGAGGTTTGACTGAAGAAGATGATCGGCCACTAGCTGTGCGTCTGCGGTCCGACATCCCAAAGCGATCAAGAATTCCTCGCCGATGCGGCGCAAGGCGTCCACGGTGAAAGTCGGCACAACCGGCCCCCTTTTCTAGCGCAAAAGTACTTCTAGGCTAACTTCCAGGTATTCGGGTCCAAACCCAGGTCGCGGGCGGCGTCGCAGAGCTTGTTCCAGGTGGTCTCGTCTATAGGGATACCCGTCTGCGCGCGCTCACGTTGCGCGCGGTACTCCGGTTCGCTTGCAACCAGCACCTCGTCCACGCCGGGAGCCGGACGGCTGGTTTTCACGTGGCTGATGAGCACATCAATCTCATCATAGAAGAACTCCGGCTCCACAAACTGGCCGATGTCGTAGGCGGTCATGTGGACGCCGTTGCTATCCACCCGCATGTCGCCTTGGGACATGCCCTGACCGCTCAGACCGCCGCCGCAAATCTCATTCAGCATGCTCAGCGCGGTGCCTTTGTGCCCCAAAGGGCCGCCCACTGGCAGCACCGCGCCGTGGGGTTCGTCCCAGTAGTCGCTGGGATTCGTGCTGGGGTTGCCTTCCGCATCGACAATCCAGCCCTCGGGCAAGGGCTTACCTTCGTTAGCGGCTATCTTTATCTTGCCGTCGGCGACAGTGGAAGTCGTCATATCCACGAAAAAGGGCGGATCGTGGCGACGCGGCGCGGCAAAAGCCAGGGGATTCGTACCCAAGCGGCCGTCAATACCGCCAAACGGCGCGACTTGAAAGCCCAGCCGACCCGCATTGACGAAAATCAGCCCAATCATGCCGGCCTGCGCCACCATGTGCGGATATTCACCCACCCTGCCGATGTGGCTCGTATTGCGCAGTGAGACACTGGCAATCCCGTTCTTTCGTGCTTTTTCTATTAGGATTTTCGTAGCAAACACCGCGCCTACCTGGCCGAAACCGTGATGCGCGTCCACGACCGCCGTGCACGGGTTGTCGCGCACAACTTCCGGCGCCGCTTGCGGATCGACGACGCCCTCTTCCCGCACGGCGCGCCAGTATTGCTCCATGCGCACGATGCCGTGCGAATCGTGACCGTAGAGGTTGGACTGGACGAGGTGGTCTTGAATGACGCGGGCGTCATCCGGGCGGCAGCCCAGCGCTTCAAAGAACTCGTATCCAATGCGGCGCAAAGCGTCATGCGTGACAGTAGGCACTAAGGGCTCCTTCTAACATTGTCCGGTTGAATTCTAAACTGCAATTGTGCTTTGGCTACATGCGAACCGATGGGTGTTCTTTTCAGGCCCGCGACGCCAGATTAGCAGAGTTTCCATGTGGTTGGATTTAGGCCAAGGTGACGCGCTGCCGCGCAGAGTTTCTCCCAGGTGGTGTCATCAATGGGGATGCCGGTCTGCGCGCGCTCGCGTTCGGTGCGGAATTCCGGTTCACCGGGAAGCAAAATTTCGTCTATGCCGGGAGCCGTGCGGCTCGACTTGACGTGGTTGACTAGGCCTTCCACCTCGTCGTAAAAGAACTCCAAGTCGCCGAATTGTGCAATGTCGTAGGCTGTCATGAGAACGCCGTTGCTGCTAATGCGCATGTCGCCTTGGGACATGCCCTGACCGCTCATTCCTCCACCGCAAATCTCCATCATCATACTCAACGCAAACCCCTTGTGTCCCAGAGGTCCACCCAATGGGAGCACGGCCCCGCGCGGTTCTTCGAAGTACGCGTGCGGGTTGGTGCTGGGGTTGCCGTCCGCGTCGACGAACCAGCCCTCAGGCACCGGCTTGCCCTGATTGGCGGCGAGATAGATCTTGCCGTCGGCGACCGTTGAGGAACTCATGTCCACAAAGATCGGCGCGTGTGCACGGCGCGGCGCGGCGAAGGCCAGCGGATTCGTGCCCAGGCGACCGTCGATGCCGCCGAACGGCGCTACCTGAAAGCCCATCCGACCCGCGTTGACAAAGATCAGGCCGATCATGCCGGCCTGGGCCACCATCAGGGGGTACGCGCTTGCCCTGCCTATGTGGCTCGTGTTGCGCAATGCGACACTGGCGACGCCGTTTTGCCGCGCCTTCTTGATCAAGAGCTCGGTTGCGAAGGTCGCGCCCACTTGGCCGAAGCCATGGTGCGCGTCCACTACCGCCGTGCAGGGGTGCTCACGCACGATTTCGGGCACGGCTTGCGGATCAACGCGCCGTTCATCCCACACGGCGCGACCATACCGTTCCACGTGCGTGACACCGTGGGAGTCATGGCCGAAGAGGTTGGACTGCACCAGATGATCGGTGACTGTGCGGGCGTCTGCGGGACTACACCCCAGGGTCTCGAAAAATTCGTAACCAATCTTGCGCAAGGCATCAGCGGTAACGGTAGGCACAGACGGCTCCTCTAGGCGTCAGGCGAGTTTCCAGGAAGTTGGATCGAGGCCGATGTCACGCGCTGCGGCGCAGACTTTCTCCCAGGTGGTGTCGTCGATGGAGATGCCCGCCCGTTTGCGCTCACGCTCGGTGCGAAACTCCGGCTCGCCGGGTAAGAGTATCTCCGCCACGCCCGGCGCGGTGCGGCTCGACTTAACGTGGCCGACCAGGGCTTCCACCTCCTCGTAGAAGAATTCCATGTCCGAAAAGTGCTCGATGTTGTAGGCGGTAAGCAGGAAGGCATTAGCGGGCGCTCGTGGGTCACCGGACGCCATGCCCTGACCGCTCAGGCCCCCGGCGCAGAGTTCCACCATCATAGACAGTGCGTAGCCCTTATGGCCGAGTGGACCGCCCAGCGGCAGGATTGCCCCGCGCGGTTCGGCAAAGTAGTCTTGCGGGTCAGTGCTAGGCTTGCCGTCCGCATCAAGGATCCAACCCTCCGGCAGCGGCTTGCCGAGATTGGTAGCCAAACGGATCTTGCCGTCGGCGACGGTGCTCGTCGTCATGTCCACCATGATGGGCGGAGCGTTGCGGCGGGGAGCGGCGAAAGCCAACGGGTTTGTGGCCAAGCGGCCGTCAATGCCGCCGAAGGGCGCAACCTGAATGCCCAAACGACCGTAATTGACGTAGGCTGTGCCTATGAGGCCGGCCCGGGCGATCATGGCGGGGTATTCTCCCGCCCGGCCGATGTGGCTTGCTCTGCGCAACGCGACACTCGCCAGCCCGTGCTGCCGTGCTTTTTCAATCGCCATCGTCGCGGCCAGAGTCGCGCCCACCTGCCCAAAGCCGTCGTTGGCATCGATCACCGCCGTGCACGGACTTTCGCTCACGATTTCGGGAGCATTCTGGGGACGGACGCGCCCTTCGCTCACCGCTTGCGCGTACTCATACATGCGTAGTGTGCCGTGGGAGTCATGGCCGTAGAGACTCGATTGCACCAAGTGGTCGGCCACGACCTGGGCGTCGTCGGGACGGCAACCCAGGGCAATGAAGAATTCCTGGCCGATGCGGCGCAAGGCGTCAGCGGTAACGATCGGCACGAACAATTCCTTTCGGCATCACCCGGCATTGAGATCAGCTTGGAAGCATCTAGACCTTAGACAGTGGCAAGTCGGGCATGACATAGTCCGTCATTCCCGCGCACGCGGGAATCCATCTTCATCCGTGTCTTCCGGTAGCGCAGGTTTGCATCTCGCCGGGAGTGCGGGCGTCTCGCCCGCAGATGTCTTCTCTCCGGTAGCCCGCAGGTTGCAAACCTGCGGGCGCAGCGCACGTTCAAGGACAGTGCCAGCAACCCCCTTCAATCCGCTGCGGCGATGCGGTTTTGCAAGCCGCATGATGCCAAGAGGCGGGGGACAAGCCCCCGCGCTACGCCGCAGCTTCCATTCACTAGCCGGGATAGCCGGCCACCTTCTCCACCAGCGCGTCCACCTCGGCTTCTACCATGATCAACTGCGGTCCATAGGGAAAATCAGGGTGCTTCGCGATGCGCCCGCGGCGTTCGAGCGCGCACTCCCAGCCGTCGTCATTGTGTTCCGCGCGGGTTATCTGGAGGACGTAGCCATTGGCAAACGGCACCGTGTAGCGTTCGTTGATGCGCAGGCACCAATCATTGGGCAACTCCTTGCGAAAGGCGCGCCACGACAGCTCCGGTTGCCATACTCTTTGCTTCACTGCCATTAGTCATGCTCCCTAGAATTCTTGCTCAGCACCCATGATACTGTGTGCCGTTTGCCGCGTACAGCTTTTGCCCCTGCGCGCCGCGCGGGATAGAATAAAGCAATGAAGCGGTGCGCGGACTGCGCTAAGCAGTGTGCGCCCTGCGCAGATTCACAAGCAATTCCTGCAGAAAATGAGCAAACATGTTTGACATCGGCCTGCCGGAACTTATGGTCATCCTGGTGCTGGGCCTGGTCCTGCTGGGACCGGACCGCCTGCCCGGGGTGATTCGCCAGATCACCGGCTTCATACGCATGCTGCGTTCGAGCTATGGCGACGCGCTGGCAGTCTTCAAAGATCAACTTGGCGACGTACAGGAAGACATTGACGCCATTCGCGGCGAGATTTCCTCTATTCAAGGCGAAGTCCGCTCTACTGCGGAGGACGTGGAGAAAGACGTAAAGGAAGTGGAGAGCGAGGTAAAGACCGCCGGCGCGGACATCCAGCGCGGTCTCGATGAAACAGCGAAGGAGGCTGGTGCAACACGCCCCGATCAGGTGGGCGCGGAAGCCAATGCGCCAGCAGCGGTTGCTGCTACCGAGACACCCGCGCGGCCCAAAACGAGCGAGCGCGGCGCTGCCTGGACACCCCAGGGAGCTCAGTCTGGCGGCGGTTCTCCGCTCCAGCAAGACCTTTTTGCCGGACTGATGCGCAGCCTCAAGACGCGGCTCGGCGACGACTGGCTCGAGGAGCAGGCGGACATCTATCGCGATCTCGGCGCCCGCGCCGCCGAAAGGAACGCCGGAGAGGACCAGGATATTGCGGCGCTGGTGCGCACGTGGGCGGACATGCACCGGAATTCGCTGCCCGACGGCAGTCTGCAAATCATCGAGACCGGCAGAGACTACCGCGTCCGCATGCGGCAGTGTCCCTTTAGTTTCGCCGAAACCGACGATGTCGCCCTCTGCGAATCGTGCGGCGCCTATGACTTGGCGTACTTGAAGGAGCGCGCGGCTGAGGTGAAGTGGGAGTCGCACCTCACGGCCGGCGATCCCTGGTGCGAGTTGGTCTTCGCGAAGCCGCCGCCACCGCCCAAGCCGGAGCCCGTTGCAGACGAACCTGCCATTGAAGAAAATGGAGAGGGTGCGAATGCTTCCGCAGAGGCGGTGCAATCTCCCGAATCGCAAGAGCCGGCGGTAAGCGCAGGTGAGGCTGCTTCGGAAGTCTCTGAATTCGCCTCCCTCGCGCAAGCCTACAGTGCTCAGGCAGACGAGCCGGATGCGCCGGAAACCGCTGCTGCAAAGCAGTCAAGCGCAGAGGCGAAGAGCGCGGAAGAAGCGAGCACAGAAGACGCAGTTACGCAGGCGTCTGCGGCTGAGCCGGCTACCGTCGAGGCGTCAGCAGATAGCGATGCGACCGAGAAGGCCGGTTCCGGCAAGAAAGAGTCTACCGCATGAAGGTGGAGACCTTCGTGCGGGGGCCACTCCTCAATAACGTCTATCTGCTCTGGGACGAGCAGAGCAAAGACGCAGCCATCATCGATCCCGCGATGATGAGCGAAGACGTGCTGCAGACCATCCAGGACAATCAGCTCACGCTGCGCTACATTCTCAATACGCACCGCCACTTCGATCACGTCGATTGCGTTGATTTCTTCCGCGAGCAAACCGGCGCGCCCGCCTTCCTGCACCAGGACGATGCGGAAATGCTTAAGGAGCAGTTAGGGATTGTGCCGGATGTGCTCTTGCAGGGCGGCGAGGAATTGGCGTTGGGCAGTCTCACCATCCGCACGCTGCACACGCCCGGCCATTCCGCGGGCGGCATGTGCTTCCTGGTGGAGGATCACCTTTTTGCCGGTGATACGATCTTTGCCGGGTCGGTGGGCAGGAGTGACTTCCCGGATAGCGACGGTGAACTGCTGCTAAAAGTGATTGCGGAAAAGCTCCTGCCACTGCCCGATGCAACCCACGTGCTGACCGGTCACGGCGACGCTACGACCATTGGCGCGGAACGCGCTAACAACCCCTTCCTGCAGGGGCTGATTGGCTAGGTGTTTCTGCAAGCCAAGCCCAGCCGCACACAGGACGTTACACGCAATGCTCGCTACTGACTTTCAGGCAATTTTCCCGTTCGGCCTGAGCCTGTCGAAGGCTGAACGGGGGCAGGTGAAGTGACTGGCGAATGTGCAAATCTCCTCAACCGTTCATACTTCGATCTTTCGACAAGCTCAGGACAGGCAAGCTCAGTACGAACGGTTGATCTGTCCCACCCAAAGAGGGCCAAGTGCAGCCCTGAATTGGACCGACTAGTACACGCGCTTTCCGCAGAATACGCGGTACAATGAAACGTGTCAGCCGGAAGGCGTATCCTGAGTTCATGATGCACTTCCAGTTCTTGACGTTGGCGGAAGGCACAACGCTACATTCGAGAGCAAAATCTGGCTAGAAAGAGATTGGGAGGTAGACGCAATGACCAACGAACAGACCCACGAACACGACCACGAGCATCACCAGGGGCGCTCCATAATCGCCCGCCAACCGCACCGTCCGCCGCCGTGCGAGGCAGATGACAATGAGGCGGAAGCAGCGGCGCGCCGGCAAGAGGAGGCACACGCCCAAGCAGGAGAGCGCGGACACACCGACGACCACGGCCCTGGCGAGCATCAACATGGGGGCCAAGCAGAAGAGCACTCCCATGACGATCACGGCCACGGGGGGGCCGCCGCGACGTCTTCTCCCGACGAGCACCGCCAGGCCGGGGCGCAGCAGTTTCCCTCGATTGAGTGCGCGGTGATAACGGTCAGCGATACGCGCACAGAGCTCGACGATAAGTCCGGCGCGCTCATTCAGTCTATGCTCCAGGAGGCGGGGCACGAGATCGTCGGCTACCGCTTGGTCAAGAACGACGCCCAACAGATCACGCAAGCGCTCACGCACATGTTGGCAAGCCGGGCGCGGTTTGTGATGCTCACCGGCGGCACGGGTCCCGGCACGCGTGACATCACGGTGGAGACCGTGCAGTCGCTGCTGGAGAAAGAGCTGACGGGCTTCGGCGAACTTTTCCGCATTCTGAGCTACGAGGAAATCGGCGCTGCCACTATTCTCAGCCGCGCCACTTCAGGTCGCATTGGCAACAAATTCGTTGTCTGCTGCCCGGGCTCGTCGGGCGCGGTACGGCTGGCGCTGAGCGAGATCCTCATCCCTGAGTTGGCCCATATTCTCCGCGAAATGAACCGGTGAGGTGAACTGATGCGAGCGCTCTTTCTTGGCACAGCAGCCGCTGAAGGCTATCCGGCAATCTTCTGCGAATGCGCGCACTGTTCGGCGGCCCGCGCGCGGGGCGGACGCAATATCCGCCGCCGCTCGGCGCTGATGGTGAACGACGACCTGCTCATCGATATCGGCCCCGATCTGGTGGCGAGCATGCACGATGCCGGCGCGAACTTCGCCCGCGTTGCCACGCTGTTGATCACCCACGCCCACGGCGACCACTTCCACTTGCCCAATCTCTACATGCGTCGGAGCAACTTTTGCGCCACGACGCCTGCGCAGATGGAGGTCTTTGGTACACCGCCCACTATCGGAGCGACACAAGCGGAGGCCCAAGCGCGCGACCTCTCCGAAGAGGAGTTTCGCCTGCGCCTGAACACTATTCAGCCCGGCGATTCCTGGCAGACCGGACGGTACCGGGTCACAGCCTTCCCGGCGGCGCACGCGGAAGAGTTGATAGCCGTGTTCTTTGCAATTGAAGAGGATGGCCGCACGCTGCTCTACGCGTCCGACACCGGCCCCTTCCCCGACGAAACATGGCAGCGACTCCAGGACTTCCAATTCGACTGCGCCATCATCGAATCGACAATGGGAATCGGCCCGCCGGGCACGCACCATCTCTCCATGGAACAGTGCGCCGAGCACCACCAAAGGCTAAAGGACGAGGGTCTACTAAAGCCCGGCGCGCGGCAACTCGCCACACACTTCTCCCACAACCGCACGCCGCCCTATTTGGAATGTGTGGAATACTTCGCGCCGCATGGGATTGAGCCTGCGTACGACGGCTTGGTGGTCCAAATGTAGCCCAGTTTTACGCTTAGGGATGGACTTTGTAGCGCCTAATTCGAATGGGTATTTTGGACAGCACACCAATGAGCGGCCAGCGACGGTTCCGGAAAATGAGTGCTTGAATCCAGGATTGAGCAACGAAGAATGCGTGTTACGCGTCGGACAATTCTCAAGACCCTAGGGGCCCTACCGACGGTGCCGCTGCTGGCAGCGTGTGGGAGCAGCTTGCCCGACTCCATTCGACCTGACGCAAACTCAAACGTGCCGACGGTGCACGTGGTGGCGCCCAATATTACCCTGATCTCCGCCACCAATCTCATTCGTGCCATCCAGGCGTGGAACGGCGGCGACATCGACCCAGCGGGGCCGAATGAACGCTTCCGTATCTCCCTGCAGATCATCAAGGCACGGGACGACGACGGCGTGACCGCTAGCGGCAGCCCGCCGACGTGGTCGTACTTCAGGCGCGGAATCGATGCCGAGGCCGCCGCCGGTCGACCGGCGGACGTTGCCATGCTCACCGGTGGGATTCACACTCTTCCCGGCATAGCCAGCCCGTTCTTCGGACCGCTCAACGACTTTGTGCAACGCGACCGGAGCTTTCTCAACGAGTTCGTGACTCCGGCGGTGGAGGCAACGACGTTTGGCGGGCGCATCCAGGCAGTGCCGGTGGTGCTTGGCGCCGGTGTGATGGCGTGGCACCCGGACCGGTTTGACGATACCGACCTGGCGCCGCCGCCCGCTACGTGGACCTGGAACGATCTTGCCTCGCTCGGTAAAGAGTTCATGACCGCGGCGCGCGCGCGCAACAAAGATGACTGGTGGGCGATAGGAGAAGGTTTGTACACGGCGCTCTGGGCGCACCTCATGGCGCAGTCCGGCGGCGGCGTGCTGAACCTAGAGGAGGGCCGACTGAGCCTCACGTCCGAGCAGACCCGCGCGGCGCTGCAGTGGTGGCGCGATCTGGCCTACACGCACCGCATCATGCCGACGGGCGCCGACATGTCGTTCTTCGACATGACCCGCTTGGCGCCGCGCAAGCGCGCCGCACTGCACCACCACATGGTCTACTCCGGCGAAAACATCGGCGGCGGCTGGAAGATACAGAACTCGCCGTCCTTTGCCGGAAACGCCAACAGCTCGCTCTACGTCATGGACGTGATGGGCATTCACGGCAAGTCGGTGCAAACCGAGTTGGCCTACGAGGCTATCAAGGCGCTCGCGCCCTATGTGGCGCTGCGTTCGATGGTGCCGGCCTGGATTCCCGCTCTGAAGCACGTTGAGAACCCCTCCGGCGAGCGGCCGGAACTGGCCATGGTCGAAGAGCGTGTGCCGGTTGTCATGGAGGCGCTGCGCAACGGACGCGGCACAACGACGCTGCCGTGGACGGAAATCGGCACACTCCTGCTGAAGACGATGATTGAACCGCTCTACAATGGTGATCTCGACGTGGCCGACGCCACGGAACGCGCGACCCGCGTCGTGGCGAACGCTCTGCCGGGGGTGCTGGTCTAGGGCACAGACTCAGGCAAGGCGCGTTGGCGGCTGACAAGCCGTGAACGTTTGGACGCGACGCGGCTTTGAATCAGTCTACCAGCGGCTCCAGCTTCGCCAGCAAGACCTCAACGCGCCCAATTCCGTCTTGCACTAAGTCATCCGATTGCCAGTTCTCATAGAAGTTCATGTGCAACGAGTTGGCTATTCTGAATAGGTCACGGATCTGCGAATCGCCCGTCTCGCGATAGATTCTATCGATTGCCTCGAAGAGGTAGCGGTGCCCGTCGTGCTGCCACCCGCGTTGCTGAGCCACGGCTTTCACCACGTGCGCAGCCGCGCCCCAGGCCTTCTCTGAGGCCTGTAACCTATCTCCTTGCGCAAACTCCCTTTCAGCTTGGCGTAGGAATTGGCGGCTGATGCGCAGATGTTCTTCTACCTTGCGGTCTCTGTTATTGACCTGTCTAGCCACGATATGCCCTGAGTTCAATCCTATCCTGATGGTTTTTGACTTAATCTATACTGTATCACGCATTAGTTAATCATCATAGAACTAATTCCGCGCTAGGCTCGCTCTATTTGCAGATTCGCTCGACTTCACGCTCTACCACAATAAGACAGCGCTGAAAGCGCACGTGGGGCACCGTGAGATTGTAGGCGCGAATGCGCCGGTTGAGCGCGGAGACTTGTTCGCGGAAGGCTCCCACGGCCTTCTGCCAGCGCAATTCTGCCAGCGGGCTCGGCTGTTCTCCGCCGCGACTATCGCAATACGCCGCCCACGACCGCGCTAACTCTGCGGTAGCCTCAGCGAGCAGTGCTTCAATCCGCCGGCGCTCCTCAACCCAGGGTAAGCTCATGCCGCTGTTACGCAGAATGTGGCGCGCCATCCACAGCGCGGGATCCGCCAGTGGGTCTTCCTCCAAGTCCAGAGGCTTGCCCTTGCCGGGCAGGTTCGCGAATTTGCCCTCAGCGAAGGCCTCCTGCAGCCGCTCCTCGACCAGCTTGCCCCACTTGTCCGTCATCCGTTCCAGCCCTCGGGACGGGTACCATCGGCGACTGCCGCCAGCCGCTCCAAGTACCGCGCCCAGCCTTCGTCGTGTATGTCGCGTTCGAGGGGCGGCGCCTTAGCAAAACCGGTCTGTCGCAAGCGCAGCAGCGTTTCAGCGCCAGCGATTTCCAGGGTAATGAGCACGTGCAACGGCGGAAACGTCCACTGCCGGTTGTGCCACGTGAAGCCGAAGCGGGCATTGGCTTCAAAAGCCGTGACCTCCCCGGAGAACATGCTGACCGAGCCGTTTTCATTGAAGAATACGAATTCCACCGCGCCGCCGGGGCGTGGTTCTAATCCCGATACCTGGGCAAACCAAAGGCTGATCGCATCGGGATCGGTGAGCAACGCAAAGACCTGCTCCGTCGGGGCCGCAATCCGCAGCGACACTTCCAGCATGTCAGCGTGCGTGTTGGCGGAATCGCCTTGCACGACGCTCTTTGAGTCGTCCTCAGTTGAATTTGTCAAAGCGTTCAAAGGCACGTCCTTGGGAATGGCACTGGTAGGAAGGTCCGGCACGTGATTGCTTTGTGCAAAGCTTAGTGTTCATCATGAGTATACTGCGGACTGGCGGTTTTGTAGAAGCAATCTCATATTTCGGATCGACGTGCCAACTCGTGCTTCGACCCTTCGGCAAGCTCAGGGCAGGCAAGGGCTTTGCGAAGCCCACTCAGCACGAACGGATCGTTCGCATTTCCGTTCGCCCTGAGCCTGTCGAAGGGCAGGTCGCACAGAGCAATGCGTTTACGAGATGAGTTCTAGGGTGTTGTAACAGGTTCTATTGTCACGGTGTTATGCTGCGACTAGACTCGTTTGCCAGCTTACGAAGTCTCTCGTCCCGTCGTACCTGGACACCCACGCTTGGAGAGGTGACAATGGGGGCGTGCGTGGCGATAGCAACAGCGGGGAGACCGGTTTGGCGTTCTATTGGAATATCCTAGACCAGAATCTAACTGAGACTCAGCTTTCTACCAAAGCGGGGAGAGTTTCCCCTCACCCCAACCCTCCCCTGTACAGACTGGGCTGATAGGTAACAGATATTCGGGTTGATAGGTTACACATTTTGATCTCTGAGGTCTAGGGATTTTACGCGTTGTATTGAGAAGTAGACGTCCCAGACGCCATCGGTCTGGGTAGGTCGCAGCGCGACCTGTTTGTGGGTGAACGCCCTGCCCACACGGAGGCGTCTGCCCGCAAAGGAGATGCGGCCGGAGACATCGACGCTGCGCACTTGGTCGTCAGGGGCGTAGTGGAGGGCAGGCAAGGTTGCGGGGAAGGAGCGGGCACTGGGCGTGTATCTGCTGACGGGAGTGTCAAGGTCCAGGGCATGGTGCGGGCGTTCGAGGTTGTAAAAGTCGCGCCAGGCGTCGAAGGCACGCTGGCAGTGCTCCAAGTCGGTGAAGGTGCGGTGTTGCAGCAGTTCGCTCTTCAGCGAGCGGTGGAAGCGTTCGAGCTTGCCGAGGGTCTGGGGATGGTAGGGGCGGCTGTGGAGGACGTTGATGCCCAGGTGCATGAGCCAGACGGTGAGGGGCGTGTAGGGCTGGCCGCTGTCGTTGCCCCAAGGGGAGCCGTTGTCCATGAGCAGGGCCTGGGGCAGGCCGTAGCGGCGAAAGACCGTGGTAAGGCGGTCTTGGACCGTCTCGCCCCGCTCGTTGGCACAGGCCTGCAAGGCCAGGTTGAAGCGGGAATGATCATCCAGGAGGGTGAGCGGATGGCAGCGGTCGTGCTGCATGGCGAAATGCCCTTTGAAGTCCAACTGCCACAGCGCGTTGGGCACCGGATATTCAAAGCGCACGTGAGGCGTGTGCTTGGCGCTCTCCGCTTCAGGGATGAGCCCATGGCGTTTGAGTATGGCTTGGATCGTGCTCTTAGCCGGCACGTCGCTGACCCCCTGGTTCTCCAGCATCCGGTGCAGCACGTGCGCGCCCTTGCCCGGATGCGCCAGCCGCAGCGCGATGATGCGCTCCTCCAGCTCTCGACTGGTCCGGTGCGGACAGGTGTGCGTGCGGTGCGAACGGTCTCGCAGGCTGTCCTCGCCACCCGCCGCGTACCGCCGCAACCACTTGTAGCCGGTCTTGCGGCTGATGCCGAACCGATCACACAATTCACGCATACTCATTACGCCACTCAAGGCCAGCGCAATAAACTCTTCCCGGGCAGACATAAGCGTCTCCACCTTCCACGGCATGGTCATCCTCCTACTGCAAGATTCTCCATGCCTCTAGGTGTAACCCATCAGCCCGAACAAGTGTTACCCATCAACCCGGTCTATACAGGGAGAGGG
>JAAXIC010000005.1 GCA_012270555.1 Chloroflexota bacterium
AAGTTCGAGGCGGAGGTGTACGTGCTGAGCCGGGACGAGGGTGGGCGGCACACGCCGTTCTTCCCCGGGTACCGGCCGCAGTTCTACGTACGGACGACGGACGTAACGGGCGCGATCGCGTTGCCGGAGGGAGTAGAGATGGTGATGCCGGGTGATAACATCACCATGACGATCCACCTGATCAACCCGGTGGCGTTGGAAGAGGGCGTCCGCTTCGCCATCCGCGAGGGCGGCCGTACCGTCGGCGCCGGCGTCGTGACCAAGATACTGGAGTAGTCTACCGTAACACGGTCGTAAGAATAGGGCATGCAAATGGCACGCAAAGGACGCGAAGATCGTAGTGTGATAACCCTGGCATGTGCGGAGTGCCGGCGGCGCAACTATGCTACAAGCAAGAACCGCCGGACTACCACAGACCGGCTGGAGTTGCGCAAGTACTGCCGCAATTGCCAGAAGCATCTCACCCATCGAGAGACGCGATGAGGTTGCCTTGGACCACAACCGATCGGGCACGCGCCGCGCGGCAGCACTCCCGCAGCCGTAGGGAAGCGCCGCCGAGCCGCCTACCCCGTTTTCTGCAACGGCCGGCGACGTTCTTGCAGGAAGCGTATGGCGAGTTGAGAAAGGCGCACTGGCCCACCCGGGAGACAGCGCTTAATCTGACGCTCGTCGTCATCGCGGTTAGCCTGGTTGTGGGCATGTTTCTCAGCGGAGTAGACTACATCTTTGCAAGAATCTTTGAACTACTGGTCCAATAGGGGCTCCAAAGGAATTCAGCGCCATGGCATTGGAGATAGAAGACACCCAACCGCAGGCAGACGAACCGCCCCGCTGGTACGTGGTGCACACCTACTCCGGGTACGAGAACAAAGTGCGTGAGAATCTGCTCAAGCGCATCGAATCGATGGACGCGAAAGACATGATTTTCGACGTCGTGGTGCCCACCCAAAAAGAGGTGGAGATCAAGCAGGGCCAGCGCCGCGACGTGGAGCGCAAGCTCTTCCCCGGCTACGTGCTGGTGCGCATGCAGCAGACCGATCAGTCGTGGTTCATCGTGCGCAATACGCCGGGCGTGACCGGCTTCGTGAGCTCCGGCCGGGACGACCATCAGCCGGTGCCGCTGGCGGACGAGGAAGTAGATAAGGTCCTCAAGCGCGGCAAGGAAGAGACGCCGCAGGCGCGCATGGTGCTGCGCAAGGGCGACCGCGTGAAGATCATCGACGGGCCGTTTGCCGAGTTTTACGGTACCGTGGACGATGCCAACCAAGAGCGCGGCCGCGTGCGGGTGATGGTCTCGTTCTTCGGACGCGAGACGCCGGTGGAGTTGGACTTTCTCCAGGTGGAGCGAATTTAGCAGTAACAGCAGCGATTTAGCGCGTTTCGCGCAAGGATGAGAGACAAGCGTGGCAAAGAAAGTACGGGCAGTAATCAAGCTTCAAGTTCCGGGTGGGAAGGCGACACCGGCGCCGCCGGTTGGTCCCGCATTGGGTCAGCACGGCGTAAACATCATGGCCTTCGTCAAGGAATTCAACGAGCGTTCGAGCAGCCAGGCCGGGTACATCGTGCCGGTGGAGATGACGATCTTCGAAGATCGGTCGTTCTCGTTCATTACCAAGACGCCGCCGGCCGCCGATTTACTGCGCCGCGCGGCCAAGGTGGAAAAGGGTTCCGGGGTCCCCAACGTCGAGAAGGTGGGGCGGGTGACCCAGGATCAAGTGCGCGAAATCGCGGAAATGAAGATGCCGGACCTCAACGCCAACGACGTGGAGGCGGCAATGAAGATCGTGGCGGGCACGGCTCGCAGCATGGGCTTGGAGGTGGTCAGCTAACATGGCAAAGCGCAGTAAGAAGTATCGCCAGGCGCTGGAACGCATCGAAGAGGGCCGCCTCTACGACGCTCAGGCGGCGTGCGAAATCGTCAAAGAGACCGCTACCACCAACTTCGACGCCACCATCGAGTTGCACGTGCTCCTCGGCGTCGACCCCCGCCAGGCGGACCAAGCGGTGCGCGGCTCAGTCGTGCTGCCGGCCGGTCTTGGCAAGTCGCAGCGCGTGCTCGTCTTTGCGCAAGGTGAAAAGGTGCGCGAAGCGGAAGAAGCCGGCGCTGATTTCGTCGGCGGCGCCGAACTTGCCAAGAAGATCGAGGGCGGCTGGCTAGACTTCGACGTGGCCATCGCCGCGCCGGACATGATGAGCACCGTGGGACGACTGGGGCGAGTCCTCGGGCCCCGCGGCCTCATGCCCAACAACCGCGCCGGTACCGTAACGTTCGACGTCGGCCGCGCCGTGGGCGAAGCGAAAGCCGGGCGCGTGGAATTTCGCGTCGACCGCACCGCCAATCTGCACGTCCCCGTCGGCAAGGCTTCCTTCACCGTGGAGAACCTGCTCACGAACCTCACCGCGCTTTATTCCGCCGTGATGCAGGCCAGGCCAGAGAACACGAAAGGGACGTACGTCCGCTCCATCCACCTCTGCGCGACCATGGGGCCTTCCATCAAGCTCGACCCCATGCAGATGCAGCAATTGCTGGCGGACGCTGCCTAAGTAGAGTGGCGCCCCTTTGTTTCTTCAGGTCTCAATCTTTCCCCTCGGATAGATTGAGTAAAAAGATTCCCACCCCAGCCAGCGCTGCTGCGTCGCGCTTCCCAAGACTTCGCCGCGTGCGCTCTAATGCTTCCCAAAGTCTCAATCCTCAGTTTCCTGAAACAATTGTACGTGCACAGGGTGTATACTAAGTAGCATAGAGTGTTGAAGAGGAGCAGGCGGAAATGGCAAGCACGGAAGAGCGTCTAGCGCGTATCGAGGGTGGCTATGAGCACATGGCAACCAAAGCCGATATTGCCGAGATCAAGAGTGAGTTGAGGATGCACCGCTGGGCGCTTGGTGTTGTCATTGCATCTCAGCTAATTCTGATCGCCCGCGTCTTTGAGATTATCCCCGCATAAGCTACCAATACGTCAACCTCACCCCGAGAGGACCACTCACGTCAAGCCAATACCTACTAATTGTGGGATAGGTTTCGTTTGACAGACATGACAATCTCCTGCTAAATAAAAGCTAGTTGGAATATCAACAATTAACACGGAGAACAGAGCATGCCGAAGTTTCTCGTCGAGTGGAACCTGCCGCCGGAACTCACCCGCGACAAGTATGACAACAATAAGAAGAAGTCGCTGGATATCTACGCGCAGTTGCCTAATTGCGATTGGATCAGCACGTACCTTTCCGACGACATGAGCAAGTGCTACTGCCTGTACGAGGCCGAGAGCGAAGAGGCTGTGATCGAGGCGCGCGACGCGGTGAACGCCAAGATTGACAAGATCGTCCGCGTGGACGAACTGACGGAAACGGACTACCGCGAGTAGAGACTGCCCTCGGAACCGGCCACGTAGGCGCCAAGCCACACCGTCTTGCTGGTGTGGCTTTTCGTTTGATACCTGTATTTGTGTTGAAACAGTGGCGTGACCGTCATGCGTTCATGGTTCGACAGGCTCACCACGAACGGATCAACCAACATTCGCCCACAATTCGACCATTTGAGACGCTCCCATCTTGAACTCCCTGAATCCCATTCGCGTACGTCTGTTGCATTCCGATGACGGAAGCGAGAGGGGCCCAGAATCGACACATCTAGCCTAAAGGTGCGTGTGCCACGGTGAAACCCAGACGGCCAATGAATACGCCCATGCTCCTGACGCTGAGCGTGGGGCACGTCATCGCCGACATCTATGGCGGTATGCTGCCCGCGATGCTGCCTATCTTTGTCAGCATGTTTGGTCTTTCCTATGGAGCTGTGGCGCTCGTAGCGGCGGCGCACAGCTTCTCCGCCAGCGCCATCCAGCCGGTGTTGGGCTATGTGAGCGACCGCATCAGTGGCAAGTGGGTACTTCCCCTCGCGCCGCTTGTCGCCGCCGTCGGCATCATTGTTGCCACCCAGGTACCGGTCTACTGGGTTGCGCTCGTCCTGATCGCCATCGGCGGTTTGGGCATTGCCGCCTACCATCCTGAAGGCTACAAGGCGGCCGGCTACTACAGCGGCGACCAGCAGAGCACGGGCACCTCGATCTTCTCCGTCGGCGGCAACATTGGCGTGGCCGCGGGACCGGTGGTGGTCGCCGTGCTCTATGCTTGGCAGGCGCAGCGCGGACTCATCCTCATGGTGGTGCCGGGCATTCTCATGGCGCTGGTGCTCTGGCGGCTGCTGCCGCGCATCGAGACCGGCACTGAGGTAGCGCCGCCGGACCTCAAGGCAGCCTTTCTTGACATTAGGCCGATTCTCATCCCCTTCCTCCTCCTGCTCGTCATTGTCATACTCCGCTCCTTCTTCTGGGTGAGCCTCGGCACTTTCATTCCGCTCTATGCCGTAGCGGAACTGGGGATGACGGTTCCCGAGGCGGCCGCGGGACTGTTGCCTTTCCTGCTCTTCAGCGGCGCGATTGGCACGCTGATCGGCGGCTACGTGGCCGACCGCACGAGCAAAGAGGGACTGCTCCTCTGGTCGCTGGCGCCGGTGCCGCTGTTCGTCTACGTATTCTTGCACACCAGTGGGTTCTGGCTGCCCCTCATGCTGGTCTTCATCGGTGGGTTCACCGTTTCGACGTTCGCCGTTACCGTTGTCATGAGCCACGAACTCTTGCCGAAACAACGCGCCATGGCCTCGGGCATGATGGTCGGTTTTGCCTGGGGGATCAGCGGCATGGGCACACCGTTCGTCGGCATCTTCGCGGATAACTTCGGTTTACCCGCCGCGTTCAATGCGCTCATGCTGGCGCCGCTCGTGCCCTTTGCGCTGACCATCCTGTACGTGTGGCTCATGCGCCGGGGCGGCAAGTACCGCGCGCGCATGACCGTCCGTGCTACGCCTACCGCCTAGAGCCTGTTTACGTTCTTTCCAGATGAAGTTTGCATAGCCGATGGAAGCCGTTCGTGCTGAGCTTGTCGAAGTACGAACGGCGATTCGCCAACTTTTTTCGGTCACATTCACCCTTCGACAGGCTCAGGGCGAACGTTACGCGCCCAGACAAGAAGATTGTAAACAGGCTCTTAGAACGCTTGGCGTTCGGCGCGTAGAGTTCGCTCGGCATGCATCCGCCCACCGGCCCGGATGAGAGGATTCGACACAGCGCGAGTGGACTCTCCGCACGGCGTTTTCGCCAAGGACTGGGTGGAACCACCTCAGCGCAAACAGCACAGCGATGCCGCGCCGAGGGAGCAACCGCGCTGAGACGAGCAGCCATCTTTCAGAAATCGTGACGAAAGCCGACGTGTCGCGCGCTGATGTGCGCTTCTCTCCGCATATTGCGTATAATGGTAAGTACCCACGGTGTGCCCTGGTCCCGTCCACTACACCACGTAGGGCTAGTGGCTCTCCTTACACAATAGCGGCAAGACCCCACCATGATTCTCTTGCAGAATGTCTCCAAGGTCTATGCAAACGGCATTCACGCGCTCAGAAATATTAACCTGGAAATCGCGCGGCAAGAGTTCGTATTTCTCGTTGGCGTAAGCGGCGCCGGCAAGTCCACCCTTGTCCGGCTGCTCATCCGTGAAGAGCTTCCCACCTCGGGAGCGGTAATCGTCGCCGGGCACAACGTGCTGCAGTTGCCCAAACGTCGCCTGCCGCTCTACCGGCGCAAAGTGAGCATGGTCTTTCAGGACTTTCGGCTATTGCCAAACAAGACGGTTGCCGAAAACGTCGCCATGGCGCTGCGCGTGGCCCATCGGCCACAGCGCGAGATCGACGAGCTCGTGCCGGAAACGTTGGCATTGGTGGGCCTTACACAGTATGCCGACACCTTCCCCTTGACCTTGTCCGGCGGGGAGCAGCAGCGGGTTGCCATCGCGCGCGCAATCATCCGCAACCCCGACGTGCTCATTGCCGACGAGCCAACCGGCAACCTGGACCCCGACACGTCCGCCGAAATCGTGGATTTGCTGATGCAAATCAACGGACTCGGGACCACGGTCATCATGGCCACCCACGACAAAGAAATGGTCAATCGGGCGCGCCGCCGGGTAGTCGAGCTTGTGCAGGGTGAGATCGTGCGAGACGAAGTGGGAGGCACGTATCAATATGGCCGCACTTAGCTACATCGCAACGATGTCCGGCAGCGCGGTCGTGAACGCCTGGCGGCACCGCACGATGACGGTGATTACGGTGCTTATCGTCTCGCTCATGATGACCACGCTCGGCATGTTCCTCGTCGTGGAGAACGCGCTCTCGGTCATGATTGCCAACCTGGAAGAGCAGGTGAACCTCATCATCTACCTCGAAGACGAGTCGCCGCCCTCAGATGTCTTGGCGCTGCGGCAGGAATTGCTCGACGATCCCCGCACCATTTCGGTGGAATACGTGACCAAAGAACAAGCATTGGAGCGCCTGCGCGCAACCTTTCAGGACGATCCGGACCTCTTGCAGCCCCTGCTCGATAATCCCCTCCCCGCCAGCCTGGAGGTGCGCTCGGATGATCCCGCATTCCTCCAATCACAAGCAAACACCCTCTTGGGAAACCCGATCGTTGAAGACATAGACCTGCCTCAAGATGTGGTCAAGAATCTTATTCGGATCAGCCAGGTGGCGACTTTTCTCGGTTATGGGCTCGGAGCCGGCCTGGCCTTGGTTGCCCTATTCGTCATTGGAAGCGCCATCCGGCTTACCGTCTATGCGCGCCGCGGGGAGATCGAAGTGCTGCGGCTGATGGGCGCATCCGATCACTTCATTCGCTGGCCGTTCCTGCTGGAAGGGGTCTTCTTTGGGCTGATTGGCGCTCTGGTTTCGTCCATTCTGGTCGGCATCGCCTACATCTGGGTGCATGAAGTGCTCCAGCAGTTGATTAGCTTCCTGCCCGTCTCACTTGACACAACCTACCTACTTCGTCTAATCTTAATCTTGACTCTCTTTGGCATCGCCATTGGCGGCTTGGGGAGTTACCTCTCCGTTCGCCGGTTCCTAACTATCTAGTATCGCAACCGTTACGTTCTTTCACTACGTTTCAGCCACGTCTTTCTCATCGTCCCATTCGGCTTCTCATGATTGTTCTGCGCAACGTCTCCAAAGTCTACGACTTTCGCGTCACGGCCCTCGACGATATTACCCTGAGTATCCCCAAAGGTGATTTCGTCTTCCTCGTTGGGCATAACGGCGCCGGCAAGACCACGTTGCTCAGCCTGCTGGTACGCGCCGATCGCGCCTCTGCCGGCGTGGTGCTCGTGGGCGGCCAAGACCTTGCCTTGTTGAAAGAATCCGAGGTGCCCCTCCTACGGCGGCGCTTCGGCATCGTCTTCCAAGACCTCAAGCTCTTTCCTGGCAAGACCGTGGCCGAGAACGTGGCGTTGGCAATGCAGGTCCAGGGGTGCACCGGAAAGCGGGCGCACACCAGCGCGGCAGATGCGCTTGCGCTTGTGGGGCTGCAGCACCGGGCGTCGTTCCTGCCCGGTCAAATCTCCGGCGGCGAGCAGCGCAAGGCGGCGATTGCGCGCGCCATCGTGCATCGCCCGGAGATCTTCATCGCCGACGAACCGACGGCCAGCCTCTCGCCTGAAGCCGCCTGGGAAATCACCTGCCTCCTCATGGAAGTCAACCGTCTTGGCATCACCACCATCGTGGCAACGCACGACAAAGACGTGGTTGATGGATTCTCCCGCCGTGTGGTAGCGTTGGATAACGGCCGCATTGTACGGGACGTGCAAATCGGCAAGTTCATGGAGAACTGATTTAATGCGACGACGTAGTGTGCTTGCATCAGTGGTAGCCCTGCTGGCAGCGGCGCCGAAAGCGATCTTCGCCGCAGAAGGTTTAGGCAATTCCCTTGGCAGTGACTTCCTTGATCATTTAGAAGAAGAACTAGAACAGAACGAACAGAACCTACAGCAGCTAAAGAGCAGACAGGAACAAGCTCGGCAGGAAGTTGAAACGACGCAGCGGGTGCAAGCCGCCGCCGCGGCCAACCTTCAGGAAGTTGAGAGAAGTCTGTACGCTAAGATCGATGAGGTCAATGCTACACAATCCCAGATCGACCAACTCCAGATCGAAATCCACCGCCTGACGCAAGAGACCGCCCGTGAAGAGGCCATCCTCGCCGACGAGCAAGAGATTGCCAGCGGCCGGCTGCGCGCGCTCTATAAGCTCAGCCGTGTCTCTCCCCTGGAGGTCATCCTTACAGCCTCCAGCTTCTCCGACGCGCTTAATCGCATCACCATCTTCCAACGCATTCTGCATGATGACGTCCGCCATGTCCGCGCCACGCAGGAGCGCAAAGCAGAGTTGGACGCCAAGCGCGCCATACTAGTGCAGAAGCACGGGGAAGTAGACCTGCTAAAACGGCAGCGTGAAAGCCAGCAAACGGAACTAGAGCGCCTAAAGGCCGAGAGGGAAACCCAGCTCGCCAATGCAGAGCGGCAAGCCGCTAACGCCTCCTGGCAAAACGCGTCGCTACAAGAAGAGATACGACGTAGAGAGGCAGAGAATCTCGCGATACTGGCAGATATCGAAGCGGCTAAGGAACGAATGCGTGCAGGGCTTTTTGAGCTACCCGAAGTGGCGGAAGGCGGGTGGCGCCGTCCGGCAGGTGGGTATATCAGCGCCGGGTGGGGTGTACGCACGTGGTTGCAGACTTTCCACACGGGCATTGACTATGCGGTCAGTCGCCTTTCGCCCGTTCTGGCCAGTCAAGCGGGTCGGGTCATCAAAGTTGGCTATGCGATCCCGGGCAACCCGTGGAGTTCCTACGGCATGATGGTAATAATCCAGCACAGTTGGAGTGAAGCCTCGCTCTACGCGCATCTGGACGACTCGCGGGCACTGCCGGTAAAGGAAGGCGATACCGTGCTCAGAGGTCACCCCATCGGCTATGTCGGCATGACAGGATTTACGAGCGGACCGCATCTCCACTTCGAGATTCGCTTGGATAACGTTCCTAAGAACCCCAACAATTGGCTGCGCTAGTAGGCACCGCTCTCAGTTGTCCCGCCGCCTAGGACGTTGGGTCGGAATGAGCGCGGCGGGCATTCGTTTCCCCTCATAGGCTTTGGCTCTGACAATTCATGCTGTTCGTTAGATACGCGGATGCTTCAGGCTCCGCGTTTTTGTGCGTCTTGGGGTCGTCCCACAGGTGCAATAACTGGTGGTACAGTTAAAGAACTGGCAGAGCGAAAGCAAACAAGGATAGGTTCCCTTGGCAAGTTCGACAGTATCACGGCGACGCCGCCGGCAGAGCCGCAGGCAGTCATTCTCCGCCTTCAGCTTCGTGCTGATACTGGCGGGGGTCTTCTTCGGCCTGACGTTCTTTGCCACCGCCACCGTCGGCGTTGCAGTTGGGGGCGTCTACGTGTACTTGACGCAGGACTTGCCCGACCCGAAAGATCCTGATTGGTGGCCTGTACCTGAGAGCAGCAATATCTTCGATCGGAACGGCAACCTGCTCTACACCATCAACAACCCGAATGAGGGGCAGCGCACCAACCTTTCCTTCGCAGAAATCCCGCTGGTCATGAAGCAGGCCATCATTGCCGCCGAGGACCGCAACTTCTACACTAATCCGGGCTTCGACCTGCGCGGTATCACCCGCGCCGTGCTCGGCGTGGTGACGGGCCGTTACGCGGGCGGCGGCAGCACGATTACGCAGCAACTCGCCCGCGCCGTCTTTCTCACGCCGGAATTTAACGTAGAACGCAAACTCAAAGAAATCATCCTGGCCTACCAGATCTCTCAGCAGATCAGCAAGGATGAGATTCTCACCCTCTACCTGAACCGAATCGCCTTTGGCAACCTGGCGTACGGCATCGAAGCCGCAGCCAACGTCTACTTCGATAAACCGGCGCAAGACCTCACCCTGGCGGAAGCCTCTATGCTCGCCGGCATCATTCAAGCGCCGAGCCGTCTGAACCCGTTTGTGAACAAGGAAGGCGCCCGCGAACGGCAACTCTACGTGCTGAACGAGATGGTTGACAACGGCTTCATTACGGCGCAAGAAGCCGCTGAAACCTATGCGAATGAGCCAACCCTTAGCCAGCGCAGGCAGCCGTTGCTCGCGCCCCACTTCGTCTTCTACGTGTACAAGCTGCTGGAGGAGCGCTACGGCGCCGAAACACTCTACACCGGCGGCCTGAACGTCATTACCACCCTCGATCTTGAATACCAGCGGGTGGCGTTGCGCGTTGCGCGGGAACAGATTACAAATCTGGCGGCCCACGATGCCAGCAATGCCGCCCTTGTTTCCCTCAACCCAAAGACCGGCGAAATCCTGGCGATGCTCGGCAGCGTTGACTACTTCGATCAGTCCATCGATGGGGAAGTGAACGTCACCACGTCTCTGCGGCAGCCCGGTTCCGCCATCAAGCCGCTTTTCTACGCGGCAGCGTTCGAGAAAGGCTGGACGCCCGCGACGCTGCTCTGGGACGTGCCGCTCTTCATCGAGATTGCGGGGTCTCCGCTCTATGCGCCCAAGAACTACGACGATAAATTCCACGGCCCGGCGCCGGTGCGCGCGGCGCTGGCGAACTCGTACAACATTCCGGCGGTGCGGACGGTGTACGAGTTCGTGGGCGTGAGCGGCGGCATTGCCATGGCCCGGCGTCTGGGCATAACGTCCTTCGCCGATGAAACTTACTACGGCCCGGCGATCGTGCTTGGCGGTGCTGAAGTGCAACTTCTCGAACTGGCAAGCGCGTACAGCGTCTTTGCCACAAACGGTCTCTACCGTCCACCGGAAGCCATCCTCCGCGTTACCGATTCCGACGGAAACGTGATTTACGAATACGAACCGCCGCCGGGCACCCAGGTGCTCAGCCCGCAAGTCTCGTTTCTCATCACCAGCATCCTCTCGGATAACGAAGCCCGCATCCCTATGTTTGGGCAGGATAGCCACCTCAAGCTGACACGAACGGCCGCCGCGAAGACCGGCACCACCGACGACTCCAAGGATAACTGGACGCTTGGCTACACGCCAAACCTCGTCACCGGCGTGTGGGTGGGAAACTCCGACGGCAGACCCATGATAGAGACTTCCGGCCTATCTGGCGCTGCTCCTATTTGGAATAAATTCATGGAGGAGGCGCTGGCGGCGTTACCGGTCGAGGAGTTCGCGCGGCCGTCCGGTTTGGTCCAGGTAGAGGTCTGCCGCGCCACCGGCATGGTAGCGACGCCGTACTGCGATGAAACGCGCGAACAGGAGGCGCTGGCCACGCTTTGCTCCTTAGTCTCCGGCTACCAAGCAATTCCTTTCTGCGGCGGAACCTACTACGAATTCTTCATTGCCGGCACAGAACCCACGGAACTAGACACGTTCTTCGTACCGTTCTCTATTCACCGCGAGACCGGACTGCTTGTCTCGCCGCAGACTCCGCGCGACCAGGTGGAAGAGCGGGTGTTCTTCGTTGTCCCGCCGGAAGCCCACGTCCCGGCGGAAGTACGCGACTGGGTCAAGCAGGAAGAGATTCCCGAACCGCCAACCGAGGCGCACATTCCCGCACCGGTGGCGCCACTGGCGATATCCTGGCCCCAAGCCGATCGCCCGGTGCGGAGCATTCTGCGAATCAGAGGCAACGTGCTGATTCCAGACCTCAACTGGTACAAGGTCGAGTACGGCGAGGGGCTGGAGCCGACACGCTGGACACAGATCGGGGAACTCCGCACACAGCCGGTGGCGAACGACGTGCTGGAGGGGTGGGACACTTTCCCCGCTAACGGCACCTATACGATTCGCGTGACCGCCCGGAACACGAGCGGACAGGAACAGGCAGTGCGCGCGCACGTCACAATCGATAACACGGTGCCCCAGGTGGAGTTGCTCTCCCCACAGGAGGGTGACGAGTTTCCCCGCGGGCCCGTTCTCATCCAGGCGCGCGCCGCCGCCGAGACGCTGGACAGAGTGGATTTCTATGTTAACGGCAAGCTGATCGCCCAACGTAGGACACCGCCATTCGAGATACAATGGAACCCGCTGAACACCGGTATCCATACGATCTTCGTCGTGGTCTACAACAAGGCCGTGGACCACTTCCAAAATCCCAACCAGGCGACGACGCCGCAGGTGCGGGTGAACATCGTGGAGTGACACCGGCACAACAATTACGGGAGAAATGAAAGTGTGATGAACAGCTTCGACTTGCCGTTACGGTATGGCGTGAATCCGCATCAAACCCCGGCGCGGGTCTTGCGCGGTGAGGGCAGTAATGCTCTGCCCTTCACCGTGCTCAATGGCGCGCCCGGGTACATCAACTTACTGGACGCTCTCAACGCCTGGCAACTCGTCAAGGAACTGCGCGACACCCTGGAACTGCCGGCAGCCGCCTCGTTCAAGCACGTCAGCCCGGCCGGCGCCGCGGTGGGTGTGCCGCTCAGCGACCAATTGCACAAAGCCTACGCGGTGGGCAAGGTAGCCCTCTCTCCCCTCGCCACGGCGTATGCGCGTGCCCGGGGCGGCGATAGCGTTTCTTCTTTCGGCGACATGGCCGCGCTCAGTGACGTGGTGGACGTGCCGACGGCGCGGCTGCTGCGCCGTGAGGTTTCCGATGGCGTGATTGCTCCCGGCTACGAGCCGGAAGCGCTTAAGATGCTGCGGCGCAAGAAGGGCGGTGGTTACCTGGTCTTGCAGATCGACCCGGACTACGCGCCGCCGTTGCTCGAACGCCGGGAGGTATTTGGCGTCAAGTTCGAACAGCGCCGCAACGACCGCATACCGGGCCCGGACTTGCTGCAAGAGATCGTGACTGCTAAGACGGAGTTGCCGTCCTCTGCTGTGCGTGATCTTCTAGTCGCAACGCTCGCGGTTAAGTACACACAGTCGAACTCGGTCTGCCTTGCCTACGACGGTCAGGTGATCGGCTTGGGCGCGGGGCAGCAGTCGCGCATTCACTGCACACGGCTTGCTTCTGACAAAGCGGACCTCTGGTACCTCCGGCAGCATCCCACCGTGCTGGGCTTGGCGCTGCGACCGAAGCTCTCCCGCGCCGAGCGCAACAACGCCATCGATCGCTACCTACTGGAAGAATTGACCGAGGCCGAAACGCAGGCGTGGCTCGCAGCGTTTACAACGCCGCCAACCCGCCTCACGGTCGACGAGAAGCGCCAATGGCTGAGTACACTCCAAGATGTTGCGCTCAGTTCAGACGCCTACTTCCCGTTTCGGGATAACGTCGACCGCGCTTCCCGCAGCGGCGTGCGCTACGTGGTGCAGACCGGCGGCTCCAACCGCGATGACGAGGTGATCGACGCGGCGAACGAGTACGGCATGGTCATGGCGTTTGCCAATCTGCGGCTCTTCCACCACTGAGCGACCGTGGCGTACGGGACATCTCTCGTGCTGCCGGCAACCGCTAGCCGCCAACGCGGTTTCCTCACCGCGCAAGGATCGTCAGGAAGTTGTAGCGCGGGGGCTTGTCCCCCAATGCTGTCGAATTAAGATCAAGGCGGTACGCTCATTGGGCGCGCTCTGCCCCTTCTCCCTGGGGGAGAGGGCCGGGGTGAGGGGAAATGGCAGGTGCCGACAGACGGCGCAGGTTGCAAACCTACGCTACCGGGGACGTGAGGCGCGGTATTCATTGCCATTGTGTTTAATGCGACCAACATTGGGGCTTGTCCTCCGCTCCTTCGTCAGAAGTGCGAACCCAATGCGGCACGTCCCGCCTTCACTGTTTACTGCTCTGCCTCCCATGCCTCGCCCCACTCGTCGGTGAACACAAAAGCACGGATTGGCTTGCGCTCGCGGGGTTGCAGTTCACGCGCCTTGATCTCTGGTGGCAAGTCTTCAGGATCACCCGGGTAGCCCACCGCAAGCGCCGTGAGCGCCTCGTAGCCCTCAGGAATGCTATAGGTCTCTCGCGCTTTGTCGGGGAAGAACCCAGCCATCTGATGCGCCACGAGGCCGAGCGCCACCGCTTGGAGGACGAGATTCTCGTTTGCCAAGCCCACGTCGTGCAGAGCGTGGCGGTTAGGGCCACGGTCTTCCCCGAGGGATAGTTGCGCTACCGCAATGATCAACACCGGCGCGTGCTGCGCCCACTGGATGTTCTGGGGACGCAGGCAGTTGAGGAGCCGGTCGAAGGAAGCCTGGTCGTCTTTGGTGGCCACGATGTAATGCCACGGCTGCCCATTGAACGATGACGGCGCCCAACGCGCCGCCTCAAAGAGACTGGCGAGCTTCTCTGCCTCCACCGGGCGGGACGCAAACGCCCGCGGGCTCCAGCGACGAAGCAGCAGGTCGTGGATCGGATAGTCGGTAATGGCCGGTTTTTCCATAGAGTTGCTTACCTCGTGCTTTAGAGTGAGTCTGCGCTATTTTCAGCATACTTCACTCCTCAACCGCTGCCCACTGCGTGGTTGTCATAGTTACAGATTCTGTGGAATCATAGTAGCCTAGGCCGAGGAGCGTATTCGACACAGTCCTTACTGACTGCTAGAATCAAATTACAGCCCCTATCCGCTTCGGCGGTAGGGTTGAGACCGCTCACTCACAGGGCGGTCTCTGGTTTTTAAGCCTTTTGAGAGTCTAACAAGCTCCGCCAAAACCCGGAGTGACGCACCGAACGCCGTCAATTATCATGGTAATGCTGGAAGCATTGCTTGCCGCGCGTCTATCCAAGTCGGTGCAAAGCTGGCACGATGCTTCTTCCGAATACGCTTCGAAACAGATCCTACACAACCTATGCTTACCACACGTATCATCCCTTGTCTTGACGTGCATCGCGGCCGCGTGGTGCGGGGGCAGCAGTTTTCGGCGGATAAGGACGCCGGCGACCCCATCGAGTTGGCCGTGCGCTACAACGAGCAGAGCGCCGACGAGCTGGTTTACTACGACATCACCGCATCGGCGGAAGAGCGCGGCATCTTTCAGGACCTGGTGGAGCGCACCGCCGACCAGCTTTTCATTCCGCTCACGGTCGGCGGCGGCATTCGCACCGCCCAGGACATGCGCCGCATGCTCATGGCGGGCGCTGACAAGGTCTCCATCAACACGGCGGCGGTGGAGAACCCCGACCTCATCAACGACGGCGCCGAGGGCTTCGGCAGCCAGTGCACGGTGCTTTCCATGGACGTGAAGCGCGTGCCCCAGGCCGACGGCAGCATCAAGTGGCACGTCTTCACCCACGGCGGACGTCGCCAGACCGAGGGCGAGGCGGTGCCGTGGGCGGTTGAGGGCGTGGCGCGCGGCGCGGGCGAGATCGTGGTCAACAGCATCGACGCCGACGGTACCCTGGCCGGTTACGACCTGGAACTCCTCGCCGCCGTGTGCGCCGCCGTGGACGTGCCCGTGATCGCCAGCGGCGGCGGCGGCACCCTGGAACACCTCTTCGACGCGCTCGATAAGGGCCACGCCCACGCCGTGCTGGCAGCCTCCATCTTCCACTACGAGCACTTCACCGTGCGAGAGGTGAAGGAGTACCTGGCGGCGAAGGGCATCCCCATGCGGCTGAACTAGGCTGCGGCGCCTCACGACGCGTACTGCGTCTGCAAATCAGTGTCGGATCAGTGGAGAAGAGCATGTCGGCGAAAGTGCTAATCAGGCCGTACAACCCCAATCTCGACACGGCGGCCTTGCTGCCCCTGTGGCAAGCTGCGCTCGGTGACACGTGGCCCATGCGGGACGATCTCTTGCGGCGGCAGTTGACCGATCATCGATTCTATCGTGGGGACGATCATTTAGTGGCGGTGGCGGACGGACGAATCGTTGGCTTTGTGGGCACGCAGGTGGACCGCTGGGCGGGCATGGCGCAGGACGAGCGCGGCGGCGGCATTTCCGTCGTGGTCGTGCATCCTGACTGGCAGCGGCAGGGCATCGGCACGCGCTTGCACGAGGCGGCGCTGGTGCAACTGCGCCGTGAAGGCGTGCAGAAACTAAGGCTCGGCGGCGGCGGCGCATACCGCTTCTGGCCGGGCATTCCCACGGATCTTCCTGGGACATATGAATTCTTTGCCGCCTGCGGGTGGCCGCTGGAACCCGACCGCCGCTCCTGCGACTTGGTGCGCGACGTCAGCGACTTTCGCGTGCCGCCAGCCATGCGCGCCCGTCTGGCAGAGGAGGACGTCACCATCCGACCCGCCCGGGAGGACGAGGTAGAGGCCGTGATCGCGTTTGAGTATGAGCACTTTCCCGGCTGGGCCGCGGGGTTCGTCCACATGGGAGAACTCGGCGACTACCAGAACATGCTCGTGGCGTTCGACCCAGACATGGGCATCGCCGGCACGCTCATGCTGCACACGCCGTCGTCGCGGTGGCTCACGGCAAACGTCACGTGGAAGACTATGCTCGGTGACTCACTCGGCGGCGTCAGCGCCGTGGGCGTAGCCGAGAGCGAGCGGGGACGTGGCATCGGCATCGGCATGGTCGCGGTTGGCTCGGACGTGCTGCGCGCGCGCGGCGTCGGCAATTGCCACATCGACTGGACGAGCATCGTCGACTTCTACGGCAAGCTGGGCTACACGGTCTGGCGCCGCTACTGGATGAGCACGCGGACGTTGTCCTAAGCCGATGAGAGCGTATCATCGGCGCGTGATCACGATGGTATCCCGTTCCGTTCAGCCTATAGACAAATTGGGCGCGGACATGCCGGACTGGGTCTTGCTCACTGTCGTGGCAAGGGGCAATTCGGTCGCCTGCGGGCTAGGCGCTGCCTAGCATGCAAGAGAGCGGGGAACCTGCTACGCACATTCCCCGCTCATCCGCAAGGTAGGTAGGCACGAATAGACATTCCTCTTGCCACTCTAAGCGCAACGTCTGGTTCCAAGAATCTTGGCAATCCGTGTATAATAAGCCTCTATAGAGAGCCTAAGGGGTCGTTTGCCTATTGCGAAAGCGCTCCTTGCAGTGGGGTTCTTGGCCCACAGGCCTTTGAGCCAATACGCGCCGAGTAGCGGCCATTGGGCGCCAAGCGGCGAAGAGAACGGCTGAGGCTAGAAACTGAAATGTAAGGAATGGGTTCACGTAAGGAAGTGCGGCATGGCGAAGGTGGTGACGCAAGATCAGAGTACCGAGTCGCTGCGCAGCTTATCTGCGGCGGAGCTTGAGACCTACCATGAGCAGGGCTTCATCATCATTGATAACGTCTTCCCGCCGGAAGACGTGACGGCAATCAACGAAGAACTAGAGCGTCTCCTGCCGGAGCACGGCGATACCCAGGAGCACCGGCCTGGGTGGATTTTCCAACTCGGGCTCCGCTCGGAACTCATCAGCACCTTTGCCCGCGACGAACGCATCCTAACCTTGATAGAGGATATCGTCCGCCCCGGCATTGCCATCCATTCGGCCAAGCTTGTCTCCAAGGTGCCCCACTCCGACATTGTTTGCCACTGGCACCAGGACGAGGCCTTCTACACCAGACCCGACGACCCCAAGTCCTTCAGCGAGACACGCATGTCCGTCTGGGTGCCGCTCCAGGACGCCAACGAGGCCAATGGCTGCATGTGGGTGGTACCGGGCAGTCACCGCTGGGGCTTGCAGGACTTCGAAATCATGGACTACGGGGCCTGCGTCCGCAAACTCACCCCCGAAGAGTACGCCAATGAGCACGCCATACCCGTGCCCCTGCCTGCCGGGTCGATGCTGCTCTTCCACGGCTTGCTCTGGCATCACTCCAGAGGCAACAGCACCGACCACGTCCGCCGCGCCTTCATCGTTTCCTATCAAGAAGCCACCTCACTGGCCGATGTCGGACAGCGGAAGCTCATCCGGCCCGCGCCGTAGGCAAAGTACGGACTCGCTAGCTCCACCAAACCGGACAAAGTTAAGCAGCTTCGTGCAGAGGTCCCATTTGACGCTGCTATCCGTGAGACGTGCTACGGCACCCGAGGCCCGCTGAGTATCAGCTTAGTCCCACCGGAACAAACGTACGCTGGCGACGACGCAGACCGTCCCTACTACGCCTAGGTAGACGAAAGAGACCCAGACGGGCACACCGATCGTCGTCTCCGTCTCCCAGGTTGCGCCCAACCACAGGAACGTGAGCAAGTCATAGGCGTGCGTCAAGGGCAGCCAGTCTCCCACCAGTTGGAGTACTGTGGGAAAGGCCTCCCTGGGACCGAACGCCCCGCTGAGCACGAACATGGGCGCAAACAATGCGAGCCCCAGTCCCAACGCGGTGCGCGTACTGCGGATGCGGGCGGTGATGGCCGTCCCAAAAGCGGCAAACGCCAAGTAAGACAGTAGTATAGCCAGCGCCACCATCGCCGCGTTACCCGCGAAGCGTATGCTGAATACCAACCAACCCACCACGAGCATCAGAGCCAGAGACACAACAACGATCGCGGCGCCCACCGCCAACGGCGCAATGATGAGCATGTACGACGGCATGGGCGTAACCCGGTAACGCCGGAATATGCCGTGTTGGCGGAACTCCACCAGCGTCTGCGGCAGCGCGACGATGCCGAATACCGCTGTCACCCAGGCGATATTGCCGGCGAGTAAGACGTCCCTTACGTGGAAAATCTCCACGACTCCGGCGTCCCTTTCTACCGGAATCTCAATGACACCGACCGAGAATCCCAGGGCGAGGAAGACTGCCATCGGCAGTATCACCGACATGAACATGGCGCCCGGTTCGCGCAGCGCCAGGAGCAATTCCGTAACAACCAGCTTGCGCAGAGCCGTGGGGTTCATCACCCTCCTCCTTCCGGGCCCTCGGGCCCAACGGCTAGAAAGTAGATGTCGTCCAGGCTGGCGGGCCGCGCCTCCAGGACGCCGGGCGAAGCTCCTCTTTCGCTCAGAAAGTCCGAGACTTCGCCCACCACGTTGCCATCGCCATAAACGTAAATGCTCGTCTCCGTCCCGCGGACGTGAACGACGCTTGGCAATGCTGCCAGGTCGTCCTCCCCGACGGTCCCGAGCGCCGCTCGCGGCAGGACAACGCGCGCCGCCAGACCCGATTCCGCGATCAGGCGCTCAGGCGGCCCGGTCGTCACCACCCTGCCCTCGTTCATAAGCAGGACCGTGTCGCAGTATTCGCGCGCCTCCTCCAGGTAGTGCGTGGTCACCACTATCGTCATGCCGCGAGCGTTCTGTCGCCTGATGTATTCCCAGAACTGGAAGCGTGACTCCGGGTCGAGGCCGGTGGTAGGTTCATCCAGGAACACGATTTCGGGGTCGCCCACAAGCGCAAGCGCGATGTTGACGCGCCGCTTCTGGCCGCCCGAAAGGGAGCCGTAGCGTTTGGAAAGGAACCCATCAAGCTCCAATTCGGCGCTGAGTTCGGACAGGGGCAGGGACGTCCGGTAGAGCGCGGCAAACAGATGCAGCGCTTCCCGCACCTTCATGCGCGGGGGAATTCCGATCTCCTGCAGTTGCACGCCGATCTTATGCACGAACTTGGCGTGGTCGGCAATGGGGTCCAATCCGGCGACGAGCACCGCGCCGCTGTCCGCTTGGCGCAGCCCTTCGAGGCACTCGATAGTCGTGGTCTTGCCGGCGCCGTTGGGGCCGATGATACAGAATATGCTCCCGCGCTCGACCTCAAAGCTCAGGTCGTCTACGGCCACCACGTCGCCGTACACTTTTCGCAAGGATGTCACTTGCACCGCGAGGGTATCCGAAGGCTCTCTACTCATGCATCTCCCTCCATCATCGCTATAGTTTGTATTACAAAGTAGTTTGTGCTACAATCTTACCAAATACGTTTGGACGGAGGCAAGTCCGCTGGCATTTGGTAGTCAACTGTTGAAGGCTAGATCGTATGGCAATCTACGCGGCCACACCGGCCAAAGGAGGACAGGAGGGGTACGATGAAGGAATCAGACAGTAAGCTTGCGGCGTTCACCCCGCAAGAAAGTTGGCAGGCCATCCACACGACGATGGACAAGGCCCGCAGCTCCATGTACGTCGCGGGAACGGCAACGATACTGCTTCTCTGGGGCGTAATATCCGCGCTGGGGTTTACTGCACAGTACGTCTTCGAGACCTTGGCGCCCGACCTTACGCTGCCCAACCCGTGGCTACATGGACTGCTCTGGGGCGTTCTGATAGCCGCGGGGATGGCGGGCAGCGCCATCATTGGACACCGCGCGGGCAAGAAGAACGTGGCCGGCGGCGCCATGCGCAGCGCTGGCATCCGGGTCTTCCTCTTCTGGCTTGCGGTAGCGGTAGCGGCATTCTTCGTCCCTGGGGCGGCAGGAATGTGGACTGCAGACGCTGCGGCCAACATACCCCGCGTTTCGATCGGCATAGCGGCGCTGGGATATGTCCTGTACGGCATAATGCACCGCCCGGTGATTGCTTTCGTGGGCGCAGGGATTGCGGTAGCCTTCTATGCTCCCAGCTATGTTGCAGGTGATGCTGCGCCATTGCTGACAGCGGGTGCGATACTGGTGTTGACGGCGCTGAGCGCGGCATGGATTCGCAAGAGCGGCGTCCTGTGACCGACGACATCGTCCTCGATGAAACCATCCACCAGCCCACACGGCTGCGGATAATGACCATGCTGGTCTCTCTGCCCGGAACAGATCGGCTTGCTTACGGGTTCATTCAAGAGACGCTCGACCTGACCGGCGGGAACCTGACCACCCATCTACGCAAGCTCGAAAGCGCCGATTATCTTGCCATCACGAAAGAGTTTCACGAATCCAAGCCGCGTACGTGGGTACAGGCGACGCCGACGGGACGCCGGGCTTTCGCTGAATACCTCTCCAACCTAGAGAAAGCGCTGGACTGGCGACCGCGACCATAGACCGCCAAGTGGGAATAGGTCAAGCGTATTCGCAATTGGGCTCACTCCAGTGACGGCTAGCCTTCACGGCCCGCCAATATCGGGCAGTTTAATAGGAAACGCTATTTAACTTACGCCTATTCTAACTGAAGCGTTGACGTTTTGACTTCTCCATGTGAACATGATGTATAGGAGGGGTTTTTTCTGATGTAAGTACAAGGAACAGCACATGATTGAATGGATAGAAAGCCAAGGCTTGAGCGGTGCAGTTGCCATAGTTATAGTGGCAGCACTCAGTGGCTTACTCTATCTCTCCCGTTGGATGGGTTCAACCAGCAGTGATGTCAAGAACCACAAGGCCATCCTAGACAACTTATCTCTCACAGTCGGAGAAATTAAGGACAACGTCAATCGGATAATGTGGACGGTCTTGCCCGCTCAAGGTGGCTACACAGGACCAGGAAGTCCAACTGAGTTAACTGCTAAGGGAGAGAAACTTGCGCAGTATATAGGTGCACAAAGGTGGGCAGAACAACTAGCACCAAAACTGGCAGACGAAATCGGTGGAATGGAAGATTTTGAGGTTGATGCATTCTGCAGTAAGTACGTCCAGACACGGCTCAATGCTCAGGAAGAAAGAAGGGTTTCGGAGGCGGCATACAGATTTGGCACCGACCCAATCCCTGTGAAAATGGTCATGGCAGTCGTCCTGAGAGAAACCTTGCTACGGCACCGCTAATTCAATACACCTTGACACCGCTCCTGAACCTCAGGTGGGTATCATTTGCTTTTGGTTGCTTTCCGTAGTGCAATATATTGCTTTGCGCAATTCCGGCGGTAGTGCTGGGAAACAGGGCATGTTCCGACTTCTACCGCTTAAGGGTCAGCGCGTCAAAGCAACGCAAAGGCAGTCCGGCCCAGGCGCGAGAACAAGCGCGCTTAGCCCTTCAGCCACCGGTCTAAGAACTGCACCGAGTGCAACTGCGCGGTGTCCTCGCCCGGTTCGATCTCGTGGCCGCCCTCGTGGACGTGGATAGCGCACTTCTCACCGATGCCGAGCCGGTCATAGATAGCCTTGACCTCGGCAAACGCCTCCTCGGCGAGCGGCCAGTACACCGCGCCGTCGTGCTTGCCCTCCTCCACCATGAACGCCCGCGGGCAGATCAGGGAGGCGATGTCGCTATCCGCGAACTCATGCAGGTGGGGATAGATCTTGTCTTCTTCCACCGTAAGGGCGAAGGGCCGGTAGTGTTCGGAGGGAATTACCTGCTTCTGGTAGCGCTCGTTAAACCACGCCGTGCTCACCACGGCCTGCAGGCGGGTATCCAATGCGCCGAGCCAGAGCGCGGATTGCCCGCCCTGCGACTTGCCGTAGAAGCCGATGCGATCATTCGCCACCTGCGGCAGGCTTTCCAGCAGGTCCACACCGCGTGAAAGCGCAAACATCTCCACGCCGAAAAGGTCCATGCCGATGGTGCGGCAGAGACGGTTGAGGTACATACGGGCGTGGGGTTGCCCGCTCTTGAGCTCCTGCAGTTTCGGGGCAAAGCGTCCGGCCAGTGTTTCCGGCTCAAATCCGGTGACCATGCGCGTGGCGAGCACGGTATAGCCGTGCCTGGCCAGCCGCCCGCCGATGCGGTGGTAGGTGCTGTCTATTCCCGCGTGCTCGGTTTCCGTAAAGCCGCAGGCGGTCTCAGGCACGCCGTAGATGCCGATCTGCAAGACCAGACCGGGAAACGGCCCTTTGCCCAGCGGCGTCAGCAGCAGCGCATCGGTCTCGACGCCTTCGAACACGCGGTAATATACGCGCTCGACGCGAAAGTCTGCGGTTGTCGCCAGTGGCTCGATGCGCAGGTGCATGTCGTGCCGCTCCCACGGCCAACCGCCCAGGCTATCCAAGAAGTGCTGCCGGTTAGGCTCCACCGAGTGCACGTAGGCATTCAGGCCGGAGAAGTCGCGGTTCCAGTAGCGTTCCCGCGCGTCGTAGAGATCCTTGATGTGCTGGAGCAAGTAGTGCTCGTACTGCTCGAACAACCGCTGTTGTCGCGGATTCACGTTTGCGATGCCGAGAACCGGCCAATCGTCGTAGAAGGCCATGGTGGGGAATCTCCTGTTTATATGACTGGGGAGTTACGGCTTGCGGCGATTTAGCTGACCATTTCCGATTCAGGACTCATTTAGCTTTTTGCGCGTCAGCCGAGTCAGCAGCCGGCTCACGCGGGCTGATAGCGCTCGACTCTGATCTCGTCTGCCCGGGCGCGCATCTGCGCGGCATCATGCCAGGCCTGCATTCGCAGCAGCATGTCCATGCTTACACCGAACGCTTTCTCGATCCGCAGCGCCATCTCGGGTGACAGTGCCGCGTGGCCGTTCAGCAAATCTGAGAGCGTGGCGCGCCGGACACCCAGGATGCTGGCGGCCCTGGCCACGTTCAGCCCCAACACCTCGATGATTTCCGCGCGGATGAACTCCCCCGGATGCGAGGGGGTCATTCTTACCTTGATACTACCGGCAGTCATCAGTTCTATCCCCCCGCCGCGATGCCGCTCAGCCCCGGCTGCACCATTTTGGCCGGGTCAAGGGCTTCATCCAATTGCGCGTCGGTCAGGACGGTGAGCTCCTTGGCGACTTCGCGGACCGTCTTGTTTTCAGCATACGCGGTCTTGGCGATTACGGCAGCTTGATCGTAGCCCACCAGCGGCGCGAGGGCCGTCGCCGTCATGAGGCCGCGTTCCACGGTTGCGGGGCCGTGGTCGGTGGCCTGGATGCCGCTCACGCACTGGTCGGCAAAATTTGCCGCCGCCTTGCTGAGCAGACCAATCGGCCGCAGCACATTGTACGTCGCCACCGGCAGCATGGTATTGAGTTCGAAATATCCCCACTGGCCGGAGAGAGTCACCACGTGGTGGTTGCCCATGGCCTGCGCGCAGACCTGGATCACCGATTCGGGAATCACGGGATTCACCTTACCGGGCATGATGCTGCTCCCCGGCTGCACCTCCGGCAGCAGCAGTTCGCCGAGCCCCGCGCGGGGACCGGACCCCAGCCAGCGGATGTCGTTGGCGATCTTCAGCAAGGCCACGGCCACGGTATTGAGCATGCCGCTCGTCATTACCATGGTGTCAATGGCGCTCTGGGCCTGGAAGTGGTTCTCGGTCTCGCGGATGTGATAGCCCGTCGCCGCCCGCAGCTTGGCGCAGACGCGGCGCGCAAACTGGGGGTGCGCGTTGATGCCGGTGCCGACCGCCGTGCCGCCGAGCGCAATCTCGCCCAGCCAGTCCTCGGCGTGGCGCAGATGCTTGATCGCGCGCTCGATCTGGCCGGCATAGCCCTGGAACTCCTGCCCCAAGCGAATGGGCGTGGCGTCCTGCAGGTGTGTGCGACCGGTCTTGATGATGGGCATGAATTCTTCAGACTTGGCAACCAGGGCGCGCTGCAGTTTTGCCAGTGCCGGAATCAGGTCTTCGCGGATGCCCAGAAGCGCCGACAGGTGCATCGCCGCGGGAATAACGTCGTTGGACGACTGGCAGATGTTTACGTGGTCGTTGGGGTGGATCGTACGGGAGCCGCGCTCCTCGCCAAGGATCTCCACCGCGCGGTTGGCGATGACCTCGTTGGCGTTCATGTTGGTGGAGGTGCCGGAGCCGGTCTGGAAGATGTCGAGCACGAATTCGCCATCCAGCGTGCCGTCCACGACTTCCTCTGCCGCCTGAATGATGGCTCCGGCCAGCCTCTCATCGAGCAAGCCGAGTTCTTGGTTCGCCTCCGCGGCCTTCTGCTTGATCAGGCCGAGCGCCTGGATGAACCGGCGCGGAAAGCGCAGATCGCTGATGGGAAAATTCAGCACCGCCCGCTGCGTCGAAGCCCCGTAGTAGGCGTCGGCGGGCACTTCCATTTCGCCCATCGAATCCCGCTCGGTGCGGGTTTCCTTACTTGCCATAAACGTCCCTTTCGTCTGTTGTCTTTCGTTTCCACCTCAGCGCCAGCTTGTTCGATGCGAAAACTCGCTTCATTTGAAAAGCCACGACGCCACCTGAAGGCCCATCACTTCCGCTTGTTTACTCGTCACTCCCGCGAAAGCGGGAGTCCATCTTTTCCTCGCCCACTCGAGAAACGACGAGTGGGCGCAGGTTTGTAACCTGCGCTACCGGCGCTGAAAACCGTCATCCCACGCCGCGCTGCCAGCCCATCACGCCTGTCCAAATACGCGTTCCAAGATGAACTCTCCGCCCGGCACATTGCGCTCACGGTACGACCGGAGAAGACCCTCCCAATCGTACGCCACCTCACGCCGGTCAACGCTGATTCTCTCTTCATCGAGCGTAAGCACGGCGTACCGCGCCACGGGTTGCTGTCCGCAGCCAAGCGCGCCAGGGTTCAAGTAGACCCGTCCCGGTCTTGCGAAGAAGTGACCGTCATGGTGGTGGCCGGTGAGGACCGCCGCGGCAGGACTCTCTGCATAGTGCACGTCGAGCTTTGCCAACGTGGGCTCCGGGTCTATCGGCAGCAGCTTCTGCTCCGTATCCAGATGGTAGTGGGCGATGAAGAGTTCCCCGTCGCCATGGCGCGGCGCAAGGAAACGGGGTAACGCCTGCAGTTGCGGCAGAAAGCGGCGGTCAAGTTCGTTTGCAATCCACTGGTGATGTTCTTCCATGCCCGGCGGGCTGTTGGGCACTTCACCGGCCAGCAGCGCCAGAATACAATCCTCGTGATTGCCGGCAACGCTCGAGAAGTTTGGCAGGCCAAAGAGCAGTTCCAACACCTCATTGGTATCCGGCCCAATACCGATGAGGTCGCCCGCGCCGTAGACGTGGGCAAGGTCGTTCTCACGCGCCAGTTCCGCTAGCACAGTGCGCAATGCGGGCGCGTTGCCGTGCACGTCGGTGACGAAGCCAATCTTAGTTGCCATAGCAGTGTTTCTCTCTGTGCAGGATGTTCGCTGTGCATACGTAACTCATCTCTTATCGTAGTCCGCGGCGGCTTTGTGCTCAACCTTTCCCGCCTTGCAGCTGTCGTTTCGTTTACTGAGCGCGACTAGGCTAAGATAGGGTTACGCAAGAGGCATGGGGCAAGGATGCAGGTGTGCGTGACCGACAACGTACCGCCAAAATTCTGGCTCCGTAAAGGCTATAGAGATTCTTGAGCGGATATGCAATAACGTTTCGAACATCAAGCCTTCGCTCTAAAAGAAAGGACGCATAGTGGAAAAGCTCGCAATCCGCGGCGGCACGCCAGTCTGCAATCGGAAGTTCTCTGCGTGGCCGCAATCCGATGAGCGGGAGTTAGACCTGCTGCGCCAGGTGCTGGAGAGCAGCACGTGGGGCGGCACCGGTCACGGGCCCATGGTGATGGAACTCAACACGCGCTTCTGCGAGTACCATGACGCTGCCTTTGGCATTCCCCTGACAAGCTGCACGGCGGGTTTGGACATCGGTCTGCGCGCCTTTGACATCGGCCCCGGCGACGAGGTGATCGTCCCGGCTTTCACCTTCATGGCCACGGCCTTTGCGCCTATGTACGTCGGCGCGGACGTGGTGTTTGCGGACGTTGACGCTAACTCGCTGTGTCTCGATCCGGCGGCGGTCGCCGCCGCCATCACCCCGCGCACGCGTGCCATCATTCCGGTGCACTTTGGCGGCTATCCGGCACAGATCGACGAACTCGGCGCGCTGGCCAAGCAACACGACTTAGCCGTCATCGTCGATTGCGCCCACGCCCACGGCACCGAGTGGTCCGGCAAGAAGGTGGGCGGCTGGGGCGATCTCAATTCCTATAGCTTCAACCAGGCCAAGAACATGACTTGCGGCGAAGGCGGCCTGGCGACCACTGACAACGAGGCGCTCTGGGAGCGCTGTTTCTACACGCTGGCGTGCTTCGGACGCAAAAACGGACGACCCTGGTACGAGCACCACGAGCTCGGCCAGGCCTATCCGATGAACGAGTTCCAGGCTGCCGTCTGCCTGCCGCAACTGGAGCGCCTCGACGAGCACACCAAACGGCGCAACCGGAACGCGGCGTATCTCTCTGGCATGCTCACGGAGATTCCCGGTCTCACGGTGCAGGAGCTTGCGCCGGAGGTCACGCAGCACGGCTACCACATCTACCCCATGCGCCTCAACGCCGCGGAATTCGGCGCCGATCGCGAGACCTTCCTGGAGGCTGTACGGGCGGAAGGCGTCTCGATGTCCAGCGGCTATCCTTGGCCGCTGTACGACAACCCCATGTTCGACAAGTCCGACAGCTCGGCGAAAGGGTCAATCGGCGGTTTTCGCGCCGAACCGTGTCCGGTCACGGAGCGGCTCTGCCATGAGGAAGCAGTCTGGATCGGCCAGAATACACTCTTGGCGGAAAGAAGCGCCATGGATGACATCGCGGCGGCAATAGCCAAGGTGCAACGGAACGTGGACCAACTACAGGCGGTGCTTACCTAAGTGCGGAGGGACGTACGCTGTAGCGTTTCTTCATGGCTGCGTGCCAAGCAAGCGAGTCGCGTTCTGCCAACGGATCCGCTCTTTGACCGCTTCAGGTACGTCGAGGACCTCCAGCTTGTAGAGCGGCACCTCCACCGACGTGATGGGCATGCCGCTGCCAAAGACCAGCCGTTCCGCGCCAATGGTTGCAATCAGCTTAGGCAATTCCTCTTTCACGAAAACCGGAAGACGCGCAATATCCAACCCGTAATCGGTCTGCACCGCGCCGGGTTGCCCTAGTGGAGTCTCCGTGAAGCCCAGGCCGTAGTGAAAGACGAAGCGCCCGTCGGGATGCGCCAGCGCCAGTGTTGCCATGTCCGCCACCGGCACGATGCCGGGTTGCGTCAGCAGCCACGACCGCTCACGGTCATCCTCGACCCAGTGGGGCACGGAAATCACGAGGCTGCGCGCAATGGCCGCTTCCACCAGTGCGCGGCACGGTTCATCCCGCAGGGTGTAGCGATGATAGGGCGGATAGAGCCGCACACCCCGGCACCCGAACTCCTCCTGGCAAACCGCGAGGTCGTGTTCCCAGTCGACATACGTCGGGTTGATGACCGCAAACGGCACCAGGCGATCACGGTGCTGCCCTACCTCGGCGTTGAGTTCCTCGTTGGCGGCATGAGAATTGCGGTAGAGTATGGCGCTGGCGGACGACACCCACGCTTGGTCGATACCGTGCCGGTCCATGGCGCGCAACAAGCCGCTGGCATCACGCCAAGGTAAGGCGCGGAAGCCCCAGTGACCGATGTAGGCGTGGGTGTCAATCAGCATGAGTAGAGCCGTTCACGTCCTCTCGTGCGCTGGAAGTGCAGTCTTCCTGATGGAATGTCGGTGGGAAAGCCGTAGCGCGGGGGCTTGTCCCCCGCCGCTTGGCTGGCGTAACCTGCCTCTTGGCATGCGTAAACGCGGGCTTGGTCACAGTGCTTCGCTGTGTGCGCTGCTGGGTGACCCGCCAGGGACTCGAACCCCGAACCCACTGATTAAGANNTGCTCTGCCAATTGAGCTAGCGGGCCATATGCGTACTGCGGAAGTGTCCGTCTTGCCTGCATTGTAGCACCCGCGAACGGAGGCGGACAAGACACCAGAGCGCTTTAGCTGGCTCTATCCCGCGTTGTCAGTCTGGTTCGACTTCTCGCTCGAAGTGCGGCTCTGTGCGTTCGCCGCGCTGCCAGGCAAACATCTGGGGCAGGCGGTTGCGGTGGCCGCGCGTCAGCGGCGGCAACTCATCTTCAGAGAAGTAGCCCACGTCCAGGGCTTCGGTGGTTGGATGCGGTGTCCCAGAGACATGCGCGCACAGGAAGCCGACGTTGTAGAGCTGAAACGGCGCCCGGCCGCCGTAGGCCCGGTTGTCGTAGATGCCAACGAGCCGTTCGGCGCGCACGCGCACACCGGTCTCCTCCCATATTTCGCGTTCCGCCGCCTGGGCCGCCGTCTCGCCGACTTCCACCATGCCGCCCGGCAACGCCCACAGGCGGTTGTCCGCCCGCTGCATGAGCAGCACCCGACCCTGATCATCGAAGACCGCGCCGAACGCCGCTACTTTCGGCGACTGCACGCCAATGTCGCCGTTATAAATTGCCAGAATCTCCTCTGCCGACCGTGTATCGGTAAGCGCAAAGAGCCGCGCCGTCAGCGCCAACACGCGCTCATAGCGGGCAATGTCGTACTCATCATCCTCCCGCCGCGCATAGAAGAGTCCCGTCTGCCCAATCGCCCGCAACTCGTCGGCGATGTCCTGCAGCTCTTCGCTTAGTTCGTATTGCTCTCTCTTAGCCATGTGTCGCCTACCCCAACATGAATTTCTTGAACTTCTCCAGCGTGAACGCCGGGTCGGCGAGGGCGTCGAGGAGTTTGCCCTCATCCTGGCGGACTTCCTCGGCTTTGGCGGCGACATCGGCCGCAATCTCGGCCGGAATCTGCACGACGCCGTTGCAGTCGGCGTGGAGCAAGTCGCCGGGGCTAACCGTAAGCCCCGCGACCGTCACAGGCGTAGCGAAAGATTCCACGGTGACTTGGCCGTGGGAGACGATGACGCCGGACGCAAAGTACTGTAATCCAAGTTCCTGCACCTCGTTCAGGTCGCGCACGGTGCCGTCGGTGATGACGCCCACGAAGTCGAGGCGCGTGAGCATTGTGCACATGATCTCGCCAAAGAGCGCCGCCGGCACATCCTTTGAGGCGTCGCGGGCGACCAAGATGCGTGGCGCGGGCAGTTCCAACGCGTGTTCCAGCGCTTCAACCCACGCCTGGCGCATGGGCGGGTCATCCGGTCCACGGTCCTTGAAGGTGACGGTGTAGGCATACCCCACGATTTCGCCGAGTTCGGGATAGATGCAGCGAATGGAGCCATCCATGTATCCCACGCGGCGGTCGCGCACGTCGAACTCTTCGATGGCGTTGGCAATGGTGGGACTGTCAATCGCGCGCAGGGCGGCGAGCTGGTCCGGTGAAAGGTCAGCGATTTCTGGCATTGCAGAGTTCCTCATTCTTGACTGTCTGGATTGTCTCACTGGCCACAAGTGTCATGGGCGCGAGCGTCCACGTAGGTCGGCATGTTGAAGGACTTGGTCACGCGTGAGTGATTGCTGTCATGGACGGTCGGCCTATACGAGGCAGCCGTCAAGCAGTCGTTGCAAGCTGGCGCCGGCGATTTCCGCGCGCTCAGTGGGTCTCAAGCCGCCGTAGGACAGTGTGGTGATAGGCAGGGCCGGTTCGAAGAGCGGCAGGCCGGTGCCAAAGATAAAGCGCTCGGCTCCCCAGCGCCCTACCAGCTCTATGAGGGCGCTGTGCCCGCCGAGATAGGAGGTCTCCACGTAGAGATTCGGCGCGCGGTCGAGCAAAGGAAACAGCACGCGAAAGTCGGCGTGGGACTGCCGCAGGAGAATAACCGGCAGTTCGGGAAACGCCTCCAGCAGCCAGGCGATGAAGTCCCAGTGCCGCGGCTCGCTGTAGTGAGCGTTATCGAAGTCGAGCAGCACCGGTACCCGTTTGTCGGCCAGCGCCTGCGCCAGCGGCTCGATTATCCACGGTTCGAGCACCAGCAAGTGCGTTTTCGGGCAGAGACGCGCGGCGCGGGCGCCTGCTGCCAGGAGTTGGTCGACCTGTTCCGTTTCCGGCGGCACCTCGCCCGTGTCGGCGGGCATCACGACCCAGCAGGGGCTAAGACGCGGCTCGCCCGCAATGGCCTGCAAGAGACGCTCATTGCCGTCGGTGGGATCGTGCCATTTGGCTACGGTATGCGTCACCAGCGCCCGCGTAATGTCATACGCATCCAGCAACGCCAGCAGGCGCGCGGCATCCACGGGCGCGCCCGGCGGACGCTGCGGTAACGGGCCGAGCGAGACGTTGACATCGAAGAGTTCGGGCCGCCCATTACCTGCCGCCATAACTGGAGCCTCCTATCCTGCCTGAGAACACTGTTCAGCGCCTATCCGTCATCCGGTTACATCTTACCGCTGCTGCGCGCCGCTTGCCTAGCGGATGGCGCAGAGGGCAAGAGCCGTAAGAGTGCGCTGCATAGCGCGTGCGAGCAACCTCTCAGCCGACCAGATGGTTCAGTAGGTGCAACTACGTTGAGCCGCAGCCCTGAGATAGCTTATAGTAAGAATCGGAACGTGTGCAGATTAAGCAACGAGTTAAGGACCCATTGCGATGGGAGTGAAAGTCTACATTCCGACACCGTATCGCCGTTTCACCGGCAACCAGTCCCGGGTCGAGGTGGAAGCGGCGACCGTCGCGCAGCTTTTGCACGAGCTTGAGCAACAATTCCCCGGCATCGGCGCGCAGATTTCAGACGAAAACGGCGATATTCCCGGTTACCTGAACGTCTACGTCAACTCGGAAGAAGTGCGCACCCTCCAGGGCAAAGACACTGCCCTCGCGGACGGCGACGAGATTTCGGTGATCCCCGCCATGGCGGGCGGGCGCTAACCCGCTTCTTCAAGAATCCTGTTCGCACGGAGCCTGTCGAACTGCGGTCCAACCAGCCGCTTTTTCTAGAGCCCGTTCGCACTGAGCTTGTCGAAGTGCCATTGGAGCGGCTTTTCTAGCCTCGTTCGGCAAGATCAACCGGGTCGTTGATTGTAGTCGCGGTCCCAGCCAACCGCCTTTTCCACTGTTGGACAGGCCACCGCCCTTCTCCTAGAATGGCAAGTGGACCGCAGTTTCCCTATCGACCGTATGACGCTTTCTAGATTCGAGAATTCTACCGATGCTTCCCCGCTATACGCGTCCCCAAATGGGCAAAATTTGGTCCGAGGAGCACAAGTTCGCCACCTGGCTGCAGGTGGAACTTGCCGTGTGCGAGGCGTGGACAGAACACGGAGTCGTTTCCGCAGAGGACATGGCCAAGCTGCGCCGCGCGCGGACCCCGTCCCTCGAGCGCATCCTGGAAATTGAGCGCGAGATCGACCACGACCTCAACGCCTTTCTCATGGCGGTGGTGGAGCAACTGGGTGACGAGAGCCGCTTTCTCCACCTCGGGTTGACCTCCTACGACGTGGAAGATACGGCCACCGGCATCCGGTTACGGGATGCCGCCGATCTGCTGCTGGAGGGTATCGCGTCCCTGAGCCAAGTCCTCGAAGAAGCGGCAGTTGTCTACAAGGACGTGCCCCAGATTGGGCGCACCCACGGCGTGCAGGCCGAGCCGATTACGTTTGGCTACAAGCTGCTTGTGTGGGTGGACGAGATGCGCCGCAACCGTCAGCGGTTGGAAGCGGCGCGGGAACACGTGGCGGTGGGTAAGATTTCCGGCGCGGTGGGCACCCACGCCAACGTGCCGCCGGCAATCGAGGATCGCGTCTGCGTCAGTTTGGGTCTCATGGTCGCCCCCACGTCAACACAGATCATCCAGCGCGACCGCCACGCGGACTTTGTCACCACGCTGGCCGTGATTGCCTCGTCTCTGGATAAATTCGCTACCGAGATCCGCAATCTCCAGCGCACCGAGGTCCTGGAGGTGGAAGAGCCTTTCGAGCGCGGGCGCGTGGGGTCGTCCGCCATGCCCCACAAGCGCAACCCCGCCCGCTGCGAGCGCATTTCCGGTCTGGCCCGCTTAATGCGGTCTTACGCCCAAACGGCCCTGGAGAACGTGGCGCTCTGGCACGAACGCGACATCACGAACTCCGCGCCCGAACGCGTTATTTTTCCCGACTCCTGCATCATCCTCGACTACATGCTTGATCTCTTTAAGCGGGTCATGGCCGATCTGCGGGTGTACCCGGAGAATATGCTGCGCAACCTCAACCAAACGCGTGGTCTTGTTTATAGCGAGGCAGTGCTCCTCGCGCTCATCAACCAGGGGCTAACGCGCCAGGAAGCCTATGCCATCGTGCAGGAGCACGCCACCACCGCCTGGGAAACGGGCGCGGACTTCGGGGCGCTGCTCAAAGGCGACCCACGCGTAACCGCACACCTCGACGAGGAAGAGATTGACGCGCTCTTCGACGTGCGGCATCACGTGCGCCACATCGAAACGTCGTACAAGCGCATGGGGTTGTCGTAAAAGGAATCTGCTTGACGGGTTTGCGTGGATGAACACCGCTCTGGCGGGGGACAAGCCCCAATGTTGTCGCATTAACTTTCTTGGCAAGGAACATGGCACTCTCAATGCCTTACATTTCCGGTAGCGCAGGTTTGCATCTCGCCGGGAGCGCGGGCGTCTCGCCCGCA
>JAAXIC010000042.1 GCA_012270555.1 Chloroflexota bacterium
AACTACTTTGACGACACGCCCTAGGAGCGTCAATGGCACTCTCCGCAAATCGCACGCGCGCCCTCGTTATAAGCCTGCTCTCCGTCGTGGGGTTGGTCCTTGTATTGGGCTTTGCGGGCGCGCTCATGAACCGCATACGTGGTGTTCCTGAATACCCTCCGCCTGTGCTTGAGATGAGCGAGGACGGCGAACCGTCGGTGAGCGTGTTGCCAAGCCGCGCCGAGCTTGGCGGGACTGTCTTCATCACCGGAGCCCACTGGCCGGAAGGCGCATTGATCCGGCTGCAACTTACCTATCCAAACGGGGACCCTGCGGTTACGGTGGGACACACATGGGCGGATGCGTATGGCACCTTTCGGATCCCTTTCGTTCTTCCCGTAGACTTGCCGCTTCTCGGTGAGAATTCCCTCGTACTCGAAGCACGTGGCGAAACCCCCCGCGGGAACGAACACCAGCACACACTCCCTCTGCAGGTGACGCGCACAGGCTGGCCGCTGGTAGTGGCGGTAACTGCCGGGGATGACGAGCCCATGGCCGGGGCGCACGTGGCTCTCTATGACGCGGTCGGTCAACTCTTGGCTGAAGCCTTCACGCAGGATGATGGCAAGGCGACCATTCTGGATGTGCCGCTGGGCGCCTACATCGTTGGCGTGCGCAAGATTGACCATGCGCTCGTCCGCGCCGAAGTGGAAGTCAGGCGACGTGAAACTGAGGTGCCGGTTGCCTTGCTCCCCAATGTGGGGGGGCGTCTGTTTGTGGGCGGCATCGATAACTCACTCACCCTCATAGACACGGCCAGCAATCTATCCATAACGCGCTATGAGGATGTTTCCCAATCCTTCAGTCTCGTCCGCAGCGTGGATGGGCGGTATCTCTACAGCGGCCGCTACGGCGGATCGATTGTGCGCTTCGATGCTGCCACGGGCAAAGAAGACGCAAGGATGGAGATCGAGAGCGAGTACAGTCAACCAACGTTCTTGTCACTGCGGCCCGCGGATGAAAACACTCTCTACGGTCTCATGAGATTTCAAAGTGACAGTGATGAACGGATCTACCGTATTGTGGCAATCGACCTGGAGTCACGGCGCGTCACCGCCAGCGTGACGAACATCCCTTCGTTCGGACAACTGATACTAACGCCGGACGGTTCGCGTCTCATTCACGTGGGACACTTGAGCAAGACGATTACGGTGTTGAGCACAAACCCCCTCGCGGTGCTGCGCTCGATTGAAGTCAATGAGAATCCGGGACGCAGTGTCATGGCCCCGGATGGCGCACGCTTATTTACAACACTGATAGATTCTGGCGTCCTGGCCATCGTCGACATTCGTGAAGGCACTGTGGAGCAGGGCACAACCACGAGCGCTGGCTCTATCGCTCTTGCCTTGCATCCGAACTCTGAGAATCTGTACGTGCTCAATGGAGTGCTGGGGTACTGCCAAGTGCTTGATCCTGAAACCCTTGAAGTGAGAGACACCTTCCCGGTCGGACAACGACCCCGCGCTATGGCGCTTTCTAGCGACGGCCACTATCTCTACATTGCCGAAGAAAGCAATCCTACGCTGCACGTAATCGACACGACTAACTATCAACAGGTTGATGCCATCACTCTCTCCAGCAGGGTAAGGACACTGGAAGTCCCAAACTAGCACCCACATTCTTTGGCGCACGTGCGTTGATCTTGTTGATCGTATACCCAGCCGGAAACGCCAACGCCCGCATCCCTCAGTGATTGTTCAGATTGTTTCCAAGATACTTGCACGCTTTTTTCGCCCGTGTTATACTATCTGCGTAGGACCTCTCTACGTTCGTTTTTCTTCCAATCTTGCCTTCGCTGAATCCTATTTGGCGAAATACGTATGCGGTCTATTCGCGTCTCGATATTTTCCACTATCTTTGTCTTACTCCTCACTGCGTTAGCCCTACCCGGCAGCTTTGTACAGGCGGCGGGTCCGCTTGCCGGCAGAGTTATCGTCATTGACCCCGGACACGGCGGAGAAGACCCAGGAGCCGTTGTTAATGGCTTCAAAGAAAAAGACGTCAATATCCAGATTGCTCTCAAGCTCAAAGCGTTATTGGAGAGTGCTGGCGCCGCCACTGTATACACGCGAGTTGACGACTCGACCCTGGGGATCAGCGCCAATCACCGCAGATCAGACCTGGAAGCCCGCCTGCAGATAGCAAACCAATCGAATGGGGACATTTTCGTTTCAATCCATGCGAACTCTTTGGCGGATGCTTCACGCACGGGAGTGGTTGTCTTCTATGGACCTAAGAGTGGTTACCTGTACCCGCACACACGTCCACCGGAACTCATAGCCCAGAGCAGGAACCTTGCAGACTCGCTTCGTGATCAACTCAAGGAAATCACCAAAGCCGACGACCGCGGCGTACAGTCGGTGCCGTATTACATTCTTGGCAAGATCAACCTCCCGGCGGTACTCGCAGAAATAGGCACATTATCCAATTACGCGGAAGCGATCAAGCTCAATGACCCCAGCTACCAACAAAAAGTCGCGGCTTCTCTCTATAGGGGCATTTACACGTACTTTACGGAGCCGGACGGACGCTTTGTTGAAGACCTAACCATACCGGACGGTACCGCAGTGCTGGCAGGCGGCAACTTTACGAAGACCTGGAGAGTCATGAATACCGGCGGAGTTCCCTGGAACGGAGACTATCGATTGGTCTTCAAAGGCAGAAATCAGTTCGGCGGGCCTGTGAGCGTGCCACTGCCCTACCTCATGCCCGGGCAGACCGGCGCAGTGAGTGTGAGACTGCGTGCTCCCACCGCATGCGGGGAATGTATGGGTGTCTGGAGCATGCAAGGGCCGGGCGGACTGAATCTTGGCGACGATTTGTGGGTGAGCATTGGGCTGCGTGACAAGCTGCCGACCGATCCGGCGCCGCGAGTCAATAGCCCGGACGCGATTTACTATGCTCAGACTGGGCATAACATCTTCGGCGGATTTCGCAAGTTCTTCGAGACCAACGGCGGTATCGACATCTTCGGCTATCCGCGCACTGAAGAGCTTATTGAAGACGGCAAGACCGTGCAGTATTTTCAACGCGCGCGCTTCGAATACCATCCGGAATACGCCGGCACACCCTACGAAGTCCAGCTTACGCTGCTCAGCTATCAGATTCGCAGTGGCGAGCCGCCGACCGCAAGGGTAGCGCCAATACCGACAACTGAGACGCAACAGTATTTTCCCGAAACCGGACATTCCGTGCACTTCGCGTTCCTGAAGTTCTTCCGCGAGAACGGTGGCATCTATATCTTTGGCTACCCCATCACGCAGGAGGTCATTGAAGACGGCAAGATCGTGCAGTATTTCCAACGTGCCCGTTTCGAGTATCACCCGCAACACGCCGGTACCCGTTACGAAGTACAACTAGGACTCTTAGGCGACATAATTCTGCGCCAAAGGGCATTGCTCTTCGACTAAAGCACCAACGGAGGTGCTCTCCCAAAACTGAATGTACGTATATGTTGCCCACACATATACGCACCGATCCTTCCTCCATTTTTCCTGATGACAAGCCGCTCGTACGCCCGGGCGGCTTGTCATTTAATGCGCTAGCCTCAAGAGGCACGCGGCACGTGCTGCTCAATGCCGAGCCCTCATCGATCCCGGTTGCGCCCATGAGGCATGGTCCCGTGAGTTGGTTGTAATTGTCTGGATTTCAGTATGCCTCTGGGCCAAGCTTCAACTACAGCACGCTTGCCATATCTCATACGTCTGTGTAGAATAATACTATGTCGCTTACTGTAGTTTAGTTGACACGCAGACACTCAACCTGTAGAATGTTCGTAGTGAAGTCTTCCTACGGGAATGCATGAGGATGCTTTCGTATGGCAGAACAGCCGGAAAAGAGATCAAGCACTGACGAAACCGCGACCGATGCAGGCCTGTTGCGCCTGCCGGTGGTGGTTCTCACAGATTCCGTAGTCTTCCCGTACATGACGGTGCCGTTGCGGCTGGAAGACGAAGCAGCGTTCCGGGCCGTTTCGGCGGCAACGGAGGGCGACCATAAGGTCTTGCTGCTTACGCCGGATAAGGAATTCAACCTGCAGCGCCCGAAGCGGGAGCATGCCGGCACCGTCGGCACCATTGCCGGCGTAGGTCAGCTCATTCGTCTCCCTGACGGCAAGCATCAGGCCCTTTTCCAAGGGCAACAACGGGGCCGTCTGCATAGCATTTGGAAGAAAAAGCACTTGATCGCGGAGGTGGAGGTTGTCGAAGAGGTCGTCGAGACGACGTTGGAAACCGAAGCGCTTGTGCGCAGCGTCATCAACCAAATCGAAGCATACGTAGAGAAAGAGCCTCAAGTACCGCGTGACGCGGTGGCGGTAGCGCGGGGTATGGACGATCCCGGACGCCTTGCGGACCTCTTTGGCTACGCGCCGGAACTGACCCTCGACGAGCGGCGCACTTTGCTAAACATCACCGATCCGGTGGAGCGCTTGCAGCGCGTCTACCGCATCATGGCCCGGCAGTTGCAAATCTCCGAGGTCAAGGCGCGCATCCAGGGCGAGATCCAGCAAGGCATGGAAAAAGCCCAGCGTGAGTACTACCTCCGGGAACAACTCAAGGCAATTCATCGCGAACTGGGAGAGACCAACCCGCAACTGGCGGAAATCGAAGAGATCAAGAAAGCAATCGAAGACTCGGATATGCCGGCTGAGGTAAAAGATAAGGCGCGCCACGAAGCCGGACGGCTCGGCAATATGCCGTCGGCTTCCCCTGAAGTCGGCATTGTGCGCAGTTACCTGGAGTGGCTCCTCGGCTTGCCGTGGGAGAACGGTTCCGATGAGGACATTGACATAAGTCATGTCAAGACGGTTCTCGACCAGGATCACTACGGGCTAAACAAAGTTAAGGACCGGATACTCGAGTACCTGGCGGTGCGTAGCCTTGCCAAACATGCGCGCACCCCCATCCTCTGCCTCATCGGCCCGCCGGGAGTTGGCAAGACATCGCTTGGCCGTTCCATTGCGCGCGCCTTGGATCGCAAGTTCGTCCGCATTAGTTTGGGCGGCGTGCGCGATGAGGGCGAGATCAGGGGACATCGCCGCACCTATATTGGCGCGCTGCCCGGCAGGATCATTCAGGGCATGCGCCAAGGCGGTGTGGTCAATCCGGTATTCGTGCTGGATGAAATCGATAAGCTCGGCTACGACTTCCGTGGCGATCCTTCCAGCGCCATGCTTGAAGTGCTCGATCCCGAACAGAACTTCAGCTTCTCCGATCACTATCTCGAAGTTCCCTATGACCTCTCGAATGTCCTGTTCATTGCGACGGGAAACCTGATGGAGACTATTCCGCCGGCTCTCCTCGACCGTATGGAAGTGATCAACATTTCCGGCTACACGGAGGAAGAGAAGCTCCACATCGCGCGGGGCTACTTGGTTCCAAGACAGCTCAAGCAGCACGGACTTACAAAATCGCAATGCAAGATGACGGATGACGGTCTGCGCAAAGTAATCCGAGGCTACACCGCCGAAGCCGGTGTGCGGAACTTAGAACGGCAGATTGCCACCATCGATCGGAAAGTTGCGCGCATGGTGGCCGCAGAGGAGCAGAAGTCCGTGCGCATCGGCCCGCGCCGCGTACAGGAACTGTTGGGCCCGGAAAAGGTCAACACGAAGCTTGACAAGCGTAAGGATGAGGTCGGCGTGGTCACGGGTTTGGCCTGGACCGCCGCCGGTGGCGAGATCAGCACGGTAGAAGCAGCCCTTATGAAAGGCAAAGGCAATCTCATCTTGACCGGGCAACTCGGCGAAGTCATGCAGGAGTCTGCGATGACCGCGCTCTCCTTTGCCCGCGCCAAGGCGCGTTCATTCGAAATTGCCTCAAACGTAATCGAGGGCAATGACCTCCACGTGCACGTGCCCGCCGGCGCCGTGCCCAAGGAAGGGCCGTCCGCCGGGGTGGCGCTGGCGACCTCGATTGTCTCCATCTTTACCCAGCGTCCCGTAAGCAAGGACGTCGCCATGACCGGCGAGGTCACGCTGCGGGGCCGCGTGCTGCCGGTGAGCGGGCTTAAGGAAAAGCTGCTTGCCGCGCACCGTGCCGGAGTGCAATCTGTGGTTCTTCCCAGCAAGAACAGGCACAGTCTGGAGGATGTGCCGAAAGAAGCGCTCGATGAGTTGCGCATCATTTGGGCTGAAACCATGGATGACGTGCTCGACGCGGCGCTGCTGAGGGCCGCTCCCACTGAGAAGCGCAAGACAAAACACCCAAAGAGAAAGCGACGGCTCTCTACGCCAACGCCGGAGAGTCACCCGGTTGTAACACCCATTAGTCCAACGCTAGCTGAGGAGGCATGACAGAGATGGGAAAGATCATTGGCATTGACCTCGGTACGACGAATTCCGTGGTCGCGGTAATGGAAGGTGGCGATCCTGTCGTCATCCCAACGTCGGAGGGTGGAGACCTCTGCCCTTCGGTCGTGGGTTTCACCAAGAGCGAAGAGCGCTTGGTAGGCCAGTTGGCCCGGCGGCAAGCCGTGCTGAACCCGGAGAATACGGTGTCGTCCATCAAGCGCTTCATGGGCCATCGTGAAGATGAAGTGCAAGATGAGGGCCGACGGGTAGCGTATTCAATTTCCAAGGGGCCTAAAGGTGAGGCAAGGGTAGCGGTGCCGGCTTTGGGCAAGGACTTCACGCCGGAGGAAATCTCCGCGATGATCCTGCAGAAGCTCAAGGGCGACGCGGAGAAATACTTGGGTGAGGAGGTTACGCAAGCCGTAATCACCGTGCCGGCGTATTTTAACGACAGCCAACGCCAGGCAACGAAGAATGCCGGTCAGATTGCAGGCTTGGAGGTGCTGCGCATCATCAATGAGCCGACCGCGGCTTCTTTGGCCTATGGCCTTGACAAGAAGACCACCGAGACCATCTTGGTCTGGGACCTGGGCGGCGGCACATTTGACGTCTCGATACTTGAAGTCGGTGACGGTGTTTTCGAAGTAAAGTCCACGGCCGGCGACACACATCTGGGTGGAGACGACTACGACGACAGGATCGTCAGCCACCTCGCCGAGCAGTTCCAAAACGATGAAGGCATCGATCTGCGCAAAGACCGCCAAGCGTTGCAACGCTTGATCGAAGCGGCGGAGAAGGCCAAGATCGAGCTCTCCACCATGGTCCAGACGGAGATCAACCTGCCGTACATTACCGCCGACCAGAACGGCCCCAAGCATCTCTCCAACACGCTGTCGCGCGCGCGGTTCGAGGACTTGACCGCAACCCTGACCGAGCGTACGAAGAGACCATTCCAGCAAGCCCTGAACGACGCCGGGCTTAGTCCCAACGACATCGATGAAGTAGTCCTCGTGGGCGGCGCGACGCGCATGCCGGTGATTCAGGAATTGGTCAAGAAGCTCATCGGCAAAGACCCGCACCAGGGTGTAAATCCGGACGAGGTCGTGGCCGTTGGCGCGGCCATTCAGGCCGGTGTGCTGGGCGGCGAGGTGCAGGATGTGGTCCTGCTCGACGTCACCCCGCTGAGCTTGGGCGTCGAGACGCTCGGCGGCGTCTTTACCAAGATGATTGAACGCAACACGACTGTCCCCACGCGCAAGAGCGAGATATTCTCAACCGCGCAGGACGGCCAGAGCGCGGTAGACATTATGGTCTTCCAGGGTGAACGCCCGATGGCGAAAGACAACATGCTCTTGGGCCAATTCCGGCTGGAGGGCATTCCGCCCGCGCCGCGGGGAGTGCCGCAGGTTGACGTTACCTTCGATATCGATGCCAACGGCATCCTGAACGTGACGGCGAAAGACTTGGGCAGCGGCAAAGAACAGAACGTCACCATCCACGCGTCCACGACCCTCAGCAAAGAGCAGGTGGACCAGATGGTCAAAGAGGCTGAAGAGCACGCTGACGATGACCGCGCTCGCGCCGAAGAGGTTGAGTTGCGCAATCGCGCGGATACGCTCTTGTATCAAACGGAACGCACGCTCAAGGACCTTGGGGAAGAGGATGTCCCTCAGGAGGACCGCGCGGCCGTCGAGAGCGCTCTCGAAAATCTGCGCGAGGCACTCAAGGGAGATGACACCGCGAGCATCAACGCAGCAGTGGAAGAGGTGCAGCAGGCCTCTATGAAGATCGGTGAGGCCATGTATGCCAAGGCCGGCGCGGCGCAAGGAGAGGACGGCGATCCGGTAGGCGCTGCGACAGGCCCGCAGGCAAGCAACGGCGACGGCAGCGACGACACGGTCGTTGACGCTGAGTTTCGTGCCACAGATGAGTCCGACGCTGAGGACAAGGCTGATGCGTCAGGAAGTGAGAAGCGCTAGAGCGGAGCTGGCTCAATGAGCCGGCCGCTGTGGGAGGAATGAAACTCATGGCACGATCAAGAAACGTCGAACAATCAAAAGACGAAGACTCGCACATCCACGTTGCTGAATCGGCGCAAAGTCAGGACTCTTCAGTCGATGGCGGCGAGGGAGATCTCGCGGCAGAACCGTCGGCCCCTGAGGCACCGTGGGAAGAGCAACTTGCTACTGCCACGCAGGAAGCCGAGACGTACAAGGATAGATTCCTGCGCGCCCGGGCCGATCTGGAGAACTACCGCAAACGGTCGATTCAGTCCATTACGGAGGGTGTCCGCGACGGTCAGAGGCAGACGTTTGAGGCTATCTTGCCCGTCATCGACAACCTCGAACGAGCCGTGGACTATCAGGAGCAGCACAAGACAGACTCCGTAGAAGACCTGCTCACCGGCGTCCGCATGACCTTGTGGCAGCTCCGCGAAGTGTTAGAGCGCCAGGAGGTAAAGCGCATTGCAGCCTTAGGCGAGACTTTCGATCCGCGCTATCACGAGGCGGTTGAGGTCCAGCCCGCTGACGGCGAGGTGGAAGCCGACACTGTAGTTGGAGAGATTCAGGCGGGCTATCTCTTTGGCGACGCGGTCCTGCGACCCGCCAAAGTGCGCGTGGCCCAACCGCGCCGAACGGCCGCTACCGATGAAGAACCGCTGGAGACCACCTGAGCGGCGCTAGGTCTCATGGTCTAGAGCTACACCTTGGACTGTAGAGAGAATGTGATGGAGTTCAAGGACTACTACAAGGTACTGGGCGTAACGCCAAAGTCTTCGACGAAAGAAATCAAGGAGACCTATCGGCGGCTTGCCCGCAAGTATCACCCGGACGTAAACCCCGGGGACACCAGCGCGGAAGAGCGCTTCAAGGAAATCAATGAGGCGTATGAGGCGCTCCGGGATGAGAAGAAGCGGGCACGCTACGACCAGGTACGCGCTGCTCACCAATCCGGGCGTTCTTGGCAAACCCAGGCGCGCCGGGGCGCCGGTGACGGCTTCCCGTTTGACCTAGGGGGTTTGGGTGGCATTGACTTTGAGAACCTCGGACGCGGCAATAAGGGTTCCGGCGGCTTCTCCGACTTCTTCGAAACGCTCTTCGGTCGCGCGCAGCAGGCGGGCGACCAACAAGGCCGAGACCTAGAGCAGGAAATCGAAGTCACGTTGGCCGAAGCGTATGCGGGCACCCAACGGACGTTTAGTCTGCAAGTTCCAGGCCAATGCCCGGCCTGCGCTGGGTCGGGACGCATAGAGAGCATGGTGTGCACCATATGCCGGGGCAGTGGTTCCCAGACGCGGCAGCGTCGCCTCGACGTGAAGATCCCCGCCGGCGTGCGTGAAGGATCGCGCATCCGCGTCGCGGGGGAAGGGCATCCCGGGAGAAACGGGGAGCGCGGCAATCTCTATCTGATCGTAAGGATCGCGCCGGATTCCCGCTTCGAGTTGCAGTCGGACGATCTGCACGTGACCGTGCCAGTGGACCTGGTGGACGCGGTCTTGGGCGCTGAGATTCCGGTAACGACGCCGGACGGCAAGAGCGTGATGATGCGCATTCCGGTGGAGACACAGAACGGACAGGTGTTTCGTCTTGCCGGTCAAGGCATGCCCAGACTGAAGGGCGGCGCACGCGGCGGCTTGTTCGTGCGTGTGCGGGTTCGCTTGCCGAAAGGGCTGACGCCTCGTGAGAAGGAACTCTTTGCAGAGTTAGCGCAGCTTCGCAAGAGGAGTCCAGTCACGGCATAGGAATTCTGGAAAGGGAAAGCGCACGGTCTCACCGGGGAGATAGAGCAGTATCATGAGTATTCGCTTCGAGGGTGAAGGGCTATTCTTTGCAATTGGCGTAGTGGCTGAGAGACTGCGTGTTCATCCCCAAACGCTGCGGCACTACGAGCGTCTCGGCTTGGTCAAACCCCGCCGTTCAAAAGGGAACGTGCGTCTCTACTCGCACGCCGACTTGGAGCGAATGGAGCAGATCCAGCGGTTAGTGAACGACCTCGGCGTCAATCTCGCCGGGGTGGAAGTAATCCTCAATCTCACCGAGCGCATGGAGCGGCTGCAAGCAGAAATGGAAGAGAAGCTCACCGCACAGCAAGAACAATACGAAGCTGAGATTGCCCGGCTCAAGGGCCTATTGCAGCGTGTGACGAGGAACTATTAGTTGCAGGAAAACCAAGAGTTTCACCGGATTGAGAGTCAACGGTCTTGTTTTGAGGGGCCGTTGCGGGAAGAAGTAAGAACTGTCGCTCCCATATTTGTAAGGGAGGCGGGTTGCTAAGGACGATGGATCATGGCGTGGAATGACCGTTTCACGACAAAGGCGCAGGAGGCTCTTGCCAAGGCGCAAGAGCTAATGCTCCAGCAAAACCATAATCAGCTTGACACTGAGCATATTATGCTGGCGCTGCTTCAGCAGAATGATGGCCTGGTGCCGCAAATGCTGGGCACCCTCAATGTCGATACGAGACAACTTGAGCAACGGTTGGAAGAGGCACTGCGGCCGCGGCCGCATGTGTCGTTCGGTCAGGGCGGACAAGCCCAGTACTACCTAACACCGCGCGCCAAGCGGGTGCTTGAGTTGGCTGAAAGAGAGGCGGCACGCCTCAAGGATGAGTACGTTGGCACCGAACATCTCTTGATCGCAATATCCGTGGCCGAGGACGGTGATGCGCACCAGCTCCTGCAGGAGGCCGGTGTCGATCGCGAGAAGGTCTATCAGGCGCTGGAAAAAGTGCGTGGGTCCCACCGCGTTACCGACCCGGAAGCGGAATCCAAGTACCGTATGCTGGAGCGATTCGGTCTCGATCTCACGCAATTCGCGCGCAATGAGCAGCTCGATCCAGTCATTGGACGAGATGAAGAGATCCGCAGGGTCATACAGATACTCTCACGGCGCACCAAGAATAACCCCGTTCTCATGGGCGAACCGGGTGTCGGCAAGACTGCCATTGTCGAAGGCCTAGCACAACGCATCGTAAGTGGAGATGTCCCGGAGCAAGTTCGCGAAAAGCGCGTCATTGCCTTGGATATGGCCGCGCTGCTGGCAGGCGCCAAGTTTCGCGGGGAATTCGAGGAGCGTCTCAAAGGCGTCGTAGAAGAGGTGCAAAAGGCCAAGCGCGAGGTCATCCTCTTCATCGACGAACTCCACACCGTCGTAGGCGCGGGCGGCGCCGAAGGCGCCATCGATGCAGCCAACATCCTCAAGCCGGCGCTGGCGCGCGGGGAGTTGCAAGTCATTGGCGCCACGACACTGGATGAATATCGCCGGTATATCGAGAGAGACTCTGCCCTGGAAAGACGTTTTCAGCCGGTATACGTAGATGAACCTTCCCTAGAGGACGCAATAGCGATCCTGCAAGGGTTGCGGGATAAGTATGAGGAACATCATAGGCTGACCATTGACGACAGCGCCCTAACCGCGGCGGCGAAACTATCGCACCGCTACCTTACTGAGCGCTACTTGCCGGACAAAGCGATCGACCTCGTCGATGAGGCGGCGGCAAAGGTGCGCATGGAGATCTTCAGCATGCCGGAGGAGATCAAGGCACTTGAAAGCCGGCTCAAAGAGTGTGAGCGGGAAGAGGAGACCGCCTGGCAAGAACGGGACTACGAGAAGGCCGCCAACTTTCGTACTGAGCGCCTGCGCTTGCAGGAGGAGTATGAATCTGCCCGCCAGGAGTGGCTTGGCAGCCAAGAGATACGTGATGAGGTTGACGCCAAAGATGTTGCCGAAGTGCTCGCCAAGTGGACCGGCATTCCGGTGGCGCAACTCTTCCAGGAAGAAGCCGAAAAGCTCTTGCAGATGGAAGCGGAACTCCACAAACGCATCGTGAGCCAGGAAGAAGCTGTCGTGGCGGTTTCCGAAGCAATCCGCCGTTCGCGCTCCGGTCTGGCCAACCCCAAGCGTCCCATTGGCAGTTTTCTCTTCGTCGGGCCTACCGGCGTCGGCAAGACGGAACTGGCGCGGGCACTGGCGGAGTTCATGTTCGACGATGAAGATGCGCTGGTGCGCATCGACATGTCAGAGTATCGAGAGCGGCACAGCGTGAGCCGCCTCATTGGCGCGCCGCCCGGGTATGTTGGCTTTGAAGAAGGCGGACAGTTGACGGAAGCCGTACGGCGGCGACCGTACCGGGTGGTGCTCTTCGATGAAATCGAAAAAGCCCACACCGACGTGTTCAATACGTTGCTTCAGGTCATGGAAGACGGGCGTTTGACCGACGGTCACGGGCATGTTGTCGACTTCCGCAATACCGTCATCATCATGACATCAAACGTCGGGACCAACGTGCTGAATTCCAACGGCATGCTGGGCTTTCAGCCAGGCGGCACCGAGGAGGAACGGGAGGACTTCGAGTCAACCAGGGCAAAGCTCCATAGGGAACTGCGGCAGACGTTCCGCCCCGAGTTTCTTAACCGCATTGATGAGATCATCGTCTTCCACTACTTGAACAAACTGCAACTACAAGACGTGGTTGAACGCATGCTCTCCGAGGTGCGGCAGCGCTTGGAAGAGCGGGACGTCACGCTTGACGTGAGTCCCGCGGCGAAGGCATGGCTGGTCGAAAACGGGTACGATCATGACTACGGTGCTCGGCCCATGCGTAGGCTTGTACAACGAGAGATCGAGAATGTGCTCGCCAAGATGTTGCTTGACGGCACGCTTGCTGAAGGCTACCGCGTAACGGTAGAATTGCAAGAGGACACGCTGCATTTTACCACCGGACAGCGTTCTTTAACCGAGGACGTGCCAGTGGAAGCTGCCGTACTGTAAGGATTATCTTGCTAGACCCTTCACATGGTGCACAGATGAGACGGAAGAGAAAGGTTGATAGCACATTGCCCGGTAGCTCCCGCTATCAGGGCAGCGGCAGTAATGCGCTTCCGGTCCCCCAGCCGGACAACCTCGCTTGACCTGCGTTACTCTCGGCGCAGGTCCATCTCAATGACTATGACCTTGCATCTTAATGCGGTCGTGGTACATGGCCGTACCCGCAAGTCCTGTATCCTCTTTTGGTTCGGCCAGACAGAGAGTCAATTCTGAGAATTACAACGGTTGCCTATTCAGAAGGCTAACGCTCAACCATCCCAAGGAGCACACTCTCGTGAGTAGACAATGGAAGCGCACCCATACGTGCGGCGAACTACGGAAGGAACACGTCGCACACGAAGTTACATTGAACGGCTGGGTGCACCGGCGCCGCGATCATGGCGGTGTCGTCTTTATCGACGTCCGTGATCGCTATGGCATTACGCAGGTAGTAATAGACCCACAGGCCTCGGCAGACGTGCAGGAAGCTGTGGCGCAAGTCCGCAACGAATTCGTGCTGAGTCTCTCCGGCACGGTGCAGATGCGCCCCGACGGCACGCGCAACCCAAACTTGCCCACCGGCGACATCGAGGTGCACGCTGCGGATCTTCAGATTCTCTCCGCGACGCAGACCCCGCCATTTGATCTCAACAACCCGGCTCTGGAGGTCGATGAGGCAATCCGGCTGCGCTACCGCTACTTGGACCTGCGCCGTGAAGAGATGCAACGCAAGATGGAGTTGCGGCATCGGCTCATAAAAGCAGTCCGTGACTTCATGGATGGGGAGGGCTTTTGGGAGATTGAGACGCCGATTTTGCTCAAGAGCACGCCGGAAGGCGCGCGCGACTATTTGGTACCCAGCCGCGTGCATCCGGGCAGATTCTATGCGTTGCCGCAGTCGCCGCAGCAGCTCAAGCAACTGCTCATGGTCTCCGGCATGGACCGCTACTTTCAGATTGCGCGCTGCTTTCGTGACGAGGACCCACGGGCCGACCGCCAACCTGAGTTCACGCAACTCGACGTGGAGATGGCTTTCGTCGAGCGTGACGACGTCATAGACATGATCGAGCGCCTCTACCTGGAGCTTGCCGACACGCTCAGCGACAAGACCGTCCAGACGCGGCCCATTCCGCGCATCCCCTTTGCGGAGGCGATGGAGAAATACGGCTGTGATACGCCGGACTTGCGCTTTGGCCTGGAACTCGTTGATGTCTCAAACCTTGCGCGAGAGACGGATTTCCGCGTTTTCAAAGACGTGGTTGCCAAGGGCGGCATAGTTAAGGGCGTGCGCGCGCCGGGGTGCGCGCACTACTCACGCAAGCAGGTGGATGAGTTCACAACTCTTGCCCGCTCGTTAGGTGGGAAGGGGCTCGTCAGCATTGCCCTTGACGATGATGGACTGCGCTCGCCGGTGCTGCAACACCTGGGCGAAGAGGCGGCAGCGCGTATTGCCGGGGCGCTCTCCGCCGAAACGGGCGACCTCGTGCTCATCGTGGCCGATCAACCGGACGTAACCAACGCGGTGCTCTCCCGCCTGCGCCTGGAAATTGGCGATCGGCTCGGTCTGCGTGATCCGAATGCCCTCGCCTTCTGCTGGCTTGTGGACTTTCCCTTATTCGAATGGGACGATGACGAAAGCCGCTGGAGCTTTGTCCACAATCCCTTCTGTGGGCCGTTCCCGGAGGACGAGCACCTGGTCACGTCGGATCCGGGCAGCGCCCGCTCATTGCAGTATGACTTGGTGTGCAACGGCTGGGAGGTCGGCGGCGGCAGTGTCCGCGCGCACAAGCGCGAACTCCTTGAGCAGATATGGCTGACTATGGGCTTTACCAAGGAGCAAATTGACGAACAGATCGGACACATGCTCGAGGCGTTTTCGTATGGCGTGCCGCCGCACGGCGGCATTGCCATGGGCCTTGACCGTACCATCGCCATCTTCGCGGATGTCGAGAGCATCCGCGAGACCATCGCCTTTCCCAAGAATCAGCAGGCTGTAGACATAATGACGCAGGCGCCGTCGCCGGTGTCCGAACCTCAGTTAGAAGAGGTCCACCTGGCACTGCGCCACGAGAAGGAATAACGGTCTACACGTGCGTTACGACCAATGAACACGCCTCTGCGACAAGCCACGCAGAGGCGTGTTTCTGCGAGAAATCCGCCATTGGCGAAAACCAAGCGTAGACGATGAGCCAGAGCCGCCAATGTCTGGATTCTCCGGGGTTTCTCTGATAGTCTTACTGCCAAAGAAGGGCTCTGATAACAGCCGCAGCTCTCTCAAACCCATTAGCGTAAGCGTAAGGAGGCATACAGGTGAAGATTTACATAATGACGGATATGGAAGCGGTAGCGGGTGTCGTCGATTCAGACAACTACTGCAACAAGAGTTCCCGCTACTATGAGCGCGGTCGTGAGTTGACCACGCTGGAGACCAACGCCGCCATCGAGGCGTGTCTGGAAGCCGGCGCCACAGAGATCTTGGTTGTGGATGGGCATGGTCACGAAGCCATTGACCCGGTTCTGCTGCACCCGGAAGCGAAGCTGCTTGCGGGCCGGCCTATCGGCTACCCCTTTGGGTGCGACGCTAGTTTCGATGCGGCGCTGAGCATCGGACAGCACGCGAAATCGAATACCGACGGCGGCCATCTTGCGCATACCGGCTCTTTCAATTGCGAAGAGCTCACCATCAACGGTGTTTCCGTCGGCGAGATGGGCTGCAACTTTCTCTTTGCGTCCTATTTTGGCGTTCCGTCCATATTCCTCAGTGGAGACCAAGCGGCGGCTGACGAAGCCAAAGCGCTGGTGCCCAATATCGAAACCGCCGCCGTCAAGGCGGGGCTTCATCGCGGACCTGCGGCGGGCATATCGGGTGACGAGAACAGAAAGTTCAACGGCGCCGCGATTCATTTGCACCCGACCAAGGCCAGAAAGCTTATAAAGGAAGGCGTGCGGCGCGCGCTCGCCAAGCGCGGTGAAATCAAGCCGTTCTGGCTGGAACCGCCGTACCAGCTTGTGAGCGTGTCGCGTCCTGAGAACGGCACGCCCTCCCGCACGGCAATGGCAACTGCCGATGACTTGCTGGAGTTGCTGAGGAAACCGCGCACGTATACCACGACACATGCGGCGCCGGCGCGTTGACGCATAGGCTGCCACCGCGCTTCAGGCAACCCCAAGAATCTCGGAACAAAACTGTGATTAGCCTAGCGAGTGGATTGGGGCCAGAACCGTTGTTTCCGCGTGCAAGCCAGGCTCGCAGCCTAAGAAGACTGCTCTTGCGACTGCGGCGTTCCCTGTACGGTACAATTGAGAGTTGAAGGCACAGAAGAGGCTCGAACGCTAGGCGGTTCAGCGAAAGTTGTTCGTGCTCCTAGAGTTCGAACAGCGAGAGTGTACTGAGAGAAAGTAGCATGCGAGTTCTCGTCGTAGACGACGACCAGAAGATCACCGCGCTTCTTCACAGGGCACTTTCCCATCAAGGCTACGAGGTGGAAGTGGCGCACGATGGTTTTCAGGCCCTCTCGCTTGTGTCGCAGAACCGGCCCGATCTGATCGTACTTGACATCCTCATGCCGGGTCTTGACGGTTTGCGCGTGTGCAAGCGCATCCGCCAGGAGAGCACCGTGCCCATCCTCATGCTCACTGCCAAAGATGAACTCTCCGACCGTGTGGTGGGCCTCGACGCCGGCGCGGATGACTATCTGGTCAAGCCGTTCGAACTGGAAGAGCTTTTTGCGCGCATTCGCGCCCTATTGCGTCGCAGCACCTCACCCGAGGACGAGGTGCTCCATTTCGCGGACCTGACGCTCGACACCGGCGCGAGGCGCGCGCAGCGCAGCAACAGAACCTTCGACCTTACTGCCACGGAGTATGAGTTGCTTCTTCTCTTCATGCAGAGTCCACGGCGGGTGCTGCCTCGGCACTACATTATGGAAAAGGTGTGGGGCTACGATTTCGAGGGGGAATCAAACGTGCTCGAAGTCTACGTCGGCTATCTGCGGCAAAAGCTAGAGGTAGACGGTGATTCCCGCATCATCTATACCGTGCGCGGCGTTGGATACGTACTACGCGAGAGCTAACTCATGTCTCTGCGTCTCCGCCTTACGTTCCTGGCAGGGAGCGTGCTTGCAATTACGCTCGTTGTCTACTATGTACTCACGTACATTCTCATTTCTCGCGCCATCTACGCCGAGATCGATCAGGTTTTGGAGACCCAGGTGCGCGAGGTACTGGTCTTTACGCAAGTTCGACCCACGCCGCACGGACTGCACCTCGTTCCAAGTCCCGAATTCAGCGACGCATTTGCCCACTCCGGCATCTTCGTTCAGGTTGCCGGCAGGGACGGCTCGGTCTATTCTCGGTCGCCAAGTCTCGGTGACGAAAAGCTACCAAGCGGTAACGATGTACTTGAGCGGGCACGCCTTGGTGAGCCTTTCATAGAGACAGTAGTGGTACATGGGACCCAGTTGCGCGTTTACCACCACCCCTATGTCGTCCAGGGGCGGCTGCATAGCATGTTGCAAGTCGCCCGCTCACTTGCTGACGTGGAGACGAGTTTGCGTGAACTGCGCGTGATCATACTTGTCGGCGGGGGCGTGAGCATCGTTGCGGCGATGGGCCTGGCATACCTCATTGCGCACGCCGGCCTACTGCCGCTCGAACGCCTCGCACAGGCCGCGCAAGTTATCGGCCAGACCCAAGACCTCAGTAAACGCGTGCCGCAGGCCGGCGCTCAGGATGAAGTGAACCGTCTGGCCGAGACGTTCAACATCATGTTGGACCGCCTCCAAAGCAGTTATGCCCGCATAGCCGAAGCGCTTGCGGCCCAGCATCGCCTTGTGGCCGATGCCTCACATGAACTCCGCACCCCGTTGACGGTCATTCGCGGCAATGTGGCGCTGTTGCGGGATATACCGGACTTGTCGGAGGAGGAACGCAAAGCCGCCCTCAACGACATCGCCGTAGAATCGGAACGCATGAGTCGTTTGGTCTCGGACATGCTGGCCTTGGCGCGTGCCGATGCGGGACAGACCGTGCGGCGTGAACGCGTCGATCTGAACGGGATTGCCGCGGATGTTGTGCGCCAAGCGCCATACTTCAATCCAATGGTAGGGGTCCACCTGCGTGCGGCGACGGACGATGTCTGTGTGCTTGGCGACCCCGATCTTCTCCGCCAACTTGTGCTGATTTTGCTTGACAACGCGCTCAAATACACGCCCGCGGGCGGCTCGGTTACCGTGAGCACCGTGAGCAAGATGCGCGCGGTTCATCTCACGGTGCAGGACACCGGTATCGGTATGCGTGAGGCTGATATTGCCAGCGCCTTCGACCGCTTCTACCAGGCTGATAGGGCCCGCCATTCAGGTGGATTTGGACTGGGTCTCTCTATCGCAAAATGGATCGTGGAAGCGCACGGCGCAGACCTTGACATAAAAAGCGCACCCGACCAGGGAACCACCGTGACGGTGAAGCTCCCCCGCAATCTCGCCGACCCGGAGGAGGGCAGCGACGCGCCAAAGGAGGCAGTGCAGGAAACCAATGGCGAGAATGCCACGCTCTTCGACCACGCCTCCCGACAGCCAAGCGATGACGTCGTCTCTTAGCGCGCTGCTTGCGCCTAGATTGCACCGATTTTCAGGTAAACCTTAGCTAGCGGGTGTACACTGAGACTAGAGGACATTCATTACCAAGGAGGCACGGCAATGGCTATGTCTTCAGTTCCCGCTCAATCAGATAACAGCGGTTTCCGTGGCGAAGTTCCCAGCCGGAGAGGGCTTGGCTCCGTCATCGTGCTCAGTATCGCGGTCGCACTGGTCGCGGGCATTGTCGCCGGCAGTCTCACCGCCTGGCTAATCCTGCGTCAAGTGCAGACAGAGCCGGTGGTGGCTGCGCAGACGCCGCAAATCACCTACGTGCAAGAGGCAGAAGCAAGCGCGGCTGCCGTGTACCAGGCGGTGTCGCCCAGTGTCGTCACCATATGGACTCTTGATGAAGACCGGCCACGCGGAATTGGATCGGGGACCGGCATAATCGTGGACGGCCAAGGCCATATCGTGACGAATAATCATGTGGTCAGCCAGGCCGACAGAGTGCGGGTGCAGTTGTTCGATGGGAGCACACTATTTGCTGAAATCGTCGGCCGTGACCCGGCGACAGACCTGGCCGTCATTCGAGCCAACCTCCCCCAAGATACATTTCAGATTGCGCGTTTTGGAGACTCGACAGCAGTGAAGCCGGGTGATCCGGTCTTTGCCATTGGCGCGCCATATGGCTTTAGTCATAGCATTACTGCGGGGATAGTGAGTGCAGTGGGAAGAGACTATCCTGAGAGGGGGCGCGAAATCGAGGGCCTCATACAGAGCGACACGGAAATAAACCCTGGCAATTCCGGCGGGCCGCTGCTTAACGTCAATGGCGAGGTTATCGGCATTACGACGGCTATTCAAACTACCAGTCAGAGGTTCCAGGGAGTCGGTCTCAGCATTCCGTCGAATCTCGTGCAGGAGCTCTTGCCGCGACTGATTCGGGGTGAGGACATGCGGCGCGCCTTCTTGGGAATACGCATGGCCACGATTACACCGCAGGCGGCCCAGGAATCGAACCTCGACGTTGAACGCGGGGTCTGGGTGCTTGGTGTCACACCCGGCAGCGCTGCACAGAGAGCCGGCATCCGTGGCAACGGACAGAGTCCCCGTAACGCAGACATCATAACTGAGATTGATGGCGTCTCGATGAGAACAGCCGACGACCTCATCGCCTACGTTCAATCAAAAAACGTTGGCGATACGATCACCATTACGGTCCACCGCAACGGTGAGACCTTGGAATTCACGGCAACGCTTGGCGCCTGGCCAAATAGCTGAGTGCCGACTGCCGTAGCATCTGCAGGGCTATAGCTGCCCAGCGGTCAGGCTTAACCGCTTGACCGCTTGCTGCTGCCGGGATACGATATTTGGAGTGGCACTCCTGTCGTTCACTCCGGAGGCGCTGCAATGCGGATGCCGCCCATACGCGACGACTTGCCGGATGCCAGCTATGCGGACGCCGTCTTCACGGTCGTCTCTCTACGCACGGCGATTGTGACCGGCTTCGTCGCAGGGGCGATTGTACTGTGCATCCCTTTCGCTATCCTCATCCTTGCCGGCCTCTTTGGCACGTTTCTCCTGAACCGCGGCACCATCGACTTGACGACGTCCTATGTGGTCGCGCCGGGTAGCGCGGAGGCGGCGGCGCGGGTCCTCGCTCTGTTCTTCCTCTGCAGCAGTATGCTGGGGGCAGTGATGGGGGTGGTGCGCCGCTGGAGTGTGCAGCGCAATGTGACGTGGCCATTGCTCGTGGGCTTCCACTTTTCATCCCATCCCGGCCCGCAAACGGCGCTTGCCCTTATCGTGGTGCCGTCGCTCATTGCCGCTGCTCTGCATACCATGAGTCTTGAGGTCGGCTATCTTATCAGCATTGCCCCGGTGCTCTTCTTCATGTTCCCATTCTGGTCGCTTTCCGGCTTCGTCTACGAGACGGTATGGGAACCAATCGTCTTCCTGATCTTGCGCATTGCCGTCGGTGAGCCCATGACATGGCTTAAGCGTGAGGCAGCCCTAGTTCGTCTCGTAAAGGACGACTCAGAGCTATTCGCTTGCCGCCTTTACGCCGTCCGCATAGATCCTGAATCCGGTGTGGCATATGTACGCGGTGACTTCCGCACGCCGGACCACTATCGCCGGGTGAGAGAGATCGGTCAGCGTATAATTGGCGTAAACGCTGTGGAGGCAGAGGGTCTGACTCTCCTTGAAAGAGAGCAAATGCGAGCTGCCGCAAAGCCGGATAGACTGAGTAGCACTAGAGATAGCCAAGAAATCGGGCCGGAACATGAGCAAGTGGCGGGGTTGGCAGGCATTGCGCCGCATCGCAAGATGTTGAGGGCGGGGCGAAACCTCTGGCAGGCTCTCGTCGATACCGCTCCCCGCACGAGCCGCAATGGGGGGCATGATTCCAAGGAGGGATAGACTGTGTTAAGTCAAAACCCGATGGTCCCGCCGGACAGGCCGCTGTCGCCGCAATTGCCGAGCGATCTGCCTGATACGCTTGACGCAGACACCGTTCTCACGGTTGTCGACGTGCGCACCGTAATGGTGGCTGGCTTTGCTGCCGGCGCGCTGGTGCCGTGTATTCCCCTTATACTCTTGGGTGCAGTTGGAATAGTCGCTACAGTTCTCTTTAATCGCGGCACGATAGGCTTCACAGCCGTCTCTACATCTGCAAGCGGCGTCACGCCGATGGCTGTAGTCACACTCTTGCTTGTTGTCCTAAGCAGTGGTGTCTTGGGCGCCCTCATGGGCGCGGTACGCCGCTGGAGCGTGCGTCGGGAGATTTCCTGGAATTTGCTGGTCGGCTCCTATTTCTCGTCGCATCCCCGGGTCCGCAGTCGGTCATAGCTCTTGCCGTAGTACCCCTTCTGGCTGCGGCCACCCTGCACGCAGTAAGCGTCACTGCCGGGTACAGTCTGAGCTTTGCCCCGATATTCTTCTTGATTTTTCCGCCTGCCTGGATACTATCTGGGTTGATGTTCGAATCGGCATGGGAAGCCCTTGTCTTTCCCATGTTGCGTTCTACTGCAGGTGAACCGATGAAGTGGCTGGCGCGCGAGGCTGCGCTCTTTCGCCTGTTGAAGGATGATTCCTACCTTTTTGAATGCCGCCTGCACACCGTGACAATCGACTCTGAAACCGGTGTGGCGCACGTTCAGGGCGACTTCTGCACGCCAGACCATCTGCGGCGTGTGCGAGAAATCGGCCTGCGCGTAGTCGGTGTGACTGAAGTTGAGGCGAATGAGGGGCCGCGCGTGCAATCAGAGCGCTTGGCAGAAGGCACTTAGCGCCTATGGCCAATCAAGCAAGAGATACTGACAGACATGGGAGCATGGGCTCCGTGGATCAAGACAATCGTATGACGCGACGCAATTGGCTCAAAACGGCGCTGGTTGGCGCTCAGGTGCTGCTCCTGAGCTGTGGCGACGACAGCGAAACCCTGTCACAGAGCGAGCCCCAATCTGGGCAAGGAAGCGCGGCAATCCCGGTTGGGGAGACGCGGATTCTCACGCTTGCCGTCCTCGACACTCCCTTAGCGGTCACGCCCGGACAGAATGCCATTCAGGCATGGACTGAGGGCCATATTCCCGGCGCGGCTCTGGGGACGGAATTGCAGCTCACCAAAGTCCCGATGCCGGGCGGCATAAAGGAATTCCTGGGTTCCCAGGCGGCAAGCGGAGTGGCTGTGGACTTGATCTGGCTGCCCCATAGGGAGGATATGCCCGACTTGTTCAAGTCTGGGTTGCTGGCGCCGCTGGACCGCTGGCTGGAGGTAGATCAGTCAAGGCCGCTCGAAGCATTTGCCGAAGAGGCTCGCCGCTTGGTGCGCTTTCGTGCGCAGACTCTTGCGTTGCCGCTTGCTATCGCGCCGGTCGTGCTGGCGCACAATGCGTCCCGCTTCGAACGCGCCAATCTGGCGGCGCCCACGAGCGACTGGAGGTGGATTGACTTCATAGAGGCAGGCAAGAGCCTAACGGAAGACATCAACGGCGACGGCACACCGGACCGCTGGGGCTTTATGGCGCCCGGGCATTTCCCGGAGTGGCTAGTATTCCTGCATCAAGAAGACGTTGCTGTCGTAGACCTCGATACCAGTCAGATAGGCATGGATGGTCCGGCGAGCATTCGTGCGCTCACCGCTTGGGACGAGCTGGGAAGGGTGCACGGCATCCTACCCTATGGGCCAAACACTACGGTGGCAAGGCTGCAGGGCTTAAATGACATCTTGCAAAGAGGCATGCACTTTACCTATTTCTTCAACTTTCTGCCCCAGCAATGGAGGCAACAAGTCACACCACTACCCTCCGGAGCACGGAGTTCTGCTCCCCTTGCTCTTGCGGAAGCGCTGGCCATCCCGGATGCGGCCCAAGGTGAGGACGTCTACGAGGCTCTGGTGCCACTGGCGCACTGGATTGGAGAGCGTCGCGCGATGCCTGCGACGACCGCCGGCTGGCAGTTCATCCAGCGCCCGGACCGAGACCACTTTAACCTGATTTTTGCCGAGTCAACGCAGGACACGTTGCTCGATGCGCTGCACAACGCTAAAGCCTCCCACGTTGCCAGCAGTCCGGGATTGTCACAAGGGCTTTTCAATATCGTCACGTATCGTCTGGCGCGGGACGAGGTGGGAATTGAGCAAGCTATCGAGCAGGCAAGGAACTGGCTACAGAACTACGTCAACGCGTAATCCACGCGCCTCATGTTTCTGCATGTCATTCACACAGCCTGAGAGCCGTGCAAGGCTTGGCGGCCAGTTCTAACGAGGCGGCGCGGCGACCGGCGAGTTTGCCGAGCCTAATCCGAACGCCCAGGGACGAACCCCTCAGCGCCGAGGCGCTTTTGCGCTTCTTCTAGTGTCTCATCCGGGGGCGGCAGGATAATGTCCGACGTAACAATCTCGTCATCCGGCAGCGGAGTACCCTTTTGGGTCACCAGGTCATTCATCTGCTGGAGCAAGTGTTGAAAAGCCTCGTTGTCAGAGCCTGCGGCAGCCTGCTCTATCTCGTCATCAAAGCGTTGTAATTCGGAAATGACATCGTCGTCGAGGCGGTATTGCCCCACAGTCGCGATGCGGACTATCATGCGCGGTCCTCCAACTGCTTCTTGTCCTTGCCCGCGAGCTGTAGTTTGAGCATTTCCAACTCTTCCTCCACACCGCTTTCGGCGCTGAGCTTATTCAACTCTCTATCCACAAAATCGGATCGAGAACCGGTCGAGTCTTCAAGGACACCGGTATCTACAAGCTCATCAATGGCCAGCGCCCGCGCCTGTAGGGATTCCGTGCGCTCTTCCGCCCGCTCGACGAGCAAAGAGACGTCGGCCATTTCTTCCGACAAGCCCGATACGGTCTCACTGATGCGTGTCTGCGCCTCTGCCGCGCTGTACTGAGCCTTGATGACTTCTTTCCGCGTGCGGAAATTCTCTACTTTTGCCACCAGTTTCTGCTCAGTGAGCGCCAGACGCTCTTGATCCTGCTCTAGGGCCTGGATCTGTTGCCGCAGCCCCTCTGCCTGCGTGACGACCAGTTGCTTGCGCTGCAACGCGATGCGGGCGAGGTCTTCTCGACCGGCCTCAACTGCGCGCTGGGCTTGGTCCACCAGCTTGGCCTCATTACTCTCCAACTTTGCGGCCTGCATCTCGAGGCGCCGCTTAGAAGTTACAACTTCGACGATGCCTCGTTTTACCTTATGCAGTTGCTCAAGCTGTCGTTCGTAGGCATAGTCTAGCGTCTCGGCCGGGTCTTCAGATCGGTCCAATAGCGCATTTATCTTGGCGCTGAGCACAGCGCCCATCCGCGAAAAGATGCCCATTCACACTCCTCCGGTCCGGTGACCGCATGGGTCTCCTTCAACCGACTTGACACTGCCTCAAGTATCCCATAGGTATGCTACACGGTCAAACGACTTTGGGGAGCATTTCGCTACAGGGAAACTCTTGCCATAAGATGTTGACACGCCCTAAAAAGTGATCGAGTTGCAATTTACATAATGCACCGGTACACTTGGATATGTTTACAGACGCACGGAATCCCGAAGAGAGTTGCTGGCCGCCTGCCAATACTCTGTCAGCCGCCTAGGGTTTACATAAGCGACTTAAAAATTGCCAATGGGTTCTGAGGGTTGAGTCTCAGGTCGAAGTGTGGAAGGAGGAAGTATCGTGACGCGACGCGAATGGCTCAGTCTTGTAGCTTTCAGTAGTGCAGTGTTGCTGCCGGCAAGTTGTGGTGGTGATGATGAAGATGGCGAGCAAGCGACACGCATGGAACCGAGTCCCCGTGCAGCAGACATTGTAGAGACCGCCAAGGAGCCGCGGCAGTATACGCTGGCATACTTGGAACATCCTTACTTTTACAACCCGCCCAAGCCAAGCATCCTTGGCCGGGAAGTGGTCAACGGGTGGAACAGTGGCAGTATTCTAGGCGCGCCCGATGAAGCGACACTAGACTTCATCGATATTCCCAGGATACTTGATGAAAGCAATCGCTTTCAGGGTGCCTTATCAGTGATTGAATACCTGAATACGACTGCGGCAGGAGGGGTTGCCGCAGCGGATGTGGTCTGGCTTCCCTCCTATGCACAAATCATGGATATCCTCAGAGCCAAGTTCTTCGCTCCGCTTGATCGCTGGTTGCAGGGGGATAAGCAGACTCCGTTGGAAGCGTTTTCGGATGAGGTCATACGTCTTGTGCGATATAAGGGCCAGACCCTCGGTTTGCCTATTGCGGTGGCCCCCGGCATCCTGGGCTACGACGCAATCAGCTTTCAGCGTGCCAACGTGGCCGCGCCTGCTACCGAATGGACTTGGTCGGAATTCATCGAGGCGGGCCAGCGCCTGACTCTGGACGCAAATGAAGACGGCAAGCCGGAACAGTGGGGCCTTTCGGCGAATTGGGACTTCCCAGACTGGCTGCCATTCCTGCTGCAAGAGGGCGGTGAAATCGTAGACTTGGATTCAGGCGTAATTCGTCTGGAAGGACCAGCTGCCATACACGCGCTCACGGCCTGGGATGAAATGGGTAGAGAGTATGGTATCTACCCGTACGGGACGGAGGTTACGGATGCGGACTTGCGGGGCTACGAGGATGTTGTTCCGAGTGCCATGCGCTTTTCGCGGTTTAATAAGCATCCGTGGGGCTATTGGCCCGACTATGCATCAATGCCGCAAGGATCAAAGAAAGCTACGCCGCTGCTCCTGGAGGAAGTGCTGGCGGTGCCGGCGGCTGCAGCCGCGGACGACGCGTATGCAGCGCTCATTCCTCTCGCTCACTGGATTGGCGAACGCCGGGTCTTGCCTGCCGTGACCTCCGGCTGGCAGTTCCTGGAGAAACCGGACACCGGCCACTTCGACTTGATATTCCCGGAAGCGATGCGGCAGACCGCGTTAGAGAGCTTGCCCCATGCTAAAGCGTCCCAGGCGGCAAGTAGTTCCCAAATCTCCTATCACCTCTTTTACCAAGTCACGCTGCCCTTGGCCCGTGGCGAGGTTGTTGTCGAGCAAGCGATCGATCGGGCGGTCATTTGGCTTCAGAGCTATCTCGCTGAATGAAAATCAGAAGGAGATATACCGTGACGCGACGTAAATGGCTTAGTCTCGCAGTTTTTGGTAGTGCGGTGTTACTGCAGGCAAGTTGCGGTGGTAATGAGGATGAAGAGCGGGAATCGCAGGCAGAACCAAGTCCCCGCCCCGGAAACGTGGTCGAGACCACCAAAGAGCCCCGGCAGCTAAAGTTGGCGTACTTGGAACATCCAACCATATCTAATCCTCCCAAGCCAAGCATTCTTGCCCGGGAAGTGAAAAAGGGATGGAACAGCGGTGACATTCCAGGCATGTCTGAAGGAACAACGCTCGACCTCGTCGAGATACCTCACAAGACCGATGAGCAACATAGAATTCTTGGTGCGCCTTCGGTGGTCGAATTCCTTAACGCGAGTGCGGCCGGCGGAGTTCCTCTGGCAGATGTGGTCTGGATTCCGCCCTATGCGCAAGTCATAGAACTTCTGAGATCCGGTTTGTTCGCACCGCTAGATCGCTGGCTGCAAACAGACTCACGTAACCCGCTGGATGCGTTCTCGCGAGAGGCCCGCCGCCTCGTACGGTTCGAAGGCCAAACACGCGCCTTGCCCTTGGCGATCGCTCCCGGTGTAGTGGGCTACGACGCAGGCCGGTTTGAACGCGCCAACGTGGCTGCCCCCGCTTCCAATTGGACCTGGCAAGACTTTATCAAGGCAGCCAAAGGCCTTACTGTGGACGCTAACGACGACGGAAATCCCGAGCAGTGGGGGTTTTCTGCCACCTGGGACTTCCCCGATTGGCTGCCATTCCTGCTCCAAGAGGGCGGCGAGATCGTAGACTTGGACACCGGCAGGATTGGCATGGATGGACCGGCCAGCGTCTCCGCGCTCACCGCGTGGGATGAACTGGGTAGAGTGCATGGCATCCACCCTTACGGGCCCGATATCACGGATATCGAGCTACTGGGCTTTGAGGATACCCTCAAGAGCGGGATGCACTTTTCGCAATTCCAAAAGCGACCGTGGCACAATTGGCCCGACTTAGCGCCCATTCCACAAGAATCTCAGAATTCTACGCCGCTCTCTGTTGAAGAAGTGCTGGCCGTGCCGGCGGAAGCAGCGGACGAGAGCGGATATGATGCACTTGTTCCACTCGCCCACTGGCTCGGAGAGCGGCGGGTATTGCCCGCAGTCACCACTGGTTGGCAATTCATTGAGCAAGCCGATACGGACCACTTCGACCTGATACTCCCTGAGGCGATGCAAGAAGTGGCGCTGGATGGCCTGGCTAGGGGGAAAGCCTCCTACGCGGCGAGTAGTCCTATGATTCCGTACCACCTCTTCTACCAAGTCACGCTACCATTGGCGCGCGGCGAGGTTGTAGTCGAGCAGGCAATCGATCAGGCAGTAAATTGGCTGCGAGGTTACCTGGCTGAATAGTCAGAACGAATAAGTTCCGAGAAGATACATTCTCGGAACTTATTGGGTTTGCAGCGGTTAGCGCTCTTTTCTCCATAGCGCTGTTGCCTGAGAAGGTGTGCACATTGCGCGCCAAGCCTTCCCGTGCCCTGATAAGGGAAGGGGAATCTACTCCCCAATGCTGACGCATCTATAAAGTAGCGCGGGGGCTTGTCCCCCGACGGAGTGCGGTGAGACTGCGCGCCACGCCAGCAATACGGGGGCATATCACCGCTACGCCTTGTTAAAAAGAACTGAGCATGCACTGGCAAGCGCACACGCCTCACAACGTGTACGTGGTGTACCCATTCTCACACGGGTTGCCGTAACTTACGTTGAGCCGACCTTGCAGCGGCTCCATGACGTAGGAAGCCACAGTTTCAATACTCTCCGCTGTTCCATCATTATGTCTACATATACTATGTGGATAGCCGGCGTGGTCCGACATCATCTCCATCACATCATTAGCCGAAGCGCGGTCAACGCTTGCGACAAGCTGGTCCGCCCGGGCACAGCGCGGCTCTGAGTCCGGCAATTGGCTGCGAAACGTGTCGAACGGTTCGAGTTCAGGCGAACGGATATTGTTTGTGTGCGCCAGGGTATCCTCGGTCGCCTCGATCACGCCCAACCCATGGGGCGCCGCGATCTCGGCATCCACCAAGCGATTCTCGCCATCCACCATGAGATAATTCCCTGCGGAAGAGAACGTTGTCTTGTGCATTATGTCAAGAACTTCGGCCAGATTGCGGCACTCCAGAATCCGGCGCTTGAGGGGATAGTGTGAGACCCCGACCCGCCAGCCTTCGGTGTAGAGTTGGTTCTGCACAAACGCCACGCCATGCTCATTGAAGCCGGGATACCCGATCACACCAGCCCAGGTGAACATGATGAATGCCGGCTTCTTGTCCGGGGACACCCGCAGCACCACGCCCACGTCCTTCATCCAGTCCGCGACGTCCTGGTTCTGGGCAATAATCGTGCTCTCGTTGTCCGTGCGACTGGTCAAGAAGCCGAGGGAACTACAACCATCAGAAGGGTTTATCGCTTGCGCGGAGGTGACGGATTGTCCGCTCAAACCGGCATCGCCCAGCGTGAGTTCCGTCCGCACGTTGAGCAGCACGATCTCGGCAAAGGCAACGTTAGCCCCCGCCGCGATGCCTTCCATCTCCGCGATGGCGTCGGGGATGAACCCCTGGATCGACGGCACAAAAGACTCCGCGCGCGACCGCAGCGTTGCGCGATCCTGGTTCTTATATTCTCCAATCGACTGATACGAGTGCTCCAGGAAGCGGTGAATCTGTTCCCGGCAAGCCTCGCCATGCTGGCGGCCTATTTCAAACGGCGAGCCGCCGACCGCGAAGAACGGATAGCAATGCGCTTGTGCCATTAGTGACATCCTTGCGTTTATGTAATGTTTTCTCGCCCGGCAGCACCATAGCGTGGTTGCCATGCTTGTCCACATCGTACGCTGCACATGGCGCTGCGGCAAGCATTCGAACTGCCCGCCAAGAACTGGCATAATGTCACCGGTTGCAATCTGAGTGTACTATTGCCTAGCTCTCAGGCTTGGTATGCTTCTCTTGAAGCTACGTGCGGTGATCGCCTCGCTACAACGTGAGCCACAGCGAATACCGGTGGTAATGCAAGTATGAAATCCCTCGACATCTTCTTCCTCGCCCAGGATACGGTCGCGGTACAGCGGCAACCGCTTCCCGGTACTAAATCTGGCGAGATTCTGGTGCAGCTACGTCGCTCTCTCATCAGCACGGGCACGGAGTGCATCTGTCTGCAGCGCAAATTCGCGCCCGGCACCCACTGGGACAAGTGGGTGCAGTACCCGTATCGGCCGGGTTACAGCGCTGCGGGGATCGTGGTGGAAGCCGCTGACGACGTTAAGGGTTTTTCCGTCGGCGACCGTGTCGCGCTGCCAGTCAAGCATGGACAGTATGCCATGCTGGCCGCTGACCGCGCCGTCAGAGTGCCGGATGGTGTCTCGGATGACGCCGCCGCGTGGTTCAATCTGGCGTGCATTGCGCAAAATGCCGTGCGGCGGGCGGAACACGCGCTGGGTGACGACGTGGTGGTGATAGGCGCCGGCATTCTTGGCCAGCTCGTCGTGCAGTTTGTGCGCCTGCTCGGGGCCAATCGCGTCATAGTCATCGACATGGCGCCCGCGCGGCTCGCGATGGCGGCAGCCCACGGCGCCACGCACACGCTGCAAATGACGGCCGCTGACGCAGAAGAGGCCATCGCTTCGATCACAGGCGATAGGCTGGCAGACGTCGTCTACGACATCACGGGCAATGCGTTAGTGCTACCAACTGCTTTTCCGCTGGCGCGGCGGTTTGGCAAAGTGCTGCTGCTCGGCGACACCGGCACACCGTCGGACCAACGGCTCACCGGCGATGTCATTCGGCGCGGCGTCACGCTCGTTGGCGCCCACAGCACCAATCCGCCTCCGGTTGCTTCCGACTACGCCCACTGGACCCACAACCACATGACCGAACTCTTCTTTACCTACCTGGAACGCGGCCAGATGCAGGTGGAGGATCTTGTCACCCACCGCTATGACCCGCGCAGGGCCGCCGAGGCTTACGGCATGCTGACGAAAGACCGCTCCCAGGCCATGGGTGTGCTCTTCGACTGGACGTGCCTCGGCTAAACGAGTGCAAACTCCTATCCTAACGATGCTCGCCGGTTGTACATTCCCTTTTGCATAGTCGATGAAAGCCGTTCGTGCTGAGCTTGTCGAAGTACGAACGGCGATTCGCCAACTTTGCACGGTCCCATTCACCCTTGCCCCAGGCTTCTCTTGATCTTTGCCCAATGCAGATACTACCTATACTGCGCTGCTTGCCAAGCGGCTGATTGCCAATCCGAGCAGCACCAGGGCGATGCCCAGCACGTTGCTGAGGAAGAGGTTGAGAAGAGCCAGCCTGAGTTCACCGTCGCGAATGAGGTTGACGCTTTCGATGCCGTAGGTCGAGAAAGTTGTAAACGCGCCGAGCACGCCGATCAGGAAGAAGGTACGCACGTGGGGCGACAGGGCCGTGTGGGCAAGCGGTTCCCAGAGCAGCCCCACGGCAAAGCAGCCCAAGAGGTTTACGCCGAGTGTTCCCACCGGAAACGCGCTCTCGAAGTAGCGGCTGATGAGGCCCGAAAGGAGATAGCGGAGCGTCGCGCCAAAGGCGCCGCCCAGCGCAACAAGCAATAGTGACGCCATCACACGCTCTCACTCTCGTCGCTTGCAGTCTCTGCTGAAAAGCGACCGACGTGTGGAGACAAACGCGCAGGCCTAGCAGATTGCGGCCAAAACAACCGGCAGTGCGGGATTTCTGGTGCCGAAGGCGGGATTCGAACCCGCACGGGTGTTACCCCACTGGTTTTTGAGACCAGCGCGTCTTCCGTTCCGCCACTTCGGCAAGTCTAGGTTGATTCTAGGCAATAGCATTCACAGAGGTCAAGGAGAGTGGCTTATGTCAACTATCCCGCTGCACTAGCTGTGGCGCGTCAGCAAGGATGCGTTCAGCTACTTCTTGCCCAAGCCGGATGCTGTAGTTAATCCCTCGATCTTCGGGGTAGATGAGGGTAGTGTTCGCCAGATACAGCCGGGGGATTGGCGTCCGCGGTTCCGGTTTCTTGTGCTGGTAGCCAACTTCAATCAGCGGCTGTGCGAACGGGTCGCCGCCCGACCACATATTCTTCACCATGTCCCGCGAGAACTGAGGATACACCTTTTGCAAGAACGGCAGGTAATGTTCGAATAACGCCGCAGTCTCCATGCGCATCAGCGGGTCCCGCGGCGACATGTAGCGCGCCACGTAGAGCAAGTGGCTGCCGCCATAGGCTTCAGGCGATACGAGATTCGTCTGCTCCACCAGTGCCGTGAAGGGCAAATCCTCAGCACTTATGTTGAGCCAATAGTACGGGGACATGCGTCGGTCAAGCTCCAGGAGCAAGCATGACGCGCCTTTGTATTCGATACTGCCCAACCGTTGACGGTACTCTTCAGGCAGGTCGGGAGCGAGGTGAAGGAAGATGGGCGTGTGCACGGCTGCCAGCACGAGATCGAAATCGCGTCGCTCACCGCCTGCGACGATTCCGCGCGCCTGACCGTTTTCGACGATAATCCGTTCCGCCGGCGCTTCCAGGTGGATGTGCCCGCCCAGCTCCTCAATGCGGCGCCCAAAGGCATCCACCAGGGTGCGAAAGGAGTTGTCGAAGTAGCCCAGTTGCTCCTTGGCCATGCCTTTTGAACGTGAGGCCGCCCGCACGTAAATGCGCGCCCAAAGCCACGACATACTCACGCGGTGCCAGTCCTCACCGAACTTCGCTTTCAGCAACCCCCCCCACACGGTGTCGAAGACGTGCTGTCCGCAAAAACGGCGCATCCAGTCCGCCGCGCTAACATCCTGGAATGGCTGCCAGTGCTTCCGTCGTTGTAGGTAGAGAACCGAAAGGCCAAGCCGGAAGCGCTGCACCGGATTAAGCGGCTTGAAGCGCAATACGTCCGTCGGGCCGTTGAAGGGAAGCAACTGCCCTTTCCAATAGAAGCCCATGGTGGAGTCGACCCAGGTCAGCTTGTCGGTCACACCGAGGCGGTCGGCGGAAGCGAGGAGATGATGGTCGCTGCTAAAGCAATGGTGGTAGTAGTACTCGACAAAGGTGCTGCCAATCGCCCGTGTGGCTACCTCGCCCCCAAGCTGCGATTGCTTCTCGAAAACGTGGACCTGAGCGCCTTGGGCCAGGAGTGCTTCGGCCGCGGCCATGCCACTGAAGCCTCCGCCAACGATGGCAATGCGCAGCGGCGCAGCGGGAGTGGCGGCTTTGGTAACTGCATTCATGTGACTGTCTAGTTTGGTCCTATGACGTGGGTTGGCGTAGCGGAGCCTGAGGCACGTCCGCGGCAGAAGTCGGCCACCAGCGATCCTGGCGCGACCACGCGAGCACGCCACCCAGCACGATTACTGGCAGCAGGAGAAGCGCGTGCACGAGGAGAAGGTACGCGACCGCCACTTCAGCCGTAATGCCGAACTGCGTGAGAACGAGCTTGCCGGCGAACTCGAACGGCCCGATGTACCCGGGGGAAGATGGGATTGCAGAGAAAATGTTGATAACACCCATCGCCAACAGGAATATCAGCACCGACTCGTCTATCCCCATGCTGCGAGCGATCACATAGTACGTAAGTCCTTCGACCAACCAAGAAGCCAGGCTCAGCAATACCATTTCCACAAGGCGCCGCGGCGAACGCAGGCTTTGTAGGCCTTCGACGAACGAACGTGCCATGCCAACAATGCGATAGCCCAATCTGCCGGGAAGCAACAGAGACAAACGCAGGGGCAGCGATAACAGGTAGCCGCGCGCAATTGTGGAGGCTGCGAAAACGGCAAGCAAGAACACAATGCTCGCGCCAACCAACGGCATAAGGAAGCTGTCAGGAACTATCTCCCTAAATTCCGCAAAGGCAGAGACAAGCAGTGCGGCAAGCAGCACGGTCAGAGCAAGCGCTCTCCGCACTGTTCGCGCCCGGCCTTGCCCCTGTTGCAAACGCTGCGACCGGTGTGTGGCGACGAGTATGAGCAACCCGGTCGCGACGATGGCCAGCACCGCGGCGATCCGCAATGCCGTAAGCAACGGTGAAGGCCAGGAAAGAACGACCGTGCACGCAACGATGATGGCCAGGATTGCCAAGACGTCTAAGAGGCGCTCCAGGACAACGGTTGCCAGAGAAACACTCTTGCGAATCCCCGTCTCGCGAGCAAGCAAGAAGACGCGCATCACGTCGCCCATGCGCGCGGGTATGATGTTGTTCACGGTATAGCTGACGATCAGGAGGGCAAGCGCCTGCCGCACCGAGATTTTCTCAACAGGCAGCAGGAGACGCTGCCAGCGCAAACCACGAATAGTCACGCCCACAAAATATATCAGGACTGCCGGCGGCAGGTACCAGAAGTTGACGCCGCTCAGCGCAGCCCATGTCTGTTGTGGATCAAGGCCCCGCAGCGCCAGCCACAGGAGAACCACGCTGATCCCAATGCCCGCTATTGCCTGGAACGCGCGTAGTCGTCCAGGTCGCCAGCGTGATTGCCAGCTCAACAACATTGGTTGCCCTCAAGAAATTGTCGTTGGCCTGTAATCAGCGCCAACGACATTCTGCCGCGCCTCGCCCAACTGGCTACGTGTAGAAAGCCACCATTTACAGGGCTGATTCACGTGGCCTGTCATTCAGGGGACAACTCTAGCGTATTAGAACCAAGTGTCGCGGTCAATCCCCTCGCATTTAAGGACCCTTGTCAGCCGCCCCCTCCACCACCATCACCTCCTCCACCGCCATCGAAGCCGCCACCGCTCCCTCCACCGCCGCCACCCTTGGGGAAGTAGGGTCCCAGGATGTAGCTCAGCCAGAACAGCCCGACGATCAAGAAGAGGCCCAGTGGTTCCATACGGAAGACGAATACGAGCACGAGGCTGACGATGAGAGACACGCCGATCCAGATTCTGGCCTTGACTATTCTCGCTTTCATTAGAACTCCTAGAACCCCTCCACGCCGGGCGGTTCGCAGGTGAGGACGGCGGCCTTGCCCTAAACTGGAGCCAAGGTGGAATGTACATTCCGCAGATAGAGTTCAATGACAGGACATGACCATTTCCCAGTAACGGGACAAAGAGGCGGCCGGAATGCCAAAGCTGCGTTCTCAGTGCCCCGGCAATGTAGATTCCGCTCTGGAATCAGTTTAGGCACTCTCAGTTTCAGGAGCTTTGTCCACACAGCAATAGCGTAGAGCGTAGGTGATCGTAAGCTCGACAGTCAGAGTCCCACGAGATGACGCAAGTACTCCGCTGCAGATTTCGCGGCCTCTTCTGGGTCGGGTAAGAGGTGCCAATACGCCCTTGGCATGCCCTTGAATGGATTCACGTACTCATAGAGCACATAGCCGTCGAAGCCGCCATGCCGTAGCTCACCGAGCACTTCTTTCCAGTCGATATCCCCATCAGGGAGCTCCGTCCACTCGTAACCGTACACATCCTTTGGCATGTAGTCAAGCACTCCCGGCTGGCGACGGCGTACGTTCTTCACGTGGAGCATGGCAATGTGCGGCGCCAACTTGCGGGCTTCAGATAAGACATCTTGGCCTTCCATATAGAGATTTGCCCCGTCCATCACAAGGTCGAGTTCGGGCCCCACTGCGTCGCTCACCGCCAACAATTCGTCGGCGCAAGACGTCGTCGTGTTCTCATTGGTTTCGACGATGAGCCGCACGCCACGCTCCCTGGCATAGGGCACTAACTCCTTGAGCGCAGCCACATGGAGGTCTTGGGCTTCTTGGAACGTCAGCGCCTCCCCTGGCACGGGATCGAGCACGTTGCCGATACTGCGCAGCCACAGCACGCCAAGCGCGGCGGCCAAGTCGATGTAGGCCCGATTGAGAACCAGGCTCTGCTCGCGGAGCTCTCCCGGCGGATACGTCAATGGGCAGTAGCAAGAGAGGCAAGCTATTTCCAGCTTCTTCGCATTGAGTACACGGCGAAACTCGTTTCTCCCCGCCTCATTCACGAGCCTTGGACTGATCATGTCGTAGCCCACGGCGTTGTAGTGGCGTTCCACTCGCTGCGGCACGTCGAGCGTGTAACCGCGTAGGCTAATGCCGTCGTACTTGTACTTGCCGGCCCACGCGAGGACTTTCGCCAGCCCAAACGGATGCTGCCAGCCTACGCCTCCATACAGCGCAATCTTCATCGCGTACGCTCCTCTGATTCATTATGTCGAGTAATGGCCGCGTGTGGCAGGCCACCCTGATGGAATCACGCAGTCACAAGGTTCTTGGAGCTAAGACTATCGACTCACGCTGTCGCCCGTGCAAACCAAGGCCGCACTCCTTTGTGAACAGAGTCCGGGCAAAGAGGTGCGGCTTTATGTCTCAATAGGTGGGATGATGCGGCAGGCGTGTACCCAGAAGCGGAACCAGCCGCCATGTGCACGTTCAGTTCTCAGTGAGCGCGCAACTGCTGACACCGGACGCAAAGACGGGGGTCTTGCGGCAGATTAAGCGAAACCGGTATGGCGGCAGCGTACGCTCTTGGGCAGTGGCTTGGCAGGAGCGGAGGGACTCGAACCCCCGACCGCTGGTTTTGGAGACCAGTGCTCTTCCAACTGAGCTACGCTCCTCGGCCGCACGGCACCTCTGTGCCGTAATTCTATGCTACTGGAAGGATAATCATTGGTCAACGAAATCGCGGCAAAAGTACGAAGTGGTGCCGCCTTGGCGACGGACACCGTTGCGATAGCACGTCGCAGCCGCTAGAGGCAGCGCAGCGCGTGTTGGTGTGAGGCGGCTTGTGTGGACAGACGGTAGAACCCACTGTATGCTGAACCGAACGGAGCGCCGGAGTGCGTTGCATAGCGCTTCAGGTAGCGGCTCGCGAATTCATGGGGGCAAGCGCCGGGCAAGCTGCAGCGCCAGAACTCACTCTTGCAACATAGACTTCGTGAAAGCCATCCGCACACACCATAGGGCTTGCATTACTATGTCAGAGAACGTCTCGCCGATCCTCATAGTTTGGGACAGTCAGACCGATGCGCGTCTCTCCGGGTACATTACTGAGATACTGCACGTTGAGGGGTACAACTGGTTTACGGTTCACGACCTCGCGACCGCAAGTATTACCGTAGAGCAGCTTGCCCGGCATCCTGTCGTATTACTAACTCACATTGTCGTGCCTGAAGAATTGGCAAGCGCGCTTCTCACTTATGTTGATCAAGGAGGCGCGCTAATTGCGCTGAGGCCCCCCGAATCGCTTGCGTCGGCACTAGGTTTTCATCCCTTCAACAGCGACATTACGGACCGCTACATCGCACTCAATAGTCTCTGTGCCCTCAATGACGGTGTGGGCTTACCACCCCTCCAATTTCACGGCCGTGCCGAGCTCTATTTGTGGCTCGGCGAACCCGCGCACATCCTAGCCTACTTCGCCGCTTCTCCCGATTTCATAACTAAACACCCCGCGATTACGGTTGGCAGACGCGGCCAGGGCACATGGGCCGTCTTTGCGTACGATCTCGCCGAGAGTACGGTACTCCTGCACCAGGGACGGCGCGAACAGGCGAGTACCGGTGCGTATCCGGATTACGACGGAGACCGCAGCTTTAAGCCCAACGATTTGTTTGTCGGCCATCTCGATCCCGCACTTTGTCCGCTGCCCCAAGCCGATCTCCACCAGGACATCCTCGTGCGCATAATTGAGTGGATGACCGAGCTCAGCGCGCCCCTGCCGCGTCTTTGGCACTTCCCCCATGCGGCACCTGCCGTGGCCTTTATCAATGGCGACGGCGACAGTATGTCGCTTACGGACTTGATGCAGACCGTCGCGACATGCGACCGCTACCAAGTACCGTATACCGCATACCTCAAGATGGACGACCATCCAAAAGTGGAGCCGGCATACGAAAACGAGCTCCGACGGCAGGGCCATGACTTTGGTCAACACGCCTTTGCCGGCGCTAAGCCTACGCTTGAGGAAATGCGCGCTCAGCTCCGCGCCGAAATGGAAGCGTTTCGGACGCGATACGGTCATGAGTCGGTGACATACCGGGGGCATAGCGTCATATGGGTAGGCTGGACCGAGATGGCAAAGTACTTACGTGAAAACGAAGTGAGGCTGGACACGAATTTCGCGGCGGCACGCTACCACCACGGCGGTTACGTGAACGGCAGCGGTCTGCCCGTAAAATTCATGGATGAAGACGGGAGACTCATCGACCTCTACGAACAGACAACCATGTCCACTGACGATGGTTGGACGACTGACAAGATCTTCGCGACGCCAATGAGCATGGAGGAGTGCACAGCGCTCTCCAAGGAGCAGGCGGATGCGGCAATCGAGCAGTACCATACCGTTTACCATCCGTACTTTCATCCACTGCGCACGCGCTCGGGTCCGACATCGAGCCAACGCTGGCTGGAAGGTGTGCTTGCCTATTGCCGGGAGCGGGACTTTCACTTTGTCAACGGCGCAGACTGGGTGGATTTCAACGACGGCAGGCGTTCGTTGCAAATCACCGCGTATGACTTTCAGCCGGAAGACCTCACCGTGCGCTTTGTCCTGGAGGCTGGCATGAACGCAGAGGCGCTCTCTCTCATACTGCCCTATGCGTTTCGGGGCGCGCCTATGCAAAGTGCCCGTGTCAATGGAGAGCCTGTACCGATTCTGGCACGTGATCTTGAAGGGCAACCGCAAGTGCTGCTACCCGCCGACTATGCGGCCGGCAAGCAGTACGTCTGGGAGATTAAGTGGGTATAGAGACCGGCTAGGGATCACTAACAGAAGGATCAACGGTGTCTAACGAAAAGCCGGTCGCAGTGGCGAGGGACAAGGCTTACTGGCTGACAGCGCGCTTGGAGGCAGCACTTGCAGCCGGAGATATCGATGAGGCTGAGTGGCACCGCCAGGGATCACAGGTCATCACTTCTGCATACTTGGCCGCCGATACGCCATGGGGCCAATCCGGGAAGAGTGGAGACGAGAATAGTTGGTCTTACGCACGAAGCCTAATCTGCGACGCCGTGCATAGGGATGGGACGTTCTTAGATGTCGGCTGCGCCAACGGCTACTTGATGGAGTGTATGAAGAAATGGAAGGCAGAACGCGGGCTGTGTATTGAGCCACACGGCCTCGATATCTCGCCGGAACTGGCGGACCTTGCCCGCAGTCGGCTTGTGGGCTGGGCGGACAGGATATATACCGGCAACGTCATGACGTGGTCGCCACCACAGCGATTTGACTTCGTCCGGACGGGTCTGGAATACGTACCGGCTCGCCGTAGACGCGATCTTGTACATCGGATTATTGATGAATTCGTGTCAGACAGTGGTCGTCTCATCGTTGGAACATACTACGGAGTGTGTTCCGGGCCAGACGCATTGGAGCAGGAAATATCGTCCTGGGGTTTCGACGTGGCTGGCCACACGAGCCGACCTCATGGAGACGACCGCTTTTCCTACCGCGTGTTGTGGATCGACGCCTAGTCTCCGGAGAGGGATTTAGGGGAAATCAGGACAACTGATCGGGATCACACTACATGGGGATGGGAATATGCACGTAAATCGCTCCAAAAAAGTGACCACGCCGTGTGCCAAGCACATGGTGACCCGGCTGGGACTCGAACCCAGGACACCCTGATTAAAAGTCAGGTGCTCTGCCAACTGAGCTACCGGGTCTTATATTCAGTCTAGCAAACCCCGCTGGCTGACCTCAATGGCACTGGTGCACAAAGAGCGCGCGCCACAGGCTTCTGCGCTCGTGCTCGCTTGAGGCGCCGCTGCTTTGCCGCCCACATGTCGCCTGGGCCTGCTCTTACCAGTAGAGCAAACCGGCGATCGCACCCGTCATGCACGTCGCCATCGTGCCGGCCAGGATGGACTTCAGACCCAGGTTTGCGATTTCCAGCCGTCGTTCGGGGACGATGGCTCCAATGCCGCCAATCATGATGCCGAGGCTGGCAAAGTTAGCGAACCCGCAGATGCTATATGCCATGATGACTGCGCTGCGTTCGCTCAAACTGCCGGGCGGGAGTTGAGACATCTGGACGTATGCCACGAGTTCGTTGAGAATCACCTTGGTGCCGAGCAGTTGTCCGGCGGTCACTGACTCGGCCCAGGGCACGCCCAGCGCCCAAACAACCGGAGAGAGGATCCAACCGAGGATTCTTTGCAAGGTAAGCGGTTCGCCGGCGATGAGCGGCACAAGGCCGAGAATGATGTTTGCCAACTCCACAAGCGCCACCAGCACAATCAACATGCCGATGATATATGCGAAGAGCCGCAGGCCATCGATCGTGCCGCGCGTCAGCGCATCGGCGCCGTTCTCGTACAAGCGTTCGAACTCAACCTTGGTCTCATCCACTTCTTCACCCGTCCGGGGGACGAGTATCAGCGCTAGCATGATGGCCGCGGGCGCGCTGATGATGGATGCGGTGAGCACGTGGCCCGCCGGATCCGGGATTATGCCCTCCAAGAGGGTCACGTAGAGAGCGAACACGGTACCGGCGATAGTAGCCATGCCTCCCGTCATCACGATGAAAAGCTCTGACCGGCTCATGCGCTCAAGGTAGGGCCGGACGAGCAGCGGCGCTTCGACCATACCGATGAACACGTTGGCAGCCGTCGCAAAGCTCGTCGCCCCGCCAATGCTTAACGTCTTGCTTAGGACCCAAGCGAACCCTCTTACGACCCACGGCAATATCCGATAGTGGTAGAGGATCGCCGACAGCGCGCCGATAACGACGACCAGCGGCAGCGACCGGAAAGCGAAAACGAACGACGCGCCTGGAAACGTCTCCGCAAAAGGCGGTGCTCCTCCACCAAGAAAACCGAATGCGAACGAGGTGCCGGCCTCCGTTGCCTGCACCAATGCACTTACGCCATTGCCGATCCACACAAAGACGATTTGCGAATTCGGTAACTTTAGCAGCAAGAGCGCCAGCCCGAATTGCACGGCCAGCCCCACCACAGCCGTCCGCCAGGGGAATACCCGGCGGTTTTCGCTGATGGCCCATGCCAGCGCGATGAGGCCCAAAATCCCAACAATTGCCTGTGCCGCCGCCATTGCCAGCAATCCTCTCTCTGTGCCTTGGTTCCATCCTTGCAACCCACATACGGACTGCTCTTTGTCTTGTCCGCAGTCTAGCAAATCCTGCTCCTCGCCTCAAAGAATGTACTGCAATACCGGGGCCTCCAGCAGTGTATCGAGATCAATCCCCTCTGGTACCTGCCTGCTGCGGACACGAGGAGAGACTCCAGTTGAGGCAGCGGCGTCATTGGGCTTTTGACTGTGTTCCCGGCATCCAGCCGAGCTATAGCCACTATGCCCAGCGCGAGCACTAGGGCGTGTCGTCAAAGTAGTT
>JAAXIC010000039.1 GCA_012270555.1 Chloroflexota bacterium
CTTTCCCTCACGGTACTCGTTCACTATCGGTCGCCAAAGGTGTTTAGCCTTGGGAAGTGGGCTTCCCAGCTTCCCACAGGGTTACACGTGTCCCGTGGTACTCAGGCACAGCAACGAGAGAGCCGTGGTTTTCGTGTACGGGGCTATCACCCTCTGTGGCGGGCCGTTCCAGGGCCTTCCACTAACCACAGCTTTTCTCCAACTCTCCGAGCCCCTTGCAGAGGACTCTGTTGCGGCCTCCAACCCTCACACTGCAACGGCTGCAACCTATGACACAGCGTGAGTTTAGGCTGATCCCCTTTCGCTCGCCACTACTCAGGGAATAATCTCTTTTCCTCGCCCTACTAAGATGATTCAGTTCGGGCGGTTCCCTCCGCATGCCTATTAATTCAGCATGCGGTGACGAGGCATCACCCTCGCCGGGTTTCCCCATTCGGGTACCTGCGGATCAAAATCTGCTGACGACTCCCCGCAGCTTTTCGCAGTCAACCGCGCCCTTCTTCGGCCTTTGGCACCAAGGCATCCGTCGTACGCCCTTAGTAACTTAGCCTGCTTCTAATCGGCAAAATTGAAGTTCTGCTTGCGCAATATTCACCTGTTAACGTGCCGCCCTATCACTAGGGCGCATCCCCTAATGTACCAAACATCGGGTAGCGGAGTCAAGGCGAAGTGACAACGTTACTTGTCGCTGGTAAGCGCATTTGCTACGATTAAGCAAGCCGCCAAATTGGGGCGTTGGTTTGGTGTGCTCAGAGTGTATTGAACATTGGAGTAAGCGGTATAATGCGTGCAAGCGCCGCCCATGTAGATCCGGTAGAGATGTTTACGGGCGTACACCGCAAAACGCTGGTGTACGGTGACAAGGCGATGATCTGCCAGATCAGCTTCGCGCCGGGCGGTGACGTGCCCTTGCACAACCACCCCAATGAGCAGACGGGGTATGTGCTGGAAGGCACGCTGAAACTGACCATTGGCGAGGAACTGCTGGTGCTCAAGCCGGGCGAAGCGTATGTGATACCTGGCAATACGCCGCACGCCGCAACAGCAGACGAACCAACCGTTGTCTTGGATATTTTCTCTCCGCCGCGTGAGGATTATAAGGATCGCTAGGCAGTAGTTCCACGTGCCGCTGGCTCTGGGGACCTGCTCGTCGACAGATTGTGCCGATTGCTAACGCTGTAGCGGCCAAGGGGTTGAGGCCCAAGGCGAACGCGATTGGCGCCAAGGACATGCACGAACAGGCCTTTCATTGATAGACGTGACGAACATTCGCTGAAGGAGGATGAGCGCTTTGCTTAAGATCCGGCTCGTTAGAATTGGTAAACGAAAGCAGCCCCACTATCGGGTTGTCGTAGCTGACGCGAAGATGGCGCGCAATGGCCGTCACGTAGACTTGCTGGGACACTATAACCCACGGACTGAGCCTTCAACCGTCGCGATCGATACGGAGCGTGCGCAAGAGTGGTTGCAGAAAGGCGCGCAGCCCACGGATCGCGTGCGCAAACTGCTGAAGATTGCGGAATTGGAGGCTGAGTAATGTATCAGCGGAGATCCGGCAGGCCGCGTGACGGTGGACGCCGGGGCCCCCGTCAATGGGGTGGCGGCAACCGCGACTATCGCGGTGACAGCGGCACGATTCCGGCCCTGACGGGCCTCATCGAATTTATCGCTTACGGACTGGTACGCAATGTTGACGCTGTTCAGGTGCGAGAAATCGTGCGTTCTCAGGCTGTGGTCTACGAACTGCGCGTGGCTGAGGAAGACAAAGGACGTGTGATTGGCAAAGACGGTCGCATCGCGCAAGCGTTACGCACGGTAATGCGCGCGGCGGCCGGGGAATCGAGCCGGCGTGTCGCGCTTGACATCATCTAACGTGAATGCTGCAAGTTTCGCCGGTAAAGGAGCGCAGGCGGTAGAGCAGAGCGACGCGTACGACGGCTGGCTTGTCATAGGACGGGTGAAGGGCCCCCACGGTGTGCGGGGTGAAGTCCGGGTACAGGTTCTTACTGACTTCCCCGAGCGTTTTCAGACTATCAAGCGTCTGTACCTTGGAGACGAGCACGCCCCGCATGACGTCGAGCGCGCGCGCTTTACGCCCAAAGGCGTACTGCTGAAGCTCGTTGGCATCGACTCGCGTGAAGCTGCCGGTTTCCTTGCCCGCTCGTACGTCGCGTTCCCCGAAGCAGAATTGCCCCCCCTCCCTGCCGGCAGCTTTCACCACCACCAAATAAAGGGGCTAGCAGTCCATACTGATGATGACCGCTACCTCGGTAGCGTCGCGGAAATCATCACGACCGGCAGCAACGATGTCTATATCGTGCGCGGCGGAGAGAGCGGCGAGATACTCTTGCCGGCCATTGCCGAAGTTGTACGCTCCATCGACTTGGAAACGCAGCGCATTATCGTTCACCTCATCCCAGGCTTAGTGCCTGATGAGTAGACCAACACGTCTGCATTGATAAGCGGGGGCAACGGTAGCACAGGGCGCAGAGGCGGGGGGTAAGCCCCCGCGCTAGGGTTCGGCCAGCGGAGTGCCGGCAAGTGACGAGGACACAAGCGTCGCTGCCATGCATCCGGTAGCACAGGTTTGTAACCTGTGCCTTAGCGCAGTGATGTCGTGGTGTCGCGCGAGCCAAGAACTCATTTCACAATTACATTGCTCTGTGCAGATCCGCCCTTCGACAGGCTCAGGGCGAACGGAAAAGACAAATATCCGTTCGTGCTGAGTGGGCTTCGCGAAGCCTGGGCTTCAAGAAGCCCTTGTCAAAGCACGAATCGGCATACCAAGCTGATTTATGAGATAGCTTTTACTCAACCAAGATTGTCACAGAGACTTGGTTGCAATTGAGACCGACTGCAAGCAAAGTACATGCTGCGCGTAGACATCCTCACGCTCTTTCCCGATTATTTCCGCGGGCCGCTCGACCACGGCACCCTCAGCCGCGCCGTACAGGGCGGGCGCCTCACTGTTGTCGTGCACAATCTGCGCAACTGGGCCGAGGGCAAGCACCGGGTCACAGACGACTACACCTTTGGCGGCGGCACCGGTATGGTCATGAAGCCGGAGCCGTTCTTTCGGGCGGTCGCAGATCTCAGGACAGCAGAGGCTCACGTCATCCTCCTCAGTCCTGCCGGTCGAATGCTCGACCAACCCACCGCCAAGGATCTCGCAAGCCAGGGGCACCTCATCTTGCTCTGCGGGCGCTATGAGGGCGTAGACGAGCGGGTAGCAGCGTACCTTGTGGATGACGAAATCTCAATTGGCAGCTACGTCGTGAGCGGGGGCGAGCTGCCCGCTCTCGTGGTGCTGGATGCAACCGCGCGGCACCTGCCCGACGTGCTTGGCGGCGGCCCTACCGCCGTCAGCGAAGAGTCGTTTGCTACGGGACTCTTGGAGTATCCACACTACACCCGGCCCGCCTCCTATCAAGGAATGCACGTGCCTGAGGTCCTGCTCTCCGGCAATCACCAGCAGATTGAAAAGTGGCGGCGTCAGCAGTCACTCTTGCGCACCCGCCGGCGCCGCCCCGACTTGCTCTTGGACGCCGACCTAAGCGAAGCAGACAGGAGTTTCCTTGACTCAGAGGCACATTGCGAGGCCTCCGCGCATCGCGGGGCCTCCGCAAATTGCGAGGTCCCCGACTAATGTGCTACTGTAGCAAGAGTGGACATTGATTACGTGATGAGAAATGAAGATGACAACGATCATTGACGACATCGTAGGGCAGCAGCTAAAGTCCGACGTGCCCGAGTTCTCCCCCGGAGATACCGTACGCGTAGACGTAAAGGTGGTAGAGAGCGGACGTGAACGCACGCAGGCCTTCGAAGGCGTGGTGCTCTCGCGCCGCGCCTCCGGCATCAATGAAAACTTTACCGTGCGTCGCACTACTCACGGGATTGGTGTGGAACGAACGTTCCTGCTCCACTCTCCCCGCATCGAGAGTTTGCGTGTGGTGCGTCGCGGCAGAGTGAGACGTGCCAAGCTGTACTACCTACGAGACCGTGTCGGCAAAGCGGCACGCATCAAGGAACGCCGGTAGTCAACACACTGTCACAAGGAATGCCCGCTCGCCTCACGTCAGGCGGGCATTATTGTATAATGCGTACCTCCGTTCGCATGCAAAACCTGGCGATAGAATGGTCTTGGTTGGACCGTGGCGCTACGTTGATTGCCGGTACGGATGAAGTCGGTCGCGGCGCTTGGGCCGGTCCGGTTGTGGCCGGCATGGTGGCCGTTCCCCCTGCGCTCTACCAATCGCTGCCGCTTGATTTGCAGGGTATTGACGATTCCAAGCTGCTTAGCCCAAAGCAGCGTCTGGCGCTCGCGCCGCACATAGAGGCGCACGTTACCGCCTGGGGTCTCGGCGCCGCTACTTCCCGCGAAATTGCAAGCGCCGGTTTTGGCACCGCGGTGCGTCTCGCCATTCGCCGGGCATACACAGATCTCGCTACCAAGCTGCGGCGCGCGCCGGACGTTCTCCTCACCGACGCCGTGAGAATGCCCGGCGCGCCCATTCCGGCTGAATCCTACGACAAAGCCGATCAGCGCTGCCTCTCAGTCGCGATGGCATCGATATTGGCCAAAGTGCATCGCGACCGGTTGATGCGACGCTTCGATCCGATCTACCCAGGCTATGACTTTGCCAATAACAAGGGATACGGTACACGCAAGCACCAAGCAGCCCTCTTTCACCTGGGCCCGTGTGCGATTCACCGCAGGTCCTTCCGACCGGTAATGCGCGCCGCCTCGGCACTGCTTCCCGATACGCAACCCACACGCAATGCCATTGAAGCCCCGGTTGCTTCTCGCAAGCCTGTTGTCCCGAACCGTAACTGCGTTGCAGCAGCGGTACGCTCTGCTCAGGACAAGGAGAACCCCCAGAGGACAGCGGCACAGTGAAAGCAAGCCGGCAGCGCCAAGCCATCGGACGCTGGGGAGAGGAAGTCGCAGCCCGTTACCTTACGGTGCAGGGCTACACAATTCTGTCCCGCAACTATCGCACGCCTGCCGGGGAGTTGGATATTGTCGCCCGTGACGGCGATGCCATCGTCTTCGTTGAGGTCAAGACCCGGCGCACGTCCAGCTTTGGGCCGCCGCAAGCGGCAGTAACCCCGGCGAAGGCCGCCCACATCATCACGGCGGCGCAGCACTATCTGCAAGACACGGCACAGATTGACGGCGATTGGCGCATTGACGTGGTCGCCGTCTTTGGCAGCCCAAAGTCATCTCCTGAGATTACGCTCATTCGTAGTGCCGTGGAGGCAAACTAGAGACCATGCCAACGCTATGGGATACGTCCTACACACGTGAGGAGTTACTAAGCCGTGTCGGCAGTATGGACCAGGTCGGCGGGGCCCGGCGTCTCCGTTGGGAGGAAGGACCGGAGGACGCCATGCTCGCCGCTGAGATGCGCACCGGCGCGGGTCTGAACCTCTGGATCAGTCCAACGCGCGGACTAGACATTACCCACGCCGAATATAAGGGCGTTCCCCTGGCTTGGCGGTCTCGCACCGGCGACGTGCACAGCGCCTATTTCGAACCGCCGGGCATGGGCTGGCTGCGCGGGTTCTTTGGCGGACTCATCACCACCTGCGGGCTGACCTACTTGGGCGCGCCCGGTACTGATCGTGAGGAGGAACTCGGCATCCACGGCCGTATATCTTATACCGCGGCCCGCAACGTCCTGGTGGATAACGACTGGGACGGTGACGACTACGTGATGCGCGTACAGGGGCGGCTGACCGAAAGCACCGTCTTTGGCAATACTCTCGTGCTCACCCGCTGTATATCGGCGCGCTTAGGCGAGCCGCGCTTCTTCGTACACGACAGCGTGGAGAATAGGGGACGCGAGCCCAGCCCGTTCATGCTGCTCTATCACGTCAATATCGGTTTTCCGTTGGTGCACCGCGATTCGCGTATTCTCCTGCCGACTGACCACGTGGAACCGCGTGATGAAGCTGCCCAGGTCGGTCGCGAACACTATGATCGCTTTGAAGACCCCACGCCGGACTACGCGGAGCGTGTATACTTCCACGCCATGAAACCCAATTCCGCGGGACGGGTGCAAGCTGCCGTCGTCAATCCAACCATTCGTGACGGCGTCGGTGTTTACCTTCGCTATGATCCCCTTGAGCTCCCGTGCTTTACCGAATGGAAGATGATGAACAGCGACGAGTACGTCGTCGGCTTGGAACCGGGCAATTGCCTGCCGCTGGGACGTGCCGTCGAGCGCAGTGAAGGCCGGCTGCGCACCTTGGAACCGGGCGAGGTGCAAGAGTTCCACTTGGAGTTCGGTGTGCTGGACGGCGCTCAAGCAATCCAATCCTTCGACCAGGCCATGCGCTCATGAAGCCGATCACTGTCCTCTGGTCCGACGGCGTGAGCGAGGCGGATGCTAAAGAGTCCATCGGCGCTATGCGCGACTTTCTCCGCTATGTGCAAGACGTCGCCTACGACCAAGACATCGGCCTCACGCCGATTGTGCTGCGACCCTATGGCAACTGGATACTCAAGGATACGAATGGCCAAGAGGCGTATCATTCGTTTCGATGGTACTGGGAATCCAGCCTCGACCAAGACACCGGACAGGTTTCTGCCGCGACGTTCATCGAGATCGTGCGCTACGAACCCTGGCAGCAAGTTGATCCTCACCTAGACCTTGCCCTGCTGCACACAGACTTACGCAACGACGTGACCGAGACGACTGGCGCATTCCCTTCGGTATTCGCGTGTACCGAACCTGACTTGGTCGCGGTGATCTCACTCTGCCACCTCGCGCAAATCGCGGACAACGACTTGCGTCTCAGGTGTCTACGCAGTCTCGTAATGCACAATTTCGGTCGCTTAGTCGGGCTTCCCACAGGGTTGCAGTGCAAGGATCGGGCCCGGAAGAAGGAACCGGACGCAGCCGCCGGTATGGCGGAGCGCGCGTGCGCGATGCCTTGTATCATGTATGAAGCGCAGTCAATCGATGAGTTGATGGCGATTGCAACTGCAAGGAAAGACGACAGCCCGTTTCTCTGCGATCCATGTCAAACAGTGATGCGTTCCATTGTGTTCAGCCTGCACTTTTCTCCCAATTAGGCGGACGTATAGCCTCTCCAGAGGCGGAGGCTCGATTATGGACAGAGCACGGTCAGAACAATGAAGCAACTCGACCGCTTTCGCGGCACCCTCGTTGGACTCGCGGTAGGTGAGTGTCTCGGGGCGATCACCGAGGGCATGACACAGTCGGCGATACGCGCCCGCTTTGGCGTCTTGCGTGACCTGCGAGGCCCCGCTCCTGTGTATGCCGGTGAAATCGCCAACCAAGCCCGCTGCCTCGCGGACAGTCTTGCCGCATGCGGTGAGTACGATCCGGAAGATGCCCTGCAACGGTTGGTCGCGTGGTCGTTCAGCTCGCAGGGAGTGCTCGCGCAAGACGTAACCAACCGCACGCTTGCCAAGGTAGCTACCGGCATGATGTGGGAGCATGCTTCGTCGCTTACGTACTGGGAGTCCGGCGGCAAGACGACGGGCATTCACGTGGTCGGTCGTTGCGCGCCGCTGGCGCTGATTTACGCCCAGCAACCGGAGCAGAATATCGCCGCTACCTATAGCAGCGCCCGGCTCACGCACTATGACCGTATGTGGAGTTGGGCAGCCGTTATCCTCAACCTGATAATCTCCTCGCTGATTGCCGGCAACACGATCAAGGACTCCCTGAACCTCATCGTGGACCACATGGAAGACTACGACGTTCCCGTGCCTGTCTTGGAGCGTCTGTCGCAGTTGGAAGCAACGACGTACATTCACCCCTCCACGATGGCATTCGACGCCTTGGAAGCCGCCATCGTGTGTCTCTTGCGTACGGAGACTGCGTCTTCGACGAAGTCAGCGTCTTCGACGAAGTCGGCTGAGTCCGCGATTGTCGATGCCGTCAACTTGGGCGGCGCAAGTCAAGCGACGGGTGCGGTTTGCGGCGCCCTCGCCGGGGCGTCATATGGGCTCTCTCGTCTGCCGGACCGCTGGTGGCAGCGTCTTGAAGACGTGGATGCATTCGTGGATTTGGCAGATCGCCTGTGCAGCCTGGTTGGCGAGTCGTCTTGAAGTTTCCTGCCCCTCTGCAAGAAGCATACTTCCTTTCACGACCAAACCGGTTTACCTGCCTGGTGCGCCTTCCGTGCCGGAGTGATCCCGTATCCGCGCATTTGCCCGATCCCGGACGGCTGCGCGAACTGCTGCGGCCCGGTGTCCGGGTATGGCTGGAACCGAAAACAGGAGCACAACGCAAGACACGGTTTCAAGTGTGGTTAGTAGAGAAAGACCGCACGCTTGTCTCGCTGAACACGCGGCTGCCGAACCTGCTCGTCCAGGAAGCCCTCGTCCGAGGCAACCTACCGGAGTTCAGTCAATACACCGACTGGAAACAGGAACAAAGCATCGGCGCCAGCCGCCTTGACTTCTTCTTGGAGAACTCTGACGAGTCCTGCTGGCTGGAGGTGAAATCGGTCACACTCGTGGAAGACGGCCTGGGCCTGTTTCCCGATGCGCCCACGGAACGCGGCCGCAGACACCTATCTGAACTCACTAAGATTCGACAGGCCGCCGTGCGAGCGGTTGCCTTCTTCGTCGTGCAACGACAGGATGCCCACAGCGTCGCTGCCAACCGCCGCACCGATCCCAAGTTTGCCGACGCGCTTCAGACTGCCCATCGCTGCGGCGTGGAGTTGATCGCCTACAACTGCGTGGTTACTTCTACATCTGCTGCAATTGACCGGCAAATCCCAGTGATCGTGGAGTAAGTTGATCTACCTGCGCTCGAAAGACGGGTAAGAACGCCTAGCCGGAACGTGGAAGGGTTCCTGCCAAGAGCGAAGAGGCTGCGCGAGTGCCGTCATTGAAACACCGGCAGAGCGGGGATCGTAGCATTTTACCTTAAGCAATACAGCCGAACCGGTGCCTCATTCCCGCACACCTAGATCGCCCCGGTAGGGAGACCTTTGCATAGCGAGATCCCGAGGGTAGGGAGTTTCACCCTCTCCTCGGGGAGAGGGCCGGGGTGAGGGGGCTTCTTGCTTTTCTAATCGCATAACATGTACAGTCAATACATACAAGAACCAAAACGGTCAAGAACTGGCTGGTGTTCGAGGCGCCTTCACCCTCACCCTAACCCTCTCCCGTCGAGGGAGAGGGGACTGCCTCGCTGCGGCGAGGGTTATGCAAAGGTCTCCTGGTAGGAAGAGACTTCCAATTCGACTGCTATATGCTCAACTGGACGTCCGCGAACGCCGATGCATTCACACAGGTCTAGTCCGGCGCCACAATTGGGTTGGCGAGCGTTCCGATATTGTCGATAAGAACTTCCACGCGGTCGCCGACCTGCATCGGGCCAATGCCGCTTGGGGTTCCCGTAATGATAACGTCGCCCGGCAGCAGCGTGAACGCTTGCGAAACGTAGTGAACGATGAAGTCGGGCTTGAACACCATATCGGCTGTGTTGCTGTCCTGCTTTGTCTCACCGTTGAGCTTCGTCTGGATGCGCAAGCCGACCGGATCGATTTCGTTGACGAGCACCGGACCTAAGGGGCAGAACGTGTCCATGCCCTTGGCGCGCGCCCATTGCCCGTCCTGTTGCTGCAGGTCACGTGCGCTGATGTCATTGGCACAGGTGTATCCAGCTACCACGCCGAGCGCATCATCGACCGAGACGCGATGCGCCGTTTTGCCGATTATTATTGCCAGTTCGCACTCGTAATCCAGCCGCGTCGTAAGGTGCGAATAGATCACACCTTCCTCATGGCCGATCACGGCCGTTGGCGGCTTCAAGAACAGCATCGGTTCCTTGGGTATTTCCATACCACTCTCTTCGGCATGGAGCTTGTAGTTTAGTCCAACGCAGATTACCTTCGTTGGCGCTGCGGGCGGCAGTACGTGCAGGTCCCACGGCGCGACCGACCGATTACTCCGCGTCCAACCGGTAAATGGATCTCCAAGCACCGGTATAACCGAATTCCCCTCGATGATGCCCCATGCCGCACTCGAACCGTCTTGATAGCGCACGAATTTCACCTGTTACACTCCTTCACTCTTATTAATCCCCAGCCATCCCCAGAATAGGATAGTGATTCTTGCCGGGAGATGCAAAATACTTCCATAGGAAATGACAGAAACTCGGCAGCGAACGTCTTCACTGCACTGGTTGCCTTTCGAGCTCCTGACGAAAGTATGCGATAGTCTCCGCCACCCCCTCCTCCAACGAGGTTTGCGGGGTCCAGTTCAAACGCGCTTGTGCTTTGGAAATGTCGGGCCGCCGCCGCCTGGGATCATCTGCCGGCAAAGGCTTGTGCACTATGGGCACATTTGTGCCGGTCAAGCGCACAATCAATTCAGCAAATTCTCGAATGCTGCGCTCGTCCGGGTTGCCGAGATTGAAGACCTCCCCCTGCGTGTCGGCCGTGAACATCGCAGCGGCGATGCCGCGCACTAAGTCGCCCACAAAACAGAAAGAGCGCGTCTGGCTACCGTCGCCATAGAGCGTAATCGGCGATCCCGCCAGCGCCTGCACGATGAAGTTGGGCACCACCCGACCGTCACGGGGATCGTTCCGCGGGCCGTAGGTGTTGAAGATGCGAATGATGCGGGCATCCACCGCGTGCTGACGCACGTATTCCATTGTCAAGGCCTCACCAAAGCGCTTGCCCTCGTCATAGCATGCCCGCGGCCCAACCGGATTGACATTCCCCCAGTACGTTTCGGATTGCGGATGTACGAGGGGATCGCCGTACACTTCCGACGTGGAAGCGAAGAGGAACTTTGCGCCATTCTCGCGGGCAAGTGTGAGCAGGACTTCCGTGCCAACCGAATTGACACGCAGAGTCTGAATGGGGTGTCGCAGGTAGCCCTCAGGGCTGGCAGGGCTGGCAAGGTGAAATACCGCATCTCCTTGCCACGCGATCGGCTCTGTGACATCGTGCTCCAGGAGAGAAAACCGGTCGCTATGCGCAAGATGGGCGACATTCTGGGCGCGGCCGGTTATGCCGCTATCCAGGGCCGTAACCGCATGCCCTTGCGCGATGAAGAAATCACACAGATGAGACCCGACAAAACCCGCGCCGCCCGCGACAAGAATTCTCACGCGCATCCCCGCTTCAGTGCCGTCCCTTACGCGCGCTCATTGTAGCATGCGCCGGAGCCACTCGTACGCAGGCGCAGCGGCGCGTCAAGGGCGATCCACGGATTCGCTCAGCAAATCTCCGCGCCACTTTTAGGACTCCTGCTTGCCACCGACCTGTAATCAAGCACCCCCACAGGATGGACGATCCTGCGCGTCGATACATGCCGATTGAGGCATTCTGCCCTGTGCAGCAGCCCGCCAGAAGATAGCAAAAAGCCGCCATCGCTCGGAGTGACAAGAAACGCATTCCCACTATGGCATCAAGTTTTCATCTACTAATTCTCGTTGCCATTTCGCAGAGGCAATGCTACGATGGAGGTGTCCATCCGTCCGCTATTCAGCCACTCCGACGCGAGGTCAATCTTGCTTGCCCAGTTAGGAGACCCGGCGATATTCCTCGGTCTGCTCCTGGCGCTTGTCGTTGGCATTTCCGTGCATGAGTTCAGTCACGCGTGGATGGCTAATCGTCTGGGTGATCCTACGGCCAGTTCTCAGGGCAGGCTGACGCTGAATCCTCTCTCCCATCTTGACCTGATGGGAACGATCATGATCTTCCTCATTGGCTTCGGCTGGGGCAAACCGGTGCCCTACAATCCGGCCAATTTACGCAACGGCCCTATCTCAGGTGGCGCCATGGTAGCGATAGCCGGACCCGCTGCCAATATTGTGACCGCGGCTGCCCTGGGGTTTCTCTTTCAAAACCTGATCTCACTTTCCGGTGCATCGGTTGATAACACGACTGAAGCGATTGCAACCATCCTCGCGATCGTGGTGCAGATCAACATCGCATTGGCGATATTCAACATCATCCCGATCCCGCCCTTGGATGGCTATCGCGTCCTCTTGCGCTTCTTACCGCCGCACGTCGTGCCTTCAATTTCGCGGCTTGAGTTGCAGGGCCCATTCCTGTTGCTGATTATCGTCCTGTTGGATTCGTGGTTTCTGCGCATTGGCATTTTCCAAGCAATTCTTGGGCCGCCAGTGAGTTTCCTGATGGGCCTCTTTCTAGGAATCTGACATGGGTTCTCCGCTGCTCACCGTCCGTCTTGCCATCTTCGAAGGTCCCTTGGACGTCTTGCTGCGGCTCATCCAAGAGCAGAAGCTTGACATAACAGAGCTGTCTCTAGTCGCTGTTACCAAGCAGTTCCTCGAGCACGTGGACAGTATGGAGAAGCGGGACGGGCCGCTGCTGGCGGCGTTTCTCCGTGTGGCCGCGCAACTCATGTACGGCAAATCGCAGGCTTTGCTGCATGAACCTCAGGATGAGCCTTGCGAGACCGAGGAGTCCTTAGAAGAGCAGTTGCGGGGCTACGAGCGATTCAAGCGGTTGATGACGACGGTCGCCGCATGGCAGGACGAGTCTGACATTGCGTATCAGCGTGCTGCGACAGCCCCAATGGTCTTGCCATTGCCGTCGCCGGAACTCGTAAACTATGCCCCCGAAGACCTCGTAAGTGCGCTGGCAGCGGTGCTGGAGGAGAAAGAAGAGGAACTCCCGGCGGTGGCGCGGCGCACAGTGCATATCGAGACGTACCTTGATCGGATAGGGACGCTCATGGTGCTCCACGGCCAGGCCGGATTCCGCGAACTTATCGAGTTGGCTGAGTCATTAGAGGAGATAGTCGTCGCGTTCTTGGCGGTGCTCGAGTACTTGCGTCTGGGCAAGGCGATAGTGCGGCAGGCCGAACTCTACGCGGACATCCAGATCTTGCCGTCGGACGCGGCGCAGATCAGGGGTGTTGCAATGCCCTCAGTGACCGCATCAGCCGGTGCTGTAGCCGACGGTGCTCTCGCGGAGGATGGGTAAGAGCATGCCGCTGCCGCTTGCCGCTCTGCTCGAGGGGCTTTTGTTCGTGTCCGAGCGACCCCTCACCGTTCGGGAACTGGCGCGGATTACGCGTGAGCCCACACAAGCCGTAGAATGGGCGCTAGAGGAACTCAAGGCCGCCTGGCAAGACCGCGGCATCTTGCTTCAGGAGCAGAACGGCGCGTTCTTGCTCGTCTCGCACCCGGACGTGGCGCCGTACATTCGCGAGTTGCTCGGCGTGCACCGTGGAGAGCGGCTTTCGCGCGCAACTCTGGAAACCCTTGCGGTGATTGCCTATTACCAACCCGTAACGCGCGCCGAGATCGAACGTATGCGGGGGGTGAACTCTGATCACACCTTAGCGGTGCTGCTCAGCCGCGAGTTGGTAGTGGCAGGCGAGAGACGCCCGACGCCTGGCAGACCAATCGAGTACTCCACAACCTTCGAGTTCCTCAAGTACTTTGGCCTTGCCAGCTTGGAGGATCTGCCGGAACGAGAGCGGTTCTTGGCCGAGTTGGCAGCGCCTAGCGCAGGCGCCACCGATCAGGCAGAGAACGGTCAGGAAGCCTAACGCTTCGTGTATTGCGGCGCCTTGCGGGCGCGCTTGAGACCGTACTTCTTGCGCTCTTTGACGCGAGCGTCGCGGGTCAGCAGCCCGGCCTTGCGCAACGTGAGGCGATATTGGTCATTTGCGTTGACCAATGCCCGCGCCACGCCATGGCGAATTGCTTCCGCTTGCCCGCTCATGCCGCCGCCGATCACCTTTGCCGACACACGAAAGCTCGCGCCAACCATGTCAAGCGGTTCCTGCACGACGTTTTGGTGCAGTATGCGGGGAAAATAGTCCTCAAAGGGCCGCCCATTGACCACGATGCCGCGCTCGCCGCTGTAGAGGCGAATGCGGGCCACCGCTTCTTTGCGCCGGCCAACCCCTAAATAGTACGGCGCGTTACCATCGCTACTCATCGGCAGTTGCTCCTGTCATGCTCTCCAGAAATGGCTTCGGTTGTTGGGATTCATGTGGATGATCGGGTCCGCCGTAGATTTTCAGCTTCTTGAACATCGCGCGTCCCAACCGGTTGTGGGGGAGCATCCCCCGCACGGCGTGTTCGATGACGCGCTGGGGGTGCCGCTCCAATTGATCTTCCAGGAGGACCGCAGTGAGGCCGCTGGGATAGCCGGAATGGCGGTAGTAGGTCTTTTGTTCGCGTTTGCGGCCGGTGACGGCGACCTTGGCGGCGTTTACGACGATCACGTAGTCGCCGGTGTCGATATTCGGGGCGTACTGGGGCTTGTGCTTGCCCCGCAGCACGTGCGCGATGCGTGTCGCTAGTCGTCCAAGGGTCTGTCCCGTAGCGTCGACTACATACCAGCGGCGCTCTACGTCGCTGGGTCGCGTCACGGGAGTTACCGCGGTTTTCATTTCAGTAGGTCCTCATTTGTCGTGTCAAAGCCGGGCGTACCCGGGTAGGTTACGCGGACCAAGAAAAGCCCTTTCGCAGGGATCGTCGGGCCCGCTTGTGCTTTATCTCTGGATGTCAGTACGTCCTTCATGTGTTCAGTCCGCTTGCGTCCCTCTCCAATTTCCAACGCGGTGCCAACGATCCGACGCATCATGTGGCGCAAGAAGGCATTCGCCTCCACAGTGATACGCACCATCTCTCCACTTCTCCGGCACGTAACCCTTGTCACGTCTCGCACCGTGACCGCGTCACGGTCTTCCCCGGCGGCAAATGCCCGAAAGTCGTGCGTGCCGACGAGACTTTGCAAGGCCGTGTGCATCGCATCCGCGTCCAGACGCTTACTGCGGTGGAGGGCGAAGCGGTGCTGGATGGGAGACCGCGTTGCCGTATTCAGTATGTCGTAACGATAACACCTGCTCTTTGCGCTATAGCGCGCATGGAAACTCGCTTCCGCACGCTCCAAAGCGGCTACGGCGATGGTATCCGGCAGGACCGCATTCAGTGCTCGTTCAAGGTCAGCGGTGTGATGCGTCCAATCCGACCGGAAATGAATGACTTGTCCGATGGCGTGCACACCTGAATCCGTCCGGCCGGCAGCGACAACGCGGGTCGCTTGCCGCGTAATGCGCTCGATTGCCTTCTCAAGTTCTGCCTGCACCGTGGGTTTGCCGACCTGTACCTGGAACCCACTGTATGGCGTCCCGTCGTATGCCACACGACAGCGGTACTTTTCGGCTTCACTTGCCGCTTTGCGCGCCCCTATTGTGTTTTCCTTCGTGCCTGCCCTTTCGTTCGTGCCAGCCTATTCTACAGCATGCGGATGGCCGTGGGACTCACGCTGCCCCGGAACCTGAGGATTACTCCACTAACTGGACCATCATGAGCGCCGCGCCGTCGCCGCGGCGGGTGCCAAGCCGCAGGGTCCGCGTGTAGCCGCCCGGCCTGTCGGCATAGCGGGGACCGAGTTCATCGAAGAGATGATGCACAGCCTCTTGATGCGGAAGGCGCGAGAGCGCGATACGGCGGGCATGCAAATCGCCGCGCTTCGCGAGCGTAATGAGCCGTTCCATGCGCGAACGCACCTCTTTGGCACGCGCCGACGTGGTGTGCACTTCGCCATGCAGCACCAGCGTACTCAGCAAGTTGCGGCAGAGCGCCTCGCGCTTGCCCTTGTCTCGGTTAAGCCTGCGCACGTACACTCGCTTTCTCACACTGCCACCTCCTCCTCGACTTCCTCCTCGGCGCCGCCTGTGCCGTTCGATTCGGTGAGGAAGAGGTCGCTCTGTGCCAACTTTTCCTTGACCTCGGACAGAGTCTTGGCGCCCAAGCCCTGGATTTTCAAGAGGCTATCTTCATCCATCGCCAGCAGTTGTTCTACGGTGCTGATACCGCCGCGCCGCAGCGCATTATAGGCGCGGTTCTGAAGTTGCAAGGACTCCAGCGGCGTGGTGGTAATCGGGTCCGGGCGGGCGATCCCCACCTCGATGCGTTGAGCGAGGGGATGGAAATCGCGGATGAGCGAAAAGTAATCGCACAAGATTTGCCCGCTTTGGCCCAACGCGGTCTCCGGCGTGAGGGTGCCATCGGTCCACACGCGGAGAATGAGAGCGTCCAGGTCGGTTACTTGACCGACACGCGCGTGCTCCACGCGGTACTCAACGCGTCGAATTGGCGTAAAGATGGCGTCTACGGGAACGACGCCGATGGGCGTATCTTCCTGCGTATCGGAGAGCGTGAAGCCGATGCCCTGCTCTACCGTCAGGTACATTTCCAGTGCGGCGTTATCAGAGTCGAGGGTGGCGATACGTTGATCGGGATTTACAATGCTGACCTCAGGTGGGCACTGAATGTCGGAAGCCGTAACGTCGCCCTCGCGGTTCACGGAGAGGTAGAGTTCAATCGGGTGATCGGCGGTAGATGTCAAGCGAATGCGCTTGATGTTGAGGATGATTTGCGTAACATCCTCTGTTACTCCCGGAATGTCAGCGAACTCGTGAAGCACTCCGGTGATCCGGATGGACGATATAGCTGCGCCGGGAAGCGATGAAAGCAGTACCCGCCGCATAGCGTTACCCAAGGTGTGGCCGTAGCCGCGCTTGAGCGGCTCAATGCGGAAGTGGCCGTGATTGTCTTCACTTTCGATGACTCTGACTTCGGGTTGTACTTCCTGCAGTTCCAATGGGAATTACCTCCCAGTACACAGATATGCTCGTAATTTTGCAAAGTGCGGCTACTGTACCTGTACACACAAATAAAGCAGCCGGTTTACCGCCGAGAGTAGTACTCGACGATCAGTTGTTCCTTGAGGTCAGCGTCGATTTCTTGACGGGTCGGCAAGGCAAGTACCTTGCCTTCCAGTTTCTCGCGGTCGAGCGAGAGCCAGTTTGGCACTGCCACCGCTTCCAGCCGTTCCGCGGCGATTTTGAAATACTCGTTTTTTTGGCTATTTGCATTGACGTGTACCACGTCGCCCTCACCCAAGAGAGCCGAGGGGATGTCGCACTTGCGGCCATTGAGCGCAAAGTGACCGTGCCGCACGATCTGGCGTGCCGCGGCGCGTGACGAGGCGAAGCCAAGACGATAGACGACGTTGTCAAGCCGACTCTCGAGCAGTTGGAGGAGCGTTGTGCCCGTTACACCGGGGCGTGCCGTCGCCAGCGCGAAATACTTGCGAAACTGGCGCTCGAATATGCCGTACATGCGCCGTGCCTTTTGCTTCTCCCGCAAGCGCAAGCCATAGTCTGACAGCCGACGCCGCATTGAAGCACCGTGCATACCCGGCGGGTTCTTTCTCTTTTCCACCGGACACTTGGGTGTGAAGCACTTGTCGCCTTTCAGGAAGAGCTTCTGTCCTTCCCGGCGGCACAGCCGACACACGGGGCCAGTATAGCGTGCCATATCCTCTCCTCGAAACTCCTGTATTGACTAAACGCGCCTGCGCCGGGGCGGGCGCGGGCCGTTATGCGGAACGGGGGTGACGTCGGTAATACTCACTACCTGCAATCCACCGGCTTGGAGTGAACGGATAGCGGATTCCCGGCCCGACCCCGGCCCTTTTATGGAGACCTCCACGTGACCCATGCCAAAGTCGGCTGCTTTGCGCGCCACCGTTTCAGCGGCAACTTGCGCAGCATAGGGTGTCCCTTTGCGGGAACCCTTGAAGCCGGCCGATCCGGAGCTTGCCCAGCATAGCGTATTCCCGTTCATATCGGTAATGGTAATGAGGGTATTGTTGAACGTGGACTGAATAAACGCCTTGCCGCGTGCGACGGAGCGTCTTTCGCGCCTGCGTGGGCGTGAGCGTGTTTCCGGCATTGCCTCTATCCCTACGTTGATTACTTCTTCATGACTGCTCGTTTGCGGCCGGCAACGGTCTTTGGCCGGCCCTTGCGTGTCCGCGCGTTCGTCCGCGTGCGCTGACCGTGCGCCGGCAGGCCGCGCCGGTGGCGCATGCCGCGATAGCAGCCAATCTCGATAAGCCGTCCGATGTTCTGCTGCACTTCGCGGCGCAGGTCGCCCTCCACGATGTGGTTGGCCGTTATGACCTCGCGAATACGGTTAACCTCATCTTCCGTGAGATCCTGCACCCTGGTGTCCGGCATGACCTGGGCTCTCTCCAGAATCTTGTACGACGTCGTACGCCCGATGCCGTAGATGTACGTCAGCCCCACCCAGATGTGTTTCTCTCGCGGGAGGTCTACGCCTACAATTCGTGCCATGCCACTCCTCCTGTGAACGTGCTCCTGTCCACTGTGGTCCGCAGTTCCCCCAACTAGCCCTGTCGCTGCTTATGCTTGGGGTTCGCCGTGCAGATGATACGCACTACGCGCTTGCGGCGTACTACCTTGCACTGCTCGCAGCGAGGCCTTACCGATGCCTGTACCTTCATCGCGCCTATCTCCTTCCTCGCCAAGTAATCCGGCCTCGTGTTAGGTCGTAGGGCGAAAGCTCTACCGTGACGCGGTCTCCCGCTCCTACCCGAATGAAGTTGAGCCGTAGCTTGCCGGAGAGGTGGGCCGTAACCTCATGGCCGTTATCGAGTTCGACACGAAAGACTGCATTGGGAAGGACATCGCGCACGACGCCCTCAATCTCAATCGTGTCTTTCTTCTTTGGCACCGCAGTCTCCGTGCTATTTCCGCCTACGCTACTTTCGTCAGGATCTCTGGGCCGTTGTTTGTTATCGCGATGGAGTGCTCGTAATGGGCCGAGAGGCTGCCGTCCGCCGTCACGGCGGTCCAGCCGTCATCCAGCACCTTAACCCGCCAATCCCCGACAGACACCATTGGCTCGATGGCAATGGTCATGCCGGGTCGCATTTTGACCCCCGCGCCTGCTTCGCCAAAGTTTGGCACTTGCGGGGCCTCATGCATTACTTTTCCTATGCCATGTCCAACAAAGTCTCGTACTACGGCAAACCCCTGTGCCTCCACCCACGACTGGATGGCGAAGCCTATGTCGCCAAGGTGATTATCCGGCACGGCTGCCGCAATACCGCGCCGCAGCGCTTCTTGCGTTACATCCATGACGCGCTCCGCCTCCGCACTTGGTCGGCCGACCGCATACGTGACCGCCGCGTCGCCGTGCCACCCCTTGTAGATGGCGCCTACGTCGATGCTCAAAATGTCACCTTCTTGCAAGCGGTATTCTCCCGGAATGCCGTGCACGATTTGCTCATTGACCGACGCGCAGATTGTGCACGGGTAGCCGTGATACCCCTTGAAAGACGGCATAGCCCCGCGCTTCTTTATCTCGGCTTCTGCCAGCGCGTCCAACGCTGCCGTTGTCGCACCAGGCACAATATGCTCGCCGAGGAGCGCAAGGACTTCTGCTACTATCGTACCCGCTTGGCGCATAAAGCGCAACTGCCGCGGCGTTTTAAGCTGTATCGCCCGTGTCATCTGCACCTGTCAATAAAGCTACTCATTGCTTGTGTCAACGCGCGCCAATCTCGCGCAACACGCTCTCAATGTTCTCCGTCACTCCCGCGATGGGCCCGGTGCCATCGACGCTTTTCAGGAGATGCCTCTCAGCATAGAACGTAAGGAGCGGTTTCGTTCGGTTGTGATACGTTTCAATCCGCTTGCGCACGGTTTCAGGGCGGTCGTCTCTACGTTGCCGCAGCGGAAGACCGTCTACATCGCAGCGACCGTCAACGCTTGGTGGGTTCTTGACCGTATGATATGTATGCCCTTCCGGACAAATACGGCGGCCTTGCGCCCGCTCTACAATCTCTTCCGTATCGCTGTCAATCATGATGGCTGCCTTGATTTGCTGCCCGAGTTCAGCAAGTGTTTCGTCCAGCGCTTCGGCTTGCGCTACCGTCCGGGGGAAGCCATCCAGCACGATTCCTTTCTCGAAGTGGAAGCGTGACAGTTCTTCCTTGACTATCGCGATGACGAGGTGATCGGGCACGTACTCGCCCTTGTCGTAATACACTCTCGCCTGCACGCCGAGTGGCGTTTGCTTCTGCATGTGTTGTCGAAAGAGCTCACCCGTGGAGAGATGGCGCAAGCCGAGACTCTCGGCAAGAGCGCGCGCCTGCGTGCCTTTGCCCGCGCCGGGAGGTCCGAGCAGGATGAGATTAATCGCCTGCGATGCAGTCGGCGCCTGCGTCGCAGGCTGCGCCTCTGACGGAGTCCGCGTCTCCGACGAAGTCGGCGTCTCTGAAGAAGTCAACTTCGGCACTAGCGCAAGAACCCTTCGTATTGACGCATGAGCAACTGAGCTTCGAGGTTCTTCATGGTATCTTGCACGACACCAACGACGATAAGCATTCCTGTACTGCTGAGGATGAGCGCCTGTACGCCGGTAAGGCCCTGAATGAGGAAGGGTGAGACCGCGATGAGGCCGAGAAAGAACGCACCGGCAAGGGTTATGCGAAAGATGACGCTATTAAGATATTGGGCCGTCGGCCGGCCGGGTCGTATGCCCGGAATGAAGCCGCCGTTCTTCTGCAGCACTTCCGGGATGTTCTGTTGCTGAAAGATGATGGCGGTGTAGAAGAAGGTGAATGCGACGACAAGAATGAAATAGAGCGTCCAGTAGAGCGGCGCTTGTGGATCGAAGGCTCGTATGATAAAGGCTGCGACGCTCCGAACCCAACCGGCGTTCGCCGCTTGGAAATAGCTGGCCACTGTGCTGGGAAAGATCAGGAAGGAAATGGCAAAGATCAGGGGGATCATGCCCGCAGAGTTGATCTTGAGCGGTATGTGCGTCGTCTGCCCCCCGTACTGCCGGCGGCCGTGCATCCGCTTGGCGTAGTGGACGGGTATGCGCCGTTGCGCCTCGTACATTACGACGATGCCAACCACGATGAGGATGGCGAGGGCGCCGATTATGAACAGCGTGAGGGTAGCCGTGCCGCCGGCCTGGCCGAGCACGGCTTGTCCGATGGTGGTAGGCAACCGCGCCACGATGCCGGCAAAGATGATAAGTGAGATGCCCTGGCCGATGCCGTTCTCCGTTATGAGCTCACCCAGCCAAACGAGAAACATCGTACCTGCGGTCATGCTGACGATGAGGGCAAGGCTGCTAAGAAACGTCGGGCCACTGAAGAGATTGAAGCCACGAATGACGCCCATCTGCGAAAAGATCGTCGCTTGTCCGAATGCGGACATGACGGCAAGCGGCACCGTGCCGATGCGCATGTATTGATTCATTTTGGCCCGGCCGCTCTCACCCCCTTCCCGCGACAGCGCCTGCAACTGCGGAATGACCGGCGTCATGAGCTGCATGATAATGGTCGCGGTAATGTACGGGTACACGCCCATGGCCACGATGGAGAAGTTCGCCAGGGCCCCACCCGAGAACATATCGAGCAGTCCGAGGAACTGCTGCTGTTGGAAGAGTTCCCTGAGGGCTTGGCGGTCCACGCCCGGCACGGGAATGTGCGCGGCAAAGCGAAAGACCGTGAGCAAGCCAAGCGTAAAGATCAGCTTGCGCCGGATATCGGGAAGCTTGAAAGCGTTGTAGGCGGCTTGAATGAGCGACGGCGACTTTTGGGAAGGGGTTGAAACAGCCACGCGGCGCTACCCTTCCGTTGCAGTGCCGTCGGCTGCCTCGATCTTCGCGCGCGCGGACTGGGAAAACTTGGGCGCCTGCACTGTTAGTGCGTGGGCGATTTCTCCGCCGCCGAGCACTTTGATTTGCGTGGAGCGGGCGAGACCTTGGGCCACCATGTCTGCCGGCGTTACGGTGGAACCGGCCTCGAAAGTACGAGCAAGGTCGCCCACGTTGACCGGTTGGTAAACGACGCGAAAACGGGCGTTGCTGAAACCGCGCCGATGCGGCAGCCGCCGTACAAAGGGAGTCTGGCCGCCTTCAAACCACGCCGGAATGCCGGCGTTGGCGCGCGACTTCTGCCCTTTCGTGCCGCGTCCGGCGGTCTTGTGTCCGGGTCCGCCATGCCCGCGAGCCACACGCTTGCGGCGGCGCTTGGCGCCGTCGGGCGCGCGGAGCGCATGTCGTTCCATGCGAGCCTGATCCTATTCTATATTCTTGCTTGTGTGTGAGGTTGCTCGACGTCTACGAAGTCTCCTCGACATCCACGAGATGAGCGACTTTCTTGATCATCCCGCGCACTGCCGGTGATTCGCTATGCTCTACAGACTGTTCGCGTTTTCTCAGCCCCAAGGCTGCTACCGTTTGCTTTTGGTCTTTCGAAAAGCCGATTGGGCTTTTACGCAACGTAATGCGCAGTGTTTTCGACGAAGTCGGCGTCTTCGACGAAGTCGGCTTAGCTGCCATTGTCTTCGTCCTTTGCCTCGGCCTGCGCTACGGCAACGTCCGCACCGGCGGCAGCGACGCTTTCCTCTGCAGGTTGTAAGCGCCTAGGCTTGAGCCTGCCAAGCCGTGCATATGCCTGATCCGGACTCTGCAGTTGCTCCAGCGCCGTCATCGTCGCTTTCACCACGTTGATCGCGTTGTTGGAGCCGAGCGACTTGGTGAGAATGTCGAGGACGCCCGCCGACTCTACGACGGCGCGTACCGGTCCACCGGCGATCACGCCGGTACCTGGCGCCGCGGGCTTGAGCATCACCCGTGAGGCGCCATACTTCGCGGTAATGTCATGGGGAATGGTGGTTCCCGCGAGGGGCACGCGCACGAGCGCCTTGCGCGCCTTCTCGCCGCCTTTGCGAATAGCTTCCGATACTTCGCGCGCTTTGCCGATGCCGATGCCGACGTGTCCGGCGCCGTCGCCAACCACGACCACCGCGTTGAAACTGAAAGTGCGCCCGCCCCGCACAACCTTTGCGACACGATTGACGTTTACCAGGCGCTCTTCAAGATTCAACGACGCCGGATCGATTGAAACGCTCTCTGGCATAGTGTTCCTTGCCTCACTCAGTTAGAACTTCAATCCCGCTTCCCGGGCCGCTTCCGCCAAGGCGCGCACGCGACCGTGATAGCGGTAGCCTCCGCGATCGAAGACGACGGTTTCGATACCCTTCTCCTGCGCTCTTTCAGCCACAACACGTCCGACCACGGCGGCTTGCGCTTGCTTTGCATGCTCTGCTTCAAGCGCCTCTTGCACTGCCGGATCGAGGGTGGAAGCCGCAGCGAGCGTGTGGTGTGACGAATCGTCAACCACCTGGGCATAGATGTGCTGGTTACTGCGAAAGACATTGAGACGGGGCCGTTCCGCCACGCCGCTGACCTTCGCGCGTACCCGGCGCTGCCTGCGCGCTCGCGGGCCTAGCGCTTTTCTTCCTCGCATCAACCGCATATCGCAATCCTACTCAAAGATGCTTTCAAAGCTACCTAGTTTTCTCGCTAATCTTGCCTGGCGACCGCTCTATACAACACCTGCGCCTACCTTACCGGCTTTACCGGCCTTGCGGCGCACATATTCGCCGCGGTAGCGGATGCCTTTGCCGAGGTAGACCTCTACCGGCCGGGAGGCGCGGATGTCCGCCGCTACTTGTCCGACGAGCCGCTTGTCTATACCGTCAATGTGGATGGTGGTAGGGTTTTCTACCTCTAGACTAATCCCTTCTGGCGGTGTGAACTCAACCGGATGCGAGTGACCCAGTTGCATTACCAGTTTGTTTCCAGTGAGTTGGGCGCGGTAGCCGGTCCCGTGCAACTCAAGTGTCTTCCGGTATCCCTGCGTGACGCCTTGCACCATATTCGCGACCAGAGCGCGGGTAAGGCCGTGCAGAGCGCGGACCTCGCGGCTCTCAGAGGAGCGATCGACACGGACGGCGCCATCCTCAACGGTCACCCTGATAGATGGCACAGCCTCTAGCCGTAGCTCGCCCTTAGGTCCCTTCACATGAACCTCGGAGGCTCGCACGTTCACTGCGACGCCGTTTGGAATGGGAATTGGTTGTATGCCAACACGAGACATTGCGCTCTACCTTACCAAACGTAACAAAGAACTTCCCCACCGATCTTGCGTTGCCAGGCCTCGCGACCGGTCATAACGCCTGAGGAAGTCGATAGAATAACAGTGCCGATGCCGCCCATCACGCGGGGAATTTCATCTTTGCCCGCGTATACGCGCAGTCCTGGCTTACTCACACGACGTAACCCCAGGAGCACAGGCGCGCGTTCATCCGTATACTTCAGACTTACCTTCAGCATGGCCTGGGGACTCTGTTGATCGACAACCTCGAACTGACCGATGTATCCTTCCCTTTCGAGAATGGAGAGAATAGCAGACTTCATTTTGGATGCCGGAATGGTGACGTGGGTGTGGCGCGCCTGAATGGCGTTGCGTATCCGCGTCAGCATATCGGCAATGGGATCGGTCATGGTCATTGGTGCATTACTCTCGTGTAGGCATTACCAGCTTGACTTCGTGACACCGGGCAGCAGGCCTTGGAGTGCGGCTCCCCGGAAGCAGATGCGGCAGAGTCCAAACTTGCGCATGTAGGCCCGGGGCCGGCCGCACTGGTAGCAGCGGTTACGAAACTTCACCGGGTGCTTCATGCGGCCTTGCTCCAGCAACTTCCGCTGTTTGCGCCACTTGGCAATCTTGGACTGCTTCGCCACGGGATTGCGTCTCCTAGCTTGCTAATTGGCTGGCTTCCTGGGCGAGCGGCATGCCGAGCGCCCTCAGCAGGAAGCGGGATTCCTCGTCGGTCTGGGCTGATGTTACTATGGTCACTTCCAGTCCACGGACGCGGTCGACCTTATCGTAGTTGATTTCCGGAAAGACAAGCTGTTCGCGGAGCCCCACCGAGTAGTTTCCCCGGCCATCGAAGGCGTTGGGCGATACACCGCGAAAGTCGCGAATACGCGGAAAGACGACGTTGAAGAGCTTCTCGAGAAAATGGTACATCCTCGTACGGCGCAGCGTTACCTTCGCGCCAATGGCTTGATTCTCACGGAGCTTGAAGTTCGCGACGCTCTTCTTCGACCGGGTAACGATGGGCTTCTGCCCGGTAATCGTCGTAAGGTCGCCGACGGCATTATCCAGCGCGCGCGCATCTTGCAAGGCTTCACCAAGGCCGATATTGACCACTACTTTCACAATCTTCGGTGTCTGCATGACACAGTCGTAGCCGAACTCTTTGATCATGGCCGGCCGCACTTCATCTTCGTACAGCAACTGCATCTGGGCTTTTTCCGCCATCGGAAGTCCTTAATCTTGACCGATTATCTCTTCGCACTGTTTGCACAGGCGTCCCTTGCTGCCGTCATCGAGGATGCGGTAGCCGACGCGGGTCGCCTGGTCGCAATGCGGGCACACAACCATCACGTTCGATTCTGCCAACGGCGCCGGCATCTCGATGATGCCGCCCGGTTGCATCGGCGGCATGGGCCGCTGGTGGCGCTTGACGATATTGATACCGTCCACTACGACCGAGCGGTCCGCCTTGATGACACGCATCACCTGCCCGCGCTTGCCGCGGTCCTTGCCGGTGGTAACTTCCACTTGGTCGCCTGATTGTATACGCTGCATGATCAAAGCACCTCCGGCGCTTGGGAGATTATGCGCATGAATCCCATTTCGCGCAATTCCCTTGCGACCGGCCCGAATATGCGCGTGCCGCGCGGCATGTTTTGGGGCCCCAGGAGCACCGCTGCATTGTCATCAAAGCGAATGCTCGAACCATCGGAGCGCCGGTACTCTTTGGCTGTGCGCACAATCAGCGCGCGCACAACTTCGCCTTCGCGCACTTGACCGAGAGGGACCGCTTCCTTAACAGACGCAACGACAATGTTACCGATGCCGCCATACTTGGGGTGCGAGCCGCCCAGGACGCGGATGCACATAATCTCGCGGGCACCGCTATTGTCGGCTACTCTTAGTCGTGACGTTTCTCGGATCATTCCACTGCCTCTGCAAGAACCTCAGTCTCGGCCTGTGTTGCCTGTTCGCCTCTCTCGAGCACTTCCAGCACGCGCCAGCGCTTGCGCTTGGAAAGCGGCCGGGTTTCTTCGATGAGCACGCGATCACCAATACGGACGTCGTTTTCAGGGCTATGCGCTAGGTACTTCTTGGTGCTGCGCACGGTCTTCTTGTACAACGGGTGCCGGCGTACGCGCATCACGGCAACGACGACGGACTTATCCATCTTATCGCTGACTACGACCCCTTTGCGTTGTTTTCGACGGCCGGTTGATTTCGTCGCTTCAGTCATATTGCTTTCTCTGCTCTCGCTCAGCCGGTAATGCCGAGCGTTTTCTCATGCAAGATCGTCTTGATGCGCGCAATTTCGCTATACAGGATGCCAAAGCGGGCAGGGTTCTCCATTTGCACCGTCGCCTGCTGCGACCGCAGGTTGAAGAGCTCTTCTTGAGCTTCCTCCAACCGTTCCTGTAAGTCTTCCGTACTCAGCGCGCGCAGTTCCGCTGGCTTGGTCATCCCTCGTGTCCCCGATTCTTCCTATATGATCTCTGGAGTATCCCGTGATATGAAGCGCGTCTTGACCGACAGCTTATGCGCGGCACGCAGCATGGCTTCCTGCGCCACGTCTTCCGGCACGCCGGTAAGCTCGAACAGGATGCGGCCGGGCTTGATGATGGCGACCCACTGTTCTGGCGGGCCTTTGCCGCCTCCCATCCGCACTTCGACGGGCTTCTTGCTCAGTCCCTTATCTGGAAATATCCGAATCCACATTTGTCCGCCGCGTCGAATGTGGTGCGTTATGGCGCGGCGCGCTGCCTCGATTTGCCGGTTGTCAACCCAGCCGCCTTCCAATGCTTGCAGGGCAAAGTCGCCAAAGGCAATGGTAGAACCACGATAGGCTTTGCCGCGCCGATGGCCGCGGTGCATTTTGCGGTGTTTTGTGCGTCTAGGCATCAACATGGCTTGGTCTACTCGCTCGCTGCACTGGCGCTGCTACTGTCGTCGCCCGCGCTACTCTGTCGCCGGGCGCCCTGACCGCCGCTTCTTTCGGCAGAGCGTTCGGAAACCCGTCTCGGGCGTCTCCGCCGTCGTCGCGGCGGCGGTGCTGGCGTCTCTTCCGGCGTGGCGGCTTCCTGCCGGGCATAGAATTCTTCCGGTGTTAAGTCGCCGGTATAGATCCACACCTTCACGCCCAATATCCCATAGGTCGTCACTGCTTGCGTAAAGCCGTAGTCTATGTTGGCGCGGAGCGTTTGCAGGGGCACGGTACCCCGGATTTCCTTTTCACTCCGTGACATCTCGGCGCCGCCGAGGCGACCGCCAACCATCAACTTTACGCCAATGGCGCCGGATCGCACCACGCGGTCGGCAGCCATTTTGATCGCGCGACGGGGCGAAACGCGCCGCTCCAACTGCTCGGCCACCGCTTGGGCAACCAGATATGCATTGGTCTCAGGCTGTCTGATTTCAATGATGTTCGTGCGAACGTTCTTACCGGTGAGCTCGCGCAGGTCCTTACGCAATTGCGCCTGGGCCGCGCCGCCGCGCCCAATGACGATGCCGGGCCGCGCCGTATGAATGTCTACCTTTATCGTCGTTCCGGCTCTTTCGATATCTACCTGGGAAATACCGGCTCCCATGCTCGAGCGTCTCCCGCCCGTGGTTCCCCCGCGCGGCTGCTCGAATTGTGCCAGCACCATCTTGCGAATCCGGCTGTCCTCTTCGACGAGCGTCGCATACTCTTTGCCGGCGTACCACCGGCTGCTCCACGTGCGGTTGAAGCCTAAGCGAAAGCCGACTGGGTGAACTTTACGCCCCACTGCTCAGGTACTCCTCGTTCTCAACGATTACGGTTACATGGCTCGTGCGGCGTCTGATGAGTCCCCATTGGCCGCGGGCCTTAGGATCGATCCGCCGAAACACTGGGCCTTTGTCTACAAGCACGTTCGCTACCGTGAGCTCTGCTGGATCCAAGTTATAGGTGTTTTCCGCATTCGCTACGGCGGAGCGCACTACTTTCGCCAGCGTGCGTGCCGTCGGGCTTGGCAGAAAACGCAGAATTGCCAACGCTTCCCCGGCGGGCCTGCCTGTCACCGTAGCAGCAACTCGTCGTGCTTTGCGCGGCGACACCCGCAGATACTTGGCTGTTGCTTGTACTTGCATCCGTGCTGTCCTCAGCAATTAGCGAATCTGGGTAGCCCGATCTTCGCGCGAATGACCCCGAAAGTGCCGTGTCGGCGCGAACTCGCCCAGTTTGTGTCCGACCATGTTCTCTGTAATGTAAACCGGCACATGTCGTCTGCCGTCGTGGACGGCAATCGTATGTCCCACCATATCCGGAAAGATCGTGGAAGCGCGCGACCACGTGCGCAACACGCGTTTCTGTCCCGTATCATTCATCGCCTGAATGCGCTTGAGCAGTTTTGGCTCGACAAAAGGCCCCTTTTTCAGCGACCGCGACATATCCTGAAACTCCCTTTAGCGTGAATGACGCCGCCGTAAGATGAACTTGTCCGAGGGCTTGCGCTTGCGCGTGCGCAGGCCGAGAGCCGGTTTCCCCCAAGGGGTCTTCGGCCCGGGCAAGCCAATGGGTGCTTTCCCTTCGCCGCCGCCGTGGGGATGGTCCCGCGGCGTCATGGCAGAACCACGCACCGTAGGACGCCGACCCCGCCAGCGCGCCCGTCCCGCCTTACCGGTGGCGGTACTCATGTGGTCGACATTGCTTGCTTGGCCCACCGTTGCTTTGCAGTTCACGTGCACGCGCCGGATTTCTCCAGACGGCATCCTGATGACGGCAAAATCACTCTCTTTCGTCATGAGCTGTACCGACGACCCGGCGCTGCGCGCCAGTTGACCGCCGCGCCCAGCTTGCAGTTCTACGTTGTGCACCGCCGTACCGGCGGGAATACTCCCCAGCGGCAGGCAATTGCCGGGGCGAATCGGCGCATCGGGCCCGGAAACCACGGTGTCCCCGACGTTCATCCTGGCCGCAGCCAGGATATACCGCTTCTCCCCGTCGTGATACGCGATAAGGGCAATACGAGCGCTGCGGTTCGGGTCATATTCGATTGCCTTAACCGTGCCCGGAATCCCTATCTTATCACGTTTGAAGTCGACAGTTCTGTATCTGCGCTTGTGGCCGCCGCCGCGATGGCGCACGGTGAGCTTGCCTGAAGCGTTGCGGCCGGCCTTCTGCTTTATACCCTTGGTAAGCCGCCGCTCCGGTTTCTTCTTAGTGACATCATCGCTCGCTACCGTAATCATGCCGCGCCGGCCGGGCGTGGTGGGCTTATAGGATTTGATTGGCATTGGCTAATTCTTCCCTAGACGCCGCTAAACAGGTCAATAGTCTGACCTTGCTGCAAGGTTACAATAGCTTTCCGCCACCGGGACGTGCGGTAGCGGTGCCTGCCCCACCGCTTTTCCTTGCCTGGGACGTTTACCACATTTACGGACAATACCGTCACGTCAAACGTCTGTTCCACCGCGCGTCGTACGTCGATCTTCGTCGCGTCGAGCGCCACGGCGAAGAGATACTTGTTCTGGTCCGCAAGCAGCGTGCCCTTCTCCGTAATCAGCGGCCTAATGAGGATGTCCTGCGTTGCTTTCATGATTGCCCCCAAAGGAGTTCGCACGCGGTGATGGCGTCGGTGTCGAAGATGAGATAGTCGAAAACGACTACGTCACGGACGCTAAGGGTATGCGGCGTTGAAAGCGCGACGTCCGGCAAGTTTCGGATAGACAGCAGCAACTCTTCCGTAGGTTCACTCGTTACGTACAAGGCACTCGTTTCAACACCCAATAGGTCGAGGAACGCCACCTGCTCTTTGGTGCTGATCTTCTCATTAGGAAAGCCCGTAATCACGAGCAGTTGGTTGGACTGCGCCTTGGCCGACAACGCGGAAAACATCGCCCTGCGCCACATCTTGCGTGGCATGGCAACGTGGTAATCGCGCGGGTGTGGCCCAAACGTCACACCACCGGTGCGCCAGATGGGCGACCGCCGGCTGCCGTGCCGCGCCCGCCCCGTATGCTTTTGGCGCCACGGCTTGCGTCCGCCGCCGCGCACCTCGCTGCGGGTCTTCGTGCTGGCGCTGCCGAGGCGTTGTCCGGCTTCATCGCGAATGACCGCTTGATACACCAGGTCTTGTCGCGGCTCGATGCCGAAGATGGTGTCCGGAAGCGTCGCCTCGCCTGCGGGGCTTCCTTGATTGTCGAGAACCTTCACATCCACTGCACTTCACTCACTGGTCTAAGCTGATCCGGGAGACTTCACTGCCGGGCGCACCGTGACGAGGCTGCCCGGCCCCCCAGGAATCGCACCTTTTATCAGCAGGACATTCTGTTCCGCTTCAACTCTTACTATTCTCAGATTCTGTACCGTTACCAGGTCCTGTCCCATTCTGCCGGCCATCTTTTGGCCCTTCCATACCCGGCCAGGGGTTGTGCCCATGCCGACGGCGCCGGGCGCGCGCCAGCGGTCGGACTGGCCGTGGGTTTTTTGCTGTCCGCTGAAGTTATGCCGACGCATCACTCCTGCGAAACCTTTTCCCTTGGAAGTGCCGGTCACGTCCACTGCTTGCCCTTCGGCAAAGAGTCCCACGTCGAGCGTTTGCCCTGCTGCATACGCGCTGGGATCGGCAACGCGAAACTCGTGCAGATCGTGCGGTATCGCCGCATCGTCGCCGAGATGCTTCTCAATGTGACCGCGCGCTGGGCTCGTAATCTTCTTCAATCTCTCGCCAAAACCCACCTGCACGGCATTGTAGCCATCTGCGCCTTCGGCGGTCTTGATTTGCACGACGGTACACGGGCCTGCTTGCACCACCGTGACGGGCACAGCCGCGCCTTCGTCATCGAAGACCTGTGCCATGCCGATTTTCTTGCCGATCAAACCGATTGACATACCTCAGAGACCCTTACATGGACTTCATTTCAATATCAACACCTGCCGGTAACTCTAAGCGCAGTAGCGCATCCATCGTCTTGGCATTCGGCTCGAGCACGTCGATGAGGCGCTTGTGTGTGCGCACCTCGAACTGCTCGCGCGAATCCTTGTCAATGAACGCGGAACGAATGACCGTGAACTTATTGATCTCCGTCGGCAACGGAATCGGGCCCGCAATACGTGCGCCCGTCCCCTGAGCCGCGCTCACAATCTGCCCCGCCGACTGATCGAGGACCTTATGGTCGAATGCCTTGAGACGAATGCGGATGGTCTGCTGCGCCATAAGCTACTCCAAGACTTTCGTCACGACACCGGCGCCGACGGTACGGCCGCCTTCACGGATGGCGAAGCGGACGCCCTCTTCCAACGCCACCGGGTTGATGAGATGGATCGTCATCGTGATGTTGTCGCCCGGCATCACCATCTCTACTCCCTCCGGCAACGCGATCGCGCCCGTTACGTCCGTCGTCCGCACGTAGAACTGCGGCCGGTATCCCGGGAAGAACGGCGTGTGCCGCCCACC
>JAAXIC010000021.1 GCA_012270555.1 Chloroflexota bacterium
GGGGTGAGGGGTCTTGCCGTCTGCCGGCATGGGTGTGCAAAGGTCTCCTAGGAGAGAGTGAACGCCGCCGTCTTCAGTAGCGCAGGTTTGAAACCTGCGCCCACCTGGCGAGGAGTAGCCTTTGGATATATCGAGTTACGGGTAGTTTATTGCACTTCGGGCAGCGGCGGCATGTGGCGTTGCGCCCACGTGGCGATTTCCTGCGTGAGCAAGCGTTCGACGTTGAGTTCCCCTTTGCGGTTGGCGAGGAACGTGCTGAACGCGCGGAGTTGCAATTGGGACAAGGCATGGGGTTCCAACGGGACGTCGTCAGCTTTCTCCAAGACCTCGATAATGTGGAAGCCGAACGGCGATTGGATGAGATCGCTCACCTGTCCCGGCTCCAAGGCAAAGGCCGCATCCTCGAAGGTGGGAGTCATCACACCCTTGGGGAACCAGCCCAAGTCGCCCCCGGAGTCTTTGGTGCCGGGATCGAGCGACATCTCGGCCGCAAGCTCGGCAAAGTCTTCCCCGGCATCCAAACGCTCCTTAGCGAGGGCGGCATCTTCCTCGTTCGTGAGGAGAATGTGACGGGCGTGGACTTGCGCGCTACTCGTGGGCACGGCGGCGACGGTTTCTTCTTCCAAGCGCTGGCGCCACCAGGCGTCCTGGACGCGCTGATCGAAGATCTCCCGCGTCATGCCCGTAGCGGCAAGATAGGCCTCCACGCGGGCGTCCAGGGCCGGCGTGGGCGTGGGCACGAGCGGCGTCGGTGTCACCGGCACGGGGGTAGGTGTCGGCGTTGGCGGTATCGGCGTGGGAGTGAGTGCGGCAGTTGCCGTAGCTGCGATCATCGCCCGCATCAGCAATACGTCGGACTGCCGTATCTCATCATCCGCGGTTAAAGGTGTAACTTCAAGGATTTCGGACGGGGGAGGAGGAATGAGCGCGACGATTTGGCTGCGCACTTCCGTTTCGCTCACCGCATGCAAATAGGCGGCGGTGGCCTCCTCCCGCTCGGTGTCCGTGTAGGTAAAGCCGCGCGCGGCGGCTTCCTGGCGCACGATAATGGCCTCGATCATCTGTTCCAACGTGTAGCTGGGCAGGAACTGCAATTGCTGTTCCTGCTGGGACAACAGACGACTGGCCCCGTTGCTCAAATTCGCGGGAGTATCGACCTCTTCACTGACGAGTTTCGGCAGGATCTGCTGTACCTGGCGCGTAAGGAACACGCGATGCGCGAGTTCAGTACCCAGCTCTGTGGAATACTCGCTGGCGCGGATAGTGGTGTCTCCCACCCGCGCCACGGTCGCGCGCGCCTGTATGACGTATTCGTTGAGGTAGGCATAGAGCAGAATGCCGGCGATAAGGGCCGCCACGAAACCGGCGCCCACCATGACCGCGCGCCGCATCAGTGTGTCTCTTTCCCGCCGCGAGAGATGCGCACCCCAGCCGAAGATCCACGGCTCCCCTTCTTCCGCCGGATGCTCCAGCGGACGGGCAATGATGCGCTGGCCGCGTCGGTTCGACGAGCCGGTTTTTCTACGTGGCATGTAAAGGCCTTGCAGTGTGGTCGTTAGAACGAATCAAAGTGGCGGGCATGTGCATTGTTGCCGTTGCCGTGCGCTGCCCTCTGCGGGATCGGATCACGCGTCTGCCGTGAGCGCCGCTGCCATCCGATGTGCGAGTTGCTGGCGCTGCGCTCTAGCCGTCGCGAATGGCGGCAACGCGCCTGGCAAATGACAGCGCTCGTGCCGGTCGCATACTGCTCTCCAAGCTCGGCAAGCGCCGTGGCACGCTGAGTCGGAGCCGTTCACTCTACGTCGACAGTGGCGGGCCGTTCACCGGGTGCGCGTGTGCTCCGGTGTGTACGGGAGCAGCGCCACCGTGCGGGCACGCTTTATGGCGACGGAGAGCCGGCGCTGGTGCTTGGCGCACGTGCCGCTCTGGCGATGCCCGACGATCTTTTCACGGTCATCCAGGTAATTCCACAGCAGATCGACGTTCTTGTAATCTATAACCTTGATGGCGTTGCCACAGAAATAGCACGAGCGGCGGCGGCGCGGCCCTCGGCCGCCCGGTCCTCGCCGTCGCGGTCCGCCGAAACGACCGCCGCCTCCACCGCCGAACCGTCCCGGCGGCCTGCCTCGTGAACTTCCTCCTCGATCGTACATCGGTTTTCCCCAATCCAGATTTTGCTTATTGATATCAGTTTCGTATCACCGGTCGGCGCTAAAAGGGAAGATCATCGGGATCGATGGTCTCTTCCGCTTCCACGGGCGCGCCCGCAGCTTCCATTGTGTCGTCGGACATCCCCTGATCGCGCCGCGAGCCGAGCATCTGCATCTCAAAGGCAGTAACAGCTAAGTTGGCACGTTCCTGTCCGTCCTGTCCGGTGTAGGTATCTAGCCGCACGCGCCCTTCAATATAGACCTGTCGGCCTTTGGCGAGGTAATTCGCGCAGGTCTCCGCCAGCCGGTTCCAGGCGGTCACGCGAAACCAGTCAGTCTCTTCCTGTTGTTCACCGTCGCGGCTGCTCCAGCGACGGCTCACCGCCAGTGAAAAGTTACAAACGGGTGTGCCGCTGGACGTATAGCGCAACTCAGGATCGCGCCCCAGATGTCCGATCAGCATGACTTTATTGAGTCCGGCCATGGCTAAGCCTCCTGGCTTTCAGTCTCAGCGACGGCCGCGGGTTCCGGTTCGGGCTCCCGGTCAGGCGAAAGAGCGGGAAGGCCCTCAGCGCGCACCGTGAGATAGCGGAGTACGGGCTCCGAGATAAGGAAGAGACTCTCAAGGTCACGCACAAGCGCCGGGGCGTCGGCCTGGAAGTGCCAGAGCACGTAGTAGCCGTCGTTGAGGTGCTTGATGGGATAGGCGAGACGCTTCCGTCCCCACGTCTGTCGGGCAACGATCTCACCGTTGTGGTCGGTGATGGTGGAGACGATGCGACCGGAAAGAGTCGCAAGGGTTTCGGGGTCGATCTCCGGGTGGAAGATGACGACGAGTTCGTAGAGACGCATGCGGACACATCCTTCCTCTGGGTTTGCCTCCGGTCGCGTACCGCGGCTCGGTGAACTCTATCCCGAGCCGGCATTGGCCGGAAGCAGAAAGGTTATTGTTGTGGTGCCGAGGACCGGAGTCGAACCGGCACGAGCGTTAAAGCTCCTGGGAGTTTAAGTCCCATGCGTCTTCCATTTCGCCACCTCGGCTCGATAGACGCATTCTGCAGTTCTATCTGCAGGCGCACTTTATACTGCGGGCAAACTCTCGTCACTCCCAAGCAGGGACACACAGGCCCTTGACTACCTTTTCACATTATATGTTGCTCTGATGCCGCCCTGCAACCGCGAATGTGGATTCAATGGGAATCCATAAATGATGTTTGAGAGTGAAATAAGTGTATCCGTTCATCCTTCGACAGGCTCAGGACGAACGGATACTGATCATCCTGCGACAAGCTCAAGATGAACGGATGCTGAGCTTTCTCGCAGTCTGTGCCGCTAGATTTGCACTTGGACTCGGACAAGCTCGGCATACGTGCCGGTGGAGTCGAGCAGTTCGTCGTGGGTGCCCTGTTGCGTGACGCGCCCGTCATCGAGAACGATGATGTTGTCCGCGTCGCGCACGGTCGATAAGCGGTGCGCGATGACGAGGGTGGTGCGGCCTTCCATCAACTCAGCGATGGCTGCCCGCACCTCGCGTTCGTTCTCCGTGTCGAGGTGGGACGTGGCTTCATCCAAAATGAGAATGGGCGCTTGTTTGAGCAGGGCACGGGCTATGGCTAACCGCTGCCGCTGCCCGCCGGAAATCGACGTGCCCCGTTCGCCGACGACGGAGTCGTAGCCGCGCGGGAACGTCTGGATGAATTCATGGGCGCTGGCCATCTTGGCCGCTTCTTCGATCTCTGCATCGGTGGCGTCAGGCCGCGCCAGGCGCAAGTTCTCCCGGATGCTTAAATTGAAGAGGTAGATGTCCTGGGATACCAGGGAGATGCGGCTGCGCAAATCGTCGAGCGTGAAATCGCGCAGGTCGTGGCCTCCAAACGTGATCCGCCCCTGCTGCGGGTCCCAAAAGCGCATGAGCAGGTGCGCCACGGTGGTCTTGCCCGCGCCGGAGGGTCCGACCAGGGCGACGGTCTGGCCGGCTTCTACTGAAAATGAAACGCTGCTCAACGCCTGCGGTTCTCCCGGACCGTAATTGAACCAGACGTCTTCGAACTGCACCGCGGGCACGGCGGCCGTTTCAGGCGAGACGTCGTGGCCGTCGTCTACCGGCACCGGTTCGTCCTGCACGGCAAAGACCCGGCGACCGGAACCGAAGGCGTTTGCCAGCTCCTTGACGATGCGGGCGATTTCGGCCACCGGCGTAAAGCAGGTCAAGGCCAGCATTGTTGCTACCGGCAATGCGGCCGCTCCCAGCAGCCCTTCGTTGACGAGGTACGCGCCCAATATGAGCACGACAAGCGCGCCCACTGCTTGGATGCCCTCGATGGCGCCTTGCTGGAAGCCGAGTTGCTTGCCGTACCGCACCTGCAAGCCCGTGAGCGCATCGCTCTTGTCGTGAATTTCCTGCAAGCGCCGTCCGTCCTGCGAGAAGACCACCACCTCGCGCAGCCCCTGCACGCTGTCCGCCATGTGCGCGTTGACCTCGCCAAGCTCGGCGCGCAAGCGGTTGCCCAACCGGTCGGTGTGCCGTCCGATGTAGTGGGGGCTCAGACCGACCAGAATAAGAAACGGCACCAGCGATAATGCAAGCAGCCACGACATATTAAGCAAGAAGGCCAGGGCCACCAGCGGCACCATGATGGCGACCAGGATCGGCCCGGCGGCATGGGCGAAGAACGACTCGACCGTCTCGATGTCCGACGTAACCACGCTCGTTAAATCGCCGCTGCGGCGGCTGTACATATACGCCGGCGCGAGGCGATCCAGGGTGTCGAAGAGCTTGATGCGCATGTCGGCCAGAATCCGGTAGGCCATGTCATGCGAGATCCAGGCCTCAATCCACGTAAAGAGCGCCACCGTCACCGCCAGCGCGAGCACAATGGGAATCATGGGTCCCAAACCCGCGTCCGTCGCCACACGTCCGGCCAGCATGGCGCTGGCAACACCCAGTGCGATGGTGGCTCCCGCCTTCACCAAGCCGCTGCCGACGGTAATGGCGAATTCCAGCCACTCCGGACGGATGAGCCGCATCAGGCGGCTGCTCGTTTCCCACGCGCCGATGGATACCGGCTCGATGGGCTTTGCGTGACCGGCGCTGCGCAGGAAGTGACCGTCGCTATTGGCTTGGTCGTCAGCCACAGGTGCATCATTCTGTCGGACGCCTGTGACGCCTATTGCTGCGGTATTCCCGTTCGTCGCGGCAGAGGAGAATGCGCCGTCCTCACTAACGCCGGCAGCGGCTGTCGGCTGCCGCGACTGCGCTGCCACGAGACGCGCGTACACGCCGTCGTGCGCCATGAGTCCGCCGTGGGAGCCGCGTTCGACGCACGCGCCTTGGTCCAACACGATGATTTGATCAGCGCCAGCCACGGTGGAGAGGCGATGGGCGATGACTATCGTCGTGCGGTTTTGCATCAAGCGCTCCAGGGCCTCTTGGATCACCGCTTCGTTGCCGCTGTCCACGTGGGAGGTGGCTTCGTCGAGAATGAGGATGGGCGCGTCCTTGAGAATGGCCCGCGCGATGGCCAAACGCTGCCGCTGACCGCCGGAGAGTTTCTGTCCGCGCTCGCCGATGATCGTGTGGTAGCCGGAAAGGAGTCGCGGGATGAACTCGTGGGCATTTGCCGCGCGCGCCGCTGCGAGCACTTCTTCATCGGTAGCGTCAGGGCGGGCTAGGCGGATATTCTCCAACACCGTGCCGTGGAAGAGATAGGTATCCTGGGCAACGATGGAGACCTGCCGGCGCAGAGTATCCAGCGGAATGTCCCGCAGATCGTGTCCGCCAAGCAGGATGCGGCCCGACTGGGGATCGAAGAAACGCAGAAGCAAGTTGGTGACGGTCGTCTTGCCTGCCCCGGACGGACCCACGATACCGAGCGTGCTGCCCGCCGGCACGGTAAAGGAGACATCTTCCAAAGCCGGACGGTCGCCCTGCTCGTAGGTGAAGGTTATGCCTGCGAACTCCACGCTTGGTTCCAGCGTGGCTTCATCCACGACGGTCGCGGCCGCGCTGCCATCCGCAGCGGCGCGGTCGGCAGCATCCAGGACCTCCGGCTTCTCATCGAGAAGCGAGAACATGCCGATGGCAGATGAAGTGCCAAGCAGACCTGTGTGGTAGAGCTGGTTGAGTTCGCGCAGTGGGCGGAAGATTTCCACGCCCAAGAAGAGCACGATCATGAGCGGGGTCAGTTCGAGCGTGCCCTGATCGACGCGCACCGCGCCCCAGGCGAGCACCAATGCCGCGCCGAGACTCATGAAGAGCATGCTTACGCCGCCTGAGGCGATGTTTATGCCGAGCACCTTCATCGTCGAGGTCGAGAGCGCACGCGCCCGGTCGGCGAGCATGCGGCCCCAGTCCGTGCTGCGGCCGAAGATCTTCAAGGTGGCGAGCCCCTGGATGGCATCGATGAAGTCCGCGCTGAGCTTGCGGTTGGCCTGCCAGCGCCCGCCGCTGGCACGGTAGGTAGCGCGGCGGAAGAACGTCGGCGCCACGTAGGTGAGCACGGCGAATGCCAGGAAGATGACGGCCGATTGCCAGTCGAGAATCGTCATGAAGATGAGAATGCCAACGGGAGCTATTCCGGCTACCATAAGTTGCGGCAGATAGCGACCGAAGAACGTCTCAAGCTGCTCCACTGAGTCCACGGCTTTCACTACCACCTCGCCGGTGCGCTGCTTCTGCGTGAAGCCCGGGCCCAGCCGCAGTAAATGGCGGTAGAGAGCGGTGCGGAGCTTGACTTTCATCTTGGCCGCCGTCTCATGGGCGATGAACTGCTGCGCCATGGTAAAGACGATGCGCAGCATGGGCAGCACAAGCACACCGAGCAGTATGAGAAGAATCTCCATGAAGGGCTTCTGCTCGAAGACCATCGCTACGGCAGTACCGGAGAGGGAAAGGCGCGCTACGCCGGTGGTGACCGCGCCCAAACCGAAGAGCGCAGCCAAGACAATCCGACCGCGCACGCCTCTAGTCAAGCTGGCAAGCCGCCAACTGGTGCTTACGGAATCTGCTTTCTGTGCCGTCGCCATACGCTGCCTCGATTAATGCTGTGCACAACTGCCGCTGTATTGAGAATTGTTCCTAATAGTGAGAACCCACTATACCACGATTTACAACTGTACACAAGCCGACTTCTAGGGGAACTATAGGATGCGGACAGTTACTGCGGCCAGCAGCATGCGGCGTTGACGCGAGACTAGGATGCCACCCCTGGTTGGCGGTATGATTGAAGAGGATTAAGCCACGCGAAGCGAATGAGGGCATAACGTATGAAGGTTGAAGGTACGTTCACCATCAAAGCGGACAGAGACCACGTGTGGGCATTGCTGCAAGACCCGGATGTGCTGGCGGTGTGCATCCCCGGCTGCGAGAAGCTGGAACCGACGGGCGACGACACCTTCGCGGCCACCCTGAACGTGGGTGTGGCCGGCATCAAGGGGCGCTACCAAGGCACGGTGGCTGTGGCCGACCGCGACCCGCCCCACGGCTACCGCATGATCGTGGAAGGCAGCGGCGGACCCGGTTTCGTGAAAGGCGAAGGGACTTTTACCCTCACGGAGAAAAAGCCCGGTGTCACTACCATCCACGTCGCCGGCGATGCCCAAGCCGGCGGCACCCTGGCCCGCGTGGGCCAACGCCTCATGACCCAAGCTGCCAAACTGCTCATGAAGCAGTTCTTTACGCGGTTGAATAAGGAAGCCGCAGGGCGTTAAGTTGCTTGAGAACGCATGGCTTGAATTGGCTTGTTAAGTAGCCCCACAATGGGGAGACACAAGCTGCTTCCGTTGGCGCGGCCGCCAGTTGAGGAGAAATGCAGTGACATCTACTAACGGCTCACCCTCTAGCGGAGTTACGTTCCGCTTCAAGAAGATCGGCCCTATCGATGAGGCCGAGATGGAGCTGGGCGATCTCACGTTGATCGCCGGTCGCAACAACACTGGCAAGACGTACCTGGTGTACACGCTCTATGGCTTCCTGAAACTGTGGAGAAGGGGGTGGCCGCAACTTGAAAGCATACTCAAGGCAACCAAGGTTGCTGAGAGTGACTCCAAATTGAGGCCCCCAGTTCTCGATAGGATAGCCGCAAAGGCGCTAGACAGTGGTCAATTTAAGTACGCCATGGACCTGGCTACTCTCAGCCGTGAACGAACTGAGGTCATTCAGGCCGTGGCTCGCGAATTCGTGGAAACAGCGTTGGACGACGTTTTCAGTTCTCCGCGAAAGTACTTTGCAGAATCGTCCCTTACAGTCGATTTGAGCAATGTCTTCTCTGACGGCCAGGAAACTCTCAGGTCAACGACTCCAGCCGGAGAAGTACTTGAGTTCCTATATGACGGGCACCACATCGTTGCGACTAGCAATTGGAATGAGGAAGAGCGCCCAGGTGAATACTCTATATCAAGGGTTCTGGATGTTCTCACATCGTTCCGTGAGTTCACTTTTCCGGAACTCGCGCTTGAACCATTCGTGCTTTCCGCTGAGCGTTTCGGTATCTCGCTCTTCTACAAAGAGCTCGACTTTACCAAGAATAGGTTGGTGGATTTGCTGCAGCAAATGGGAGATGAGAAAGACAGAGAGCGATTTTCTCCCTTCTTCTTCATAGACCAAGCAACTAGCCGCTACGCGCTACCAATCAAGGACAACATCGACTACACCAGAAGCATCGGTGACCTTCAAAAAGACAGAAGCGAACTCCATGAAGACAAGCTATTCGATGATATCAAAGACATGATGGATGGCTATTATAGGGGTGAGAATGACGACATCCAATTCAGGTCGAAAGCGCGCAAAGATCGGAGCTTTGCAATACCGCTGCACCGCGCGTCTTCCTCTGCGCGCGGACTATCAGACCTGTATTTCTTCTTGCGCCATGTCGCGCGCAAGGATCACCTGCTCATCATCGACGAACCGGAGAGCCACCTAGACACAGCCAATCAGATTCAGCTTGCTCGGCTGCTGGCACGCTGTGTACGCGCTGGACTAAAAGTGCTGATCACCACGCATAGCGACTATCTCATCAAGGAATTCAACAACCTCATCATGTTGAGCAGATCTTTCGCGGACAAGGGAGCGGTCGTCAAGAACCTCAGATACCGAGAGGACGATTTCCTAGTGCCGGAATCCGTGCGGGCGTACATTGCCGAAGAGCAGACTCTGCGCCAGTGCGAAGTGGACGACTACGGCATCGACATGCCGGTCTTCGACGAGACAATCGATAGTATCAACAACGTAGCCAACGAACTGTCATCGCGACTGGCGGAAGATGTCGAATAGCGAAGTGCAACTGGGTTCAAGTTTGAGATTGCTCTTGGATGAGAAGGCGTTGGAGCCGCAAGTGGGCGCGAGTATCATCCTTAGAGAACGGCAGCGGGGAGCGAGAATGCACGTTACCGTGGATACTGCATCCGTACCGGTTACTGCTGTTCGCTTGAACAAAGCAAGTCATCTGTCGATTCTGAAGGACGGTTCCTGCAAGAGAGTGTGCGACTACCTGCTCATCTACGCCCTGGACGGCGAGAACTCTGCCGTTTTCGTCGAATTGAAGAAGACGTTGAGCGACGAGCGGAAAGCAAAGGAAAAATTGAGGCGTTCACTACCCTTCCTGGAGTATCTGCGCTCGGTATGCGCTGTAGAATTCGGCAAGGAAACTACCAATTCACGTATTTCGATACGCTATTTCCGAATAGGTGAGAAACTGTCCGCAAGGCTAGACAAACAATCCGTCCGGGTAGGCCCAAACCGAGTCTTTAGGCGCGAAGAATACGAGAACATAACTATCAACGCGGTTCTTGGGCCGAGAGTTGCCCTCGCCACCCTATCGCGCGCGTAGTGCTAGGCTTCACTACATGCGATTCGCTCCTCTCTCTGTTCAAGCTGCAAAGTAGAGTACGCCCGTGGGCGCGCAGTCCCCGGGCGTACTCTATTCGACTCTTGCTAGCGGCGCGGCCTGAGAACACCGCGCTTTCTTAGCCTCGTTCGCTCACTTCACGTCTGCCGTGAAGAGAAAGTCGTTATCCTGCACGTCGCTATGGCACTCGGTGCAGCCCGGTACTGGGCCCTCGGCCTCGATCACACCGTCAGGCGCATACTTCAGGAAGAACCAGCCGTTCGCGTCCGGATTCTCGTAGCCGGCGGCCTTGTACATGACCGTGATAGCGGCCAGCTTACCGTCCGGCATGAAATTCTCCTTGACGACCATGCCGCCTTCGGGAATGCTGCCCGCCTTGTCGGTAATCGCCTGCAGCGCGATCGCGTTGAAGTACGTGCTCAGCAGGGCGCCGTGCGGATCTCCCCCGGTATACATGGGCTCTACCCCGGGCAGGTGCTGCCAGGCGTTCTGATAATCAGCCGCATTCAGATATTCGATGATCGCGGCTCCGCTGGCCTCCGGGGCGGCCATTTCCTCAGAATCCTCTTCAGCAGCGCTACATCCTGCCAGCAAGAGCATCACTCCGATGGCAGCAACGCTCATCAGCGCGAATGCTCTTCGCAATGGAGACAAATTAAATTGCACCTCTACCACTCCTTAATTGATTTGGCTTGTGCCGAGAGTTGTGTATGATGATAGTGGGTTGCAGGGTGGTTGTATGTTGGCTGGACTACATTCCGATAGAGAAATATTATGAATGTCTTAAGTAAAGTTCTTCCCGACAAGGACCGCAGTCCGATTGCCAGCAGAGATGAGCGCACGGCGCTCCTCATGCGGCATCTCATTCACGTTGATCTCTTTCGCGATCTCTCCAAGAGCGAAATGGAGCGGCTGTTCGGCCATCTACCAATGTATACGTTTCCCAAGGATACGCTCGTGTACACACCCGACGACGCGAGCGAGAACCTCTACATTCTCAAGATGGGCGCTGTTGACATCTACCGGCTCAGCGAGGAGGGTAAGCGCCTGAGCATTCGCCGTGTCTTCATGGGCAGTGTGTTCGGTGAAATGGGACTCCTGGGTCAGTCGATGCACGGCTGCTTCGCCGAGACGGTTGCGCCGAGCCTGGTATGTGTAATGTCGCACGCGGAAATGGAAAACCTCTTGCGCCTGCGGCCCGACGTCGGCCTGCGCTTTTTCAAGGTTATCGGCGATAGGTTGAAGTCTCTCGAGGACCAACTCGCGCGCCTCGCGTTCAGCCCGGTGCGCGCGCGGGTGGCGGCGTTTCTCCTTACCCACCTGGATCCAAAGTCCCAGGAGGTGCGGGGCTTCACACACGAGGAGATTGGCGATAGTATTGGGGCGTTGCGCTCCACGGTCACGCAGACCCTCGGCGAAATGGCCCGGATCGGCGTGATCGAAATAAAGCACAAGTGTGTGCATGTACGTGATTTTCAAGAACTTGCGGTCTTGGTGAGGGAGTAATGGGCATGTCTCAACCAATTCGGGTCACGGTATGGAACGAGTTTCGCCACGAGCAGTCGGACGCGCACATCCGCGCGGTGTATCCGGAGGGTATCCACCGCGCCATTGCCGAATACTTGGAGGACCAACCCGGCTTCTCGGTGCAGACGGCGACGCTGGACGAACCGGAGCATGGACTGACGGAGGACGTACTCGCCGAAACCGATGTGTTGATCTGGTGGGGACATCAGGCCCACGCGGCGGTGGAAGATGAAATCGTAGACCGTGTGCACGCCCGCGTACTGGACGGCATGGGGCTCATTTGCCTGCATTCCAGCCACTTTTCCAAGATTTTCAAGAAGCTCATGGGCACGACGTGCAACCTGAAGTGGCGTGAGCTCGGCGAGAACGAGCGTCTCTGGGTCGTGGAACCCGGCCATCCAATCGCGGCGGGCGTGGGACAGTACATCGATATTCCCCACGAAGAGATGTACGGCGAGTTTTTCGACATACCGGAACCGGACACGCTCGTCTTCATTAGCTGGTTTCCCGGCGGCGAAGTCTTCCGCAGCGGCTGCTGCTACCACCGCGGCCGCGGCAAGGTCTTCTACTTCCGCCCCGGCCACGAATCGTTCCCCACGTTCTACCAGGCGGAAGTGCGCCACGTGATCGCCAACGCCGCGCGCTGGGCCGCGACCACGGATGGTCCCGAAATCGTGTACGGCAACGTGCAGCCGCTGGAAGAGGTGACGGTAAGCGCGTGACCGTTGTTCGCTGGCAGCAGAATTGGTGCGATTGAATCACGTAGGGGCGGTTCGCGAACCGCCCCTACCGATTTACGTGCCGTTCTGACCAATGCGCTCCCTATTGCGCTCTGATCATCTCGGACTCACTGCCGCAGTATTTCCAGCAAGGCAACTGACATCTGTTGGGCCGCATCGGCCACGTTGGTCTCGCCGCTCAAGATCGGCTGCATGAGGTGCTGCTGAAAGAGCGACTGCAGGTACGGGCCAAGCAAGGGCGGCACCCCGCGACTGTAGCCGAGAGCATTCGCAATTGTGTTTGCGTCTTCGATCCGCAGGCTCGGTCTGACTTGCTTGATGCGTTCGCCGGAGACGTTGTAGACCGGATAGCCGAAGAACGTCACGGGCAATTGGGAGAGTTCCCGCGAGAGCACCACCGCCGCCTGCGCGGCAAGTCCCGTATCCTTTGCTTGCGCGCCCACGCCAATGCCCGCGGCCGGCGAAACCCACGTGGCCTGGCGGGCGTCGACCGGCAGCGGCGCGGCATAGATCTGCTCCGCGCCCAGTCCTTGTCCGCCGCCGGAACGCACGGCTGTTGCCAAACGCGCCGTCGCGCTGGGTTGGACGCCTCCGCCCCCACCGCCTCCGCCGCCGCCTCGCTGGGGAAGTTGGTCGAAAGACACTACCTGCATGCCGTTGCGGTTCGAGCGCATGAACGCGAAGGTGCCTGCCGGCGGATTCGGCGCGATCTGGTGAAACGTGATCATGTCACGCCACAGCTCAATGCCCTTTAGCGCCGCCGGTTCGGTGAGCCGCACGGTGCCGTTTTGGGCGTCGAATACCTCGCCGCCGTGGCTCCAAATCATACTCAGCAACAACGGCACGGAAGCATGGGCATACGTCCCCCACTGCGAGCCGGATTCATTGGCATACGTCAAGCGCTTCCCTGCCTCGATCATTTCCGTCCACGTCCACGATTCGCTTGGCGCGGCAACGCCGTCGATTTCGAAGAGGTCTTTGTCATAGGTGAGCGTGTTGATGGAGCTTGAGAGTGGCAGAACCAGGACTTGACCTTCCCACGTCACGGCCTCCAGGGCTCCTGGCGCAAAGTCCGAGAGATCGATGCTGCCGTCAACGCGCGTGGCCTGCTCGAACGGCTCGATGATGCCCTCGGAATAGAGTAGCGGCAGTTCATTCATATTGCTGATCATCAGCAGGTCGGGCAGGGGGTCGCCGCTGGCCAACTGACCGCTCGCCGCGGCCTCGTTCAGCGTATCGGCAATGGGACTGAAGGGTGTGGGCGTCGGTTCCGCGTTGTCGGCCTGGCCGAAAAAGGCACCGAAATTGGGGTTCGGTCCCGGGGGTACGACCGTCAGCTTTACTTCCATCTGGAAGCCGAGACTTTGGTCGTTGATTTCGTTGGCGGCAGACTGCAGGGAAGCGAGGATATTGCCGGCCTGAGCGGCCTGAAAATTAGCCCCTTGCCCCTGCGGAAGGAAGACCGCTACGTTGACCGTCTTATCGCCGGAATCCCCACCAACCAAGTCCTCGAAAAAGCCGCAACCGGACGCCAGACTTGCCGCCAGCGGCACGCCCCCAATCAACCCGAGAAACGACCGTCGCGTCATTGCCATCGCTTGAACCCTCCTCTACCGCGGGACTTGCTACGCGCTCATTCTTGTTATCGACACATGACCATACAGGCGCGCTTTACGCCTATAGAATTGCACGGTACCAAAGAACTTTGAAGAAAATGTGAAGTTGCAAGGGTGGCGGGCGAGTTGCTTTGGAAAAACCCTCAATCAATCCTCTAGCGCTAGGCCCTTCTCAAGGCGGTACGCTAACCAGCCGCTTCACTCCTGCAGGGTGCGTATCATGGCGATCTCGTCGCACTTGGAGAACTTGGGACAGCGGTAGCACTCCTGCCATACCTTGATGGAAAGGGTATCCCGTTCTACTTCCCGGAAGCCGCACTTCGTGAAGAACGTCGGCTCCAGTGTCAGCGTGAACACCGTCTTGATGCCCAGATCGCGCGCTTCCGCCACACACGCTTCCACAAGCTGACGCCCGATGCCTTGCCCTTGGTATTCCGGCAGCACGGCCAGGCCGCGCACCTCGGCCAGATCCTTCCACATGACGTGCAACGCGCAGCAGCCGGCCACCTTGCCGTCCTGCCGCCAGACCACGTAGTCACGGATGCCGCCATAAAGCTCCGCCAGCGAACGGAAGAGCATGCGGTTCTGCTTGGCGTAGTAATCAATAATCTGCTTCATGGCAGGCACATCTGCTACCTGCGCCCGCTCAGCTCTACCGGTGTCAAATACCCGAAGCGTTGCCACGATGTTTAAATCCTCTATTGTTCTGTTGCGTTTGGGGAAATGGGAGCAGAGCCTTCACTATTATCGTAACGTATACGTCAACTTTGGGGAATGCCTGCGTTTGGGTGTCCTGAGTGTAACTGCGGATGGGGAGGTGTACTTTACACCGTCTCCCCGGCACAAAGCACATATCTTGCTCCCTCTCCCTGGGGAGAGGGCTGGGGTGAGGGGAACCTCAACCGATCCAAAAGGATTTCGAGCCCTCGGCATGAATACGCAAGTGCTACCTCTTCGTTAAAACAAGCGTAAAAGGCCCGGTCTAGAGCCGACCGCCGCTCTCCTGCTCGACCAACACCCGCCGGATGTCGTCGGCAAAGACGACCTCCGAGTCGTCCTGCGGCGCGTACCCGATCACCTTGCGGGCGTTGGCGATACTCCAGAAGGCGCGCGCATTGTTGGAAACGCCGTAGAAGATCTGGAAGGGAATGCCGTGCTCGTTGGTGATGTCCGGCGTCTCAATGGACTTCACGAAGAGCTGCTGCAAGTCGCGCGGGCTAATGTACGCGCCGAGGTTGCGCTTGTAGCCCGTGAGGTCATTAGCCGCGTTGTCCGCCGGTATCGACCGCGGCGCGCCAATTCTTACTTGCACCACCTCCAAGGCCCGTCCCTTCCTGCGGGTGGCAAAGAGGAATCCTAGGTGCTCGTAGCACGCCTTGGCCCAGCCGTAATAGTTATCTGAAAGCGGCGGCGCGGTGACGTCGAGCATCTCCATTTTGCGCTGCCGCAACAGGTGCTCGTACCAATCGGCGGCGTGGTTCGAGCTGGCAATCACCACGCGGGGCACGTCCTCTTCCAAGGCGGTCTGGTAGACGTGGAATGCCAGATCGAGATTGGACCGTTCCGAATAGTAGTCGCCGTCGTTCATCGAGTGCCCCCGCTTGTAGTTGAATGCCAGATGCACGACGGCGTCGGCCCCACTGAAGAAGCGGCGGTACGTCTCCCGGTCAGCCTCGCGGAGGTCGGTGATGGTTACACCTTCCACCGGGGCGCCGTCGCGGTTGCGGTCCCGGGTGTCCAGCAGGACGAGGTCGTACCGCTCGCGAAAGGCGGGCAAGAGCTGGGAAGCAACCCTGCCCGCGGCTCCGGTAACAACTACTTTCATGCGTGCCATAGGATTCTGTGCCTCACCTGTTGTTAGATCGATGCCTAAGAACCGGTTTCTGTATACTCATCTTTACCCTGTGAATAGGCTATCATACCGTTCGCTCAGAGTATCGTCGAAGGGCGAATGTCGGATGCAAGCAACAGATTTCGACACTTCTCTCTCCGTTCGTGCTGAGCTTGTCGAAGTATGAACGGAGAGAGAAGTTCATTCTCATTCCCTTGCGCAGCCTAAGCAAAACCATAGTGATTCCCGCTTTCGCGGGAATCCATCCTTGCTGAGCACAGCCTAGATTCCTATCTAAGTGGGAATCTATCCCTCATAGCCTCTGGACTCCGGCTTTCGCCGGAGTGACGGAGAATATCGGAGTTGTTTTTACAATCCCCTTCAAATGAGGTATCACCCCTTTCCAATGAGACATCACGCAAGTTCCACCATCCGGCCGGTCTCGCCGGACTCATAGATGGCGTCCACGATCTTCTGCACCACCAGCGCCTCTTCCGCTTTCACCAACGGCGGCGTGCCTTCTTTGACGTTCCTTACGACCTTAGCGAACTGGCCTGCGTGATTGTGCTCTCGGCCTTCTTCATGGGCAGGCGTGTAGTCAAGCAGCCCGGCATGCGGGACCTCTTTGTGGATCTTCAGCGGGCGCAGCGTCGCGCCGCCCTCGGTGCCGCAGAGGTAGGCGTTGACTTCATTGTCGATATTGAGCGCCCAGCTCGTCTCCAGGTTGATGACGGCGCCGGTATCGAAGCGGATTTGCGCCGTGGCAAAGTCCTCTACCGTGTACCGGTCCTGATCGGCTTCTCTCCCACGGGTAAAGAGACCGGGTCGTTTCGCGAGTTTCGTAAAGACCGCGCCGGTCACCGCCGTCGGTGTCGGATGGCCCATCAGCCACAATGTCAGGTCGAGCGTGTGCACGCCGATGTCGATCAGCGGCCCGCCGCCGTTCTTGTCTTTCTCCACGAAGACGCCCCACCAGGGAATGCCGCGCCGCCGCAACGCCAGCACGCGGGCGTAGTAGATTTCACCCAGTTCGCCCTGATCGATGAGGTGCTTGAGGAACTGCGCGCGCTCGCCAAAGCGCGATTGAAAGCCGATGGTGAGCATCTTGTCGTTCCGGTTGGCGGCGGCAATCATCTCCTCGCACTCGGCGGCATTCATGGCCATCGGCTTTTCGCAGATGACGTTGCTGCCCGCGTTTAAGGCCGCAACACTAGCGGCACAGTGCATGAACGGCGGCGTGCAGACGCTCACCAAGTCAAGCTCTTCCTGCGTCACCATCTCGTTGAAGTCGGCGTACACCCTGGCGATGCCAAACTCGTCAGCGACGCTCTGCGCGCGTGGTTCATCGATGTCGCTAATGGCAACCACTTCGGCCTCACTGGGTATTTTTGCGTACCCCGGCAGGTGAGCGCCGCGGGCAATGCCGCCAGCGCCGATAACACCAACCCGCACCTTCGATCCCATGGCACTTCTCCTCACTTATTTTCCAGCGTATTGGGCGTTATCCTAGTATACATTGACGCAGTCCTAGCCGCCCCGTAGGATGAATTGAACAATAGCGATTGGATTTCCCATGATTCTCCTCTCCGGCGGTACGGTCTACACCCCCCTGCAAGCGCTCCCGCAAACAAGCGTCGCCATAGACGGCGGCCGCATCGTGCGCGTCGCGTCCGTCGGTGAATGCGCGGACCTTGCCGGACGCGGAGAGACCATCGACGTATCCGGCTGCATCGTCTGCCCCGGCTTCATCGACATGCACGTGCATGGGGCTTTGGGCGCGTCGTTTCGCTCGCCGGCGGCTGAGGACATACGCAAGGTGACGGCGTACCGCGCGACCACAGGCACGACCGGCCTGCTTGCCACCATCGGCACCTCGTCGTGGGGTGATACAGTGGCAGCGCTCAAGGCCGTGGTACACGCCGCCGCAGCGCCCGCCGGCAGCCAACTGCTCGGCGTGCATATGGAAGGACCGTATCTCAGCCCTGAGCGGCCCGGGGCTATGCGCATACCGCTCATGCGCGAGCCGAGCGTGGACGAGGTTGCCGCCTTGCAGGACGCCGCCCACGGCATGATCAAGTCGATGACCCTCGCCCCCGAACGGGAGGGTGGCTTGGCGCTCGTGGCATACCTCGCCAAGCATGACATTATCCCCTCCATCGGCCACTCCGATGCGACGTTCGCTGAGGTGGCGGCGGCCGTTGGCAGCGGTGTGCGCCAAGCAACGCATACGTTCAACGCCATGCGCCCGCTCCACCACCGCGATCCCGGCACGGTGGGCGGCATCATGGCGCATGCGGAGATCACCGCCGAATTGATCGGCGACGGCGCGCACGTAGATCGGGAAGTCGGCAAGCTACTTATTGCGGCCAAAGGCTGGGAGCGCGTGGCCCTCGTTACGGATGGCGTGGAGTTTTCCGGTCTGCCGGCGGGCCGCTACGAGCGGGCGAGCGGCGTAGCCGTAACCGTCTCGGACGTACTCGCCACACGGGACGACGGCACGATTACGGGAAGTTCATCGGCTATGAACCGCAATGTACGCGTGTACGTGGAGGCCGGCATACCCTTGCCCCACGTCCTCGCCATGGCGAGCTATGTGCCCGCACGGCAACTTGGCTTAAGCGACCGAAAGGGCATAGTGCAAACTGGGGCAGATGCTGACATTGCCGTGCTTTCTCGGGACTTTCGCGTTATGCTGACTATGATAGATGGCGAAATCGTGTATCGCGCACCGGATTTAACATAGGTCCAGCGACTATGACCGGAATCGGTATTGACATTGGCGGCACGAAAGTTGCCGCCGGCATTGTCGACCAGGACGGCAGCATTCTGGCCACCGACCGTGGGCCGATGATAAAGGACTCCCATGAGACCATGCTGGAGAGCATCTGCACGGTGGTAGATCGGCTCCTCGCCCAGGGGCACGAAAGGCCAAGTGCGATCGGTATCGCCGTGCCCGGTACGGTAGACCGCGATCGGGGCGTCGCGGTCTCAGCCGTCAACGTGGGCTGGCGGAACTTGCCGCTCGTGGATTTGCTGCAAGACCGCTACGGCCTGCCCGGTGTCATTGCGAACGACGCGAACGCCGGTGCGTGGGGCGAGTACGCCTTCGGCACGGGTAGAGACCGCCAGCACTTGGTGTACATAACTGTAGGCACGGGCATTGGCGGTGGTATCATCGAGGACGGTCGAGTGGTGCGGGGCAGCGGCGCCGCGGGCGAAATCGGCCACATCCTCGTAAGCCCAGGCGGCCCGCTCTGCCCTTGCGGCGTAAACGGCTGCTTGGAATCATTGGCCGCCGGACCCGGCATCGCCCGCCGGGGGAAACAGGCGGCTGCCGAGCAACCTACGGCCATCGTGCAGCGTCTCACGGACGGCAACCTAGAAAACCTGACCAGCTTTACCGTACACGAGGCCGCGGAAGCAGGCGATCCGGTACTGCAAACGGTGCGCGACGATACGGCGCGCTGGCTCGCCATTGGCTGCCAGATCTGCCAGCAACTGTTCGCGCCCGAGTGTATTGTCTTCGGCGGCGGCGTGATGCAAGACGGCGGACGCTTGATCCAGGACATTCGCAACTGGTTTCAGCGTCTTGCCGGGAGCCCGCACCCCGACGTAGAGAACTACATCCGGCTCGCCGCGGAAAGTGAGCACTCCGGTATCGTGGGGGCAGCGGCGCTGGTGTTGGAACCGGAGCGCTGAGTAGCGCGACATCATGAGAGTAATGCCATAACGGGCTTTCAGCCTAAGCGCTTCCATGCTCATCAGCGTCAGCGTGGTGCCTCTCGCCCTGCCGTTTACCAACGGCGTCGCCTGCAGCCTGCCGAACGCCCAAAGTCACACCGCAGCCTTGTCCCTCTCAACCTTCACGTCGGAAGTCCCATTGTGCGGTCAATGACTCCTTGAGCCCGGCCGAGTATCCGGCATTGGAGCCACAGACGGGAGGGCACGGCGTCGCTACGAACACGGTGTGGGACCCGATGCTTGTGATGGTGCCATTGCCTGCTTTCATCTTGCGCTTGCCGCTAACAATCTTTGCTGATCGGTTTGCAACCAATAGCAACGCTTTTCGCATCTGGCGTCCGCCTATTTCCTTTCCCTCCTCAATTTGAGGAACTCTCAGGCCCGCAACCACTGCCGCGCAATAAACTGCATACGCCGACACCGGCTGCGCGTCACGCATTGCGCCGCCGAGTAGGGGCGGTGCGCGAACCGCCCCTACCAATTTACGCGCCGCGAAGAGGGTAACGCGCGCGAGTTGCGCAGACCGTATCACCCGTTGTTACTATGGAAGGGATAGCCCATTAATGCGATCTCGCCATCCGGAAATCATGGATTTTATTCGCACAGCAATCATCGTCTTGCTCGCTCTGTTGAGTGTGCTCGTTCTCAGCGCGTGCGGGCCGCGCGCCGAGCAGAGCGGCGATCTCGACGTTACCATTCTGTCGGTCTCGCCTGACCCGGCAGCGGTGGGTGACGCCGTCATCACCCTGCAAGTCCGCGATGCCGACGGCAAGCCGGTGGAAGGCGCCACCATCGCGGTGGAAGGCACCATGACCCACGCGGGCATGCAGCCGGTCATTGTCGAGACCGAGGCGCTCGGTGAAGGCCGGTACGCCACCAAGGACTTTAGGTTCACGATGGGCGGCGACTGGGTCATTATCGTGCGCGCCACGCTCGCCGACGGCAGTACGGCGGAGCAGCGCGTTGACCTCAAGGGGGTGCAGGGCGAAATGCAGATGGACATGAAGTCCGACCAGGATAAGGAAGGCAACTAGCCGTGGCGGTGCTGCGGGCCCAAAAGACGAAACAGCGCGATTTGCTTGACGTGCCCGTGGTGGGGCGATTTCTGCGCTGGAAGCATGCGCGCACGTCCCTGCAGGCAGTGCTGCTGGTTGTGTCGGCGCTCATCCTCTATGACGGGTTCTGGGGTCCGCAACTTGCGCCCAAGAACCTCGCCGGCGTGCTGCCCTGGGTGCACTGGCGGGGCTTCGTAGTGCTGGCGCTGCTCATTGCGGGCAACATTTTCTGCATGGCCTGTCCGTTCATGCTGCCGCGCCGCCTGGCCAAGAAGCTTCTGCCCGCCGACCGACGCTGGCCGAAGGTCATTCGCAACAAGTGGCTGGCGATTGGCGTGCTCTTGGTCTTTTTCTGGGCATATGAGGCCTTCGACCTCTGGGCGAGCCCTTGGCTCACGGCGTGGGTGGCGCTCACGTACTTTGTGGCGGCCTTTGCCATAGACGGCATCTTCAAGGGCGCGGCCTTCTGCAAATACGTCTGTCCCATTGGACAGTTCCACTTCGTCCACGGCATGGTCTCGCCGCTGGAAGTAAAAGTGCGCCAGCCGGACCTCTGCGGCTCGTGTCCGACGAAAGACTGCATCAAGGGTCGGTATGCACAAAGACCTGAGCAGGACTTTCTTCGTAGTTCCCGAGAGACGACCCCCATTCAAGAAACCTCTTCACCAAAGGCATCGGGCTGGACTGCGAAGAGTCACCCTCACCCCGGCCCTCTCCCTCAAGGGAGAGGGGGTCTTTCGAGTTTAGACCAGGGTAATGTGGGCCTGGGTAAGGCAGGGGTCTCCACGAGAGAGAATGCGGGTAGTGAGTCTGACATCCGTCATTCCGGCGAAAGCCGGAATCCAGATGACTGGGATCAACCGTGGAAATCACAAGAGCAGCACCCGCTCCGTCATTCCCGCGAAAGCTCGCCCCGGCACGGGGCGCGGAATCCATCTTCAAGTGAGTTTCAGCCGCAATCGGGCATGCCGGATATACCCAGGTCATCTCTTCAACCGGCAAGAGAAGTGGCGACTCCCGCCGGTCTCCAGCTCGTGCAGACCGGTTGCGAACTCTGGCTCTTCCAAGAACGCAAAGTCGGCAACATGGACTGCACCTTCTGCCTCGACTGCATCCAGGCCTGTCCTTACGACAACGTCGGTATCCAGTTGCGCGTTCCCACCAGCGAATTTAGGAAGCTGGACCAACTGCACTCCGGCGTCGGCGCGCTAACACAACGCACCGACCTGGCCGCGCTCGTCATCGTGCTCGTGTTTGCGGCCTTTGTGAACGCTTTCGGCATGGTGCCGCCGGTCTATTCCTTAGAACAGTGGCTTGCGACGCAGCTTGGCGTCACCAGTGAGCCGGTGGTGCTGGGTGTGCTCTTCATTATCGGGCTGGTGGCGTTGCCGTTTGTGCTGGTGACCGTCACAGCGTGGTGCAGCCGCGCCCTCGCCGGGAGCCGCGAAACGCTAGCGGCCACGGCGACGCGCTTCAGCTATGCCCTCATTCCCATCGGCTTTGGGATGTGGCTGGCGCACTACGGTTTTCACTTCCTCATCGGCGCGTTGACCGCAATTCCTGTCGCGCAGAGTTTCTTAGCCGACTTTGGTGTGCCAATTCTGGGCGACCCCCGGTGGGAGTTAGCCGCCATTGTGCCCGAGTCCTGGCTGGTACCGCTCGAACTCTTGCTGCTGGAACTCGGCATGCTCGTCTCGCTGACGGTTGGCTATCGCATCGCGAGAAAACAACACAGCTCCGTGGCAAGGGCTATGCGTGCGCTTCTACCCTGGGCGGTTATTATTGTCCTGATGTTCTTCACCGGCGCCTGGCTGATGACGCAGCCGATGGAGATGCGCGGGGTTATTCTGGGATAGGCTAGGCGATTCGCATGAGGTCTTGTGTCGGTTGTTCGTGAAGGTAGGCAGCAAAAACCGATGAATTCGCGTCGCATGAACCGCTATTGCCGAACAACGCAAGCCGCAGGCGGTGCGCCACGCTCGGGCCGGCTCGCACTCGCGGTTCCACTTCACATGCTGCCGGCTCCGCTGGAGCACGGCGCGTTGGGCGTGTGGGACGAGGTGGCTGTGGGCGCGCTCCTTGTCGGCTGCGCCATAGCGTACGTAGTCTGGTTCTACCTCACCGGACGCAGAGAGAAGCCGTAGGACAAAGAGTAAGTACTGTTCACCTACAAGAGTGACCGTGCGAAAGGCGCATCACTCGGCGTGGTGTGGACGGAGCAGCGATGCCAACACCGCTATTCCCAAAATGGCGCCGACCACGATCAGCGAATAGACCGGTTGCTTATGGAATGTTGCCGAAACGACGTCGATGGTCTCGAGCAATGGAGTAAAGAAGTGGTCCCCTTTTGGCACGTCGTGAAAGTCGGCCAGGACCATCTTGATGCCAACGAAAATAAGCACCAGACCCAGGCCGATGGCAAGGTAGTGAAAACGACCCATGAGGTTTTCCAACAGGAAGTAGAGGGCGCGCATGCCGAGAATGGCGAATATGTTGGAGGAATAGACGATGAAGGGCTCTCGTGTGATGGCAAAGATGGCTGGCACGGAGTCCAAGGCGAAGACCACGTCGGTGACGTTTACCACAAGCAGCACGAGCAACAGCGGTGTAGCCAGCCAGCGGCCGTCGAGCCTTACGACGTACTTTCCACCATGGTAGGTGTCCGTACTGGGAAGGATCTTGCGAAATACACGAACGGCGAAATTGCGTTCGGGGTCGGTTTCCTCGTCGCCTGAGATGAGTATGCGAAAGCCGGTGTAGATCAGGAAACCGCCAAAGACATAGATCATCCAACTAAACGTGGCGAGAAGCGCCGCGCCAGTGAGAATAAACGCGCCGCGCAGGATGATGGCGGCAAGGATTCCCCAGAAGAGGACGCCGTAGCGGTACTCTTTGGGAACACCAAAATACGTAAAGATGATCAGGAAGACGAAGAGGTTGTCAACGCTCAGCATCTTTTCGATAAGGTAACCCGTGATGTACTCGGTGCCGCGTTCAACCCCGGCAAAGATGAACATGCCCGCCCCGAATATCAGGGCAAGCACGATCCAAATCACCGACCAGGTGGCAGCCTCGCGGGGCTTGATCTCATGCGCGCCCCGATGGAACACCGTGAGGTCGAGCACCAAGAGCACGACGACGGCCAGAGTGAATCCGATCCAAAGCACCGGCGAGTTGAGCGTCCCGAACATCAATGTTCCCTTCGGCAATCTTCATGGCAGTCAGAATCTGGTGTCAGTGTGCGCAACACAATTAAGGCACCGTCATGACGGTGCCGTTTGCCTACTCTTGAGAAGAGAAATGTGCGGTAGCGCACATCTCCCATAGTAGCGTACTGCAAGCATGAGCGTCACTTGGGTGTGGTGGGATAAGGAATCCTCGGAAGGGGCCGCGAATTCTGATCGTCTGGAGTAGCGCCTGCTGGAACCTAATAGGATGTAAAATTGAAAGTACTACTTGCAACTTTACACCCTTTCTTGCATACTGATAGACATGGTAGAGCGTGAGATTACATCTCGTCTCGTGGCGCTGTTCCAACAGTATCCCTTTGTTACGGTGACCGGTCCGCGGCAGTCCGGCAAGACGACGCTATGTCGAGCGGTCTTTCCTGACTTGGCGTACGTAAACCTGGAAGCGCCTGACCAACGCGAGTTTGCGGAATCCGATCCCAGGGCATTTCTCGCGCGGTTGAATGATGGCGCCATTCTCGATGAGATCCAGCGTGTGCCGAGCCTTCTTTCGTATCTGCAGGTTATTGCAGATGAGAAGAGACGCAACAGCCTCTTTGTGCTCACCGGCAGCGAGCAGTTTCGGCTGTCCGACGCCATAAGCCAGTCGCTTGCAGGTAGGACGGCATTACTGCGACTATTGCCGTTCACAATGGCGGAGCGCCAAGAGACAGGGGCAAGCAATGAGTTGGACGACATCCTCTTTTCAGGTTTCTACCCGCGCATCCACGATCAAAGACTAGACCCACGTCAAGCACTTGGCGACTACTTTGAAACGTACGTGGAGCGCGACGTGCGGCAACTCAGCGAGATCCGCAACCTCTCGAGCTTTCAACGATTCGTGCGGCTTTGCGCTGGACGCGTCGGGCAAGTGGTCAATCTCTCGTCACTGGGGGCAGACGCGGGCGTAACGCATACGACGGCGCGCGAGTGGCTGACGGTGCTGGAGGCCAGCTATATCGTGTACCAACTCCAACCGTTTCACTCCAACCTGCAGAAACGCTTGATCAAGTCACCGAAGCTCTACTTCTACGACGTGGGGCTGGCCAGCTATCTCATAGGCATTGAAAACGCTAAGCAGATTGCCACCCATCCCTTGCGTGGGCCCCTCTTTGAGAATGTGGTCGTTATCGAAGCGCTCAAGCACCGTTTCAATCGAGGAAACCAACCCAACCTGTCATTTTTCCGTAGCGCAAAGGGTCTGGAGTGCGATCTCTTCTATGAGACAGGTCAGGGCATTGGCGCTATCGAGATAAAGTCCGGCGCGACGATTGCGTCTGATTTCTTCACGTCTCTCAAGCGGGTGGCAAAGCTTGTCCCGGACATAACGGGTTCGTTCGTCGTATACGGTGGAACAGAGCGTCAGTCCCGGAGTGATTGCGAGGTAGTCTCACTGGCCGATGTGCAGGGAGAACTTGCGCGTTTCGATGTTGGGCAAGCAACTGGTGGCTTGGTGGAGGAAGACTAGGGACAAACGTCGTCGAGGTCGGATGTCACTGCCGTAGACGCCAGCCGTCGAACACATGCGGTGTGCGGCGGAGGCGGCTGGCAAAACGTCGTTGTGAGCCGCCGCCGGATTGCTCTCAGCCCTGTCCATAGACTCACTCAGGCGTGGTATCCTCGCGGCCCAGTTCCATAGCGTCGATGAGGCGTGTAGTTCCAATCCTGGCGGCAAGCGATGCGAGCGCAGGGCGCTCGATGGTGGTCAATTCCTTTAGACTTTCGTCGTCGGCGATGCTCACGTAGTCCACGCTCACGAGCGGCTCCTGCGCGAGCACCGCGTGCATGGCGGCGCGCAGGGTTTCGGCGTTGCGCTCACCGGCCGCAAAGCGCTGTTGCGCTGCCTGGAGCGCCTGATACAGAACGCTCGCTGCCTGGCGCTCGTCGGGTTTCAGGTAGACGTTACGGCTTGAGAGGGCGAGGCCGTCCGGTTCGCGCACGGTTTCCACCGGTACGATAGTGGTGGGAATGTTGAGATCGCGCACCATGCGGCGGATGACGCGGAGTTGCTGGGCGTCTTTGCGGCCCAAGTAGACCCGGTGGGGCTGCACGATGTTGAGCAGCTTGCAGACCACCGTGGTAACGCCGCGAAAGTGCCCCGGGCGCGCCGCTCCCTCCAAGCGATCGGTAAGCTTCTCAACGTCCACGTACGTGCTGAAGTCTGCGGTGTACATGGTCTCAGCTTCAGGGACAAAGACGACGTCCACACCGGCTTCTTCGAACAGAGCAAGATCGCGCGGCAGGTCGCGGGGATAGGTGTTGAAGTCCTCGTTCTGTCCGAATTGCAGTGAATTGACGAATACTGTGGCCCAGCAGTGGTCGTTTGCATCGCGGGCGGCCCGCACCAGCGCCATGTGGCCCGCGTGTAGATAGCCCATGGTGGGCACAAGCCCAAGGCTGCCCTGGGCTTGTGCGCGAACGGCGCGTACGTCTGGGATCGTGCGCAGAACCTGCATGTGAGCGTGGTTAGTGTTTGGTTGGCGGCGTATTTCGCCCCTAGACTCGATCACGAAGCGCCGTGCTGCCCTTCGACAGGCTCAGGGCGAACGGATACGAAACTCGTGCGCAAAGGATGTTCCCCGCTAGTCTTCGTCAGAGGCCGAAATCAGGGTCTCTTTGCGCAAGGCGCGTGCGACTTCGTTGGGGAGCATGAAGCTGTGTTCGCGGGTAGGAAACGCCCCGGTTTCGACGTCCTGCACATAGGCGTTTACCGCGGCGCGCATCGCTTCGCCCAATTTCGCGTATGCCTTGGCATGCCGAGGGTGCACGGCGTGTGGATTCAGCCCGAGGAGGTCGTGCAAGACCTGAATTTGACCGTCACAGTGGACGCCCGCGCCGATGCCGATGGTGGGAATGGAGAGGGACTCGGTGATCTTCTGCGCTAGCGTGGCCGGAATGCTCTCCAGGACGAGCCCAAACGCACCTGCGCGCTCCAGGGCAAGCGCGTCACTTTGCAGTTCTTCCGCCTCGGCCAGGGTGCGACCCTGTGCCCGGTAGCCGCCAAGCTGATGGACTGACTGCGGGGTAAGTCCGATATGCCCCATCACCGGAATGCCGGCATCCACCAGATGCGCTGTAACCGTGACGGTTTGCTTGCCGCCTTCCAGTTTTACCCCCTGCGCGCCGCCCTCCTTGATCAATTGCCCGGCATTGAGCAGGGCGCGCTCGTTTGACACTTGATACGAGAGGAAGGGCATGTCGGCTATCACCATAGCCCGGCGCGTACCGCGCACTACGGCCTGGGTGTGACGCAAGATATCGTCTACGGTAACCGGCAAGGTGTTTTCATAGCCGAGCACCGTATTGCCCAAGCTGTCGCCGACCAGGATTGCGGGCACGCCGGCAGCCTCTACGAAATGCGCCAGCGGCGCGTCGTATGCCGTCAGCATTACGATCTTGCGGCCCTCCGCCTTCATCTGCTTGAGGTCGGCGATGGTAACGCGCCCGGTGCTCATGATGTCCCTCGGTTCTTAAGCGTCGCGCTCAGAAGTGCCTGCAATTCACGTTCGAGAGCGGTCTTGTCAACGGCGCAATCTTTGCCGAAAGCGCCATCGTTGCCATCAATAGCTGCAAGATTATTGTATATCATCGCGAGCGCCATTGCAGCGTACACGAACGTATGTTGGGGCGCGTTTTCGTCTATCGCCGCAAGATTTTGCTGCACCGTTGCCCAGTCCCCGCGGGCTACGGGACCGGTGAGGGCAGCCGCTGGGCCAAGACGACGGAGGTTGTGCACGGTACCTTGGAGCAATGGCAGCAGGGCGTGCAGGGCTTCCTGTTCCGATTTCCCAATGGCTTGCCAGAGTTCGACGCCGGCATGGGCCAGGGCGACGGTGTAGTTGGAGACGAGCACGGCCGCCGCATGATAGGCCGGCCGCGCCCCGGCTGGCACATAGCCCCAAGTGCACTCCAGAGAAGTTGCGATCTCCTTGAGTTGGGTGAGAAGCGGCTCTTCCGCCTCAATGCCGATGAAGGATCCGGGCAGGTTTGCAAATGCCGCCTGGGCGTCCGGCAGCGTCTGCAAGGGATGAAACGCGCCGGGCACTGCGCCATATTGCGCTACCGCAGCGAGCGTGGCTGCGGAGAGCGCGCCGCTGCAATGGACGACGCCCTGTTCGCGCCGCCACTCCAGGGTTTCTGCTACAGAGGCTATGACGTTGTCCGGTGTTGTGATGAAGACAAGGTCGCAGGTGTCGGCAACAGCTTGTGGACTCGTGGCTTCACACTGCGGCAACGCCGCGGCGAGGATTTCGGCACGTGCACGGGTCTTGCCAGAGACGCTCCGTACGGTGTAGCCGCGGTCCGCGAGGAGACGTGCCAGCCCTGTGCCGACCCGCCCGGGCCCTATCACGCCAATGTTCATTGCGCTCTCCCTTGGCAAGGGAAGTCTGACCTGCAAGGAAGCGGACTACGGTGCACCACCGGTGTGGTCTCTCGGGAAGGAATGAAGACGTACGGCCGTCAGCGAATCATCGCATCGATGCGGTCGCCAACGACTTCTAACGTTTGAATGGGGAACGTGCCCGTCTCGACGGTGTTCTTCAGGTCGGCAAGGAGCGTCTTAATCTCTTCGATCTGCTCCTGCTGTCCTACAGAACCGAGGTTTGCCGCAGCGTCGAGCGACCGATCGACTTCTGCCAACTCGCGGATCGCGAGGCCACCCTGTTGTTCGCGCAGGTGCGCACGCGCGCGGCTAATGCGTACCGATGCCCGCAGGAGGTGATTCTGGAATTGCAACACAGCGACGTTCTGGCTGAGGGTTTCCGCTTGTTGCTCGACGCCGGTGACGCGCGCATCCATGGCGCTTGTGACCTGCGCCGCGTTCTGCGCCTGGTCGGCCGCGGTCTGAATGGTGGGACGGTCGCGCCAAAGGAAGACGCCGAGCGCCAGCGCCGCCACACCGACCGCTACGCCAATTAAGGCGAGCGCGAGGTTGATAACCCGTATCCAGCTTCCGAGCCGCGTAGCCAATGAGGGTCGTGCGTTAGCCATACTGTGATTCTGCTCCTAGAACGAGGGTTCTGCAATGTGTGGAAGCCTACCCTTCAAGCATACCAAAATGCGGCGGAGGCGCGTTTGCAGCGACGGGCAGGCCCGCGCCCGCAGCCGCTGCGCAGTTCTCTGTCACTCCGGCGGTGGTCGGAGTCCAGAGACGCGGAAGGTAACAAGCATCTGCACCGTAGCGCGGGGGCTTGTCCCCCGCTTGGGAAGTGTGCAGGTGGCGTAAGGGAGGATGGATTCCGCGCCCCCGCACGGGGCGAGCTTTCGCGGGAATGACGGAGTCCTCTGTGCTATTTTTCATGGTAATCACCATGGCCGTCTGCCGGCCACGCAAGGGAATGAAAATGAACGGAGAGAAGAGGGTGCGGAGTTGCTACCCGCTACCTCCGCCGTTCACCCTTCGACGCTGCTCAGGGCGAACGGCTTGGTCACGCTACTTCCATAGGAATGACGGACGACGCGCCCCGCGCGTTACCTTCTTACGTTCGCCCATGTGCCCGCCTCTATTCGTCCTGCGGCTCCAGAGGCATGGCGTAGAATATCTGCCGCGCCACTTCCTCAAACCCAAGATCAGGATAGAGGTGGCGGCCGATGGGATTCTGGTCCAGCGTCTCGATACGGGCAAGAATCAGGTTCTGGTCGCGAAAATACTGGATGCAATGCTCCAACAGCATGCGGCCAATGCCCTTGCCGCGAAACTTCTCGTCTACGGCCATATCGGGTATCTGGCCGACACTATTGGTGCGGTTTATGCGCGTCGTGGCATAGCCAATCACTTCGCCCGCGTATTCAACCACGAAGCACTCTGCCGGATGATCGGTGAGATCCATGGCGACCATGGGCCATTTGCGTTCGCCCCAGGGTACAGGCAAGAGCTCGGGCCAAGCGTTTTCGATGTTATTCTCAATGCTCACACCGGAAAATGCGGTGATGGTGAGTTCCTTGACGCGTGCCTCGTCGCTTGGTTCATAGTGGCGTATGCTCAATTCCTTGAGGAAGTTTTCGTCAACCGGCATTTCGCACCGTCCTGGTGTTCTTAGTTTGCAACGGATTCTTGACTTTCATGTCTTGGAGCAGCGGGCCGAGAGGTTTTCTGACTGTCTCTTGTCTCGGCGTTGCAATTGACTTATAGCATAGCGAGAGGCAAAGCGCTGGTGAAATACCGCGCGCCAACCGCCAGGCGGGGGACAAGCCCCCGCGCTACCGAAGAATGAGCATCGATCTCAATGTGGGGACAAACCTCTGCGCTGGTTAAATATCGCGCGCGCCAATCGCCAAGCGGGGGACAAGCCCCCGCGCTACTGAAGAATAAGTCGACGCCCAAGTCCGCAGTGCCACACTCCGTCAAGTCCAAAGCGCCACATTCCGTCATTCCCGTGAAAACGGGAATCCATCTGCTCGGCCTGCCTGCGTTCATAGAGTCTCGTCAGGGGAGCCACACCATGCTCCAGCAACGATACAGAGTGGGGGCGCACTTTGACAAGGAAGCGCAGAGCAGAAAACCGAACCGGCTGCGACGATTAACCTCTCTAGCCGACCCCCCTGCCGCCGTCGATGATGAGAGTCTGGCCGGTGACCCAATCTGCGGTGCAGATGAGGTAATGCGTCGCGCCTGCGATGTCTTCCGGCGTGCCCAAACGCTGTGTGATAGTGGTCTGGCGGATCTCCTCATTGCGATCAGGGTAGTCTTCCGTCCAGCGCGTGTAGATGAGGCCGGGCGCAACGCTATTCACGAGGATTTCCGGTCCCAGGGCAGCCGCCATAGATTTTGTCAGGGCTATCATGGCGGCCTTGGAAGCGGCATACGGCACGGAACTGCCGCCGCCGGTAATGCCGGCCACCGAAGATATGTTGACAATGCGGCCGCTGCCTTGCGCCTTCATGATGGGCGTGACCGCACGGATGCCGTAGAACGCTCCCATGACGTTCACGGCGAAGATGCGATTCCAAAGCTCATCCGTCAGTTTGTCGAGTTCGGTATGGGCGATGAACTGCGTATAGCCCGCGTTGTTCACAAGCGCGTCCACGCTGCCAAACGACTCATGGGCAAAGTTCACCATCTCTATGACCTTGGCTTCGTCGGCCACGTCGGCCTTGAAGGTCACTCCCTGCCCACCGGCCGCAGTGGCGTCGCGGGCGGTCTCTTCGGCTTCCTTTTCGGACTTGGAGTAGTTGACGACGACGTTTGCTCCTTCGCGCGCCAGCGAAAGGCAGACCGCGCGGCCAATGCCGGTGGCGCCGCCGGTTACAATGGCTGTCTTTCCCTCCAACTGCATCGATGTGTCCTCCTTAGCGAATGATAAACCAGAGGCCGGCCAAGAGCAGCAGGCCTATCCAACACGTTGTCAGCATCAGCATACGGGCAACAAAGGCACTACTTCTTATGAAGAAAGCGCACACCGCGCCATTCACAAGTATCAGCAATGCCACGCCGAGTGGAAGGCGGTAGAGATAGACTTTATTGGCCACGAGATCGGCTTGGCCCTGGGCATTGAAGAGAATAGGCAGTCGCTCCGGAAGCTGGGGATAGACACTCTGGATGACGCCGAGCAAAGCAACGTCTGTCAGCACGGCCAGTATCAGGAAGAAGTAGAATACCTTGTCCGTCCAGAAGCGATAGCGGGGCGCAAACTCAGTTGCGATGTTCCCGCTTGCTTGCTCTGCCATCCTGCTTCCTCGGCGGTGCTATGCGCATCACGCAGGCCGCTGCCTCTCCATGAACAACCGGGAAACGACGCCGGTGCCGGCAACCCCCAAAGCACACTCAATTGACAAGGAGAAACGCGACTGCCACGCGCGTGCGGTACAGCGCGCAGTGTCCTACGAGACGCTGGCGCCTACGGGGTAAACGGCAGCGCACCATTCGTTGTATTTCGCATTGCGGTTACGCACCGCATCGAAGAAGACCTCTTGGAGGCGGGCCGCCACCGGGCCGATTTCGCCGCTGCCGATAGTCCTGCCGTCCACCTCGCCGATGGCGGAGATCTGCGCGGCCGTGCCGGTAAAGAAGAGTTCGTCGGCAATGTAGAGCTCAGTACGCGCGATGCGCCGCTCCACCACTTCGATGCCGAGTTCCTGCTGGGCCAGGGTCATCACGGCATGGCGCGTGATACCTTCCAGGATGTTCGAATCCGGGCCGGTGGTGATGAGCTTGCCGTCCCGCAGCATGAAAATGTTTTCGCCGGGGCCTTCCGATACCGAGCCGTCACTGTTCAACATGATGGCTTCGTCAAAGCCCAGTTCCTTGGCTTGGGAGGTCGCCAGCGCCGAATTGATGTAGAGACCCGTTACCTTGGCGCGCGGCGGAATAACGTTGTCATCAATGCGGCGCCACGGTGAAATGGTGACGCGGATCGGCTTGTCCAGGTCCAAATACGCCCCAAACGGCACGGTGAACATGAAGAAGTCGTCTTCCACGTCTTCCAAGCCGCCGTCGGGAGCCTTGCGCACCAGCGAGAGGCCCACCTGCTCGGCGCTCTTGTACACGAGCGGGCGCACATAGACGTCTTCCCGGTAGCCGGACTTCGCGACGAGGTCACAGGCTAGTTGCGTCAATTCCGCCGGGCTGAGGCTCACTTTCATGCGCAAAATGTGCGCGGACCGGTGCAAGCGCTCAAAGTGCTCGCGCGCGCGAAAGAGATAGACCTGTTCGTCTTCCGCTACCCAGTAGCCCCTAATGCCTTCAAAGCAGCCCGTGCCATAGTTGAGCGCGTGCGTCATGATGCCTACCTTGGCATCAGCAAGCGGCACCACATTCCCTTCAAAATACGCGAACGGTTCTCCCACAACCGACCTCCTCATTAGCCCGTGGGCGCAGATGCTTATGCTACGCAAAAGCTTACGCTTTATCATGCTACATTTGCCAATCCCATGTAAACCCTGGGATGCGCCCCGGGACGGCGTGGAACCACTCTTAAAGGGGGTCCCTGCGACCCGGGACTTCAACCGGCCTCTTCCCGATATGCAGCAGCTTGTAGGCCGTAGAGTTCGGCATACTCGCCGCCGGACGCGAGCAGAGCGTCGTGCGTTCCCTCCTCCACCAAGCGACCCTCACGCAATACCAAAATCCGGCCGGCGATTTGGCATGATGCCAGCCGGTGGGAAATGAGAATCGCCGTGCGGCCGTGGGCCAGTTCGGCAAAGTGCTGATAGACCGCCGCTTCCGCCTTGGCATCAAGCGCCGAGGCCGGTTCGTCCAGAATGAGGATCTCGGCGGGACGGAAGTAGGCCCGCGCGATCGCCAGTTTCTGCCATTGGCCCACCGATAGCTCCGCGCCGGCGTGGTACTCCTTGCCCAACAGTGTGCTCAGTCCTTGCGGTAACTCTGCCGCCACTTCGTGGGCGCCGCTGCGCGTGAGGACGGATTGCAGGTGCTCTTTGTCATCGGCTCCTTCCAGCCAGCCGAAAGTGATGTTTTCCTCCACGGTAGTCTGGAAACGCTGGTAGGTCTGAAAGACGGTGCCGAATTTCCGGTGCCAATCAGCGGGCGCGATGTCAGAGAGGTCAACCCCATCTACGAGGATGCGTCCAGATGTGGGACGGTAGAGGCCCATCAGGAGCTTGACGAGCGTGGTCTTGCCTGCGCCGTTTTCGCCAACGAGGGCGACGCGCTCGCCGGGCCTTAGTTCTAGGTTGAGGTTAGAGAGCGCCGGCCGTTCGGCTCCCGGATAGGTAAAGGAGAGATTATCCAAGACGATGGGTGTGGCTAGCGTTTGATCCAGTTTCCGGCCGGCCGTGAGATCAATGCGTGGGTTGTCCATCAGCACGAAGTAGTCCTCCAGGTAGCGGAGAGAGTTGTAGAGCATTGATCCGCACCAAATCAGCCCAAAGTATGTGATTTGGAACGTCTCGATTGCGGCGAAGAGGGCTGCCGCCGCGCCAATGCTGATGTGACCGTTGACGAGGAGGCCGACGCTCAGGCCGAGGGCCGCAATGTGCGTCAGGCCGTTCATGCCGTCCGATAGAACCGTGAGCCGCGCTTCGCGCGCCGAAAGCTGCAGTCGTTCTTTTTGGAGACGGCGACGGAGTTGCCCGGCTTGATCGAGCAGCCACTTTCCCAGGTTGAAGAGCCGAATCTCTGCCGCTGCATGCCGGCCGGTCAACAGGTCGATATAGACGCCAAAGCGGCGTTCGTCCGGGGCTTGCGCGCGGTCCATCAGGTATCTTTGTCGATGGATGAATTCGCGTAGCAGTGCGCCTGGCGTCGTTCCGAGGGCCAGCAAGAGCGGCAGCCCCCAGTGGAATTGCCCCAGGTAGATGAGGAGCGATGCCATAGTCACAATGTCTGATACGCTTCTTGTGAGGAAATTGGTCGTGGCTCCCAACCGCCCCACCGTTCTGCGCCGCACCAGGTGCAACAGGTCGTAGTGCTTGTCGTGCTCGAACCACTCCAGCGGCATTGACTGCGCCTGCCGCAGGCAGTGCTCCTCTATGTGGTTGCCCAAGACCTCCTGATGACGGCGGTCTACGATTTCCCTGACGTGCACTACCGCAGCGTGCAGGATCGCAAGCAGGGCGAGAGCGAGTCCCCACGCGAGACCGTCTGCCACGGGGGCGCTTCCCGCGACTATCAGTTCCGCCGTTTCAATGAGCCGGCGCAAGACATGCACTTCGGCCAAAGGAAACAGACCCATGCCTGCACTTATGGCGAAATGGAGGATAGTCCCTCTAGCGTCGGCCGCCAGCAGGAGGCGCAGCGTAGGCGGCACATACTTGAGGCGCTGCCAAGAACCTGTGGTGGTGTTGGGTACTGAACTCATGAGTCGTCCTCCGCATGGTGCGGCGCAGCGTACCAACGCGCTTGAAGGCCGTACATGTGCGCGTAAACGCCGTCTCGGTGCAGCAGAGCCTCGTGATTGCCCTCCTCGACGATGCGACCGTGCGCCAGGACGACGATCCGGTCTCCCAGGCGGGCCGCGCCCAGCCGGTGCGAAACCAAGATCGCGGTGCGCCCGGCGGCTACCTGGGTGAACTGCCGGTAGAATTCCACCTCGGCGCGAGGGTCCAAGGCAGCGGTGGGCTCGTCGAGAGCGACGATTTGGGCATCGCGCAGATACGCCCGCGCCAAGGCCAGCCGCTGCCACTGTCCGGAAGAGAGCTCCATGCCGCCCGGCCACTCTTTGCCGAGTGGCGTTGCGTAGTCTGCGGACAGAGCGGCGACGAAACCGTCTGCCCCACTCTGCGCCGCGGCCGCGGCGATGCGGGGATGGGTTGCGACTGCGGCTTGCGGAGACGCAGCCAGCAAGGCTGTGTCGCCAAAGGCGATGTTCTCAAACACCGTCGTGGGATAGCGGACGAAATCCTGGAAAACCGCGGTCGCCACCCGCCGCCACCCATCAGGGTCTAGCGTGGACAGGTCGATCCCATCTACAAAGATGGCCCCTTGAGTGGGACGGTAGAGGCCAAGGAGCAAGCGCACGAGCGTCGTCTTGCCTGCACCGTTCTCGCCCACGAGGGCGATGCGCTCACCGGGCCGGATCTGCAGATTGATGTTGGTGAGCGCCGGTCGTTCCGCTCCCGGGTACGTAAAGCTGACGTCGCGAAACTGAATCCCCTCGCGCAGGGGCCGCTGTATCTGAGGCCCGTTCTCCGGCGAATCCGGCGTTTCTGCTTCAAGGGCGAGGAAGTCGCGCAGATACTCGGAGTATTGCAGCTCCTCATAGATATTTCGCAAGCCCCAGGCGACATTGTCGGCGAGGTCGCGAAACCGGGTGAGGCCATATAGCAGCGCGACCAAGCTGCCCAAAGTGATGTTGCCGACCAAGGCGATTAGCAGGGCGAATACAATGATGAACGCTACCGCTTCTTGCGCGGCGACACTGCCCAGCCCTGGCAGCGCCACCTTGCGCTGGGCGGCAACAATCTCCGCGAGAAAGCGCTGGAATACCTTGCTCCGGCGGAGGAGCAGGAAGTCGGCGAGACCGGAAAGCCGGATCTCGGGAATAGCCTCACGGCTGGTAAGCAGACGCGACCAGTACTGCTTCTCGCGCCGGCGGGGCGAGTTTTGGTAGAAGACCTCGAGGAGATGGTGTTCGGTGAACGACTGTACGACTGCCCGCAAACCCATCACGGCTACCAGCGCCACCCCAATCAGCCAATGGGCGCGAAAGTAGAGCACCATCAGGCCGGCCGCGCCGACCAGCGACGTTACGAGCCACGAGACATTCTCCAGAAAGTCGCTGAGGATGCTCCCTCCCTCTTTGCCGGTCACCTCCAGCTTGGTGTAATACTCTTCCCGCTCGAAGACGCTCAGCGGCAGCGCGACGGCTTTCGCGCACACCATGTGCTGCACGGCAGCGCCAAGGCGCAACCCCGTCAACTGACTGAGATAGTCGCCCAGCGCGCCGTCGAGGCTGCGGATGATAAAGGCCACCAAGAGAATCGCCAGCCACGGGACTATGGAGGGCCATACGTCAGTCGGATTGGCCGGAGAGCGCTGGAGCTCATCGATGAAGTCAATGCCAGTGAGGTCGGGTACTGAGCGCCGTACGTCATCGATAAGGCCGCTGATGGCGAAGACAATGAGCGGCGTGGTGGCGCCGGCGGCAAAGCTCTGGAGCGTAATGAGCGTGGCGGCCACCGGGACTTCCTTGAAGAGAAGCCCGAGGATGAAGCCTACTCCCGTAGTTGTAGCCCGCAAACGAGCGGCGGGCTCACTGAGCCATTTCGGCATGACAAGACCCATGATCGTTTTCACTTCAGTTTGCTTATACTTCGCGTAGATCAGATGTCTACAGGCGGATTCTAAGCCTGGACTTCTCAGGTGTTCTATGCTCACGCGCTGCGCCGTGGCAGACCCTTAGCACTAAAGTCTGTTTATCCTAGCGAGATACTTGCACAGACCGTGCCGGCAGGCGAGACAACCTTCTTCTCCGTGAAGTACTCCCTCTCCCTGGAGAGAGATGGTGTGAGGGGAGCTTGGTACCGTTCCAGCCTGATGCCAAACGGTTATCAAACTTAAGTAACGGTCTTGTGAGGGAGTTGTGCGGACCAGCACGCCGTCATGGAGAGCAGCAGTGAATATGCGCACAGTGGCTTCGGTGACTGCCGACACAAGGCATCAAGAGAAAAGGCCTAGCGCGAGGCGGCCTGTGGTAGGATCTCGACGGAAAAGGCGGTTTTATCTCGGAACGATCACGTTTACGGCTACCGTGTGGGAGGCTACACCCTGTATATTTTCGTCGGTGGTTAGCCTGAGTTCTTGTGTCTGACCCGGGAGGAGGTTGCTCACCTGTCCGATTGCCATGCCGAGCACGTTACCAGCGGCATCGAAAAGAGCGCCGTTGAGGTCGAGGCTGTAGGTGCGCGCGCCGTTGTTCGTGACCGACCCGTGCAGGACGTGGAGATTTCCCTCCCGCTCGTAATGCACGCCGCTAAAGCTGATATCGCGCTCGCGATTCGCGCCACCGGCCAGCGTACCGGTAAAGCCGATTTCTACCGCTGCGGGAACAGCAATGTAAGGGTCGGTGGATAAGAGACGAACGACGCGGGTTGATCCCGGCAGCAGGGCTGCGATACTACCGGTAGCATGAGTCAAGTCGGCGCCCTGGGCATCGAGCAAGTGCACCTCGATGGCGCTGGAAATGATCGTACTGAAGTCATTGCGCAGTTGTAAGTAGATACGGTAGTTGCCGTGGGGCGATGCTATGACTGTTGGCGACCCTACGATGGACAATACGTCGGCAAGTCCACCGGTGGCAATACGCACTATGTCAAGAGAAGACACCGTACCTGCCGGCGCTGGGGATGAAGTTAGTTCTCCGGCAGGAGGCCTAAATGCGCTCTGAAGGGCGAGAGCCGCATCCAGCGGATACCTAGCCGCCGCCGGAATGAGGCCAGACTCTTTGAAAAGGTCGCCGCCCAGCACTACCGTCACGTCACCAACGTCTGCCCAGGGCATTTTGACTTTCCAGTATTGCAAAGCGCTGCGCTGGGCACGCACGACGATCATCGGTCCGAATTCTTGAATTGCCAAGGGCAGCCCGAAGCGCTGCAGCCAGTCTGAATTGCTAAGAAGCCGCTCTTTCAGCGCGGCGCGGGCCGTGCTCATCTCCGCAGAGTCGCCGGGCTGCGCCTCGAAGATGCGCGTGAGATGGTTCTGAACGGTGCCTTCCCAGTCATTTATCGGGTCGTCTGCCGACCAATCGAAGCTCTTGGGAATCTGCCGGTAAGCCACGAGCCAGTCGTCATAGTTGGCGGCGGAGAGCATATCGAATGTGTTCGCAAGGTTGACACTGTTCGTCCCCGGATTCCACTGCAAAAGGGCTTTCTGAGTCGCTTGGTAGTAGAAGCCGTCCAGAATGAAACGCCCGGACACCGGGTACCCCAGCGCCGGCACGCCGCCGAGTTGCTGGAAACCGCTCCAAAAGTTGATGCCCCGGTAGTCGATGATTGCGTAGCCCTTGCCGGTGCCGCTGCCGGTCTGGGTATAGTACCAGCCGCGACCTATGGCATAGTCGGGCGCGTGAACATGGTCGGCTCCATCTCCGTGCGCCTGCACGGCGTTCGCGGCAGAGAGCCACACGAGGAGCACCAGTGTGAGACTACTAAGAAAACGGAGACGTCGCATGCGCATCCCTCTTATTTGGTACATTAGGTATAGGTGCTCTCCATACTAGTCGAAGCACTGCGTCGCGGCAAGGGAGTGTGCTACGCTCAGTGTTTGGGTAGCGATGGACTCTGTGTGCCGGCCTGACGCGCCAACCTAGCGTGAACAACCAGTGTAGGAGGACATATTGGACCGCGTACCGCGAGCGTGGATGAAGCCGCTCGATGACGACTACAAGGCAAAGCCGCTGCCGGAACGCAAGCGGCGGCCCTGGCGTGAGACCGCCATAGGCCGTGTCGTGATGGTGCCGATTGACCGCCTCGACCCCTACGTGCGCTGGTCGGAACTGGTGGAACGCATGGTGCACGGCGTGATGCTGAACACCGATGTCTTCAATGACGCCCACGAGGACGATTCGGCGAACTTGCAAGCGCTTGCCGTGGTCTTGATCGTCGCCGTGGTGCAGAACATCAGCCTGCTCCTCGTCGGCATGTTCTGGTTCGGCTTCTTTGGCGCGTTCGGTTACGTTGCCAGAGCGATGAGCGATGCCTTGGTTTCCTGGGTCATCTGGTTGCTCGTGGCATATGCGCTGTGTAAAGTGCTCTTCAGAAGCCGCGCAGGTTTCATGCAGCTTTTCCGCACGCTCGCCTTCGCGTACGTACCGTCCATCTTCTTGTTCTTTCAGATTATCCCGCTCTATGGCGTTACGCTCGCCGCCCTTACGTATCTGGCCCTGATCGAATATGGTGTCTTGGCGCTGCGTCCGGCGTTGAAGGGTTCGATTGCCAAGGCGCTGCTTGCCAGCTTCGTCGGCTGGACGGGGTTGCTCGTGGTTAGCCTAATCCTGAGCGAAAGTCAGCTCTTCACGCTGATCCAGGAGTGGATCGCCGAGCAATGGCTGTGAGCGAAGACTACGCTCGTAGCCAAGTCTATGCACATAGCGAAGTCTACGTTGAATGAGGTCGCGTGAACGTGGCCTGCGGCGAAAGCTCCACTCCCCACCCCGGCGCATCCCTTAACTCTACCTCTCCGTCTTGGGGTAGGGGCTCGCCCGCGAAGAAGGGGTGAATGGGGGCGATCTCCGTGCCGTCGCCGCTGCTGAAGATGAACTCCGCCATGGGGCAGACCGCGTGCGCAGCGACAAAAGAGTAGCTCATCACGCCGCCGATATGGGGGATCACCTGCAAGCCGTGGGTTTCCGCCATGGCCGCCACGCGCCGTGCCTCGGTAATGCCGCCACACCAGGCGAGATCGGGCTGCAGAATGTCGGCGCAGCCTCGCTGGATGAGATCGTGAAACCCAAAGCGCGTGTATTCGTGCTCGCCGCACGCGATCTTCAGCCACGGCAGACGACGGCGCAGCGTGGCGTAGCCATCGTAGTCATCGGGAAAGAGCGCTTCCTCCAACCAGTAGATGTCATACTGGCGCAGGCGTTCGGCCATGCGGACGGCATACGGCACGTCCCAGCCCATCCAGGCGTCTATCATGAGGAGTCTGTCCGGTCCCAGCGCGTCGCGCGCCGCTGCTACTTGCTCCTCGTTGCGGCGCATGCCTTCCGCGCCATCCCACGGCCCGTAGCGCATGAAGACCTTGTTCCTCGTGAATCCCAGGTCCGTGTAGGCCGCCGTGCGATTGCCGCTGGCGTAGAGAGTTACACGCGGCGGCGCGTTCCCAGTCCCTTTCGTCTTGCCGCCGAGCAGCACGTAGACGGGCACCCCGACTGCCTTGCCCTTGATATCCCAGAGCGCGTTGTCGATGGCGCTGACCGCCATGATAGGCAGACCCTTGCGCCCGTACGGGAGGGTGGCGCGGTACATGAGGTCCCAGAGCATTTCCGTGTTGCGGGGGTCTCTGCCGACGAGCAAGGGCTTGAGGTGGTGTTCGATGATGTGGCAACTGGGCACGCCCCCGCCCCCCACGCCGATGCCGACGATACCCTCATCGGTGGTGATCCGAGCGATAGTGCGCGGCACCATGCCCTGCCATGAGGTGCGTGTCTCGGCATACTCCGGATAGGCACCCATAGGGCTGGCCATACGCTCTGCCACCAGCCAGCTACGGCGTTTGGGCGTTTCTGGTATTAGGGCTTCGATATCGACGATTTTCATGGTAACTGCCACGCTTTTCTTCGCTTACGGAAACCCCTGCATGAATTCGTCATTCCGGCGAAAGCCGGAATCCAGGAAGTCGCAATTTCCTCAAAGCCCGGCTCAACTCTGTCTAGCGGGGTAGGCGTTTCGCAAAAGTCTTAGTACCGGGTCTTTTCACAATCTCATGACTCTGTCAGTGGATTCCGCAGCGGCAGCTGGCAAGAGGCTCCTAGCGTTACTCTCCCGTTCCCAGACCCGCGGAACCGGGCGCGGTATCTTCTTTGCTTTCGGATGCCGGGTGCGGGCGCTCCAGCGTAACCTCCGGCGCAATTGCGTAGCCCCAACCGGGTGCTTCCGGCGGGCGCACGCGACCGTTTTCTGGGAGGGGCTCGCCGCTAAAGAAGGGCTGCACCGGCACGAGCTCACTGCCGTCGCCGGCACGGAAGATAAACTCAACCAGCGGTGCGTTGCCGTGGGCGATACAAAAGTGATAGCTCGCCGTAGCGCCGACGTGGGGAATTACATCAATGCCGTGGGGCTCGGCCATCTGTGCCGCGCGATGGGCCTCGGTAATGCCACCGCACCAGGCGAGATCGGGCTGCAGGATATCGGCGCAGCCGCGCTGGATAAGCTCGTGAAAGCCAAAGCGCGTGTACTCATGTTCGCCGGTGGTAATGCGCGTCCAGGAGATGCGGCGGCGCAGTTCAGCATAGCCCTCGTAGTCGTCCGGCGGCAGCGCTTCTTCGATCCAGTAGACGTTGTACGGGCGCAGGCGCTCGGCCATGCGCTGGGTGTAGGTAACGTCCCAGGCCATGTAGCAATCGAGCATCAGTAGCATATCCGGCCCCAGCGCCTCACGGGCATCGGCCACGTGCTTCTCATTCAGCTTCATGCCTTCAATACCATCCCACGGGCCGTAGGGCATGGCGACTTTGTTGCCCACAAACCCCAGCGACTCGTAGACCGCGGATTGGTTGCCGGTGGCGTATACCGGAATGTCAGGTTTGGTGGCGCCGCCAAGAAGCTTGTAGACGGGCTGATCGGCGGCCTTGCCCTTGATGTCCCACAGCGCGTTATCAATGCCGCTGATAGCCATGAGCGGCAGACCCTTGCGCCCATAAGGGAGCGATGCGCGAAACATCTGGTCCCACAGGCGTTCCGTATCGCGCGGGTCTTGGCCGACAAGCAGACGCTTGAGGTGCTGCTCCACGATGAAGCAGCCCGGGTTGCCGCCGCCGCCCAGTCCGAGACCCTCCAGCCCGTCATCCGTTTTGACTTTAACAATAATCGGTCCCAGCGGCCCCTGCCAGAGCGCCCGCCGCGCGCCGTATTCCGGGTAGCGCGACATAGGGTTGGCGACGCGAATGTGCGAAAGCCAGCTCGGCGGCTCAGGGGGCCTGTGGGGGAGAAAGGCTTGAACGTCAGTGATCTTCACGAGTCCGGTCCTTTGCTGGTGATGTGATAAGTGCTGCTGGTAAACAAAGGCGTCATCCTGTGGAAACCATTGCGAAATTGTGTCAAACAGTTGAAATTGGGCAGGGTCGGCACCAGTCTCCCCTCACCCCGACCCTCTCCCCAGGGAGAGGGTGTCTTCTCGCCTGCCGGCTTGGGTTCTGCAAAGGTCTCCTATGGTACCGTCTATGATAACCGTCAGGACTGGTACATGTCAGTGCTGTCTCTGGGATGGGAGACATACACTGGCACAATGCCGGCGGAATTAGCGGAGGCAACAGCGTATGCAGCGCAATGTACTCAGCATCACGCGCGGCGGCGTTCTGATCTACCTGCTCGCGCTGGCAGTGACCACGGCGCTGCTGGTGTGGTTCCTCTATCTCGACGAGCGGCCTTGGTACGGCAACTGGCCGGCGGTAGTCCTGTCAGTGATTTTCTTCTCGCTCTTCATCGTGGGGTTTCTCGTGGCATTGCCGCGCCGCGACTGGCGACAGGCGGCTTTAGGCCCGGCCTTCCTCATCGCGCTCTTCACCGAGATGTTCGGTGTTCCCTTCACCATTTACCTGCTAGCCAGCGTGTTCGATCTCTCAGTCGGACTGGACGGCAGCGAGGGGCACCTCTGGGCGGTGTTCCTCAATCGCCTGGGCTGGGTGCCACTAAGCGTTGGCGTACCTCTGCTAAAGTGGGGTGGCAGCGCGGTGGTCGTGGCAGGCTTGGTGTTGATGGGTTGGGGCTGGTGGCACGTGTATCGCGCCGGCGGCGCGCTGGTGACCGGCGGTCTCTACGGATGCGTGCGTCATCCCCAGTACGTGGGTTTCGTGCTGGTCATGGTCGGGTTTCTCATCCAATGGCCGACGTTGCTTACGCTGCTGATGTTTCCAGTCCTCTTGGCGGCCTATGTCCGCTTGGCGGCGAGTGAAGACGGCTTTCTGGAACGCGCCCACGGCGACGCCTTCCGCAGCTACAGACAGATCGTCCCCGGCTGGTGGCCGCGCTTGCGGTGAAAGCGACAAACACATTGACACATGAGATCTGAATCGTGTGTGCAAGGACGTTAACGCGCGCTGCACAGATGTAGATTTCTCATACGACTCTCACCCTCCGCTGCCTAGAATAGGAAATTGACTGAGTTAGTCGGCCGCAGACCCGTTTGTGCTGAGGGCTGCGCGAAGCCTGCTGCGCGAAGCCTGCTGCGCGAAGCCCTTGCCTGTCCTGAGCCTGCCGAAGGGTCGCAGCACGATTCGGCTTATCGAGCCGATTTATGAGATAGCTTCTAATGAGAATATGAACCGCATGGCAGAATCCACTGATGTTACTAGATGGTGAAATGAGTGGAGCGCAACGCATTTCTTTGAAGGTGGTGGTGAGCATTGTGGTCGTGCTCGCCTTCATCTCCGTGCTCGGCTGTGGGGACCCCACGGCGGAGTTGCTGGAAGGCATGGCCATGCGCGTCGCGTCAGATGGAGATGCACAACTTTCCTACGAGGTGGAGCTCTGCGTCAACGAGGCGCGTATCCGCGTGCTGGTAGCCGATACGCTGGAGGAGCGGGCCGCGGGACTGAGCGGCTATGCCGGCCTGCCGGATGACGCGGGCATGCTGTTCGTCTTTGCGGAGCCGACGCAGCCGTCATTCTGGATGAAGGGGATGGAGTTCGCGCTCGACATAATTTGGATTCGCGACAGTACCGTGGTGCAGATTGATGCCTCGGTTCCACCCCCGCCGGAGGATACAGCGGACGACGAACTCCCGCGCTACCGTCCCGATGAACCGATCACCCACGTGCTGGAACTCAACGCCGGCTCAGCCGCCCGCCTCGGCATCACCGTCGGCGATCGTATAGCGCCATGTGCCGACGCAACCCCAACCCCGAACACCAACGGCTGACCGAGCGCAGAGCCTGCCCCGTGCTTGATACGGGGGTGCAAACCTGCGCTACCGGATGGCGCGTGACTCAGACACATGTGAGTCTGCTGGGCTTGCGGCCAGGCAGCGGCGCGGCGGACATGCTTTACCATAGTGTGCAGTGCCATGTGCACTACAGAACCCTCTTCGCAGGTCGGACAGACCCGTGAAGGTAGTTTGCAACGCGGTGTGGATTCCTCTGCCGTATAGTGTCTTGCCTACTCCGGGGATAGGGCGTCTTTGGAGAGCACGTCTTCTGTCCCGGCTTGGTGGTTGGCGAGGCGGGCGAGGGTGAAGAGCAGGTCGGAGAGGCGGTTGAGGTAGACCAGGACGGGTTTGGAGAGGTCTTCCTTTTGGGCCAAAGCTACAGCGATGCGTTCGGTGCGGCGGCAGACGGCGCGGGCAAGGTGGAGCGTTGCGGCGGCGGGGGTGCCGCCGGGGAGGACGAAGTCCGTGAGGGGCGGGAGCTGTGCGGTGGCATCATCAATGGCCGCTTCCAGTGCCGTCACGTGTGCGGGCGTGATGCGGGGAATGGTATAGGCGCGGGGCTCGTGCGGCGTGGCGACGTCCGCGCCCATGACGAAAAGCTCGCTCTGAATGCGCTGGAGCAGGCGTGTCGCCCTCACCCTAACCCTCTCCCCCAGGAGAGGGGATGCTTGATCGCGCGGCGCGCGTTGGGGCTGGGTTGTGGGGTCGGTTTCCGTATCAGGCAAGTGCGCTACCGCCATGCCGAGCGCGGCGCTGAGTTCGTCGATGGTGCCGATGAATTCCATGCGCAGCGCGTGTTTGCCGACGCGCTCGCCGCCAAAGAGTGACGTGGTGCCGTCGTCACCGCCGCCGGTGTAGATGGGCATGGCAGGAATTACTTTCTGTTTCTACAAAAACGTTATGTTTTTGCACGTACGCAGTCTTGACTTAGTTCCTGTGTCGGGCCGGTCTCACCGTTCGTGCTGAGTGGGCTTCGCGAAGCCCTTGTCGAAGTACGGATGGTGAGACGCGTGGGCAAGTCGAAATTCGTTTCTGGCAACGCATCACCTCACCAGACTTGAAAAGTATGACCGTGCTATGCGAGAGCGTTCCTTTTTGATCGGCCGCCCTTCGACAGGCTCAGGGCGAACGGTTGAACGCGACATGCAACGTACTGGGCTCACTGTGCCTACGAGCATGGCTTTCCTTGACGCAAGCGGAACGTACGGCTCTCCTTGGTAAGCGCCACGGGCTTGGTCTTCTCAAATTGCGAGTGCAAATGCCGCTTAGTTGTTGAGTGCCAACCGGGGATTAGTCAGCGGCTGCCGCGCGCAGCATGTCGCGCATGGCCTGTACCAGGGCCAGTCCCTCGTCCCAGGGACGTTGGAAGCAGTTGCGTCCGAAGATAAACCCTGCCGCCCCGGCCTGGACTCCTAGGCGCGCCTTTTCCAGCGCTTCTTCATCGCTGGCGCGCGAGCTTCCCGAAATCAGCACCAGCGTCTTGCCAGCAGATTGCACCGCTTTGGCCAGCGCCTCGTCGGGTGTGACTTGCATCGTGTTGTAGGGCGCGGGCGAGAGCTTGTCTTTCTCCGGATCGATCTTGGGCACATTGATCTTCACCACGTCGGCGCCAAGCTCGCAGGCCACGCGCGCGGCGTAGTCAATGGCGTAGAAGCTGTCGCGGCCGCCTTTGGCTTCCATGTGCTGGCCGCGGGGATAGGCCCACATGATTGTCGGCATGCCGAAGCGCTCGGCGTCCTGGCGCACTTGCCGCCAGTGGGCGAAGTCCTCATCCTGGCGCGATGAGCCCATGTACAGCGTGTAGCCTACGGCATCGGCCCCCACGCGCACGGCATCCTCGACGGTGGCATTGAGCGGATTGATAGGGTCGTCGTCGGGCGGAATGTTCGTCTTGCCGTTGAGTTTCACCACCAGCGGCACGCGCCCGGCGTAGGGACGCATGTACTTCAGCGCGTTGCCGTATTGTAATGCCACGCCGGAAAAACCGCCTTCTACCGCCAGCCGCCAAATATAATCGGGATCGAGCGCGTCGGGATTGTCGAAGAAGTCCACCGGCCCGTGCTCCATGCCGTGGTCTACGGGCAGGAGCATCATGGTGCCGTTGCCGGGACCGTAGCCGTAGAGTAGGCGCTGCAAGCGGACGTACTTACCTGGGCTCAACTCAAGATCGTCTAATGTCACGCGTTTGCTGGCGGTCGCGGCGGTCATAACGGCCTCCCTCTTCTCAATGCCGTGAAGGCTAGACGACGGCGCTAGCTGCCTATGTTGAGATTTCGACTTCCCTGCCGTCTCTCTTATTCCTTACTACTTTACCACCTGCGGATACTGAATCTATTCGATTGCTGCCTACTGTCTGTGAAGATAGCAACCCGCATACTCAAGCAGACAGCGCTAGGCCAGGGCCCGCTGAGCGGCAGCCCCCTCCAGGCGTTGGAAGGACTCTGCCGGTACACGGATAGTGCCCAATTCCGCTTGGGACAGAATGCCGCCGCCGTGGAAGTCGCTGCCGCCGGTTGGGATGAGATCAAATCGCTGGGCCAGGTGCAAGATAGCTGACTGCTGCGCCGCCGAGTAGTCGGTGTAGTAGGTTTCAATGGCGTCGAGGCCCGCGTCGGCGAGCTCCGGCAGCAGCGCGTCCAAGTCCACCTGGTCCGCGCCTTCCACGTTGTACGGGTGCGCGAGCCCGGCCGCGGCGCCGGCCCGGTGTAGAAGAGCTATCGCTTCAGTAGGTGTGAGCTTCGGTTGCTCGACATAAGCTGGCATCCCGTGACCGAGGTACTTGGCAAAGGCTTCGTTCGAATCGCTCACGTAGCCCTGTGCGATCATGGCCTTAGCAATGTGCGGGCGGCCTACGGCGCCACCGTCTGCACTCTTCAGGATCTCCTCATAGGACAGCGGCAGGTTAAGTGCGGTAAGCTTTTCGATCATTCGCTGCGCGCGATAGAGCCGCCCGTCGCGCTGGCGTGCGATGACAGCCTGCAACTCCGGGTGCTCCGTTTCCACGAAATAGCCGAGAATGTGCACCGATTGTCCGTGCCACATGGTGTTGAACTCGATGCCGGCGATCACACGCACACCGAGTCCTTGCCCGGCCACCTGGGCAATGGTCACACCGTCAGTGCTGTCATGGTCGGTGATGGCGATGCAGTCGAGCCCGGCCTCAAACGCCATGCGCACAAGATCCGCGGGCGAGAATGCGCCATCGGAAGCGGTGGTGTGGAGGTGGAGATCAATGCCGGGCATGCGTTAAACTGCAATACGTTGGATTGCTGAGTCGTTTTCGCTGGGAGCGTGAGTGCACTTTTTCCTATGATACACTACGGCCCACGCGATGAAGGCAAGCGTTTTCGTGGAAGGATTTCGGACGGTGTCGACGTTCTGGGAGGCACGCTACGCGGCGGAAGGGGCCATTTGGGGTCACCAGCCCAGCAAGACGGTTGAGCACGCGCACGCGCTCTTTGAGCAGCACAGTGTCCAACGCCTGCTCGTTCCAGGAAGCGGCTACGGACGAAACACCCGGTTCTTTGCGGATCATGGCTACGACGTAACGGGCATTGAAGTATCGGAAGGCGCTCTTGCGCTTGCCCAGACGCATGACTCCACAAGCCGCTTCATACACGCCTCGTTGCTGGAAGATGTCCTGACAGACGAGACCTTTGACGCTATTTACTGCTTCAACGTGCTGCATCTCTTTCTCGCTGCGGAACGACGAGAGGTGATGCGCCGGTGTCGGCGCTGGCTGCGCCCCGGCGGCTTGGCATTCTTTGTGGTCTTTTCTGAGGATGAGGAGAGCTACGGCAAGGGCGCGGCAGTGGAAGAAAACACCTTCGAAACGCGACCAGGGCGGCCGGCGCACTACTTTAACGATGCCGATCTGCGCGCTCACTTTGAGGGCTTCACAATCATCGAGACCGGCTTAGTCTTTGACCCTGAAGACCATAGCCCGGAAGGTCCGCACGCGCATAAATTGCGCTACGTTTGTGCGCAGAGGCTGTAACGAGACACTAGGCGGAGGTAAGGCAAGCGCAAACTCCTGCAGCCAGTCCGTCTGCGAGCCACGCTGACCCCTCGGCGCCTCATAGTACCGGAGCACCCATCAGGTGACCACTAGCCGCGGGAGATCGCTCTCGCGCCCCGTCCACTGTCAATCGCAAATGCCGACGTCGCGCTCCAACTCAGCTTCGAGCTGCTCCTCAAGCTCCAGGCATGCCTGTTCAGCCTGCTCCGCAAGGTCCTCGCCCTTCTGCTGCAGTTCAGGGTCAAGCGGGCCGGATTCCAAGGAGTTGACTATGTCCTGGAAGTTGGCAAAGTCTGCTGGGCCCTTGATCTCGGTGTCAGTGTTTTTCACAGATTCCACATACTCCTGATAGAAGCGAAGTGATTCCCGGTACGCTTCAATGAAGGCGCTGTGGAGATCGGATAGGTGTTCCGGGGGTTTCAAGCTTGCCATTTCGTCGAGATACTCATTGATAACCTTCAGGATGACGTCATAGACGGCTGTGGTTGCCAGTAGAATGGTTTTCGCGAACTCGCTTGCGAATTTTATATCATCCTCCGACCAGGATTCGCTGGTTTCAAGCGTAGACATCCGCTCGAGCATGTCTTCAGAAATGAGATCGCCGGAAAAGAGGGCCTCGAACGCAGCTTCAATCTTATCGTCACCCTCTTCTTCAAAGCCGGAAGTGGCTTCCACTAGGGCTTCCGCATACTCCCGCGTCGTGAGCGCCGCGCCCTCCTGCACTTGCGCAGCCGGGGTGGGCGTATCCACTGCAGCAGGGGTAGGCGTAGCCACTGTAGTAGGAGTGACCGCGACCATGGACACCGCAGTCGGGGTGGGTGTAGCCACTGAAGCAGGAGCGACCGCGACTGTGGGCGCCTCTGCCGGCGGGGCCGTGTCACTTGAATCATCGGCACATCCGGTGAGCATCAGCGCTAAGAGCATCACTCCCAGCCCAGCTATTGCTCTGAGAATTGACATGTTGTCTCTCCTATGTAAGTTTGTAGCGGCCGGTCAGGGATGAATCCGATCGAGAGACAGCCTCATGCCTCCCGCACTTTGGGCAGACTCAGAGCAATTGTGTTACCACACAAATAATTATCGCGTGACCGATTGTCTAGAGTTCTGTATGGATAGAGTAAGTCAATGCTTGGGCCCTGTCAATAGAAGAGGCATAGCGCAAACTTATGCTCTACGCAGTATATGGCCTCAGCACACGAGATTCCGCGCTAAGAGCGACACTGCGCTGCGCTTGGCATGACTACAACGCGCCCATGCATCCTAGTCAAGCCGGACAGGGACACCTTCCATCAGGCCGGCTTTGTGCATGGTGACCCACTCGCCCATGAAGGTCTCGTTCCAGGTGTCGGTGAGCGGGTGTTCCATCATCTCTTGGAACGTGGTCCAAAAAATGATGATGCCGTCGGCGCCGTCGCGGAGGGCGGCGTAGGCGGTCTCGACGCTCCTGACGAGAGCGGCAGTGACGTAGGGGCGGTTTTCCCAGCCCGCGAACATCCGCACGCACTCGCGCACGAGCTTGGTCGGGTCGCCGCCCATCTGCTTCACTGGCTCGCAGAAGGGGAGGACGTGGGTCGCGCCCGCCTGGGCGACAGCGGCTGCCTGGGGCAGTGAGAAGACAGTGGTGCAGTAAGTCTCGATGCCCTCTTCCGCCAAGCGCCGGAAGGCTCCGAGCGCGTGTATTGTGCAGGGAATCTTGATGATGATCCGGTCGGACATGCGCGTGAAGAAGTGACTGACGTCCAGTAGCTCGTCCGTCGAATGGCCGTCGACCTCTACGACCACGGGCTTGTCGGTGATATCGAGGTAGCGCTGCACGACGCCCGTGATCTGGCCGTACTTCTTCACCATGTCGTTGAGGACGACCGTATTGGTGACGATGCCGGCGGCGCCGCGCTCCATCCAGGGCTTAAGGTCTTCCGGGTCGCCTGCCAGCCAGATGGCAGGGCCTCTGCCCACGTGCCGGGCCTGCATCACGGGACCGGTTACCACGGGATCCAAAGCGTTCGTACTGGTTCTGGTATCGGTAGCCATCATGCGCCTCCAGCGGTTCGTCGTGTGGTTGTATGCCATTGCACCAAAGTATGACACATTTGAGTCTCGAAGCTCTTAGTTTTCTGATTTGCTGCATTGCTGCTCTTCCTTCTAGGCAAGGATTAGCAGCCATGAGTTGCGACAAAGCCCCTTGTTTTGGTGATTACAGACCAAGCATTTCCCGCAGTACCGGCGCAATGCGCGTGGCGATGCGGTGCATGCCGATGTCGTTGGGGTGCACGCCGTCGGGCACAAGAGCCGCGTCGTTGGGTCCGATGATGGTTGTGCCGTCGATGAGGCGGATGTGCGCGTCGCCCTCGGCGATGCGCTCGGCCACTACTTCGTGCTGCGCTTCCCGGAGCGCGGCCACGGTGACACCCCGCGCGTCGGGCGTGGTATCCGTGAACTCACCGTGGCAACTGAGGATGCTGATTACTAAGATAGGCGTGGTCGGATGACCAAGCCGCACGATTTCGATGAAATTGCGAAAAACCTCGCGCCAGGCCGCAACGTCCAGCCAGGACGAAACGCGCACGTTCACGCCCATGAGAATGCTCAGTATGTCAAAGTCCATGGCGGCAAGCATGTGCGCCGCTGCCGGCTCGCCTCGCGCCCAGCCGCGAAAGCCGAGATTGAACGGTTCCACCCCTGCCAAGTGCGCGGCTTGCGCGACGTAGGTGAGGCCCGGGTCGCTTGCCGTGCGCCCTTGTGTGATGGAATCGCCGTAGGCGGCCCAGACGTGCGGCGGGGGTTCGACGGGGGAGAGGTTCGTTCCGTCCGGCACGCCGAGCGCGATTGGCTCCACGCGGGAAACGTACGGCAAGTAGAGTGAATACGTGTGCTTGCCCTCAGTTGCTAATTGCAACTCAAAACGCAACTCTCCGCCCGGCCTGAGATGCCGGTACGTGGCAACACATACGGCGTCTTCCCAAAGACTGACGAGCCTCTCCTCATTAGGCTCATGTCCAGGGTCCCAGGCGCGGAGCGTGACACTCGGTGCGGACGTAGAGAAGACGAACCGCACGCCGGCAGTAGACTGGGCATGTTGCCACGCGCCCAAGGGGTAGCTCAGGGAGTCCGCCGGGTCGAGGCGGGTGACCTTGATGCGCCCGTCTGCTACTTCTACGAATGGAGCACCGCGCAAGAGCGGTAGCAGTGCTTCACCGGTATACCAGCGCATTTGGGTATGACCTCCCATTTGCGCGAAGCGTTCTTCTGGTTGGGTCCTGCTCGCAAAGACTCCTGCGGGACTCTGCTAAGCAGGTTAGGTCAGGGTAGGCTGACGGGAAATCCCCTCACCCCGACCCCCGTTATCGTAAATGGTATCACTGAACGGTTTTGTCGGGTAGGTGAAGCCATGCAAGACGTGCCGCACCACGGCCAAGCAGCGCTTTTCCCAGCGAACTGGTGACCAGTGGTCTGCGCTACGGCATAGAGGGTGGGGGTGCTTCACGTCTCATCTGGGGTATCTGCTGGCAGCGTTCGACCTCCTGGTGCGTTGCATGGCCTCAAGCCCGCTCGACACGGTGTTGTCAGACACTCCATCGCTCAGTGCATCCTCTGACTTTTCAACTGCTCCTAAGCCTGCGATGGGGTGGGGTTGTGTCTGTATAGGAAAAGTGAGAGAACGAAGAGTACTTGCAAAACTCCTGCTACCTAGATATTCTATATACATGTTACGCGAATTACGCAAGGGCACGGCCGGCCTGCTCCTGCTCGACCTGCTGGCTGCGCAGCCCATGTACGGGTTCGAACTCGCCGAGGCACTGCGGGAACGTACGAACGGCGTGCTTACCTTCAAGGAAGGCACGCTCTACCCCGCATTGCACCGCTTGGAGGCGGAAGGGCTGGTGAAGCCCTTCTGGCAGGACAGCCCGCGCGGGCCGCGCCGCCGCTACTATCGTCTGACCGCGCGGGGCCGCAAGGCGCTGGCCGAACGCCGCGAGCACTGGCACACACTGGTGGAGGCTATCAATGGCGCGCTTGACACCGGAAACGGAACGCTTTCTCCGCAAAGCCGTGGCGGGACTACCGTTTCGGAAGCGCGGTGAGGCAAGTAGAGAACTGCGCGCGCACCTGAAAGACGCAATTGCCCACCGTGTAGCGCGGGGCAGCGAACGCGCACTTGCGGAGCGGGAATCCGTGGCGGCGCTTGGCGATGCTGCGGAACTCAACCGCGGCCTGCTTCGTGCCCACTTTGGCAAAATGTGGGTGCTGCGCTATCTTTACTCCAAACTCAGATGGTGGCTGCCTGAACTAGGTCACATCCAATTCCGGCCGAAGTTCATGATCTGGAAACATACCAGCAAGTTTTCCCATCAATATACCGAAGGCCGCTATGACGAAATCATCCCGCGCTTAGAACGAGAACTTGCTGCAAGCGGACCGAATGACGACGTTCACCACGAACTTGGCTTGGCATACAATGCTATACGCGATTACGAGCGTGCGCTAACGCACTTACAGGCAGCGGTGGACTTGCGTAAAGCGCATGCGAAGCCGAAGACTTCTTCAGAAGAACGCGACGTGGTGCTTGCGAACGCCTATAGCAATCTGGCTGGAGTCTTGGAGTCACTGGGCAGACATGACGAGGCCGCGTCGGCGGTGCGCGCCGGACTTGTCGCGGACGGCAGGAGCTTCATGTTGAATTCCCAACAGGCGAGATTCCTGGTAGAGCGCGGCAACATAAGCGAAGCGTTGGAGCATCTCGAAGTATCCCTGAAAGACCCTACGACAGTCGTTGGCAGATTCGATCATGGTGAAACCCTCCTGCTTATCCTAAACACAGATACGTATGACCCTGCGCGCAAGGATCCGCGCTTTAGCGCGCTGGTGCAACGCGCTTACGGAGACCTGGCAGGCACGCTCGAACCCATGGCCGGTGACAGCGAAGTTGTAGCGGCCATGCAAGACAGCCTTGCTGGGGACGGCCAAGACTTCCTGGCGAACTACGAATTGGCACGGCGCTGCCTTGAGGAGAGCGACCACGACGGCGCTTTTCGCAGCTTGGAAGCATGCTTGGAAGTTAAGGTAGCAAACGGCGATCCCGGCAAGATCCTCTTGCTGCTATTGACCCCCCATGTTTTTGACCCATTGCGCAGCGATTCCAGATTCGGACATCTTCTTATGCGCACCCGCCATACTGCTTAGCCACATCTTCTGCGACTACGTCGTGTTCTCAATGCACTGAGGGCAAAATCTCAATCGTCAGTACTCACTTGGTTTCCTAAATGCGACCAAGCGTTTTCTCTGGTGAATCCGATGCCTGCTTGGGCATGAGGACGCGGACAGCGACTCGTCGGACGTCCACCCGCTAATGCCGCATGAGTCGTAGGTCTCAGCTAAACAAGGCGCGATCGTATTCTTGGAGCTGAACAAGCAAGGGTAAAGACCGGCAAGAGAATCGGCGCGCCGCCAGCAATTCCATGACCCGTTCACCCTTCGACAGGCTCAGGGCGAACGGGTTATGCTTTTCGTAGTGCTTTCTAGGGCTTTGCCGTTCTACTTTCCGCGATTTTTCCTTTCGCTTCCAGTTAGATCATGTCAGATTCCGATAGCGCGGCTTCTTCCGGCAGGTTCGCATGGCTGCGGGCCGGTGGCAGCACGGTGGCCGGCGGCGCGACCATACTGATGGTGAGCTATGTGCTCTCGCGCGTGCTGGGTTTGGCGCGGGAGGTCGCCATCAGCGCGCGGTTCGGGACTTCCAGTGAACTTGACGCCTACGTGGCGGCGTTTCGGCTACCGGATTTGGCATTTCTGCTCTTTGCGGGGGGCGCGTTGAGTTCCGCCTATATTCCGCTCTACCGCGAGGTGCTGGGCCGCAACGATCGCGCCGCCGCGCGCGCCTTCACCAGTGCGGCCCTCAACGCCGTCATCCTGGCGGTGGGGTTCTTCGTCGCCGCTATCATTCTGCTTGCCCCGTGGATCGTGCCGCTCTTTACCCATGGATTCGCGAGCGAGACCCGAACACTCACTGTCGCGCTCCTTGGCATCGTCGCGTTCTCGCCCTTGTTGCTCGCCGCCAGCGAAGTGTTCACGGCCACGCTCCACACGCGGCAGCACTTCCTGCTGCCCGCGCTGGCGCCGCTGCTCTACAACTTGGCCATCCTCGTCGGTGCGGTTGTGCTGGCGCTCTGGTGGGGCATCTACGGCGTGGCGGCCGGCGTCGTCATCGGCGCGGGCTTGCACCTCCTCGTGCAGATTCCTGCCTTTCGGGCCTTGGGTCCGGGCTACAGCCTGACGCTCGACCCGCGCCTGCCGGAACTGAAGTTCCTCATACAACGCACCGCGCCGCGGATGGCCGGTCTGGTTACCGTCCATCTCTCTCTGCTGTTCATCATGGTCACGCTCGCGTCCGGGTTGGGCGAGGGTGTCGTGGCGGCGCTCCACTATGCCTGGATTCTGATGATGTTGCCGTTAGGCGTGTTTGGCATGTCCGTGGCGCGGGCGTGGTTTCCCCGGTTTGCCGTTGCTGCCGTATCCGGCCCCACGCCGCTGCTGGCGCGCCAGCTTACTACGGCTATTCGTACGGTGCTCTTCTTCCTGCTGCCGTCAGCGGCGGGACTGATGCTCTTCGCGCCGCTGGTGGTTGCCACGCTGTTCGAGCGCGGGGAATTCGACGCCTCGTCCACCGATCTCACCGCCTGGGCACTGCTCTTCTTTGCGGTCGGCCTGGTCGGGCATGGCGCGGTGGAAGTGCTGAACCGGGGCTTTTTTGCGCTCAAAGATACGTGGACGCCGGTCCTGATTGGCATCGTGAGCATGGGTCTGGGCATCGCCTTGGCTTTCCTGCTCATGCGTCCCCTGGCGCAGGGCGGCCTGGCGCTTGGCATCTCGCTGGCGGTACTGCTGGAGGCCGTGTGGCTCTGGCTGCTGCTCGCGCGGCGGGTGCCGGATTTTCGGTTCCTCACCGGCATGCCGCCGCTGCTACTTTGCACAGTGCTTGCAGCGGGCGTGAGCGGCGCGCTGCAGTGGCTCCTACCGCTCGCCGGTACGCCCGCTATCGTACGCCTCGTCCTCTACGGCGCCGTACTGCTTGGGGTCTATGTCCTTGCCGCGCTGCTCCTTGGCGTGCCGGAAGCGCGCACCGTCTGGCGGCGCTTACCCTTCTTGCGGCGCTAGTTGGAGATTCCTGACCGCCCACGTGTGGTACCTATCCGTTCGCCCTGAGCACTTCGACAAGCTCGGGACAAGCAAGCTCAGCGCAAAGTGGATTCCGGTAAGGCCGCGGCAGGCATAGTCTCTGCCATTCATCGCTTATCCTTTCAGCCAACGCAGTTGCAGCCAGCCAACGCAGTTGCCGCACACCTGGACACATAATCCTCGATTCTCACTCCTGAATCATTGACACGCACTATCAAAATTTATATTATCCAAGCGTAGAAGGCTAGAGTGGTGTAAACGGGCTGCGAACAGCCCTACAAGGAGGAATCAGGTATGGTTTCCCGACGACGGTTCTTGCAATTCAGCGGCGTAACGGCTACTGCGCTCGTTGCCGCCGCGTGCGGCGCGGTGCAGACGGCGCCGGCAGCCGAAGAAGAGGCTATGGAAGAGAAGGAAGCGCCCAAGGAGGCCGCCCAAGAGGCTCCCGCCAAGGAAGTGCAGAATCTTTCCATCCATAGCTATGGCAACGCCGCGGTGCTTGAGCGATATGTGAATGTCCTCGGCGTCTTCAACGAGAACTTTGCCGGTGAATATGAGGCGGAAGCGACCATAACGCCGTTTTCCGAGTATAACCCCAAGCTCTTGTCTCAGATTACGGCGGGCGTGCCGCCGGACGTCTGGAACATGTGGGCGCAATTCAAGTCCAATTACGTCGAGCGCGGCATCGTCCTTGACGTTACCGATCGCGTCAAAGCGAGCCCGACTGCCAGCCTGGACCACTACGTCCAGCCGATGCGTGAGGCCATGTCGTATCAGGGCCGCATCTGGGGCACGGCGCAGGACTTCAACGGCACCCTGATCTATCTCAACGCGACCATCTTCCAGAACGCGGGATTGGAATTGCCGGCTGAAGACTGGACGATGGACGACCTTCGCGAGATTGCGAAGCGGACCGCCAATCGGGAGGAGAACATCTGGGGCACCAGGAATCTTGCAAACAACTCCGGCTCTGACAACTTTGCGGTGATGTGGAATTACGGCCAACACTTTTGGGTGAACGAAGAGCAGACCAAGTCGCTCGTCAATGGTCCGGGCCCTGTTGCCATGTACACCATCTACCAAGATATGGCGTATGCCGACCGCAGCATACCCACGCCGGGCAATCCCCAGGAAAGCGGCCTCGGTGCCCATCAAGGGTACTATGCCACGTGGGACGCCTGGGGCAACGATCCCTGGTGGGTCAACTTCCGTAACGAGGGCAACGTGCCGTTCGAATGGAAGGCCCATACGTATCCCGCGGGCCCCATGGATCAGAAGCATTTTTCCCAAGGTCACCTGTGGTCGATCGCGGAGTCTCATGCGGACCACGACACCGCCTGGCTCCTTGCCGAGTGGATCGGCGGCATCGAGGGTTGGAAACAGTGGGTGGCCTTGGGCCAGGGCCAACCGCTACCGGTCTCCGACCGCGCGCTGTGGGAGCAGTATTACAGCTTCCTGGAGCCGGATAAGGCGCAAGTACAGACCGACTTCATGCTGAATCGCATGTATAACGGCCTGGCGTTCAACTTCCAGTACTGGCCAACGTACGGCGAATGCAGCAACATCATGCGCGAGGCGCATAGTGTTATCTTTGGCGAGTCCCCCGGCGAGGTGGAGTCCAACCTCAACGAGGCCGCCAAGCGCATGGATGCGGTGCTGGCAGAGTACAAGGACAAGACTTAACCGCGTGCGCATGCAGCAGAAAGAGTCCCGAAGCACTCAACGCCGAAGGGCTTGGACTAGCAGTATTGCATGCGGTTGGAGAGGGGCACGGTATGCCGTGCCCCTCTCTCTTCTTTTCTCGAGCCTTGCGTAAACCAATTGCTCACGCAGGCACCGAACACTCTGCCAATGCCCCCTCTCCCTGTAGAGACCTTTGCATAACTAGGTCCCGGGAGTTAAGGCGTTACACCCTCTCCTCGGGGAGAGGGCCGGGGTGAGGGGATCTTGAGCGAGCCGGCTCAACTCAAGCCGCGTGGCTGTTCTTTACATTCCGGCGCTGGCGACGATCTCGTCGATTTCCTGTAACTGCTGTGGTGTGAGTTCCCAGTCCCCCGCGCCGAGCCAGCCTTCCACTTGGGCCGGACTCTTCGCGCCCACCAGCGCAGTCGTCATCGCGGGGTGCGCTAGTACCCAAGCTATGTCCAGTTCTATGAGTGTGTGCCCGTGGTCGGCGGCGTAGGATGCGAGCTGCTTTGCCATGCGGATAGTCCGCTTGAACTGCTCGCCGGTGAAGCGCTCGTTCTGGCTGCGGATGTCGTCCGCGTTGAAAACGTGGTCTTCTTCGTAGCTGCCGGTGAGCAGTCCCTGTCCCAGCGGGGCGTACGCCAGCACGCCGATGCCATGTTCCAGACAGAAAGGCAGCACCTCATCCTCGATCTCGCGATCGAGCAAGTTGTAGCGGGGTTGGTCGGAGTCCACGTGCCGCACTTTGAGACATTCCTGCATCTGCGCCGCGGAAAAGTTCGAGACTCCTGCGTACCGCACCTTACCTTGCTGTATCAGGTCGTCGATGGCCTGCATAACTTCAGCAAAGTTCATCTCCTCGGTCGGCCAGTGGACCTGGTAGAGATCGATGTAGTCGGTGTGCAGGTGCTGTAAACTGCGTTCGGCGGCGGTGAGCAGGTCGGCGCGGCGCCAGTTTTCCGGCATAACTTTCGTAGCGATAAAGACATCGTCGCGCCGGTGGCCCACAGCCTTGGCTACAAGCTCCTCGGAGAGACCGAACCCGTACGCCTCCGCCGTGTCGATGAGGGTTACGCCGCCGTCTACCGCCCGTTGGATTGCCGCTACGGCATCACTTTCTTCTACGGGACCTAGCTTGCCCGCTATCGGCCACGCGCCAAACCCCAGCACCGAGACCGGCGGGCCGTTCTTCCCTAGTTGGCGTGTCTGCACTCCGTTCCCTCCTGCCTTGCAAGCGTTTTCCCTAGCTTACCGTACTTTCCATGATCCGACACCGGTCGGGAGAGAGCACACGTAGGATTGCGGTAACGATATTTTCCTCACCCAGACTCTCTCCATGGAGTGGGAACTTTACAGGGAACCTGGTAAGGACGTGGTGCGTTATGAAACAGAGGGGTCTTTTCCAGGAAGGTACGTGCTCAAGATAGATACGGAAGGCAACTTAGTTTTGACCGCGCCCGCCGATCACCGTATCATCAAACGAGCGAGTAACCGAACTGCCAGCGAGCCAAGATGATGTCCGATCTCCCAACAGTACCCAATCACTTCCGTTACTGCCCGCGCTGCGGCAAATCGCTCGTACTGCTGCCGGACGGCGGACGTCAACGCGCATCGTGCCAGGCGTGCGGCTTCATTCATTTCAGCACGTTTTCCCTCGGCGTAGGCGGTGTCGTGGTGCGGGACAACAAGGTCCTGTTCATCCGGCGCGGCCAGGATCCGGGCAAGGGCCGCTGGACCATTCCGGGGGGCTATGTCGAACAGGATGAGCCGTTCGAGGAAGCGGTGGTACGCGAACTCTACGAGGAAACCGGCGTCCACACGGAAGTACAGGGCGTGCTCGCGGCGCGCAACAGCCTCACACAACGGGATAGCAACGTCTACATCGTCTTCAGTCTCAAGGACTTGGGCGGCGGCCCGGAGTGCGATGGTGTGGAAGTTGACCGCGCTGAGTTTCTGGCTCCGCACGAGTTTGAAGCGCTGCAAGAGTTGGCAGGTGTCAGCAAGTACTTCGCGCAAATGGCGCTCGAAACCCCAGCCGCGCCCTTGACTGCGTCTTCATTCGCGGGCCAGACCAGCGGCTATGCGTACTCCATGTTTGACATTGCCGGTTTCAATCCCCACGCGCTGGACTTAGATTGAGCGGGGCTGCCGCGCAGACTTCGCGCAGGCCAATTGCCAACGCTCGCCTACTAAACCGGTCTAGCCTTGTCCACGGAGTTGCGCTCTGAGGCGGGCGAGTTCGGCTTCGGCTTCCAGACGCGCGTGGCGCTCAGCTTCCGCGCGGGCTTCGGCCGCTTCTCGCTTGCCTATCGTTCTGCCGGTCTCCGGGTCGAGCGCATCGAACTCCCGGCCACCCCAGCAAAACACCACGTCCAACAACGCGCTGTACCTGCGCACCGCACCCTCTGCCTCAATCTCCAACCCGTACGGGACATACTTGCCGTCGATTAACCGTTCCCCTGCCAGCGGCTGACCGTACAACGCGCCGCCGGTTGGGTCCATTCGCCAGTACTCCGCTATCCCCAACCGTTCATACAGTTCCCGCTTCTCTCCCAAGTCGCGGTCAGCAGTGCTTTTGGACGCTACCTCCATTACAAAGTCCGGCGGCTTCCCTACCTCCCAGATCCAGTAATTGGGCAAGTTCTCGTAGATAGCCTTCACGTCTACACCGAACGCGATATAGCAGTCGGGAGCGACCCGCTGATTGCCGTTTTCAGGATTGTAGAAGACGAAGCCGCCACTGGAGACGAACACGTCGGGAGAGTCCTCGTAGCGTTCGGCGAGCAGATACGCGATACGGCGTATGAATGGGTCTTGCAGGATGCCGTCCTCGACTGGCGGCGGGTCCTCATAGAAGCTGTCCGGCAGGATTCTTACTTTCCAGGCGTTTGTGATGGTTCTGGTCGTTGCAATTGGTGGACCTCCAGCAGCAGATCGTCAGATTGGAAGCGCCTCTACCCGATGCATTATGGACATGCGCTGCTCCGCCGCGTCAGCCGGCCACAACGCGGTCAACTTCTAGGATTACGTCCGGGAACGCTTCCGGCGCGATGCTAGTGCCAGGACCGGTATGCCGCACAGTAGCGTATGCGCTCGCTTCGGGTTCGGTGTAGGCTTCGATACGGCGGTTTTCCCGGGTGACGATCCACACTTCCGGGATGCCGGCGCGGGCGTAGGCCGACAGCTTGGCGCCGCGGTCGTAGTCAACGGAGGTGTCGGCGACCTCGATCAGGAGCAGCACGTCGTCCGGGCCGGGGTGGCCTCCCTGATAGAAGTCATCGCGCCACCGCAGCAGCATCACGTCCGGCTGCGGTTCGCTGCGGTAGTTCAGCCGCGTCGGGTCCTGGACGCTGACGATGGCACGCCCCTGCATCAAGGGCAGCATGACATGGTTAATTCGCTTAACGCAGGCCGCGTGCCAGTCGCTAATAGGGGACATGACGATGAGGTCTCCCTCCAGCAGTTCAACCCCATCGTTTTCGGCCAGGATGCCGATGTCGGCCATGGCGTAGTATTCGGCCACGGTGAAGCGGCGGCGGGTCGGCGCGAGTACGGGCGGAGCGGCGGTAGTGGCCATGGCAATTCTCTCAATCCCCTCTCAACGTCATGCTACGCTCCATGCTGCGCTGCGGTGTCGGGTGAAGTACATGCAGCCGGTCTTTCCGCGACACACTTCCGACGTTACCCAGTCTAACGGAGACAGTCCAGCCCCAAGCCACGCCCGTTCGCTCAGTTTCCTCGCTGCGGCCGGTCGGTGCGCACGTCGCGCTGGACGCCGACCACGCCGTTGACGCGCTCGATCTTGGCCATAAGGTCGGCCAGCCGGCCCACGCCGGTAACCTCTACGGTGAACCGGATGGTCGCGGAACCGCCGTCGGTGTGAACGCTGGCGGCGCTGATGTTGAATTTCTCTTCGGTCACCACGCTGCTGATGTCGCGCAGGAGCCCCGGTCTATCGATGCACTCGGCGCGCAACGCAACCGGGTAGAGGGCTTGTTGCCTGCTGGCGCGCGACCAGGAAACATCCACCAGCGTACCGGTCGGTCCGTCTTGCCCCACGCGGCGGCAGTCGGTGCGGTGCACTTCCACGCTGCCGTCCACCACGTAGCCCTTGATCTTGTCACTGGCCTGGGGACTGCAGCACTGCGCTAAGAGCAGCGGCAGGTTGCGTGCGTCGTGACAGATCACTTGATCGCCCCAGTCCACCGGCACCAGGCGCTCTTTATCCTTCACGCTGTGCACGTTGCGGCAGTCCCGGCGGTGTACCGTAACGCCCCGCCCGCGCGTGATGTAGCCGACGATGTGATCGCCGGGCAGCGGCTTGCAGCACGTCGCCAAACGGGTGAGCATATTTCCCTCACCCATGACTTGAACCGTGCCGGTGGTCCTGTCCGTGGGCGGCTCGGTAGGCAGAATGTCCGGTTCGACGGCGGATGGTGCCGCTTCCTCGCCGGAACGGCTCAGGTTCGTAACCACTTGTTGCGTAGATATGGCGCCGTAGCCGATGGCGGCAAAGAGGTCTTCCGCCGTATTGATGGTGAATGACTTGCACAGCGTACGGAGGCGCGTTTCATCCACGCTGTTCAGGTCGCCCTGGCCCAGCCGCCTAATCTCTCTATCCAGCATGTCTTTGCCGCGGGCGACGTTCTCGGCGCGTTCCTGCTTCTTGAACCACTGGCGGATGCGTTCGCGGGTGTGCCTGCTCTTGACGATGTTGATCCAGTCGCGGCTGGGACCCTTCGGCGCTTTGCTCGTCTGGATGTCAACCACGTCACCATTCTGCAGCTCGGTATCAAGCGGCTTGATCTGGCCATTGATCTTCGCGCCGAGGCAGCGGTGACCGACGTCGGTATGAATGCGGTAGGCAAAGTCAATGGGCGTGGAGCCGGCCGGAAGGTCCTTCACATCGCCCCGCGGCGTAAACACGAAGACCTGGTCCTCGAAGATGTCGGCCTTCACGGTCTCGACGAATTCCCGCGCGCTGGAGAGCTCTTCTTGCCAGGTCAGCAACTGGCGCAGCCAGGCGAGGCGCTCCTCCACGTTGCCGCCCCGTTCTCCCTCTTTGTAGCGCCAGTGCGCGGCGACGCCGAGTTCCGCTTCCTGGTGCATGTGTTGGGTGCGGAGCTGTACCTCTACCGGCTGACCGCGCGGGCCGATCACGGCGGTATGCAACGAGCGGTAGTTGTTCGACTTGGGGACCGAGATATAATCGTCGAACTGTCCCGGTATCGGCTTCCACAGCGTATGCACCAGTCCGAGCGCGGCGTAGCACTGCTGCACTGTGCTGACGATAACGCGCACGCCGATGAGGTCGTAGATCTCTTGAATGCCGACGCCTTTGCGCCGCATCTTGAACCACGTGCTCGTAATGTGCTTCGGCCTGCCGCTCACCTCGCCCTGAATGCCGGCCCGCGCAAGCTCGTGCGTCAGTGTCTGCAGCGCTTCTTGCAGGATTTCGTCCTGCGCCAGTGCACTTTCCGCCAAGGTAGCTTCAATTTGCCTGAATACGTCAGGATGGAGGATGGCAAACGCCGCATCTTCCAACTGCCACTTCCAATGGCCCATGCCAAGTTGATTGGCGAGCGGGGCGTAGATGTCGAGGGTCTCCTGGGCCTTTCGTTGCTGGCGCTCCGGCTCCACGTACGCCAGCGTGCGCATGTTGTGCAGGCGGTCCGCGAGCTTGACGATCACCACCCGAATGTCCCGCGCCATCGCCAGGAACATCTTGCGGAGGTTTTCAGCCTGGGTATCCTCCAGATTGAGGAAGTCGAGTTGGGTGAGCTTGGTGACGCCGTCCACTAGCTGCGCCACGTCATCGCCGAATTGCGCGCGTACGTCGTCCAGGGTTACGTCGGTGTCTTCCACGCAGTCATGCAACAAGCCGGCGCAAATGGTACTGGCATCCATGCGGATTTCGGCCAGCAAGAGTGCGGTGCAGAGGGGGTGCTGCGCAAACGGTTCGCCGGACTTGCGCACCTGTCCTTCGTGAGCGCGCTCAGCGAACGCATGGGCCTGGCGAATGCGGTTGAGTTCCTGCTTGCGGGTGTCGGGCTGTTCGCTCACATAGGTAGCTACTGCCGCGAGCAACTCGTCGACCGTGCGCAATTGGGTCTCGTCGGGTGACGTGGCGGAGTGTGCCAGTGCCATGGGATAGCTCTACGTTGTTTCACTCGCCATGCGTATTTCGGTCAGGATCAGCCAACTGCAAGTCCTGCAGGACGAATTCAAGCCGAGAGTATCCGCCCCACGTGTTCTCTTGCAACGAATATACCACATCGAGGGTCTGCCCCTGGCCCAGGCCCTGGGCCCGGTCGGCCATGTGAAAGCCGATGCCGGTCACTGACGCGCCGCCAACGTCAAGTGTCGTGCGCAAGTGGCCGTTGCCGACCGTCTTCATGCCCCTAAGCTTAAGGCCGCGGCTGAGAAAGCGCGGCTCCGGATTGCTCGCGCCGAACGGAGCGAGGACGTCGATCTGGTCGAGCACGTCGAGGTCCATCTTCTCGGCCGCAACCTGGCAATCGATTTCCAGCCCCGGCCGCATAGCAGCCGGTTCAAACAGCCGGCGGGCGTCTGCTTGCAGCGCTTCTCGCAAAGCAGCACGCTGCTCGTTGACTGCGGCGAATCCGGCCGCCTGGGGATGGCCGCCGTGACGCCGCACGAGGTCGCTATGGGCGGCAAGCGCAGCGGCAATGTCATATCCTCTAATGCTGCGGCAAGAACCGACCGCTTCCGTTTCGTCGAGCGCAACGGCGAGTGTCGGTTTGCCGTATTCCTCAGCCAGCTTGCCGGCCACCAAGCCAATGATGCCGGCGGGCCAGTCAACCCCCTCGACCCACAGCAGCGCTTCGTCTTGCTGGGCCGGCTCCACCTGTTGCCGCGCCTCCGTGAGGACTCGTTTCGTCTCGTCTTGACGCTGTAGATTGAGTTGGTGCAACTGCCAGGCCAAGGCTTTGGCGCGGGGGAGGTCTCTGCATGTCAGGAGATCATAGGCCAGCTTCGGATGTGCCATCCGGCCCGCTGCATTCAAGCGCGGGGCCAGCGCAAAGCCGATACTGCGGCTACTAATTGTCGCCGGGTCCACACCGGCTACCTGCATGAGCGCGCTCAGGCCGGCATGCTCCGTGCGCCGCAGCGCCTCGATGCCCGCTGTGACAAGTGTCCGGTTCTCGCTGCGCAGCGGCACGACGTCCGCGACGGTCGCGAGGGCGGCAAGCGCATTCAGTTCAGAAAACGGGGAAGTCTCCGTATCTCGGACCAATCCCACCGCGGACAGAAGCGCGCAGGCCAGCTTGTACGCCAGGCCGGCACCACAAAGCTCCGGGAAGGGGTAATTGCAGTCGGGCAGCCAGGGATTGATGATGGCGCGCGCCGCGGGTAGCTCTGGCGGAGGCTGGTGATGGTCCGTGACGATCACGTCCATGCCCCGTTGTGCAGCCAGCGCCACCGGGCCGACGGCGCTAATACCGCAGTCAACCGTAATGAGCAGTTGAACGCCCTGAGCGGCAAGCGCTTCGACCGCTTCATCCGAAAGTCCGTAACCGTCCGTAACCCGGTGCGGCAACTGGACAACAGGCTCCGCGCCAAGCTGGGTGAACGTTTCCCAGAGGATGGCGGCGGCGCTGATGCCGTCCGCGTCATAATCCCCAAAGATTCCAATGCGCTCCCCGTCGCGCACCGCGCCAAGAATGCGGTCAACGGCTGCATCCATCCCTTTCAAAAGAAATGGGTCATTCTCCTGCGCATCCGCGCCTTGGAGGAATCCCCGAATGTTCTCTGGGGTCGTATAGCCACGATTAAAGAGCAATTGCACGATCAGCGGGTGCTGCGCGGGAAAGGAAGCGAAGAGCGATTCGGGTGCGCGGGATGCTACCTGCCACTGGTAGCGCGGAGCGAGCATATTCTAGACCTTGGTAACTGTCAATCAGTTAGTGTGTTGCCTGTATTATACCACGCGAGAAAGCGGGGTGACCCCAATGCTGTCGCATTGAGGTTAAGGCGGTACGCTCATTGGGCGCGCTCTGCCCCCTCTCACTGGGGAGAGGGCCGGGGTGAGGGGAAATGGCAGGCGCCAACAGGCGGGTGCAGAGCCTGCCCCGTACTCGATACGGGGTTGCAAACCTACGCTACCGGGGACGTGAGGCGCGGTATTCATTGCCACTTTGTCCGTGGGGGCTTTGCCCCCGCATGCGACAACATTGGGAAGACCCCGGCACCGCGAGCGTGGGAGGCGCAAGCAGCTACCTGGCAGTAGTCACAGCTTGCGACAGTGTGCTATTGTCCCCGTAATGAATGCCATTGGATTGCGCTGATTGAGGATTAGACAGACTGGTTAGTGTTGAAAGGCTAGCGATGCAACGGATCGCGCGCGAGCACTATACGTACAGTTTCGATAAAGACGTGCCGGCCATAGCCGAGATCGAGTCCGGTGATCGCCTTACGCTGGAGACGCATGACTCCTCGACGGGGCGGATCAAGCGCCGTGAAGACCTGGACTACTACCTCTCCGTGCGCAAAACGCGCGAGTCGAATCCGGCGTGCGGGCCGGTCATTGTGCGCGGCGCCATGCCCGGCGATGGGCTTAACGTCCGAATAGAAGAAATCAAGCTTGTCGCGCCTGGCATTCTGCGCTTTACGCCGGGGTTCGGCATTTTGAACGATGCGGCAGACTTCCCGGCTATTGTGATGGTGGATGTGCAGGATGATACCCTCGTCTTGGACAACGGCATTCGCCTACCGGCCAGACCGATGGTCGGCGTGGTGGGCACTGCTTTGCCGGATCGGGTGGTCTACACTGCCGATCCCGATATCAACGGGAGTAACATGGACTGCAACAGCATTGCCGAGGGAACGGTCGTGCATTTGCCGGTGTGGGTACCGGGGGCGCTGTTCGGACTGGGTGACGTACACGCTTCCATGGGCGATGCGGAGTCCACCGGCGGCGCAATCGAGATTTCCGCCGACGTGACCGTGCAGATCGACGTCGTCAAAGATGCCGGCTGGCAGAAGGTGTGGTGGGAAACGGATGCGTCGTGGATCACCTACGGGCATGGAGAGACGCTGGAAATCGCCACCCGGGAAGCGGTGGCAGACATGTCAGGGCTGCTCTCGCGCCAACTGGATGTGCCCTTCCATGAAGGTTTCATGCTTATCAGCGCCTATGGCGACGTGCGCATCGGCCAAGCCGCCAACTGCGGCCTTGACGTGACATCGTGGGTAGAGTTTCCTAAAGTAGCAAGAGAGTGACCCGGTGCAGTACCTATCACAATGACGTGGAGATCGCCATGAGCGAACCGAGACCCCCAGACGAAAACGAAGATGACATAAGACCTATACGCGGCCCCCAGGACTCTGGCGACCTAGAGGCGCAGTGGAAGCCCCAACGCGAGCGCACCATTGGCATTATCGTCATCGGTGTGGTTGCCGTCGTCGCGTTGTTTGCCTTCATCATCTACCCACGCTTCTTGCAGCCGGCCCAACAGCAAGCCGTTGCCAACATGCGCGGCGGCACGGAAGTAGCGGCGCAGGAGCACTTCCAACGCTCAATCGAGTACATCAACGAATACGACTTCACTGGCGCCATGCGGGAATTGGATAGCGCCGTAGAGTTGGACGGCGCGAATCCGCAGTACCGCATGCTCCGCGCTATCGTGGCGGTGCAACTCGATCGCTTTAGCAAGGCGCTGGACGACCTCGACACCGTCATCGAGGCGGATCCCGGTATGGTGGACGCCTACGGGATGCGCGCCAACGTCTACTTGCTGCAGGAAGACTACGAACGTGCGCTGGAAGACGCCAGTTACGCGCTTTCGCTGGATCCTGAGACCGCTCACCGCTACCTGACCCGGGCGAAAGTGTATCAGGGCATGGGCGAGTACGAAAGGACGTTGGAGGACGCCGACGACGCGATACTCATCGATCCCGCAAACCCGGAAGCCTATCGCGTGCGAGCGTACTTGGGCATAAAGGTGGGCGCCTGCATGAACGCTTTGGCGGACGCCAACGTGGTTACGCAAATGGTGCCGGATTACTCCGGGGCGTATCTCGCGCGCATCGCCGTCTACCTGGCGCTGGAACAGTACGAAAATGCCATAACCGACGCGACGCGAGAGATCAACATGGCGCCGGAGGGCAGTTTCGGGTACAACGCCCGTGCCTGGGCCTACGCCAAGGCGGGAGAATATGAAAGAGCGTTGGAAGATGCCAACCGGTCGATTGAAATCGATGACGAGTGCGCCGAGTGCTACGATACCCGTTCGCTGGCACAGCTTGGCCTGGGCAACCTCAACGAAGCGGAATCTGACGCGGATCGGGCCCTGCAACTGAGCGACCATGCAAGCTGGGCCTACGTGGGCCGTGCCAAGGTCTTCTTGGCCAAGAACCGGCTCGATGCGGCGCTGGCTGATGCCAACGCGGCGGCGGAGTCCGGCCCCAACGAACGCGACGTCTATAACATCCGCGCCCAAATCTACCGCGCCATGGGCCGCACGAGCGAAGCTAACCGCGACGAGGCCCGCAAAGAAGCGCTTTCCTGCTAAGGCCCTCTGTCCCCATTCGCTATAGTGAACCCGCAATTGCACGCGAATAAACACCCTCTCCCTGGGGAGAGGGCCGGGGTGAGGGGAAAATCGGGCCGCACAGCCCGCATTATGAAACTTTCGGCGGGGTGCGCAGAAGTTTCCTATGACCTACGCAACAGTACCGGTGCGCGCTTGCTCGCTTTGCGCCACTGCCACGTAAACGACTCAGGATGGTATGCCCTTCACGTTTAGACTACAGCATGAGCACTAGTTGGATACTTTACAGAGGTCGCGAACGAGATTCCCCTAGACTCCTTCGTGTTCATCAGGCGGCAGGATGATGTTGGATCTTGCATCTCTTACAGGCCCCAAGGCGTTTGGCAAAGCGTACCAATACATGCTCGAAAACGACACGCATGCTCCAGGAAGTGTCGATCGTGAACTCGCGGCGAGCATGATTAGGCTCTGTGAAGATACTGCATCCTATCTTTATGACGCTTACACGGACTTACGTATTGGCTACGTCAAGGGGTCTCGTCCCGCTCTTGAAGAAACCCTTTCTGCAATCGAACCTTCTGTTCTTGATCCCGAACATCTCATTCCTGCTATCGCATACTTCACACGAGGGTTGGCCGAGAAACGGCCACGTGGACTGGATGCGATGCGTTTCGGCGGGACAGAAGAGCAGGTCATCGAAAGAGGCTCGGAGTGGTGCACTGACGTGGCACGCGTGGGGTGTGCCCTGTATCAATTGGCCGGCTTTCCGTGTCGAATAGTGAATCTCTTCAATCTCAATGCGGCGTACAGTGGGCATGTCATCGTCGAAGTCTATTGTTCTGAGACTTGGGGAGCTGTCGACACCAATTCAGCCGTCGTCTATCGAAAGGATAATGGCGTTCCTGCAACCACGTGGGAGCTCATGAATGACGACGTACTGGTAAACCGGCACAAAAGCCCGGAAGCATGGTGCACGGCACCAGAGCAGTTCACGTCAGCCGGTATTGCCAACTACTACGTGCGTGATACGAAGCAGTATGACTACTCTGTGAGCAGATTGAACGATTACTATCGCGCTATCTTGACAATGGGCGGCCAAGACTGGCCGGGCGGTCTTTGCTGGCTTCATGGCGAGGATAGGGAGCAGTAGGCGGGTTGCAACCAGGCGCCGCCTCTCGGCCCAGGAGAACGAACCTTGAGAATGGGACCGAACACTGGGTGTCAGAACAGTTCGCTGAGTGCCTCTTGGGGAGTGACCGCACGGATTGGCGACCGTGCGTAGTCCTTGACGTTCCTCGTGACGATTAGCCGCGCCCCGCACGCACGGGCGGCAGCCACCTGCATGGCGTCCTCGAAGTCGGCCATTGGCAGCGCGGCGGCATAGCGGATGCCTGCGGTGTCAGTTGTAGCCACCGCGACAAAGCGTGTGAGTTCCACAATGAAGTCGCGCGCGTTCACGCCACCCAGCGCGGGAGCGACGAGGTAGTAGAAGTTCGCTACGGAGTGCCAGGCGATGAATGCCGCCTCCGCGCCGTGCTCGATCCGGTCCATGAGTTGAGCGGCTGTGTCGGCGTGCGGACGCCTATCGAGGGCGACGTCTATGAGCACGTCGGTGTCAAGGAGTATCATTCCAGATACTTCTTGGCCAGCGCAGCGTAGCGCGGGTCATCAACACGTTCCGCCGCCTGAAACTTGCCGCGCCAGCGAGACGAGAAGGACGGCGCGTCCTCCCCCGCCATTTCCCGGAGAGACTGCTCGATCAGCGACGAAAGTGACACGCCGCGCGCGCGGGCATACCGTTTGGCCGCCGGCAGGAGTTCGGCATCCACGGTGATAGTGAGTTTTTGCTTCATCTTGGCTTGTCGTTTCCTAACTCGTATACTAATACTATATCAAAGTATACGTATATTGGAAGGGATATGCAAGTTACCGCATACCGGTGAGCGCTCGCTTTGGGGTTGCTGAGAGCAATTTCGGTCTGATGATGCGGTGGCTTTAGCGCGGGCAGATGCTGAGGTTGTCCTCGCCTGTGCGCCGTGTCCCGCTGCATGCGTCAGCCCTGCGGCAACTACCCCAAGTCGAGGAGCTTCTCAATCTCGCGCACGTCGTTGGGGGCGGGCACCACGTCTCTCGCCACGTCCAAGGCGATTTGGGGGTCTTTGAGGCCGTGGCCGGTGAGGACGCAGACGATGCGGTCGGTGGGCTTGACCTTGCCTGCGGCGGCCAGCTTGAGGATACCGGCCACGGAGGCGGCTGAGGCCGGTTCGGCAAAGACGCCTTCACCCTCTGCCAAGAGCTTGTAGGCATCCAGGATTTCAGGATCGCTTACCGTATCGATCAGGCCGCCCGACTCGTCCCGGGCGCGCACGGCGCGCTGCCAGTTGGCGGGGTTGCCGATACGCAGCGCCGAGGCCACGGTGTCCGGGTTCGCGATGGGCCGGTTTTCCACAATGGCAGCCGCGCCTGCTGCCTCGAAGCCCCACATGCGTGGCAGGCGGGTGTTGTGCCCCGCGCGGCGGTATTCCCGGTAGCCCATCCAGTAGCTCGTGATGTTGCCCGCGTTGCCGACCGGGATCGCGAGAATGTCCGGCGCGTCGCCCAGCACGTCGCTGCACTCGAAAGCAGCCGTCTTCTGACCCTGCAGGCGATACGGGTTGATGGAGTTGACGACGGTGATGGGATTGCGCGCCGTAATCTCACGCACGATACGCAACGCGTCGTCAAAGGTGCCGTCCAGGGCGATGACCACCGCGCCATAGATCAGCGCTTGGGCGAGCTTGCCTAAAGCAATCTTGCCCGCGGAAACCACGACCACTGCTTTGATCTGCGCGGCCGCGGCGTAGGCCGCGGCGGCCGCGCTCGTATTGCCGGTGGAGGCGCACATGATGGCCTCAGCGCCTTCTTCCAGCGCCTTGGCGACGGCCATCACCATGCCGCGGTCCTTGAACGATCCGGTGGGATTGCAGCCTTCCAGCTTGAGCCAGAGTTCGGCGCACCCCACGCGCTTCTCCAGCGTATGGGCGCGCACGAGCGGCGTGAAGCCTTCGCCGCGTCCGATGAGCGGCGTCTGCTCCGTCACCGGCAGAAACTCGCGGTAGTGTGCCAGCAAATTGCGACCGGCGGGCGCAGCGCCGCTCACAATTGGATCATCCTTTAGACCCGCTTCCGATGCCGCCGGGGCGTTCTCAGCCGCAACGGACGCTGCGGTTGTGTCACGACGAATGTCCACAATCTCCCTCTCGCAACCCTGTCTCTGTGTTCACACAGACTCCCCCACGTCCACAATGCGCAGGAAGCCCGCTACTCTGGTTACCACGTCCAGCGCCGCGATGTCTTGCACGGCAGCCTGCATGGCTCGCTCATAGGCATCGTGCGTAGTAAACACCAACTCGGCAGTTTGGTTCACGGGGTCCGCCTCTTTCTGAATTACGGAAGCGATGCTGATGCTGTGCGTACCGCAGACTGTCGCGATTTTGGCGAGCACCCCCGGCCGATCGGCAGCCCACAGGCGAAAATAGAAGCGCGTTTCGACCGCATCCATCGGTTTCAGCGATTTGCTGGCATCGATGCTATAGGGAATGCGGTTGGTCACGCCGCAGATGATGTTATGCGCCACGTCAATCACGTCGGCGACAATCGCGCTGGCCGTCGGCTCCGAGCCCGCGCCCCGGCCGTAGAACATCACGTTCCCCACCAAGTCGCCCACGACGTACACTGCATTATACACGCCGTCCACGCTGGCAAGCGGCGCGGACTGGGGCACCAATGCGGGGTGGACCGCGGCCTCGTACCGACCGTTGTCTTGGCGGGCGAGCGCCAGCAACTTGATCACGTAGCCAAGGTCTTGCGCGTAGCGGAAGTCCGCCGGCTCGAGTTGCATGATGCCTTCATGGTAGATAGCCGCGGGATCAACTTGGGTGCGAAAAGCCAGCGAGGTTAGGATGGCCAGCTTGTAGGCGGCGTCGATGCCCTCCACGTCTTTGGTTGGATCGGCTTCGGCAAACCCCAGGCGTTGCGCCTCGGCCAGCACGTCTGCCAGCGCCGCGCCCTCCCGCGACATGCGCGTCAGGATGTAGTTCGTGGTGCCGTTGATAATGGCGTAGATTTCATGAATCTCATTGGCAACCAGGTCGGAGCGGAACGAGCCAATCAGTGGAATGCCGCCGCCGACACTGGCCTCGAAGTAGACGTCGACGTTCTGCTCGTTGGCAAGGCGGAGGAGTTCCGGCCCGTGGTTCGCCATCACGTCTTTGTTGCCCGTGACCAGATGCTTGCCGGCCAGAATGGCCCGCTTGGCGTAGGTGTACGCCGGCTCCACGCCGCCAATCAGTTCGATGACAATGTGAATCGACGAGTCATCGAGAATATCGCCGGGATCGCAGGTCAGCAATGCCGGTTCAACGTCGACTCCCCGGGCTTTCTCCCTATCCCGCACCAGGATCTTCTTCACGCGCAGATCGCGGTCCGTTTCCATGGCGAGCACGCGGGCCTTCTCGCGGATGATGCGCAAGACGCCGCTGCCGACCACGCCGAGACCCATCAGTCCGATGTTGATTGTCTTCTCGTTACTCACCGAGTTCTTCACTCCTTAGCCGAGGCTGCCATCGAGCAACCGCTTCTCATCGTCTATGCCTAAATTGACGGGCTGACACGCACGCAGCCTATTGATCCGGCCCAACGCTTGCTCCTAGGTTTGGCCCAAACGATAGACGAAGAACAGAGCCACGTCTTGGGTGGGATAGTACCGGTCATTGTATCCGCTGAAAATGAAGCCGTTCTTGTGCAAGAACTGAATAGCGGGATAGTTGCGCGATTGCACGTCCATACACAGCCCTTGCAACTGGTTATGCTTTGCCCAGTTCAGACTCGTGCGCAGCAGGGCTGAGCCGACACCGCGCCGCCGCAGGTCGGGACGCACGACAATGCTCTGTATGAGACCGGTGCCGAGCCGTCGCGGCGAGAGCATGTCCAGGTACCCGACGATCACACGCTCTTCCTCTGCCACCAGGAAGAGGTCACCGTTTCTCCAGTCCGCGTACAGGTCCTCCAGATCCAACGGTGGCTGCAGGGTCAGAATGCGCGGCAGGCGTCGCACTTGAAAGCCGGAAAGTTGACGGTTGCCTTCCCAGCGCGTCTCCATAGCCCAGACAGACTGCGTTTGGTAGGAAGCATCGAGCCGTATGCAAGCGTCGATATCTCTGCGTTCGGCGCGGCGTACACGCATGCGGGGGCCTAGGTGGTGAGCTTCACGTAGAGGTAGCTGAGCACGATGCGGAGGATTGCCGCCGTGGGAATTGCCAGCAGCATTCCAGAAATACCGAAGAGCGCTCCTCCAGACAGGATAGCAAAAAGCGTCAGCACCGGGTTGAGTTGCACGTACCGCCCCACGACGTTCGGGATGATGAGATAGTCTTCGATGTGGCGCATCACGGTGTACATGAGCGCGACGATAACGGCGTAGACCACCGGCGACCAGCCGTACGGGCTGGGATAGACCAATGCCAGCAACACGGCCGGCGTCGCCGCCAGTACGGGCCCGATGAAGGGGATGAGTTCCAGAAAGCCCGCCGCGGGCGCCAAGACGAGGGCGTAGGGTACGCCCAAGATTCTCAAGCCGATGTAGGTTGCCACCGACATAATCACTACCAGCATCAGTTGTCCGCGGATGAAGCGGCCCACCATGCGGTCGATTTGACCGCCCACCATCGACACTTCCTGGCGGTACGGGGCCGGCACCATGCGGCGCGCCCAAATGCCAAAACGGTTCGATTCCAGTAGCAAGTAGAAGGTGGCAAAGAGACATAAGAGGAATTTGAGCGCCAACTCAACCACGTGCAAGGCGATTTCCAGAGCGGCGTCGATTACTTGGGAAGTCACGGAATCCAACGTGCCGGCCAGGAGTTCACCGGAGGTCCCGATTACCTCCTCCAGGCCAAAGAGTTCCACCTGGGCATACGTAGCCATGGTGCTCTCGAGATTCTCCACGATACTCGGCAGGCTGCGCCGGAGGCCCTCCAGCTCACGGCTGAGCGGCGGGTAGCCGAACGTGAAGAGCAACACGATGCCGCCGAAGAAGAACCCCATGAGAATAAGAGTCACCCAGAAACGATGGAGCCGCGTGTGCTTGCAGAGCCACGTCACCAGCGGCGCCAAGAGATAGGCCAAGGCCCCGGCCCAAATGAACGGCCAAATAATCGCGCGCACCCCGTACACGAAGAAGATCGCGAGCGCAAGCAGCGCTATGACCACCACCGCCTTGGCGCGGGGTGAGAAACGCACGCCGGGGGGCTGTGGCGCGGGTGGTTGCGGCGGCGTGGAGCCGTCCGTCTCTTCCGCAGGGGCGTCTTCAATCTCCGAAGGAGTCGTGATGCTGCTCATTACACCTCGTTACTATTGCCAGCCGCAGGAAAGACATTCCTATTAACTATGACACAGGCCGCACGGAAACGCACATTACTATGGGAAAAACGGCTCGTGGGGAGGAGAAATGAGGACGCAACGTGGGTTAAAAGCGGTTGACGAATGCTGAGATTTCCCTTAGAATTAAGGTGTATTCAATGTATAGACCCGTGTATCTACTTGGGTGAGGAGGGATCAGATGGCAAGTAGTACCGACGTGGATTCTGTCCTTCGTATCTATACCTCCTATCTCGCAAATCAAAGGCGGCTTTCGCGAACGGAGACAGGAAAGAGGATTAGATGGCTCAGAGAATTCAGTCGCTCAATGTGCGCGCGAAAGACAATCTACGACATTTCGGTACGCGACGTTGTCATCTATTTCGCAGAATGGGCCGAAAAGTTCGAAGATCCTGACGAATGGTACGATCGGTATAAAGTCCTGGAACGCTTTTTCGATGATCTTGTAGACATGCAGGTTCTTGAAACAAACCAGATCAAAGGCATTTACGACGACACCGATATTGAGCCCGATCTTACCGACGATGCCGGGCCGGCGGAGTCTCTCGCACCGGTGAACTGGATGCGGCAAGACCACCCTCTCTACTAAGCGTTTTGCTCCAGCCCAACGAGATTTCGACCGAAAACGACAGGCGCCTAACCCTCGGTTGTTTCCACCTTCTTCTTGCCTGGCGCTAGGCTAGCCGGAGCGTCTATGCACCTCGCTAACGGTTCCTCCTTTACGACTCATCGCAGCTAGCGCCGGTTGGCCGGGGTACGTGGGCACGAGGATCCGAAACGGACCTCCGTTTCGCTATTCCTCTCTTTATTGATGGTTACGGGGTCGGCCTTCTCGTCTTTGCGCTATCTCCGTCCTTGGAGCAACGCCTGGCGTCCCCGATCCGCAAGTCTTGGGTAACGCGGTTGTAAAGCTCTCAGCTCGCTGCTTTCACTGCGCTTGACCCGCGGTCTTCATGATTCACGAGAAGCAAAACGAGACACAAGAACGAGGAGGATTGACCAGTGCCAGCGCTCTGTTTTGGCGTAGGCGAGAAGATCGTCTTCATCGGCGATAGCATCACCGACTGCGGGAGACGTACGGAGGAACAGGGACCGTATGGAAGGGGCTACGTCAGTCTGGTGCGCGCATTTCTCCATGCGCGGTATCCGGCGCACGGCCTGACCATCGTCAATCGTGGGATTGGCGGCAATACGATACGCAATCTGGCAGCGCGCTGGCAGGAGGACGTGCTTGCCGAGGAGCCGGACTGGCTCTCGGTGAAAGTCGGCATAAACGACGTGGGACGTCTTATCATTGGCAATCTGGCGGATCACGTGCCGCTGGCCGAATATGAAGCGACGTACCGCACACTTCTGCAACAAACTCCGGCGGTCACTAACGGCAAGCTCATCCTGATGGAGCCGTACGTCATCGAGCCGCCGCTGCGGGGCGACCCGGCGGCGGTGTCCGGCGTAAGTCTGGCGGAGGTGCAGCAGAAGTTCGCCGACCTGCGCGCCAGCGGGGCGCGAGATGACGCGGTTTACCACGCCGGTTGGATGCACTTCCGGTACTACATCGATGCCTACATCGACGCGGTGCGCCGGCTTGCCGCAGAGTTCGACGCCATTGTCGTTCACACGCAGACTGCTTTTGATTTGGCTATGGAAGCGCAGCCTCCGGCAGTTTGGGCCCAGGACCGCATCCATCCCGACACACCCGGCCATGCGGTGATTGCCCGCGCTTTCCTAGAGGCGGTCGGCTACGGCGACGTGTGATGCGAGGTACGGGAATGGCGCCGGTGGCAGAGGCATGCTGGCGGAACACGGTCCAGCAGCGGAGACTTTTACTCTGGAATAGAATGAGCAGGATGATTGGGCTAGGGCAAACGGTAAATGGGAGGGACGTGTGAGCACAAAGCTACAGGTTGGCATCGTCGGGCTTGGCGGCAACGGCGGTCGGTTTCTGGAAGCGTACGCCACCAACCGGCGCGCGGAGGTTGTCGCCCTCTGCGACGTGCGCGACGATCACCGCCAAGCGCTGCAAGACAAGTATGGGGTCTCAAGCGGCTATGCCGACTATGCGGAACTATTGCGCCGTGACGACATAGACCTCGTCTCTATCCACGCGCCTGACGACCTCCATGCGCCGTTCACGCTGGACGCGCTCGACGCCGGCAAGCACGTGTTCGTGGAAAAGCCCATGGCCACGACTGTGGAAGACTGCCTACGTATGGTTGAACGCGCCGACGCTGCCGCGACGCGAGTGGCAGTCGGACACGTGCTGCGCACGCGGCCGCACTTTCGCATGCTCAAGGAGATGGTGGACGCGGGAGAGCTCGGTTCGATCTATGCGATGCGCTCGCACTATCTAACCGCCTCGATGCATAGAAGTGCCAGCTTTATAGAAACAGCGAACAGGAGCTATTCCCATTCGATGCTCACCATGGGCGTGCATCCGGTTGACTTGATGCGCTGGTATGCGGGTGACGTCGTGGAGGTACAGGCCATGCAAAACCGGGGTATCGCGATGCCCGGCAATCCCAGGGACGAGTCGGTTACGGCGCTCTATCGTTTCGCGTCCGGCGCTACGGGCAGCATCACGGTCTGCTGGGCGTCGAATTACGTGTTCGATTCCTTCTACGGTCTCGAGCTCCACGGCAGCGAGGCCAGCGTGGTTTGGGACCAGATCCATCGCAAGGGTGTCTTCAAGGCCGTTTCCCTGCCTCCGCCTCCGGAGACGACGCGGCCGGGATACGCCGCTGAAGTAGACAGCGTTGTAGACAGCCTCTTGGACGATGCACCGCTCTTCTGCGACGTCCACGAAGGTGCCCGCAGCGCCATTGCGTGCCTGATGGCGGTTGAAGCCGCTGAGACCGGCAAGACGCTGCAAGTGCCGAATCCTTAGCGCTTGGCCTCCCGGTACAAAGCCGCTGCCGCGCAGGGGGATTTCTTGGTACAATTGCGGTAAACGACGATAACCGAGCACGTTTGCCAAGTGAATGGGCAAGACCTATGGCGATCATGGATACTCACGAGGCCGTAAAGCTCCTGCAGAACGCGGGCCTTGACGAAGAGAAGGCCGAAGCGATAGTGCGCGTGGTGGGCGTGGGGCAAGACGCGCTGGCAACCAAGGTCGACCTGCAAGCATTGGCGCAAACGACCAAAGCCGACCTGAAAGCGTTAGAACTGGCGACCAGAGCCGACTTAGAAGCGCTAGCACAAATGACCAAAGCCGACCTGAAAGCATTGGAATTGGCGACCAAAGCCGACTTGGAAACGCTAGCGCAAACAACCAAAGCCGGCCTGCAAGCGTTGGAATTGGCGACCAAAGCCGACTTGGAAACGCTAGCGCAAACAACCAAAGCCGACTTGGAAAGGTTAGCGCAAACGAATAAAGCTGATCTGGAAGCACTGGAGTTGCGCCTGCGGCATGACCTGATGCTGCGCTTGGGCGCAATGGTGTTCGCGGCCGCGGGCGCGCAGGTGGTAATCGTCGTCTTTCTGCTGACGCAATTCTTCTCCAATTAGCAGACGAGAGCCACGCGCTACAGAAAGAGGCAATCACGTGGATTTACCTTTCGGCAGGTAGACGCAGCCTTTAATCCTCCCATCAGATGCTGTAGCGCGGGGGCTTGTCCCCCGCTCTTTTGTGTGATCAGGTCAAATGAACCAGTCGGAGAGGGATACGTCTCCGCCGACGCACAAAAAGAGGCCCGGAGAGGTGAACACTCTCCGGGCTCTTTCGATTTTCAACCAATATCGTGTGAGACGATATGGATAACCGTCAGCCTACAGGTTGGCGGCGTTCCACTCGTCCACGATCACCTGGCAGTCTTCCTCGGCTTTCTCCAAGGCCTGCGCAGCAGTCGTTGCCTCTTCGCTCCACCACGGGCTCATAGCTTCGCCGTAAGCTCCGCGCAACTCACCGTATTGGGGATGCGGGAAGTACGGCTTGGCGTAGTCCGCCGCGCGGGCGAATGCGAGCAGGTTCGCGGGATCCGGACTGTCAGCCGTCGGCACGAAGACCTCCTCGGCGATCGAATTGATCGCCGGAATGATGTTGCCCTGGCCGCCGGTCCAACTCAGGTGCTCCGGGCCAACCAGGAAGGCGAGGAAATCGGCGGCGCCTTCCAGCTTCTGGGTGGTGGCCACCGTGAATATCTCCTCGATGCCGAAGAATGCGCCTTTGCCTTCTTCGCCGCCGCCAACCGCCGTCGGCTGCTCGACGATGTCGAAGTTCACGCCGGCCTCGTGGCGGCGGATCGGCTCCAAGCCCCACGTGCCGTACACGGCCATGGCAACTTTGCCGTTGGCAAATGAATTGAAGAACTGCGCGTCCTCCTGGCGGTTGTAGTCCTCAGGCCGCGGGCCCACTTCATACTTGGCCCAGTTGTCGCGCCACCATTGGACTGACTCGAGCCCTAGCGGGCCGTTTACTGTCACCTCGGTGCCGGAGTCGTCCATGAAGCCCTGATACATGCCCGCGATCCAGTAGGCGACATAGTGTACGGTCGCCACGCCCCAGATCTTCTCATCGGATGTGCTCAGGCTGGCGGACACTTTCTGCGCCGCGTCGAGGCGGTCTTCGAACGTGTCGCTATCCTGCGGATACGGCACGCCGGCTTTGTCGAAGAGGTCCTTGTTGTAGAACCACGCCGTGGTGTTGATGCCGATGGGCGCGGCAATCAACTTGCCCTGCCACGTCAGACCGTTCACCAGCGTCTGGTTGAGCTGGCTCATGTCGTAACCCATGCCCTTCAGGAGCACGTTGGCGTCGTACAAGATGCCGGCAAAGGGGTGGATGCCCACGCCAAACCAGCCCAAGTCCGGCGCCGCGCCGCCCGCCACCGTGGCGAGGAGTCTGGATCTGGGATTGCCGCCAAAGGAGCCGGCAACGTCCATGGTGTTTACGTGGACACCGGTTTCTTTGCCGTTGTACGTCTCAATGATCCACTCCAGCCAGCGGCTCTTGCCGGATGAATAGTGGGGCCACAGGAAGGTGATTTCCGTGGTCTCCATCATCGCGGGCTTTTCAGCCTCAGCGGCCATCTCGCCATCAGCCGGGGCCGCAGGGGCCATCCCGGCCTGGGCGCAGGCCGCCAGCAACGCCGAGCCACCGACCAACGCAGCGCCGCCGCGCAAGAACTGGCTTCTTGAAATGCGCTTTTCGCTAAGCATACAAGACCTCCTTATTCGGTCTTAGGTGCACACGCTATCCGCTGTCCTGATTGAACAGACTACCGATTCCGTAGCCTTACTATTTTAGCACAGCCCATGTAGGGTCGCTGCGCAAACGCTCTCGCCAGGGGGTCCGTTTCTAGAGTGGCAGATGTATATCCCCGCCTTGCTCAGCCGACATAAACGTTGCCAAGCACACTTCCAACGCGCGGCGGCCGTCGTGGCCGTCGGGCATGGGCGTGGCGCCGGTGCGGGCAGATTCGTAGAACGCCGCAAGCTGGTTGGTCATGCCCACACTGCTGGGTTCCGTCTCGATTTCCTCGCGCTTGCCATCGTGGGTTACCAGGGTCGGACCGGAGTGCCGGTTGATGTGAATGGCGCCCTTGGTGCCGGCCAGGCCGAAGTTCGACGCCCCCGCCGGGTAGATCTGGCTGCTGTGCAGCGAGCCGATAGCGCCGTTTTCGTAGTTTAGCGTCGTAATGAAGGTATCCTCGACGTCGGTATTGTCAAACGTGCCGAACGTGGCATTGCCGTGCACGGAAGCCACCGGGCCGCCCATCCAGAGGAGCAGGTCGAGTTCGTGCACCGACGACGACCATGTGCCGCCGACCAACTCCCGCTTCAGACGCCATTCACCTACGCCGAAGGGAGGGCGTCCGCTCAGGCGCGTCGACCATGCCAGTTTGAGGTCGCCGATGTCGCCGTTTTGCAGCCGCTTGTGCACCTCGACGTAGATCGGCCAATACCGCATCACAAAGCCCAGCATCAGGGGCACCCCCGCCTTGTCGGCGGCGGCGAGCATGGCATCGCAATCGTCGAGTTGCAGCGCCATCGGCTTTTCGCAGAAGACGGCGATACCGGCTTCAGCCGCGTCAACGCAGATCTGCCGATGCGTCGACGTGGGAGTTACGACGAGAACCGCATCGAGCCCTTCAGCGAGGAGATCGCGGTGGTCGGTGAATGCCTTGACGCCCAGTTCATCCGCAACCGCTTGAGCGGATTCCATGTGGACATCCACCACACCCACCAATTCGATACCGTCCATTTCGTGCGAAATCTTGGCTTCGCTCGGTCCAAGACCTCCGCAGCCGACAACCCCTGTTCGCAATGTGCTTGCCATGGCAGACACTCCTTGTCGTTCTTGTGCAAAGACTACGCTCTATCGCCTATCGCGAATTTGGACACCATGATAGCAGGTAGCTTAGCCGTTGGGAAAAGTACATTGCACGCAATGACCTAGACTCAGTGTCGCTGCCGGTTCCGCACGAGAATCGGTACAATAGAGCCACTATTCTCTTGTTTATGGGTAGGAGTAAACCATGGCGGAAAAGTATCGCGTTGGCATCATCGGTTGCGGTTGGATGGGCAAGTCGCACGCGCAGGCGTATGCCGAGCTTGACAACGTAGAGATGGTGGCCGCTTCAGACATTCATCCCAAGGCCCTGGCAGAACTGCAAGCAGAGCATGACATTCCCAACGGCTACGCGGACTACCACGAACTGCTGGTAAAAGAAGACTTAGATATCGCAAGCGTGTGCTCGTGGCCGGGTCTGCATGCGCCTATGTCCATTGCCGCCGCTGAAGCCAAGGTGCCCGGCATCATCTGCGAAAAGCCCATGGCGCGGACGTTGGGAGAGGCGGACGCCATGATCGCCGCTGCCGAGGAGCATGGTTCCAAGCTCGTGATCGGCCACCAGGGCCGCTTCCGCGCGCAGACGAACGCGATACGCAGCCTCATCCAGGATGGCGCCATCGGCCGCGTGGAGTTTCTCTATATCCAGCAGAACGGCGGCTTGTCCAACAGCTCCATACACAACGTTGATTACGCGCGTTACATCCTTGGCGACCCCAAGGTTGAGTGGGTGATGGGCTCGGTGGAGCGCCGCACCGACCGCTACGAACGCGCCCAGCGCATCGAGGACCGCGCGCAAGCCCTCATCGGCATTGCCGGCGGCGTGCGGGCGGTGCTGGAATCGGACATTGGCGACGACCGGCGCGTGCAACCCTGCATCGTCTACGGCTCCCACGGCAGCATCTTCCCCGTGAGCAACGGGATACGGCTGCTTACGGGTGATGGGAGCAAAGAAATCTCCTTCAAAGAGCCAAATGCCCAGGCCCTACAAGCGAAAGAGTTGATCGAGTGGATCGAAGGGCGGCGCGAACACCGGGGCCATGCGCAAAACGGCCGCCAAGCGTTGGAAGTACTGTTGGCTATTTCGGCGTCCACCTACACGCGGGGGATCGTCAATTTCCCGCTGGAAATCACGGATTACCCTCTCGATTCGGCAATCGAGGAGGGCGTGCTGCCGGTCGAGCAGCCCGGCGCGTATGACATACGGGGCTATCTGGTACGGAAAGACTGACCGCGTTACACTGAGACCGAGCAGGCCGCCAGGCAACGCTTGAAGCCAATACGCCGCTTGGTTCCAGCGGAATCCTGCAGACTCCGGTAGCGCAGGTTTGTAACCTGCGCAGCGCGGCGAACACGACGGTGAATCTGAGACAGTTTAGACCGATACACGAACTCAATCGCTAAAGCCTACATATTCTGCAAGGGAGCACCACCATGGCCGTACAAAGCGCACACGTCTTGTCGCAAGATGAATTGGCGGCAAAGCTGGCAGAGCAACCCCGCGTCGATTTGGGCACGTTTCCGACGCCGCTGGATGCCTGTCCCCGTCTATCCGATGCGGTTGGCGGCCCGCCAATTTACATAAAGCGCGACGACCTCACCGGCCTGGCCCTTGGTGGCAATAAGACCCGCAACCTGGAGTTTCAAATTGGTTCGGCGGTGGCCCAGGGCTGCGATACCGTGGTCGCGGGGGCTGACACCCAGTCGAACCAGTGCCGCCAGGCCTCAGCCGCCTGCGCCAAAGTGGGGCTTGACTGTCACTTGGTGCTTTCAGGTGGTCTCCACAACGAGGTGCAGGGCAATCTCTTGCTCGATCACATCTTCGGGGCCAACGTCACCGTGCTGGAAGACACGAACATTGACGATCTGCAAGATCGTATCGACCCCATTGAGGCCGAACTTCAGAGGCAGGGGCGCAAGACGTACCGCATTTCGAGCAAGTTTCCCGAGCCTGCGTTGCGGGCCATGTGCGGCTACTTGAGTTGCGCGTTGGAGCTCTCAACGCAACTGCCGTCGCTGCCGCAGCCGCCGAGCACCATCTTCATCACTTCCGGTTCCGGCACGACCCACGCGGGCTTCGCCGCCGGCATCAAGGCGTTGGGACTGCCGACGAAAGTGGTTGGCATCTCGATCAAAGAGCCCGCCGACGAACAACGTGAGACCGTGGCGGCACGCTCCCAAATGCTGGCGGAACAGCTTGACATTCCCTGCGGCCTCTCACCCGATGAAGTCTATGTCTCCGAAGACTATCTTGGCGCGGGCTACGGCGCGGTGACAGACGAAGCCATGGAAGCCATCCGGCTCACCGCCCAGCTTGAAGGCGTGCTGCTCGAACCGGTCTACACCGGTAAGACGATGTCCGGCCTCATCGGCATGGCGCGCAATGGCGAGCTACCTGCCGATCAGCCGGTGATCATGGTACACACCGGCGGCATTCCGGCGTTATTCGCCTACCACCAAGAGATGATGGCCGCGCTCTGAGCGCCGCGCGGACTACCTGATTGAGACCTTTGTGTAACTCAAGCGGTAACGGAATAGTTCCCTCTCCCTTGACGGGAGAGGGCTAGAGCCTGCCCCGTACTCGATACGGGGGTGAGGGTGAATCTCCGCAAGCCCGTACAAGCAGACCGAAGCTGCTCTAATATGTCTTGACACTACACATCATAACGGATCCTTGAAGCGAGAAGACCCCCTCACCCCAACCCTCTCCCCAGGGAGAGGGAGTGCTCCTGCCTAAAGGTGGGGTTATGCAAAGGTCTCCTGATTTGGAAGCCTTCGATTCTCGCGCGCGAATGTGAGCGATGAGGCGGCCATCGGCTGGTGGCGCCTAGCCCGCCGTCCCATCTTTGCGGTTGTGGAGGAGTATCAGGTTGCCGTCTGGGTCGGCGATACCGGCCGCGTAACAGGTCGCCTGTTCGCCAGGCTCCAGCACCACTTCCACGTGCTGGGCGCGCAATTCGTCAACGGCTCGCCGCACATCAGCGACTGCTATGGCGATGGCGCCTCCGCCAGTCTCTCCATTCGCGTCCTGTTCCTCGCGACCGGACCGCAGCGCGAGCACCGTTGGCGTGTCACCAATCACGAACTCCACCCACCCCGTGCCGATCCACGCATAGAGTGTCAGTCCCAGCGTGTTCTCGTAGAAGTCCGCGCTCTTGCTGATGTCGCTGACGGTGTAGCAGAAGAAATCGACGCCTCTCGGTTTCATCGGGCTCTCCATATTGAATTGATCAAAATCACGTTGGCTTCGCGCCGAGGCCAGCTACACGTACCTTGTATCAAGCTAGCGCAAGAAAGCTTGCCCAGATAGTAGCAGATAAAGGATGCGAGTCTAGCCATGCCAAGTCCATACTGCATGCAGTCAAAGCGACAACAGAGCGGATCAACCTCCCATTTTTGGTGCCGTCATTCCCCGCGTTTCCGCGCTTCCTTCAGATAGTCCTAGCCCCACTGTCTTGACTAGAGGCATAACTCTATATCAGTATATGGGTGACAGCAAAAACACCGCTACATTGGGGAGATCGTAGCATTTGCATTCCTCCTCAGTCGTAAGCGCAAGACAAGTGGAGGTATTTCGCGATGAGTTTTGTACGCTCGATGAAAGTCACGCGGCGCACCGCGCTCGCCGGCGCGGGGGCAAGCGCGTTGGGCGCAATTATTGCCGCAGCCTGCGGTCAGGCTACCGTGATGACAGAAGAAGCGCCCAAGGCTGAAACCAAGGAAGAGGCGCCGCAAGCTGAGCCTACGGCAGAGCCGCAGGCCGAAACGGTAACGATTTCTATGATCTCGGCGGAGAAGCCGACCACGCGGCCGGTACTGGAGCCAATTCTCGCAGACTTTTCAGATGAAATGCCCAACATTGCTATCGACCTGGTGCCCTCCGGTGGCTGGGGCGAGGTGCGGACGAAGTTTTACGCGGCACAGGCGGCCGGCGATCCCATCAACATCATGGAGAATGGCTGGAGCGCGGTCCTCACCACATATGAGACCGGCGTAACGATTGACCTGGCACCGCTCTTTTCCCGGGACAAGATAGACACGGCTGCAACCTTTGCCGCACCGGCCATCAATATGTGGACCGTGGAAGGCAGAATCCTGGGCATGCCCATCACCATGTCGGTGGACGCGACGGCGTACAATGTTGAGATCTTCGAGGCGGCCGGTATCAATCCATTGCCCGTAGACCTGAACGACACCGACTGGAACATGGAGGCATTCCTGGACCTGTCTAATCAACTCACCAATGAAGATCGCACGCAATTCGGGCACGGCGGCGGCATTACGTGCTCAAACGGCGGCGGCATCGGCACCGGCACCTTCTGGGGTGTGGGACCGTGGGACTCGGAGGCCAAGCGCGCAACCATCGATACGCCTGAGTTCATCAGTGCCTTGGAATGGTGGCGCGACTTCGGCGATAAGCACCGCGTAACGCCGAATGCGGACGAGCGTGCGGCGGCTATGGGCGGCCAGAGCGGCAACGTCTTCATGTCCGGCAAGGTGGCCATGCAGCTTACGTGCACGTCGTTCCGCGATGCGCCCTTCACGTGGGCGCTGGCGACAATGCCGTATTCCGGCGAGGGACCGAGCCAATCAGGCCGCACGTGGACGCACCCGCTGCAGATGGCTGACGACGGCGCCGACAACAATGACCTGGCATGGGAGCTCTTCAAGTGGCTCCTCAAGCCGGAGAACGGTGGTCGCTACCCGCCGTCGGCAGGCCACGTTGTTTCTCCTCTCCTGGATGACAACGCGTCCACGTTGGCGCAAGAGGGCTACAAGAACAGCCTGGGCGTGGATCCCCGAGCGTTCCTGCTCCACTCGCGCACGACAAAGCCGGCCGGCTGGGGACTCTGGACGTTTACGGAGTACGGCGACATCTCCGGTGACATCAACGGTCAATACCGCGAGTTCCTCGCCGGCAATCTCACCGGCGCGGAGTATGCCCGCTGGGCTGCTGACCTCATCAACGCGACACTCGGTGACAAGTAAGGGGCTGCAGCGACAGATGCGGCGCTGGGACAAATCGGTTCCCATCGCACCAGTCGGCAATCAACCCGTGGGGCTCTGACCGTCGGCAGTTGGACAACGTAGGGGCACGATATATCGTGCCCCTACGTGCGAACTGAGGTCAGCCATCTATCGTCCTCACTGGATTGATTTTGCAGAATTCGTCATACCCGCGAAAGCTCGCCCTGGCATGGGGTTCGGCTTCCGTCTTCGCGGCTTCAGTCTTTGCTAATACGTGAAGTGTATTCTTGGCCAACTATACTCATTGGATCAGGTTCTACCAGAATTGCTATCGTACGGCATTAATTCGATCCACCCTATCCATGCTCGATTTGAGCACTACTTAAATTCCGGGCGGCGATTAGCCGCAGGAGCGCTCCATTGGCAGTCCAGCAAGAAGCAAGCCTTTCTATTGGAATTGGGGCCGAGCGCATCAATCCGCCATCAGGCGTGCCTTTGCCCCTGGCTTACAGCGGTGGATTCGGACCGGTGGTCGTCGACGGCCGGCATGATGATTGCTGGGCACGGGCAATTGTGTTTGAGCAGGGCGAGACCCGTTTGGCAGTCGTCTCGCTTGACATTTGCACCATGCGCAACGACCAGTACCAGGAGGTCGTGTCTCGCATCACTGAACATTGCCAGATTCCAGCGTCTAACGTCACCATTGCCTGCACCCACAATCACTCGAATAACTCGCTGCTGAAGCCATTTGGCGCACCGCCTTCGCCCTGGCAGGAGATCCTTTATGATCTCGTCGTCTCCGCGGTCTATCATGCGTGCCAGGGTCTGGAACCCGTCTCGCGCATTCGCTACGCAACCGCGAGCTATGGGAGTGTCGCCTATAACCGCCGGATCGTGCTGCCCGACAGCGTCTGTATGCTTATTGGCGCGGAACCGCGGTGGAATGGAATCGCTGAGCGGTTGTGCAGTTCTCTTGGCGCAACGCGCGAGCAGTTGGGTCTGGCGAGTGGTCCGATTATCCCCGACCGCATAGTAGACGACCAGTTGCGTCTGCTGGTTTTCGAAGGCGCCGGGAATGCGACGCTAGCCAGCATTGTGAGCGCCGCGTGCCATCCGGTTACCCACAGCTTTAACGACCGCCACACGTGCGCCGACTTTCCCGGTCAACTCGTTGACCTCACTGAGCGCGAGTTGGGCGGTATGGCCCTCTTTCTGCAGGGTTGCAGCGGCGACGTGCGGCCGCGCTATCGCGAACCCACCTATGCCGAAGTACAGCGGGTAGGAGCGCAATTTGGCAGAGCCTTGCAAAAGGCAGCCGGCAACTTACAAGGAATCGCCGGGCCGCACTTCATCGGTGCAGCAATGCAGCAGGTCGAAATGCCCCTGAAGCCCTACCAGAGTCGCGGAGTACAGCAAGCGCGGCTAGCGAGCCTGGAACAAGACTTAAGGGATCTGGCAAAATTGCCCGCTCGCGGCAGGGAAGACATCCAAGAGCGCTGGGCTGTCTATCAGGAGTGCGCGTTCCTGCGCTACCAACTGAAGTGGGGCGACCTGGAGACCCCCCAAACCGACTTGAAACGCGAGCGCACGGGGATAACGCTGCAGGCCCTGCGGGTGGGCGATATCCTCGTGCTAACGTCCCCGGCGGAAGTTTTCGCGGCAACGGGAATTGAACTCGCCAACTGGGCAGAGGAACAAGGCTGGCAGGGATGCTTCGTTTCTTCCTGCACCAACGGCTATGTGAACTACATCCCTCCGCGTGCAGAAGCGGAGCGTGGGGGATATGAACCAAGCAGCACCATGCTGGCTCCCGGCACATGCGAGCAGATGGTCACTTCTCTTCAAGCACTAGCCGGACAGGTGTCTGCTTGAATCCGTTCCGACCCTTCTCTCTTGAAACACATGCAGGAGTAAAATGACGCCGTTCAGCGGAGTCTCTTCTTAGAAACCTCGATCTATCTCAGCGCCACAGGGACGACTGTTACCACGATAGAGAGAAGGATAACCTCGCTTATGCCAAATATCCAGGGGGAGAGCGCGGTTCGGGGAGAGGATGAATCCTCTCCCATATATCATCCACCGCTTAGCACAAGCAAGATCAGTCCGGTGACGATTCCCGCAGCCAAGGTGAGCCAGGCGCCAGCCAAGGCAATCCACAGTTGACGACTCAGGGTGTCAAACCGTTGGTTCATAGTGTCAAACCGTTGGTTCATAGTGTCAAACTGCTGGTTTACAGCATCAAACCGCTGGTTCATCTCATCCCTCAAAATATTGACAGAGATCTCAAGGGATTCCAGCCGCCGGTCCACCTGCTCATAGGCGCCTTCAAGCCTGCTGATACGTTCCTCTGCCCTTGCCATCTCTCGTCTCCTGCACCGATGGGCGTGTTCGGGGGACCTGCCTTTGGATTCCTGCCTCGAATCAGTCGATACTTCGTATCGGGTACGGGGCAGGCTTTTTTCTGGAATGACGCTCACATAACTCAGCGCACGGGTGGTAACGATGCTGCGGTTGTGCCTAGGTAAGCTACGTCGCCATGCCGGGATACGGACGGGTACGGGGCTTTTCCGTGCCCTCGTCGCTGTCGGACGGTGGTGAGGTCGGCTGCTGGTCTTCGTCCTCCACTAAGGTGCTGGCCGCCTGGGTGTCCACGTCATCGGTGGGCTCCGGCTTCTCCACGAAGAAATCGCTGAATGCCTTGCCGTCGAATGTCTCTACTTCCATCAACGTATCGGCAATTTCCACCAGCTTTTCTCTGTGCTGCGTGAGCAGGCCCGAAGCCCTGTCGTGGGCCTCTTGGATCAGGCCTTCCACCTCGCCGTCGATGTCCTGGGCCACGGCCTCGCTATAGTTCCGTTGCTCCTGGATGTCGCGGCCCAAGAAGATCAACTCCTCTTTGCGGCCGAAGGCACGCGGGCCGAGCTTTTCGCTCATGCCGTACTCCATCACCATGCGCCGCGCCAGGGATGTGGCCATCTCGATATCGTTAGAGGCTCCGGTAGTCATTTCGCCAAACACCAGCACTTCCGCAGCGTAGCCGCCGAGGGCAAAGGCCATTTGCTGCCGGAACTGCGAGCGTGTCCAGAGGTGGCGGTCTTCCGGCGGGAGGACACGCGTGTACCCGCCGGCGCGCCCGCGCGCCACGATAGAAATCTTGTGCACCGGGTCGACGTCGGGCAGCAATTGCGCCACGAGGGCGTGACCCACCTCGTGGTACGCCGTGACTTTCTTCTCGCGTTCGCTGATGATGCGACTGCGTCGTTCCGGGCCGGCGAGGACACGCTCGACCGCCTCTTCAACCTCTGCTTGGCTGATGGCCTTCTTGTTGCGCCGCGCGGCCAGCAACGCCGCTTCATTGAGCAGATTTTTCAAATCAGCGCCGGAGAAGCCCGGTGTCTGGCGGGCGATGGTTTCCAAGTCAAGGTCATCCGCCAGCGGCTTATCCTTGCTGTACAGTTGCAGAATGTGCTCGCGGCCCTTCACGTCGGGGCTGTCGAGGACCACCTGCCGGTCGAAGCGGCCCGGACGCAAGAGCGCGGGGTCGAGCACGTCCGGGCGGTTCGTCGCCGCCAAGACGATGACGCTGGTATTGCTCTCGAAGCCGTCCATCTCAACCAGAATCTGATTGAGCGTTTGCTCGCGCTCATCGTGGCTGCCGCCCAAGCCCGCGCCGCGCTGCCGTCCCACGGCATCGATTTCGTCAACAAAGACGATGCAGGGCGCGTTGCGCTTGGCTTGGTCGAACAAGTCACGCACGCGCGAGGCGCCGACGCCGACGAACATCTCGACGAATTCGGAACCGCTGATGCTGAAGAAGGGCACGCCCGCCTCACCGGCAACGGCGCGAGAAATGTGCGTCTTGCCGGTTCCGGGCGGTCCAACGAGCAGCACGCCTTTGGGAATCTGCGCGCCCAACGCCTGGAAGCGCTCCGGATACTTGAGGAAGGCGACAACTTCCTGCAGTTCTTCTTTCGCTTCCTCCACGCCCGCCACTTCCGCAAACGTGATGGTCGGCTTATTGCTCTTGAAGACTCTCGCCTTGCTCTTGCCGAAAGAGAGGGCTTGGTTATTCGTGCCCTGCGCCTGACGCATCATGAGCAGCAAGATGCCGCCAAAGATGACGATGGGGAGGAACGTGCCGAGGATGGGGAGAAGATTGCTGAACTGGCTGGGCTCGCGCACCGTTACCTTGATCTTGTCGTAAGGCACGCCGTCGTCACGCAATGCCTCGAGAATGTCCATCTGATCGGTCTTGCGCGCGGTGATACGCCTATCTTCGATCTCGGCTACCAGATGGTTGTCCGTTACGATAACGCTTGGATACTGTTCATTCAGCGCCGCATCCTGCACGGTGGCCATGAACTCAGTCAGAGAGACTGTCGTATTCTCGCGGGTTTCGGGAGCAAACAGCGTAAAGATTATGGCCAAAATCGCAACCGTAATGACCAGATAGACAAAACCGTTCTTCAACCACTTACTGTCCATATGTGCTTTTCCTGCGTTAGACGCTCTGAAAAGGCAACTTAGATTTAAGGTTCACTGTGCAGTCACCACGCTCATTATAACATACCGTTCTGTGTGCCAAACGGATGCATTTCCCAAGCGCCGTAGTCAATCCGTCAGTCTATTGCACGCGGCTGAGATGTTGCTTTTTCACTTGCTGTCGAAAGACTCTTGCAGCGGGTCATCTGTACGATACAAGGGATCGCACTAATGACCACCCCTCGGCTGTAAGCAAACGCGAGGGTTCTCGAGGCCGTCTGAGAGAAGCAGTAGCATAAGAAAGCTGGGGTGAGGCTCTCTGGGCCGCACGGGAATTGCTAGAGGGCAGCGTTACAGTGCGGTCGTGATAAATGAGCGCATCTACGTGGATGGAACCGCACTTGGCTTCGCGGCGGCTTCCTCGCCCTCCATACCCGCGGATACACCGGTAGTGTAGAGTTCGGCGTAGAAGCCCTGTGCCGCCAGCAACTCGTCATGCGCGCCGCGCTCTACGATCCTGCCGTCCCGCAGCACGAGAATGTTGTCTGCATTCTTGATGGTGGACAGGCGGTGGGCAATGACGAATGCCGTGCGGCCCTCTAACAGCGTGGCCAACGCCCGTTGGATGAGCATTTCCGTATGCGCGTCCACACTGCTCGTCGCCTCATCGAGAATGAGAATGTGCGGATCGATGAGCAAGGCGCGCGCGAAGCAGATCAACTGCCGTTGTCCCACGGAAAGCCGTCCGCCGCGCTCCATCACCGCCGTATTGTAGCCGTCCGGCAGGCGGCGGATGAACCCCTCTATGCCCACTGCTTGCACGGCTGCCTCGACCTCCTCCATGCTGGCGTCGGGCTTGCCGTAGCGGATGTTCTCCAAAATCGTGCCGGAAAAGAGGAAGCTATCCTGCAGCACCATCCCCACTTGTCGGCGCAGTGACTGAATCTGTACGTCGCGCAGATCGTGGCCGTCGATTGTTATCCGCCCTTCCTGCACGTCATAGAAGCGCATGAGGAGGTTGACGATGGAGGTCTTGCCCGCGCCTGTGGGACCCACGAGCGCAATTGTCTCCCCGGGCTTAGCCTCCAGATTAATGTCCAAAAGCACCGGCTGCTCAGGGTCGTAGCCGAACGTCACGTCCTCGAAGCGCACGTGACCGTTTACCACAGGCAGCGCGGACGCGTCCGGCTTGTCAACGATTTCCGGGTCGGTGTCGAGGAGTTGGAAGATGCGCTCTCCACCCGCCATGGCCTGCTGGAGATTGGTGTACCACTGCGACATTTCGCGAATGGGCATGAAGAACTGCTGGACGTATGACAAGAAGGCTACCAGCACCCCGATGCTAATCGCCTCGTTGATCACGCGGTAGCCCCCGTAGACGATGACGATGCCGATAGCCAGCGCCGTGACCAATTCAACGGCCGGGGGAAATGCCGCCATCACCCGCGCCGCGCGCATCGACGCATCCAAGTTTTCACGGTTCGTGCCTTGAAATTGCCGATAGTTCAGGTCTTCGCGCGTGAATGACTGGGCAACGCGGACACCGCTGATGTTCTCCTGCAAATTTGCATACACCATGCCTACGCGATGGCGCACTTCCCGGTAACGCTGGCGGGCTTGTCCGCTGAATACCCGCGTTATCAGGTACATGATCGGCAACACGACGAACGTGACAAGCGAGAGGGCCGGATCCAGCAGCAACATCGCGCCCAGGATGAGCACGAGCACGAGAAAGTCGGCAACCAGTGTCATGGTGCCTTGGGAAAAGGCATTGTTGAGCGCATTGACGTCACTAGTCACGCGGGCAATGATGACGCCGATTTCGTTGTTGTCGAGATAGCGAAACGAGAGCTTCTGGAGGTGTTCTACGACGCGCACGCGCAACGAGTGGAGCATGCGCTGCGAAATTGCCGCAATCATGGCGCCGTGGGTATACGACGACACGCCCATCACGACCAAGCTCAGCAGATAGAGGACAGCCGCAAACGCCAGGAGGCGCGGGTCTTTTTTGTCGATGCCGTCATCGATGGCGATCTTAATCAAGAGGGGCCCGGCTATGGTGGCGCAGGACGTGACCACGACGAGAAACGCGGCCACCACAAGCTGTCCCACGTGGGGCTTCAGATAGGGCAACATGCGGCGCGCAACGTCTTGGTCGAACGCCTTCGTGTCGGGGCCGACTTCCACGCTATCGTCGCCACCGCCACCACGCCAACTGCTGCCGCGAGAGCCGAAGCTGCCCCGGGAACTGAAACCTCCGCTGCCACGGGAGCCAAAGCCCCCCATGTCGAAGCCACCACTGATCATCTACCGTTACTCCCGCCTGCTTCCCCACCGTCAACGCCAACAAGCGCCCCTTCTGCAGAGCCGCCGGCCGCCTGGGCCGCCCGTTGTCGTGCCATGTGCTCCTCTTGTTCCTGCAGTTGATACACGTACATGTCGCGGTAGAGGCCCTCTTGGGTAACCAGCTCTTCGTGTGTGCCGCGCTGCACGATGCGTCCTTCATCGAGCACGACAATTTCGTTAGCCTCGCGCACGCTGGAAACGCGTTGGGCGATGATGAAGGTCGTGCGTCCACGCATGAGGGCTTTCAGCGCAATTTGGAGCGCTGCTTCCGTGCGGGTGTCTACGGCCGAGGTGGATTCGTCGAGTACGAGTACCCGGGGATCGAGCAGTAGAGCGCGGGCAATCGCCACGCGCTGCTTCTGGCCGCCGGACAGCGTTACGCCGCGCTCGCCGACGTGCGTGTCATAACCGTCCGGCAATTGGCTGATGAATTCATGCGCTTGCGCCGCTTTGGCCGCCGCGATCACGCCCTCCTCCGTCGCGTCCGGTCGACCGTAGGAGATATTTTCGCGTATGGATGCCGCAAATAAGAAGGTCTCCTGTGCCACGAGGCCGATGTGCTGGCGCAGCGCGCGAAAAGTAAGGTCACGGATGTCGTAGCCGTCCACGGTGATCTTGCCCGCGGACACGTCGTAGAAGCGGGGCAGCAGGTTGATGATGGTGCTCTTGCCCGACCCCGTGCTCCCGACGATGCCAACCACCTCTCCGGCCTTGGCCTCGATGTGGATGTCATTCAGCACGGGCAGGCCGCTGGCTGTATAGGAAACCCCCTCGAACTTGACGTTGCCGGCTACGGTAGCCACGTCGATGGCGTCGGGCCTTTCCTCAATTTCCGATTGCGTGTCCAGGATTTCGAAGATGCGCTCTCCCGCCGCGACCGCCCGGGCGTATGTATTGATCGTCATGCCCAACATACGGATCGGACGTTGCAACAACATGAGGTAGCCGGTAAAGGTGACGAGCATGCCAATACTCATACCGCCCGCTATCACCTGCAGCCCGCCGTACCAGACCACGGCCGTGGTGCCGATACCGGCGATGAACTGCAACAAGGGATTGCGCATGGCGAAGAGCTCCATCGTGCGGGACGTTGCCACCGCCAGCTTGTCGCTCCGAAACAGGAATTTATCCGTCTCGCGGTCTTCCTGGGCAAACGCCCGCACCACGCGCATGCCGGAAAGGTCTTCCTGCAAGACGGTGCTGAGTTCCGCGGTTTCCTGTTGCACTAGGCTGAACATCGGCCGCAACTGGCGGGCGAAGAGCAACGCGATCACGAACAGCACCGGCATCGTGGCAAGCGAGAGCAGGGCCAGTTGCCAGTTCATCAACAAGAGGACCGCCAAGATAGCCACGAAGGTCAGTAGCATCGAGGCCCCATTGATCAGGCCCTGTGAGACGAAGAAGCGGATCTGCTCCACGTCGCTTGTGGCGCGTGACATGAGCTGTCCGGTCTGCGAGCGATCGTGGTAGGCAAATGAGAGGCGTTGGTACTGATTGAAGATGCGGTTGCGCAGGTCGAAGCACACGCGCTGCGAAAGATATTCGCCAACAAAGACCTGGGAAAACGTGAAGATGCCTTTAACCAGCGTAGCGACCAGAATGAAACCGGCAAAGAGGAAGAGAATCTCAACCGGGTCGAGAGAGAGGAGCGTTTCCACGCTCGCTGCCGCGCCGCCCACATCGGCTTGTCCTTGCTCTCCGCCCAGTGCCTCGTCAACGACGCCGCCGATCAAGCGCGGAATGACGAGACTGAGTAGGGTGGTGCTCAACAAGGCGCCATACGCCAGAAAGGCGAGCTTGCGATAGCGCCACGTGTAGAGGAAAAGCCGCCGCAGCGTATCCATGTTCGGCTACTCTGAACCTCTCTTTCTCAACCTCGCGTCGCGCTGGGCACTCTCTTTTCTCAAGGAGTCTCGCAATCTGAACCTGCAACTTGCACGTTTACGTTAATGTGCATCTTAGCACGAGCCGCTTGATGGGTCAAACCATCCCAAACCGGAGAAACCGTCGAGGCTTGCTCCGGCAGTGAGAGCAGGTCAATGCGGTAGAGGAGCGAAAACCGCTAAGGAGTCCCTTGTTCGATGACCCCTGACTTAGCCGAGTGTGCTTCTGAATGAGTGGACGGGGCCTCTAGCGTTGACAGCGCGGACAAATGTGAGTGCCGCGTTGCGCCACGACGATGCGCTCGATGGGCGTGCCGCAGTCGAGGCAGGGTTCACCTGCGCGGCGGTAGACCTTTAGAAGCTCCCGGTACCGGCCGGGCTTCCCTTCAGCGTCGCTGTAGACGGCGTCGAAGGTCGTGCCGCCGTTTGCGATTGCCGTTCGGAGAATGTGCCGCGTAGTGTCAAGGAGTGCGGCGACTTGCTTTTCGTCGAGCGAATCGGCCGGCATGCGCGGATGCAGCTTGCAGGCAAAGAGCACTTCGTCAACGTAGATGTTGCCCAAGCCCGCGAGGAAGTGCTGGTTGAGCAAGAGGGATTTTAACGAGGTGGTGCGGCGTGCCAGTCGTTCGCTCAAGACGTCGACCGTCAGCGCCGGATCGAACGGCTCGGGTCCAAGCGGAGCAAAGAGCTCTGCCAGGCGGGCATCATCCGCCAGCCAAATCCGTCCGAACCGGCGCAGGTCGTAGAAGCAGAGCACGTGGCCGGACGCGAGATTCCACTGCGCGCGCAGGTGGCGGATGTCTTCCACCGGCTTCGTGAGCTTGAGCCGCCCGCTCATGCGCAGGTGCACGACCAGATTTAGCGCATCGAGCACAAACACCAGGAATTTCGCGCGGCGGTTGATGGCGGTGATGCACTGGCCCGGCAGTAGCGCAGCAATCGCGTCCGGCTCTGGCTCCGCGACGGCGTGAGGATCGAGCAGCGGCACCGCGGCAATCACGTCGTCGTGGAGGTGCGGCACCAAGCTGCGGCGAATGGTCTCGACTTCAGGAAGCTCAGGCACGGTTAGCCCATTACCTTTTCACCTTCTTGAGACCCGCTGAACTCCACCAACAGAGGAGCAGGCGAAACACTGCGTCCGCGCAGGTGGGCGGCGACACGCTGTCTATTCCTGCTTGCGCAGAGCTTCGCCGGTAAGGCGTAGCTCTCCCGGCACAATCTCGACGTTCGTTACGCGTATCCCGTACTCCGTCCTGAACCATGTATCGAGCTTTTCATTCACCTCAGCGGTGGCCTCCGCGATGTACCACGCCGGCACGGAGAAGATGCCAAATCTCCCCTTTACGTTGTCGACCTCTATTCTGCCGTTGCGCACGACAAGTTTCCCGCTCACCTGGATCGAGGCGCTAAATGGGCGCACAAGCCTCCCTCGAATGGTGAAGGCGTCCTGCTCGAAGACAAGCGCAACGTCGGTTAATTCCCCTTCATCGTCACTTGACGCGATTGCTTCTCTGACTTTCGGTGTCAATTCCTGGTCGGTAATGGTCAACATAAACTGCCCCGGCGCTGGGGAGGGACACAAGTGCGCAGGCATCGCAAGCGCTTCCATTTGCGGCGGCAGGCAAGAGACCCACGTGATCTGCGCGGTCGGCTCTGCCAACGGCGTTGCGTCGCGGGGCGCTTCCGGAGCTTTGCCGGTCGCTGGCGCTTGCATCGCCTCGCCGCACTGCGCAAGGAATAGCATACTCGCTAGGATGGCTAGCCCTACGGCAATCCTTGCGAATCTTTGCCTAACCAATGGCATTGGGCTCGTCCGACATCGATCTCCCCTCACCCCGATCCTTTCCTCCGGGGGAGGGAGGTTTACTCGCCTTGCAGCCGAGAGCGTGCAAAGACCCTCCTTGGCTTGCGACCACATCCGCCTCACAGTAATTCACCTCGGCATGCGGCATCACTTCGTCATAAGTTTATAGTACAGAAAATACAATCGTTCATGTTAGTGCAAAGAAATGGCGCATGCCGTTCAAGTTTCCCAAGTTGGGCGGAAAGCCTCGCGGGGCGACTGCGTATTTCTGCGGGTCGTTCGACTACCTGTCGCGATTAAGATGCTGTAAAAGAGCTCGTGTCC
>JAAXIC010000037.1 GCA_012270555.1 Chloroflexota bacterium
TTCTTCCAGTCCCCGTAGTCCGGTGGCAAGTCGCGCCAGGGAGCGCCAGTGCGCAAAATCCAGAACACGGCGTTGATGAAACGGCGGTTGTCCTGAGCCGGACGACCCGTCTTGCCCGCGCCACCGGGCAGAAGCGGCTCCAAAATCCCCCACGCCCGGTCTGAAATATCGTGGCGACGGTGCGCCGGCGCTGCGACCATTGCTGACATAGCTCCCGTCCTGCTACAGTGATTACATCCTCAGCTTACCAGCACTAACTGACTTTGACGACACCCCCTAGCCCTCTCCCTCGGGGAGAGGGGACAAGCTTGGTGCCGAGTTATCTGTCAAATCCATTTAGAAGCGGTACTAACGGCACATGAACGAGAGCGGAGACTCATAGTACGTCGCCGCGCTGATACTTGCCAGCACCCTGCCGTCGGTCTGCTCCACATACCAACTGACGTAGGGGATATGGAAATCGGTCTCCAACTCCACCTCCCACACCGGACTCTGCGAGTAAAGATAGTACCTAGTGGACCGGCGCGCTGCGAACTTACCGCGGGCGAAGTCCTCTTGAAAGCGGGTGCGCGCGGCCTGGCACGCAGTAATCCGGGCCAAGTGCGCCTGCACCGCTGCCAATGCCTCCTCCTCGTCATCGACGGACGTGCCGACACCGGCGCGCACGGACGGCCCGCTTGCAGCTCCGGTAGCAGGGATACCCCCATCGCCACCGCAGGCAACTGCCAGCGCGGCGACCACGAGACAGCCAACCACTTTCCTAAACCGGTGACCTACGGTGTGCACGGCATCGCTCCGCTTTCACTGACTGCTCCTATTGTAGTGCCCTTATGCGGCCGGGGTGCGAACAAGCATCAGCATTCCGCATTTCTCTCACACAAATCCCCAAACCTTGCGCCACCGCTCAGCACAAGCCCGCAATTCCGGTAGCGCAGGCCCTTCGACAGAGCCTGTGCTGAGCCTGCCGCAGTGCTCAGCACACGTTTGCAACCCCGTATCGTGTCGATACGCTGTATCGAGTACGGGGCAGGCTCTGCGTTCTGCTCACTCCCTGTAAAGAATACATCTTCCGCCCGTCATAGCTACCCAAGAGCTTATCCATAATGCTATGGTTGTACTATCTTGAAAGACAACCGCGCAGGACACGCACTCGCGCATTGTCGATTGCAGTCGGATTTACGCGATCAATCGCCTTTTGTGGTAGACGAGGAGTAGCAAGCAATGGCCGGTCTCACGCAAGCGCAACTCGAACAGTTCGCGGAGCAGGGGTACGTTGTCGCAGAAAACGTGCTCGATCCGGCGGAAGACCTGGCGCCGGTGATGGCGGAATACGGCGACGTGCTGGACGGCATCGCCCGCGGCCTCCATGCCGAGGGCGTAATATCCTCCACCTATGCCGAACTACCGTTCGACCAGCGTCTGATTCAGGTCTGCGACGAAAGCCGCCAGCTCTTTACCCAGCCGTTCGACATCTCACTCCCGCAGAGCGCCGAGCGCGCCGACGCGCCGATGCACACGGGCGCAGCCGTTTTCTATCTGCTCGTGAATGCGCGCCTGCTCGATTGCGTCGAGAGCATCATGGGGCCGGAAATCTCATCCAATCCCATTCAGCACGTGCGCATGAAATTGCCGACCCAAGTGAGACACCCGGAGGGGCGAAACGGCCTTGCCGGTCCCACGCCCTGGCACCAGGACAACGGTGTGGTGGTGGAAGAGGCGGACGAAACCGAAATGCTTACCGTCTGGCTGCCCTTGAACGATGCCACCCTCGAAAATAGCTGCCTGAACGTGGTGCCGTACTCGCACCGGGACGGCCTTGCCGTACACTGCCCGGGCACGGGCGGACTGAGCATTCCGGAGAGCCAGATGGACGAGGCGAAAGCCGTGCCGCTGCCTATGCAGGCCGGCAGCGTGCTCTTCATGCACCGCCGGACCATGCACTGCTCGTATGACAATAAGACCAAAGACGAGGTGCGCTGGAGTTTCGACCTGCGCTACCAGCCGAGCGGGCAACCCTCGGGCCGCCCGCTCTTCCCCGATTTCGTGGCCCGCAGCCGCGCCAACCCGGAGTCAGAAGTCCGCGACCCAGCGGCATGGGCACAGCTCTGGGCAGACACGCGCGTTCGGCTGGCTGCTTCGGCTAAGCAGAAGTTCAACCGCTGGTCCGCCGACCATCCCGTATGTGCCTAGGCTGATTGAATGCCGTGGCTTACTTCTGCACAATGAATTCTGTGCGTTCGAGACTTGGGCGTTACGTGTAGGCGCTCCTCTGCTTCGAAGAAGGACTGGGTAAGTCCTGAAGAACGGTTCTCGCTTTCGCGGGAATGACGGATAGGATTTCGTCTTTCCAAATCTGTAGCACGGAGGCTTGTCCCCCGCTCCCAGCTATCCCTTGGGGGCTTGCCTTGTGTGCTCTAGATGTATTATTTTGATACAGGACGGTGATTAAAAAGGCAAGAGCGTTGAACGTAGGCATCAACAGCAACTGCACATACATACGGTTCGCATGTGAACTCTAGGAGCAGCAAGAAATGGCCGGCCTGACGCAAGCGCAACTCGATCAACTCAGTGAACAGGGGTACGTGGTCGTGGAAAACGTCCTCGATCCCGAGGAAGACCTGGCGCCGGTGATGGCGGAATACGGCGAGGTGTTGGACGGCATCGCCCACGATCTCTTCGCGGAGGGCATACTCTCATCGGCCTACGCCGATCTGCCGTTCGACCAACGCCTCATTCAGGTGTGCGATGAGAGCGGCCAGATTTTCGCCCAGCCTTTCGATATCTCACTGCCTCAAAAGTCCGAGGGGGCCGATGCGCCCATGCACACCGGGCCGGCCGTCTTCAATCTGCTTACTAACCCGCGCTTGCTCGACTGCGCCGAGAGCGTGGTTGGGCCTGAAATCCTCTCCAACCCCGTGCAGCACGTCCGCATGAAGCTGCCGCGGCACGTCGTCCACGTGGAGAATCCGAGTAATCTTTCCGTGGCCGTGCCCTGGCACCAGGACAACGGCGTGGTGGTGGAAGAGGCCGACGAGACCGAAATGCTCACGGTATGGCTGCCCTTGAACGACGCCACCATCGAGAATAGCTGCATGTACGCCGTGCCCTACTCCCACCGCGAAGAGGAACTCGCGGTACACTGCCCGGGCGTCGGCGGTGTCTGGATTCCGGAAAAGCTGATTGACATAGATAACGCCATTCCCCTGCCCATGAAAGCCGGCAGCATCTTGCTCATGCACCGCAAGACCATGCATTGCTCTTACGACAACAAGACCAAGGACCAGGTGCGCTGGAGTTTCGACCTGCGCTACCAGCCTATCGGCCAGCCCACCGGCCGCCCGGTTTTCCCGGATTTCGTGGCACGCAGTCGCGCCAATCCTGAATCGGAACTGCGCGACGCCGGCACGTGGACCCAAATGTGGGAAGACGCTCGCCCGAAACTGGCCGCTTCCACCACCAAGAACTTCAACCGCTGGTCCGCCGACCATCCGGTGTGCGCTTGACGAACGGTTTCTGCTTCAACGAGGCAACCCATGCGACAGGGTGGCAAGCGCTCCGTATGCGAGCGCGGGTAGGCATTCTTCTCTAGCCGCAGCGCGGGCCTTGTCCTCCGCCGGATAATTCCCTCTCCCCGTGGGAGAGGGTTAGAACCTGCCTCGTACGCCGCTAGGCAGTAGCGGATGATACGGGGGTTAGGGTCTTAGCGCAAGAGCATTACCCCATTTACTGAGCCTCGCAAATCGCAGGAGTAAGCCGCATGAAGATCACCTCAGTCGAGACCTTTGCCGCGCCGATTACATCGCGCGACGTGCTCATTGTGAAGATCAACACATCCGAAGGGATTAGCGGCATCGGCGAAGCGTATCCGGTGGGGCCCAACCGGGCGGTGGCGGCGGCCATTGACGACTTTGCCGATTGGATCGTGGGCAAAGACCCCCGCGACATCAACGCCATCTGGTACCACATGTACGTACACTCGCGCTTCCCCGGCGGCTCGGTGATTAACGCCGCCATCAGCGGCATTGACCATGCCCTGTGGGACATCAGCGGCAAGGCGGCGGGTCAGCCGGTGTACCGCTTGCTCGGCGGCAAATGCCGCGACCGCATTCGCGTCTACCAGGGTTGCGGCGGGGCGACACCGGAGGACTGCGCGGAGAACGCGAAGACGCTCGTAGCAAAGTACGGCTACACCGCGCTCAAGATGGCGCCGCATCCGCCCAACGCGAGCCAGATGTCGTGGAACGCCGTGGTAGCCGCGGCCGGTGAGCGCATCGCGGCGGTGCGTGAAGCGGTGGGCCCGGACGTGGATATCGGGCTTGACCCCCACGCGAAGATCTTTGAACCGGCCCGCGCCCTGGAAATGGCAGCGGCGGTGGCGCCCTCGCAGCCGTTCTTCTTCGAGGAGCCGCTGCGGCCGGAGAACATCGACGCCATGGCCTGGTTCGCGCAGAAATCTCCTGTGGCCGTCGCCACCGGCGAGATGCTCTACACGTCCTTCGGCTTTCGCGAGCTGCTGGAGAAGCAGGCGGCGACCATCATCCAGCCGGACATCTGCGTCTGCGGCGGCCTGACCGAGATGCGCAAGATCGCGGCTTTGGCCGAGGCGCATTACGTGAAAGTAGCGCCCCACAATCCGCTGGGGCCGGTGGCCACAGCCGTGAACGTCCACTTTGCCGCTGCCACGCACAACTTTATCATCCTGGAGTACCACGCCGACGATGAGTCGCCGCGCAAGGACATTCTGGATGAGCCGGTGAAACTCAATGACGGCTACCTGGAAATACCAGAGAAGCCCGGCTGGGGCATCGAACTGAACGAGGACTACGTGCGCGGTCAGCCGATACGCTCCTGGCACCGGCCGTTCGACGTGGGCCCCGATGGCTCAGCGGCGTTTATCTAGGCCAGTCGCCAAAACACAATGTAGCGTGGGGACTTGTGCTCCGCCAGCGCGAGCAGTTTCCCTGCAAACGCCGTTCGCCCCCGTATCGTGTCGATACGCTGTATCGAGTACGGGGCAGGCTCTGCGCTTGTCGCAGGGCAGATTCTTGCGATGGGACAAGCCCTAGTACGTCGCTCGTCCGCCGCTGAGATCAAAGACCGCGCCGGTGCTGAAGGAACACTCGGCCGACGCCAGCCACGCCACCAGCGCCGCTACCTCGCTGATCTCGCCGCTGCGCTTCATGGGGATGCGCGCCAGCAGCATCTCCATTTGCGCCGCCGTGGTCTGCTCCCAGATGGGCGTGCGGACGACGGCGGGCGTGAGGCAGTTCACGCGGATGCCGGTCTCTGCCAACTCCTTGCCGAGTGACTTGGTGAGGCCGATGATGGCGGCTTTGGTGGCGGAGTAGGGCACCATATTGGGGTTGCCCTCTTTGCCCGCAATGGACGCCATGTTCACGATGCGGCCGTAGTTGTTTTCGAGCATGTGGGGGATCGCTTGCTGGCAGAAGAGGTACGAGCCGCGCAGATTCACCGCATAGACGCGGTCCAACTCGCTCACCGGCAGTTCCCAGAGTGGGGCCGTGCTGCCGATGATGCCGGTGTTGTTGACGAGCACGTCGATGCGCCCCCACGCTGACATGGCCTGCGCCACGGCGCACTCAGCCGTAGACTCCTCCGCCGTATCGCCGTCCACGGCCAGCGCGGTTATGCCTTGCGTTCCAAGTGCTGCCACGGCTTGGTCGGCAACCGCGCCGTCAATATCGGTGATGAGCACCTGGGCGCCCTCGCTCCCCAGCCGCTCCGCAATGCCCAAGCCAATGCCGCTGCCAGCGCCGGTAATAATCGCTACTTGTCCCTCAAACCGCCGCACGGAAACTTCCTTCCGTAAGAATTCGCGCCTGCTTTACGTGTAAGCATGTCCACTCCGCTACAGCCCTAATTCATTATCTATGCGCCCACTATTGTAACGGAGGCGCGCATGTCGCTCCCAATGCTCTCGCGCCACAACCAGCGGCCAAAGACATGCTTTGCCACATGTCCTCCACCGATCCGGTAGCGCAGGTTTGCAACCTGCGCCCATGCGATGAAGCAGTCACCTCTGGCAGTATTCTATTCTCCGCTGCAACGCTAACGAGAGGCCCAACACCATCGCGTCAACCGGTTGACGCGAGTCAAAGCCGCTTAGTACCATGAAATTGGTCGCGTTTGCGGCGGCCGCCTTGGGGAATCGTCTAATGGTAGGACAGTGGATTCTGGATCCATAAGTCCAGGTTCGAATCCTGGTTCCCCAGCCAATGTGGGTCTGGCATTGGGACTTGTCGCCTGTTAGAGAGGAATTGCCTCTTGATGCGGCGATAGACTTGCAGGTTACACTTACTTTTACTCAGTCTATCCTCGATTGCATTTGCGCATCGGTGCAAGCCCAGGCAGTTTTGTGCGCGTCAATGAGGAGAATTGGGCCAACTGAGAGTTAGGTTCTCCTCTTCTAGGTAGTTACGCAATTCGATACTCTGGTTGCTATTTGTGATACAATCGATACTATTCATCCGAAAAGTTTCGATTAGGTCAGAAATTACAACTGGAGTACGCAATGGCCCTTAAGGACCTCATCGGAAGCCCGTGTGGCAGTTTGGCACCGATTACTGGTGGTGTCCAAGCATTTGTTCCGGACAATCTTCCTCGTAACATAGACCTCAGCCCGCCTCTAATCTACCGACTCGATGAGGCGTCACGGGCGGTGGCCATGCTCGCTGGCGTTGGAGAGACGATCCCTAACCCTCACCTGCTCATTAGGCCATTCGTACGCCGGGAAGCTGTACTTTCATCTAGAATCGAGGGTACGCAGGCTTCGCTCTCAGACCTATTCCTTTACGAGGCGACGACAGTCGGGCGTCCTAAGGGAGACGTCGCCGAAGTGGCAAATTACGTGAGGGCCTTAGAACATGGTCTTGGGGGACTGGAAACGTTGCCAATTTGTGTGCGCCTAACGAACGAGATGCACGGAGTGTTACTCGATGGTGTGAGGGGAGCCGGCGCATACACAGGCAAGCTACGGCAGCACCAGGTGTGGATAGGTTCGCAAGACAGCCCGCTTGCAGAGGCAACGTACATCCCTCCACCAGCCAATCTGGTCCGTGACTTACTACAAGATTGGGAGGAATTCGTAAACCTCGATTCCGTCTTGCCGCCATTGGTCCAATGCGCGTTGATGCACTATCAGTTTGAGGCTGTACACCCTTACGTCGATGGCAACGGCCGGCTCGGGCGTCTCCTTATTATTCTGTTTCTCTGTGCTCAGAAGGTGTTAACGCAACCACTCCTCTATCTCAGCGCCTATTTCGAGCGTGATAGGGGCGCATACTATGACCACCTATTCAGAGTGAGCGTAACTGGAGACTGGCAAACCTGGATTGCATATTTCTTGGATGGCGTCGTTGAACAGGCCCGCGATGCCCTTAAACGAGCCAGGCGATTGCGAGACCTTCACGAGGCCTTTAAGAATACACTACAGAACAGTGGAGAATCTGCAAACGCTCTCAAACTGCTCGACACGCTGTTCGAGAGGCCATTCATGACCGCACCTACTGCAGCAAGGCTTTTGGGGCTTTCTTCCGCAGGCGTCAGACGCATACTCGATAAGCTTGTCAGTTTGGAGATAGTCGAATATCACCCAGAAAGATGGCCAAGACTCTTCATCATGCGCGACTTGCTCGACATCCTTGACGCGCCTGCTACCCTAAACTAAACGCGAGACTCCAACCTGATGCACTGGCTCTTGCGTGAAAACTACCCTCGCGCGATGTCGGTCGGCAGCAGCGGCACGGTCGTCGTGCGGCCCCAGACGCGCACCTGGCGGAACCCTTCCGCATACGGCGTGCCGACCTGCAGGCCGCGGTATTTCGCCACGGTGATCATCGAATCGATGTAGTCGATGTTGTCGTGTTCCATGAGCCACGCATACTGGCTTTCGTGGCACGCGAGCATTTGGCGCTTGGTCTCGATGGTCTCGCTGATGTCCACCCACATTTCCGGCAGAAAGTCCACGCCCAATAGGGTATCCATGTGGAAGATGGGCACGAGCTGGGCGGGGTTCGCTTGCTTTGACTCCAGATGGGGGATGGTGGCGTCGAAACTTGCTTTCAGCACGAGCTCGGCCACCAGGCGGTGATCGTCCATGTAGTCGTTGGGCGAATGGGTGATGATGACGTCCGGTTGGGCTTCGCGCACGGCGTCGACCAAGCCGGCTAGCGCTTCGTTGGTACTCTGGCGCACGTCGGCGTCGTCGATGTCGAGCCATTGGAAGTCCGCGCCGATCACGGCGGCGCTGTTCTTGGATTCCTGCTTGCGCACTTCTTTCAATTCCGGCGGCATGATCTCCACGTGACCCAGCCCGCCGTTGCACACGTAGCACATGGTCACGTGGTGCCCCTGCTGCGCGTATTTCGCCAGTGTGCCCGCGCAGAGTAGCTCGATGTCGTCAGGATGCGCGCCGATTGCCTGCACTCGCATGGTTTTCGCTCCTTTTCGTAGAAGAATGTCGTTTCCGTCTCTACGGTATTATAAGAACTAGGGGCGCTCTGCACTACAGGCGCCATGCATCACAACATGGCCGGAGCGACGCAGGTCGCAAACGTGTCCTGAGCCTGTCGAAGGGACTGCGCTACCGGGCGTTGCTTACCACGTAGATTTGAAAGATGCTTGATTCCAAAGTCTATAACATCCCAGCGCAAGCGCGCGATCTGTGCCGTCCGCGCACCATGCGGACGCTGTTGCGCCAGGTTGACCTGCGCCTGAGCCGCAAGCTCGGCCAGCACCTGCTCGCAGATCCGGCCGTGCTGCGTGCGATCATGCGCCACGTGCGGCAGGGAGAACACGACCGGATCTTGGAGATCGGGCCCGGTCTCGGCAGCCTGACCGTCTGCCTCGCGGAGGTGGCCAAGCGCGTGGTGACCGTGGAGATCGATGCCCGCATGTTGGCGCTGCTGGACGCCACGCTCGCGTTCTATCGGAACGTTGAGACAGTGCACCAGGACGCCGTGGCGTTCGATCCGCAGCCGTATTTTGGCGCGGAGCCGTACGTGCTGGCGGCGAATTTGCCCTACAGTGTCGCGACGCCGGTGATCAGGCAGCTTGCGGCGCATCTGGCTGGCCCGCAACGCATGGTCGTGATGCTGCAACGCGAGGTCGCGGAGCGCGTCTGCGCAAAGCCCGGCGAGATGAGCTATCTCTCGCTGCTCATGCAGACGTATACGGAAACCAAGCACCTCTTAGCCGTGCCCTCGCAGGCGTTCTTCCCGCCGCCGCAGGTGGATTCTGCGGTGGTTGAATTGAAGAGGCGCGCAGAGCCGTACTATCCCGCAGATGCCGTAGACGACGTGCTGCGCCTGGCGCGGGCAGGCTTCTCCCAACGCCGGAAGCAGGTGCACAATTCCGTGCGCTCGCTGCTGCGCATTGACGACGACCACATGATTTGGCTGCTGAAGGAAGCAGGTATTGCGCCGCAGTGCCGTCCGCAGGAGTTATCGCTGGATGAATGGTTTGCGCTGTATCGGACGGTGAAGGCGGACGGCCTGCTCATTGGAAGTTAATCATCTTGCCTGAAATGGTGAGTATGCATTCTGCCAAGAGGCGGGGGACAAGCCCCCGCGCTACCGTCTCTGATCCCCTCTCCCTGTGGGAGAGGGTTAGGGTGAGGGGAACACAAGAAAACAGGCATTTGTATCGGTTCGTCCAGGCATCACCATGTCACAATTATCGGAAGAACCCGCCCGCTGGCTCATTGTCGGGCTGGGCAATCCAGAGAAGAAGTACACCGCTAACCGTCACAACGTGGGCTTTCACGTGCTTGACCGGCTTGCAGAAAAGGCTGGTGTGTCCATTACCGATAGGCGCTTTCAAGGCTGGTTCGGTAAAGCCGCGGTAGGATCGCATTCGCTGCTGCTCCTCAAGCCGTCGACGTTCATGAACGCCAGCGGTAAGGCCGCGGCGGAGGCTGCGCGTTTCTACAAGATCGCCCCGCCAAACGTCGCAGTGGTTTACGACGATATCGATCTGGAGTTCCCGCGGCTGCGCATTCGCGCGGGGGGTAGCCACGGCGGGCATCGCGGGGTAGAATCGGTGATTGCGGCTTTGGGCACCCGCGACTTTCCGCGCGTGCGCATCGGCGTGGGGCGTCCGCCGTCTGGTGTTGACCCGATCGAGCACGTGCTCAGCGACTTTTCGGCGGAAGAGCAACCGGAGATTGAAAAGACGATTGAACAGGCTGTGACGGCCGCGCTGAGCCTCGTGACAGATGGGCTAGACAAGACTATGACACGCTTCAACAGCCGCCCAAGAGCAACCGCTCAGCCAAGCTCTTGTGAGCGTAAAGAGCCGCAGCCGGTTACGTCGGCTGAGACCCAGCCGGTTAAGCCGCCTGAGACTCAGCCGGTTAAGCCGCCGGAGGCGTAGCCGGTAGAATCAGAACCGGCCAGATTACTGTGGCATGTACGCTGAGTTTCAGCGATAGGCTAACGTCCCTTTGCGTGCATTTCTGTGGAATAGATTGACGTTGAAGCGAGGACGGGCATCTTTAGATTTCTCGCTTCGCTCGAAATGACATGCACCAGGCTCATACGGGAGGTTGTTCGACATTTGAAATCTTCAGAATCCTCCAAGCGAGCAACCCAAGAACCTAGGAAACGCAAGATATGAATCTTAACGGCATCCGCGCGCTGGTCGGCACGCTGCCATGGGCGGAGGCGGTGCGGAATTGGATATCCACGCGACAATCCCAGCAGGCAGCGGTACGTGCCGGTGCGCGGCCGGTTCTGGCCGCGCTTGCGCAGCAGCACGCCACACGGCCGCTGCTTATACTCTGCGCCGACCGAGACCGGGCGCACCGCTTCTACCAGGAACTGTCCTCGTGGTCGCCGCGCGCGGCAAACGTGCTCTTCTACCCGGAACTCGACTACCTGCCCTACGAAAACCTGCCCCACTTCTCCAGCACGTTGAGCGCGCGCATTACTGTGCTTGGCGCCTTGCTCGCCGGCCAGAGCGCGAACCGGCCAGTGGGAAACCATCCCGTCGTTGTGACTTCTGTCCGCGCTTTGCTTGAGCGGGTTCCCTCGCCGATGGAGTTGGGCGAACACGTTCTCGTGCTGGCGCCGGGCCAGCGCACCGATCCGGCGGCGCTCAAGAACCGGCTCATTCGCTTTGGCTACGAACCGATGCCGCAGGTGGAAGAACCCGGCACCTTCACCGGCCGTGGCGGCATCGTGGATATTTTCCCGCCCTCGGAAGACCAGCCCATCCGGGTTGAGTTCTTTGGCGACGAGATTGATTCGGTGCGTCCTTTCAACGTCTCCACGCAGCGGAGCACGGCCCAGCACACGGCGCTTTCCATCCTCCCCGCCAACGAAGTGCCGACGTGGCGGAGCGGAGACTTCGCGGCTGAAGTGCGCGCGCTTGACCGCAGCGGCCTGCGGCCGGAAGTGCGTGAGCAATGGCAGCGCCACCTGCGCCTGCTGGAAGAAGGCGTGTACTTCGAGCACGCATCTTTCTACACCATGCCCTTTCTCGAGCACAACCTGCTCCATTACCTGCCGGAGGGTCTCCTGCTCGCGGAGGATGCCGCGAACTTGCAAGACGTGGCCTACGCATTGGAAACCCAAACTGCCGAGCGGAAGCGGCGCCTGATTGCGGGCGGCGAACTCTCCGCCGACTGGCCGGAATCCTACCATGCGGCTGCGGCGGTGCAGGAGCAGATAAGCGCCTACGCCGTGTTGGACGTGGGCGACCAGAGCGGGGACAACAGCGACGGTCTCGATACGTTGCCTACGTTCGCCGGCCGCCCGGGAAGGCTCGCCAAAGGCATGGCAGGCTTCAGCGAGCAAGGGTTGCGCGTGGTGCTGGCAACCACCCAAGTAGAGCGGGTCACCGAAATCCTCCTGGAATACGAACTCGTGCCCACCGTGCTCGATACATTGCGAACGGCTCCCCCTGTGGGCAGCATTAACGTCGTGCCGCTTTCCCTGGCGGAAGGTCTTCGCTGCGAGCAAGCGGGACTCATCGTGCTCTCCGACGCCGAGATTTTCGGCTGGAAGCGGCCGCCCACGGCAACGCGCCTGCGGCCCTCCGTGCGCGGGCAGCGGCTGTTGGACGAACTCCAGGTCGGCGACCACGTCGTGCACATTGACCACGGCATCGGGCGGTTCGCCGGTATCCAGCGCATGCCCGGACCTTCCGGCGAGCGCGAGTACCTGGTGCTGGAGTTCGCCCGCGACGACCGCATCTACGTGCCAACCGACCACATGGACCGCGTGGAGAAGTACGTCGGCATGGGCGAACGCGTGCCGAATCTTTCACGCTTGGGCACCCAGGAGTGGCAACGCGCCAAGCAGCGGGCGCAGCAATCGGTGGTGGACATGGCGCACGACCTCGTGGACGTAGCCGTTGCCCGCGAATCCGAACCCGGGCACGCTTTTGCCGCCGATACCGACTGGCAGCGGCAACTCGAACAGGCCTTTCCCTATGCCGAAACTCCGGACCAGGAGAAAGCCATCACCGACGTCAAGGCCGACATGGAGCAGCCGAAACCCGCGGACCGGCTCATTTGCGGGGACGTTGGCTTCGGCAAGACTGAGGTAGCCATCCGCGCCGCCTTCAAAGCGGTCATGGACGGCAAGCAAGTCGCGGTGCTCGTGCCTACCACCGTGCTCGCGCTCCAGCACTATGAGACGCTGAGCAGTCGCCTGCGGCCGTTTCCCGTGCGGGTGGGTCTGGTGAGCCGGTTCCGCACGCCCAAAGAGATCAAGAAGCACCTGGCGGACCTGGGCACCGGCAGGCTTGATATTGCCGTCGGCACGCACCGCCTACTTTCCAAGGACGTGGACTTCAAAGACCTGGGGCTTGTGATTGTCGACGAAGAGCAGCGCTTCGGCGTAGCGCAGAAAGAGCACTTCAAGCAACTGCGCAAGCAGGTGGACGTGCTGGCGCTTTCCGCGACGCCCATTCCCCGCACGCTGCACATGGCCTTGGCGGGTATTCGCGATCTGAGCGTCATCGAGACACCGCCGCCCAACCGCCTGGCCGTGAAGACCTACGTCACCGCCTTCCACGACGACCTCGTCCGCGACGCCATCCAGCGCGAACTCAACCGCGGCGGGCAGATCTTCATGGTGCACAACGATATCGAGACGATCTACTCACTGGCATACCACGTGCGGGAGTTGGTGCCGACGGCGCGGGTCACCGTTGGGCACGGCCAGATGGAGTCCGACCGCCTGGAAAAGGTAATGCACGAGTTCGTGCAGGGCGAATTCGACATTCTGGTGAGCACCACCATCATCGAGAACGGTCTGGATATCCCGCGCGTGAACACCCTCATCGTCAACGACGCCTGGCGCTTCGGGCTGGCGCAGCTTTACCAACTGCGCGGGCGCGTTGGCCGCGCCGACGTACAGGCCTATTCGTATTTTCTCTACAATCCCGTGAAGACGCTCACGGAGGAGGCCGAGAAGCGGCTGGACGCCATCATGGAAGCCACGGAGCTGGGGGCGGGCTTCAAAATCGCACTGCGCGACCTGGAGATTCGCGGCGCGGGGAACCTGTTGGGATCAGAGCAACACGGCTTTGTGAACGCCGTCGGCCTCAACCTCTACACCAAGATGCTCCAGCAAACGGTGCAATCCATGTTGGGCCAGAAACCGAAAGAGGACTTGCCGCCGGAGCAAGCCCTGGAGACCGTGGTCGACTTGCCGCTGGCCGCCTACATACCCGATGAGTACGTGGGCGGCGTGGGCACCAAGATGAAGCTCTATCAGCGGGCGGCTGCGCTGAAAGGGCGGAAGGAGACCGAGGCCTTTGCCGAAGAACTCCGCGACCGGTTCGGCCCGCCGCCGCCAGCAGTGAAGAACATCCTGGCGCTCCTGCGGCTGCGCGCGCGTGCGGCAGAAAACGGCATTCTCTCGCTGGCATTCGAGGACGACGTGCTCGTCATTCGCTTCCGCGAGGAACGCGTGTTCGACCGCATGCGCATCTTCAAGGAGTTCGGCACCGATGTGCGCCTGACCCGCAACGTGGTGCGCTGGCACGTGGGCCGCCGGGAAGAGCAGTGGCGCGACGGACTGGATAGCTTGCTAGATATGCTGCTGGAATCGAAGGTGCTGGTAGGGTCGCAGGGGTAGAGCCGCTGCCTACACGGCCTGTCGCTCTTCCTGCTGGCGGTTGCCATGATCCTCTGTCTGCAACGGCGTATGGCGTCGATACGATGCCTCAAGGTTCAGCCAGAAGTCCGCGTCCGTGCCGAACGCATCGCCAAGTTCTCTGGCAATGTCCGGTGAAACGCTGTGCTTGCCAGCGATGATCTCGTCTATGAGGCGCGCAGGACGCCCCATGATGTTTGCGAGGTCGGTGTGCGACCAACCGCGAGATTCCAGTTCGTCCTGTATGAATTCTCCAAGGGGAAACGCCTCAGCTACCGTCCTCTTGGGCATGTGATTGTGCCCTCCTCTTTACTGCTATCTCAGTGATAGTCTTCGATCGAAATCACTACGACTGTCTTATTGGGCGACCTTCCTTCGTACTCCACTATTAGCCGGAATTGGTTATTCAAACGCATAGAGCGCTGGTGGCTGCGCGTGCCTGCTAATTTCTCGTAGTGAAAGGATTTCATACGATAGAATACTCGCTCGTCGGGAGCTGCACGTATAGCCTGCATACGTTTGCGAAACGCTCTCACTACCGCTCGCGACCATCTTCCTCGAAAAGAAGGTTCGGTTTCCAGTCTTTCTAGGTCATTGTCCGCGAAGCGTACATCCATCGTGATGCTTGATTTTTCGATCCCTCAAGTATGATTATTATACTATCCTGAGTCGGATAACAAACGCAGGGATACATGCTGCCATAAGAAGAAGGCGGTTATGCAATTTGCGAAATGGGTTTGGTTTCGTACTGCGTTGTGAGAAGGTAGGCAATGACGTTCAAAAGAAGGTCGCCAAAAACGCTAACGCGGTCACACACTTTGCACATGCTCGCAGCAAATCGCGCGCAACTCAAGCGTCTTGGCGTGGAGAAGATCGCGCTTTACGGGTCGGTGGCACGGGATGAAGCCACGCAGCAGAGTGACGTGGATGTGTTGGTAGAACTGGCCGATGCGTTCCTGACGTTGGAGGGCTGCATGGACTTCTGCTTCTACTTGGAGGAGCTCTTTGGGCGCAGAGTGGACATTACGACCTTCCGCAGCATCAAGCCGCACATGCGCGACCGTGTGCTGGCCGACGCCGTGTATCTGGAAATGAGAGAAAACATATCGGTAGGGTCCGGTTCATGATGGAGAAGTAAGCACCAGCCACTCTCTCTACCGATGAACGAAGAGACACCCGGGTCAATCGACCTGGGTGTCTTATTTTGTCATGCCAGCCTGTCTCATTCGTGTTAACGGTATACCACCTTGACGGTACGCGTACACATTTCCCCCCAAATTGGTGTGTTTTGCAGGGATTCTTTACGGAAATTGCTGGGAGCGTATACTAGCTGGTTTGCGGGAGGCGCAGCCCGTGCAAGGGGACAGGCTTGTTCTCTAGCCGAGTGGCCCAACAGGATTGCCGGTCGCGGATCACCCTCACCCTAGCCCTCTCCCGTCGAGGGAGAGGGGACTTTCTCGCTTCCGCTGGGGTTACGCAAAGGTCTCCGCCACGGGAGAGGGGGAAAGAGATGTGCCGGTGGGCATTCGTCGGATCCGAATGAGGAACAAAATGGATACGGAGAGAGGAAGGATAAGGAGAGAGGAACCGAAAAAGGAGGGATTATCCGGTGCAGAGAGAATGTACCCGTGTAGGTGGGTCAAACCTGATCTTAGTGGGAGGCGTCACCGTTCCAAATCCCGCCACGACTTTACCGAGGAAGGAGGTCTGAAGTACGCAAGGCAGCTAAGAATACTTCAGGAGGGAGCACCATCGAGAGAAACCACAAGACCTACCACGTTGTTACGCGGCAACTGCGCGCGCATTGGCACCTCATCGCAGGTATCGTCGTGCTTGTCATCGTGAGCACCGGCGTGAGCCTTATCTCACCCTTGCTTCTCAAGCGCCTCTTTGATGAGGCAATTCCCGCCGGCGACGTCGCGCTGATCGTGCCACTCCTCGTAGGGATAGTTGTTTTTCCGTTTATTACGATGGCGCTTGGGGCGGTGCAGAACTATCTCCGCGCCAGCATTGGTGAAGCGGTCTCCCAATCGCTCCGGCAGGCGCTCTTTAATCACATGCTCTATGTAAGGCTGCGTGACCTGGAGCGGGTCGTGAGCGGTCGCATCATCCATACGATCCGAAAGGTGTGTGGTGAGGTTGGCGAAGTATACGTGACCAATCAGCTTTTGCCCGTGTTCACGAACACCGTGCTCCTGCTTGGCACGTTGGGCGTGATGTTCTTTCTCAATGGCCGCTTATCGTTGGTGAGTTTGGCGATACTTCCACTTGCGTACCTCATAGTTCGACGCATGCAGAACTACGCAGAAGTGCTCGACCGGGAGTTCTACCTGAATAGAGAACGCGGCGCGAACTATCTGCAAGAGGTTATCTCCGGTATACGCACCGTGCGCGCCCACACCGCCGCGCCCTATGAAGCGGCGCGCTGGCACGAGTGGATACAGTCCGACTGGCGTTTGAAGGCAAAGACCATTACCTTCCACAACCTCGTGCGCGTGTTGCCAATGGACCTGATCCAGAACATCGGGATCGGGCTTGTGTACGGCTATGGCGCATACGAGGTCATAAACGGTCGGCTGAGCATCGGAGGCTTGGTGGCGTTTATCCTCTATGTGCCGCGCGCGTACTTTGCGCTGGAAGCCATCCTCGACGGTCACATCAGCACCGGCCAGGCGAAGGCCGCTGCCGAACGCATCGACTCTCTGCTAGCCCTGCCGTGCGAGGAGACTCCACCCGGCGCACAGGATGCCGTTCGCGATTTGGCAGCTAAGGCGGAACCGGAGGGGCAGACTATTGCTGACAGCATAGGGGATATTGGCGATGTAGAGTCTCCGCTGGATAAAAGCGCCGTAGCTTCCGTTCGTGCTGAGCACTTCGACAAGCTCAGCACAGGCCCTGTCGAAGTACGAACGGAAGCGGAAAAAGGCGAGACGATGCATACCTCGGCCATGCCAAGCGGTGCTGCCATCGAATTCTCCAACGTCTCATTCGACTACGGCCGCGAGGGCTTCGGCCTGGAGGACGTTTCTTTTCAGATCGAGCCCGGCGCGTTCATTGGCGTCGTGGGGCCGAGCGGCGGCGGTAAGAGCACGATCATCGATCTGCTGCTCCGCTTCTACGAACCCCGCTCCGGCGCAATCCGCGTGGATGGCACAAACGTAGAGAAGTTGCCGCTGCCGCACCTGCGCGGGATGATCGGGCTCGTGCCACAGGATGTCTTTCTCTGGAACGACAGCATCTACGCCAATCTCGTCTACCCGTCTCGTGATGTGTCACGCGAGAGCGTCGTCAATGCAGCCAAGGCCGCGCAACTCCACGACTTTGTGGCGTCGCTGCCGGATGGCTACGACACGCACGTCGGCGAGCGCGGTCTGGCCCTCTCCGGCGGCGAACGCCAGCGCCTCGCGCTCTGCCGGGCAATCCTGGAACAACCCCAGATACTATTATTGGACGAAGCCACATCCGCCCTGGACGCGCTCACCGACCAAAAGGTGCGCGCCGCCCTGGAGACGGCGCGGCGCGGTCGGACCACCCTCGTTGTGGCGCACCGGCTCGTAACCGTGATGCACGCCGACACAATCCTGGTCCTCGATGAAGGCAAGCTGGTCCAAGAGGGCGCGCCGCAAACATTGCTCGCACAGCCGGGCCTTTTCCAAGACCTCTACGAGGCACAGCGTTTGTAACCACCCGGCTGTGGGGCTTTACCTCACCCAATGACGGTAGGGGCAACCACAAGGGTTGCCCCTACGCTTCTCTGGTAGCGCAGGTTTGCAACCTGCGCCAATGTGGGTGTGGCGGCACATGCACAGTGGGCACCGTTCTTCTCACTGTGCGGTTGTCGCAGCCAACCACAGCCGCGTATAATCGCCACAGAAATCCACCGCGAGGCGCAGGTTGCAAGCCTGTCCTGAGCACTTCGGCAGGCTCAGCACAGGCTCTGTCGAAGGGCCTGCGCTACCTGCGTATGATGCGAGAAGCCATCCCCATGCGCGTACTCATCACCGGCATCACCGGCTTTGCGGGCAGCCACTTGGCGGATGTGTGTGTGGCGCAGGGGGTTGAGGTGTGGGGCTTAGCGCACACGCCGGGGCCGCATCCGCATCTTGCCCATCTCGGCGAGAGCATTCAGCTTTACGCGGCAAACATCACCAACGAGGTCGGCATGAACACCGCGCTTGCCGACATTGCGCCTGATTGGATTTTCCATCTTGCGGCCCAGGCCCACGTGCCGACCGCGTGGAGCAATCCCGCCGAAACGCTCGCCACCAACATTCTGGGGCAACTGAACGTCATCCTGGCAATGCAAGAACACGTGCCTGCGGCGCGGCTGCTCGTGGTGAGTTCGAGCCACGTCTACGGTATGGTGGAAGAACACGACCAACCCGTAAACGAGTCCACGCCTTTGCGTCCCGCCGACCCCTACGCGGTGAGCAAGGTAGCGCAAGACATGCTGGCGTTGCAGTACTGGCAGAGCCACGGGCTGCCCATTGTGCGGGTGCGCCCCTTCAACCACATCGGGCCGCGCCAAGCGCCGGACTACGTCGTCGCCCGCTTTGCACGGGAGATCGCGCAGATGGAGACGGGGCTGGTAGCGCCGACTTTGAAAGTGGGCAATATGACCGCCAAGCGCGACTTTTGCGACGTACGCGACGTCGCCCGGGCTTACTGGCTTGCGTTGGAAAAGGGAACGCCCGGCGCGGTGTACACCATCGGATCGGGCACGGCGCGGTCGATTGACGAGATGCTGCAAATCTTGTTGCGTCTGGCGCGCGTAAACATAGAGGTGGAAACAGACCCGGCGCTCTTCAGGCCCGGCGACCTGCCGGTGCTGCAATCGGACCCGCGCGCGTTCGAAGAGCAAACCGGCTGGCGCGCCGCGATCCCTCTGGAACAGACATTAGAGGACACCCTAAACTACTGGCGGGACCAAGTACGCGCGGCATCCTAGTAGTGCGACACGTTTGCTTTGATGGGTAGGGTCGCCGGTAGCGTAGGTTTGTAACCTGCGCGGTCTTGCCGTGTTGCCAGGCAGCGTCCTGCGCGCAACTCGCCATCATTACAATAATGCTCAACCACTAGCACCGTCCCACCGAGCTTGCGGCCCTTGTCAGAGTTGCGCAACGGTCTGCGACAATGCAAGAAGACAGATCAAAGACCCTCATACCTCGACCGTGAGGAATTGCGCTACAGATCCAGGTAGTCCTTGAGCTTCTGGCTGCGGGCCGGGTGGCGCAGTTTGCGCAGGGCTTTGGCCTCGATCTGGCGGATGCGCTCGCGGGTGACGTTGAATTCGCGGCCCACCTCTTCCAGCGTGCGGGTGCGGCCGTCTTCCAGACCGAACCGCAGCCGCAGCACCTTGCGCTCGCGATCGGAGAGTGAGTTGAGCACTGCCTCCACCTGTTCCCGCAACATCTGGTAGGATGCCGCATCGGCCGGAGACATCGTCGCTTCGTCGGGGATGAACTCGCCCAAGTGGCTGTCTTCTTCTTCGCCGATGGGCGTCTCCAAGCTCACCGGTTCCTGTGAGACCTTGATGATTTCGCGCACCTTGGTTTCCGGAATGCCCATTTCGCCGCCGATCTCCTGTGAGGTCGGCTCGCGCCCCTTCTCCTGGACGAGGCGGCGGGAGATGCGCACCAGCTTGTTGATGGTCTCCACCATGTGCACGGGAATGCGGATCGTGCGGGCTTGGTCGGCGATCGAGCGGGTGATGGCTTGCCGAATCCACCAGGTCGCGTAGGTGCTGAACTTGAAACCCTTGCGGTAGTCGAACTTTTCCACCGCGCGGATGAGGCCGATGTTGCCTTCCTGGATCAGGTCCAACAGCGACATGCCGCGGCCCACGTACTTCTTCGCCATGCTTACCACAAGACGCAGATTTGCCTCGGTCAAGCGTTTGCGCGCCTCAATGCCGACAACAATGTCGCGCTCGAGCCGCCGGATCTCCTCCAGACTCATGCCGTCGCGGTTCTCGAGTTTCTCTTCGGCAAGGGGTCGCCGCTCCATCTGCTTGGCCAGCATCACTTCCTGCGCGGCGGTGAGCAGCGGCACGCGTCCAATCTCACGCAAATACGTCCGCACCGGGTCATCAAGCGTGCCCGGCTCTTCTTCGGTCTTGGCCGACTTGAGGGCGGCCCGCTCCAGGGCTACCATCTCCGGGATGCTGGGGGAGGCTGATTCTTCTTCTTCGTCGCGGCTGTCAACTTCCTTAGCCGGCAGCACCTCTAGCCCGAGTTCGGAAAACAAGGTGAAGAGTTCTTCCGCTTCTTCGCTGTCGGCTTCAATATCCGGAAACGCTTCCAGCAACTCTTCCTGCGTCAGATGCCCGCGCCGCTTGCCGCGATTGACGAGTTTGCGGATGTCTTCCTCGGTGATTTCAAGCTCGGTCGCTTCGGTGGCGTTAGGCTGTGCCGCCGCAACCTTAGGCGCTTCCTTTTCTCCTTTGTCCTGTACCGCGGTTTTGTTCTGGACAACGGCTTTGTCCTTGACAACGGTGTCGGTCGTATTCGCAGCCATCTTTCCTCCTTCACAGGCATGCCTGTGCGAATTGTGCGGGCTTTCTCTAATCTTCCTCGTCCAACGGCTATTGCGTGACGGCTAAGACGTGCGGATGAAACTCGTTTGCTTCAGCGCACGGTTAACCTGGCGCAATTGCTCGCCGATTCTCCGAATCTCCTGCCGGATCTGAGAGCCAAGCGGTTTGTTTTCGTTGGCATTCTCACTGGCTAAGAGAAGCTGTAGGTCTTCATATTCCTCTTGCACATTGCGCCGCTTGAGCCGCAGGGCGGCGGCTATCACCGTTGGCCGCAGATATTCTTCATCGATAGGCGGCTCTATGCTGCGCTCCCGGCGCAACCGGTCAAGGAGTTCATGCACGCCTTCTTCTGATTCCCCTACCGACGCAGTGCCGTTTCCCTCAGCCGCTCGCACGTATTCATACGCCTGCCGAAAGAGCGGTTGATGAAAGTCCTCTGCGTCTATCACCTCGGCAGCAAGTCCACGCGCTTCAGGATGCATGGTGAGCAACCCTAGCAGATATTTCTCAAGCCTGTCTGCCGGTTGCTCCTGCCCGTTCGCGGACGGCTGCTCTCCATCGTTTGGTCGCACAGCACGAGGCGACTGCCGTGTCGGCCGCCGCGCGTGCATGAGGTTCATCAACACTTCGCTCTGAATGCCCAAGTCGAGCACCTGCGCCAGGCGCTTGAGGTACTGCTGGCGCGCCACGGGATCGCCAATGTCGGTGATGAGCGGGGCCAGGGCCTCCACGGCCCGGCGCTTGCCCTGCATGCTGCTGAGGTCGTGTTGCCGCGCGATCATGCGAAACGCGTAGTCTACAAACGGCACCGCAGTGTCGATACACTCCTGCCAAGCGCCGTTACCCTCACGGAGCACTTCGTCCGGGTCCTTCCCTTCAGGCAGCACCGCGATGCGAATATCGGCTTCCAGCGTGCTCTCCAGGCGCATGATGTCGCCAACGGAGACCTGCGTATCCACGCGGTCGAAGGCCCGGCGCGCGACTTCCAGTCCCCGCAACGTGGCGGCGCTGCCAGCGGCATCGGGATCGAGCGCCAAGACGAGGTTCGTAGTAAGGCTCTTGACCGACTTGACGTGTTTTTCCGTCAGGGCGGTGCCCATGCTCGCGACGACGTTGGTTTCGCCGTGCTGATGCGCCATCATGACGTCCGTGTAGCCTTCCACGATGATGCATTGCTTCCGCTCGCGGATGGACTGCTGGGCGAGGTCCAACCCATAGAGCAGACCGCTCTTGTCGAAGATGGGCGTCTGCGGCGTGTTGAGATATTTCGGCTGAATCTCGGCGCTAAGCGTGCGTGCCCCAAAACCGCAGAAGCGGCCCCGGGCGTCCCGGATGGGGAACATGATCCGCCCGCGAAACCGGTCGTACGGCCCACGATTGCCCTCGGTAAGCAGTCCGACCGCCGTCAGGTCTTCCGGCGAGAAGCCAAGCTGGACGAGGTGTTTGCGGACCGTATCGAAGCGGTTGGGCGCATACCCCAGCATGAAGCGTGCGATAGTTTCCTGCTCGATGCCGCGTTCCGCCAGGTAGTCGCGCGCCCGCGCCGCATCCGGCGCTTCGTTGAGCACGCGGTGGTAAAGCTGCGCCGCTTCCAGGTTGATCTGGGCGAGTATCTGCTGGCGGCTGCGCTTGCGTTCCTCTTGTTGCGAGAGGGCAATACCGGCCTCACGAGCCAGGGACTCTACTGCCTCAACAAATGAGGCTTTCTCACGCTCCATGACAAACGAGATGACGTCGCCGCCGCGTCCGCAGCCAAAGCAACGCCACGTGCCGCGCTCCGGGAAGACGAAGAACGACGGGGTCTTCTCTTCATGGAAAGGGCACAGTCCCTTAAGGTACCGGCCGCTCTGTTGCAGCCGCACCGCCGCGTTCACCACGTCCACCAGCGGGACTTGTGCCTTTACATCTTCAACCGGCAACGGCATGCGCTCGTTGGCACCTCCCTCACAGTTCCAGGCGCGGTCTCAGGATCGAGCCAACCACAACGCCAACGCAATCCTGAGAAAGAAAGACCTCTCGCACTCTCGTCGGCATGCGGCGCGGCTACACCCGAAATGGTCGTCCGGCGCGCCGGCTGGCGTTTCCTAGAAACCACCCTTATTTTGCAACTCTGAACGCCGAAGCTGACACCCTGTGCAAGAGGCATACTGCCTTTAGTATACCACACTTAGTACACTATTGGGTATGTCAAGAGGTTAAATCCGTTACTTTTGTGGACCCTTTCTGGAGAAGGCGGAATCCCGCGTCACTGTGACTCTCGCTTGAGCGTTGCATACACCCCAAACTGCGCTGGCTGCTCCTATGATATGCTCACACTGAGCGTCGGCGGCATACTCCCATCCCCGATTCGCAATTTGCCGCCCGTAGCGCGTAGCCTGCGGGACGAAGTCTTAAGGAGTGTAGAGAAACCATGATAACACTCGGTGTGATTGGCTGCGGCAACATGGCGCGCAACCACATGCGCAATGCGGTGGTGATGGACGGCATTCGTCTCCACGGCTACGCCGACGTTTTCCCGGAGGCTGCCACAGGGTTTCTCAATGAATTCGGCGGCGCGTATGCCACGGCGCACGCCAACGACATTCTGGCCGATGACGCCATCGACGCCGTGCTTATCTCCACCCACCACGATACCCACGTGACCCTCGGCGTAGCGGCGGCGGAAGCCGGCAAGCACATCCTCATGGAAAAACCCATGTCCATGACGGTGCCCCAGTGCGACGCGGTGGTGGAAGCCGTGGAAGAGGCCGGCGTGCGCCTGATGACGGGCTTCAAGCTGCGTTTCGCGCCGCTCATCCAAGAGACCAAGCGGCTGGTGCCGGAACCGTTTCTGCTGGTGGGACAGATGATGTGCAACCGCTGGCCTGATACAAGCTGGGCGGCCGATCCGGTGAAGGGCGGCGGCAACATTCTCTCGCAGGGGTGCCATACGTTCGATCTCGTCTGCTATTTGGCCGGATCCGAGCCGGTGGAGGTCTTTGCCGTCGGCGGCAACTATACGCATGAGAACAAGACGTATCCCGACAACTTGGCCGGAATCATTCGTTTTGCCAGCGGCGCGGCGGCCAGCATCATCCAAGGCGACGCCGCCGATTCGACTGCGGTCTCGAAATTCTTCTTTGAGGTCTTTGACAACGGCACGAGCGTACAGCTCTACGACCGCCTGCACCGCGCGACGGTCTCCGGGTCCAAGGTAGAAGAGCCGGGAGAACGCTATGCGCCCGACGACGCCGACCCCGAAGGACTTCAGCAAGAACTGGCGGAATTCGTGACCTGCTTGAATTCCGGCGAACCGTGGCGCATTGGCGCCGACCAGTTTGCGGGACGACGCGCGACGGCGGTGGCGCATGCCTTCTTCACGGCGATTGAAACGGGACAGCCCCAGGGTCTCTCCCTGTAAAGATTGCGATCCCTTGATACATTTGATTGTCGATGCAGATGAATAGCTAAGGGAGAAAGGAAACGTAAGAATGCCGATTGATTTTCATCAGCACATCATGGTGCCGACGGACTACGACGCCGGCAATCCGCGCATCGGTGAGCACGTGGTGGCGCACATTGATGCCCACGGCGGCGGCAAGGCGGTGGTGCTGCCGCTGGCCAAGGGCAACAGCACGGCCATGGCCAAAGAGAAGTGGGGTGTGGAGCAGACGGCCATGCGCACCGACTACGCGCTGCAGGCCTACGACCGTTTTCCCGACACCATCATTCCCTTCTGCCACGTAGACCCCCTGCGGCCCGACGCGTTGGATGAGATCCGCCGGTTCCATGAACTGGGCTGTATGGGCTTTGGCGAGCACAAGGTGCGGTTGCCGGTAGACCACCCGGATAGCCTGGACATTTACGAGCTTTGCGGTAAGCTGGGGTGGGTAGTGCTCCTCCACTTCGAGTACCGCAACTACAACTACAACTTTGAAGTCTTCGACCAGGTGCTGGAATCGTTTCCGGACACGGTTTTTGTGGCGCACGCCCAGGCGTGGTGGGCGAACGTGAGCGCCGAGGTGCCCCGCGACTGGCGCGCCGAGGGCTACACCAGCTATCCCCCGGGACCGGTGGTGCGCGGCGGCCTGAGCGACCAGTGGCTGTCCAAGTACCCGAATCTCTACGGCGACCTCTCTGCCGGTTCCGGCCTGAACGCGATTTCCCGCGATCCGGAATTCGGCGCGGAGTTCGTGAACCGCCACTGGCAGAAGCTGCTCTGGGCCACGGACTGCCACTGCCTGGACGGCAAAGGCAACTGGGAGGGCATGGGACCCCGCCCGTGCTTCGCCTCGCAGACTCTGCCCTTACTCAAAGAGTATTGCGACTCGGACGAGAAGTACCACGCGATAACGCAGGGCAACGCCGAGCGCGTGTTGGGACTGTAGGTAAAGTGTCCCGCTGGCAAGTGCTACTCGTGGAAAACGAGACCCACGCTCTCATTCCGCGTTGACAGGGGCGAGCGAGCGTACCTCGAGAACGAGTTCGCTACCAAGAATACGCAGCGCTCGGTTAATGCTAGCTGTGTCCGTGGCGTGTCGCGGATTGAGCATTTGGCTGACCGTTTCTTGATCTATATCTAGGATTCTCGCGAGCGCGGCCTGTGACAACTCGCTCCGACGGCACGCAATAGCAAGCGCAGCTTTTGAGGCCACTTCGGTAGGTACCGGAACAAGCAATTCGCCGCTGCGCCGAGCACTCGGCCTCGGAATCGGCTCATTGTCATCGATCCGTCCCGCAATTGCTTCTGCAAGCGCGTCCTGAGCCTCGACAAGCGCATCGGCTTCGTTTACACCGGCTGTATGGCACTCGGGTACGTCACGAAAGGAGACAACAACCTCGATATCACTTACGCGCTGCAGAAGCGCCGGATAGATAAAGCGCATACCATTCTTCCCTGTTCCGTTACCGAAAATCGTCCTTAGCCAGTCCCAATTGGCGAATCATGTTGGATAGCAGGCCCGGACCGATTTCTTTGCGCCGATCTTTCAAGACCGTCTTGCGGTCCCCAAAATGGAGAGTTACGTGGCTGCCTTTGCCTCGCTTGGCGTCAACACGGATAGGAATGCCACGCCTGCGTCCAATCTCGGATACCCTTTCGATGAACTCTCTGCCAGTCATGCTCCCAATTATAGAGTATGCACATGGAATCTTGGTGACTATAGCGAAAGGCCAAAACTCGACCGCTCATTGACTGTGAAGGGTTCTATCACACAAGTGGACTCGTTCCACCCGCACATTGACCGCGACATCCCAATACCCAGTCAGCACGAACAGGGCTGTTTGTCCGCAAAGCGATTGGCCTCACAGGGGAACATCCGACCGGTTCTTCAGGTATTGGGCAGCCACATCTAGGGCAACTGCAATAGGCCGCAAAGGATCTGAAGTCAGATCGTGATCGCTCAGATCGGCCTCTTTGCAGGTTGCTACTTCTCCCGCACCACAGTAAAGTCAATCTCCAAGCGAATCTCGTCGACCACACTGAGGACAATCGCCACGCGCGGTTTCTCCAGGGCGAACTGCTCAAACGTGATTTGTGTCTTGGCGCTGCCCGTTGACTCGCTGGCGCCGGCTTGGATCACCGTCTCCCATGTCACCTCGCGGGTCTGATCTTTAACCGTAAAGTCACCCACCATCTGCACGGTCACTTCGCCGGAGGTCGGCAGCGGCCAAGGCAGTCCCTGAATCGATTTCACCACGAACGTGGCAGTCGGAAACTGGCTCGTCTGCAAGGTGTTGCGCCGCACGTAGCCGTCACGCCGGGAGGAGTCGCTGGTGAGGCTGTCCATGCCGACCACGATTTGCGATTGATCGCTCACCACGTTGCCATCCGCGTCCAGGACGATCGCGCCGGTAACGTCCATAGTCTCGCCGATGGCATCAACCGGCGAAGCCACGTTGGCAAGCCGTTCGTTGATAAGGTAGCGAGCGGTTGAGCGCGCCGGGTCGATGGTGAAGACGATATTGGCGGGATCTGCGCTATCCTTCTGCTCCGGTTCCGCCGTCGCCGCGGGCGCTTCAGTCGCCGCCGGGGCCGCCGTGGGCTCCGGCTCGGCCGGTTCATCACCGCCGCACGCGACTAGTCCGAGTGTTAATGCAAGTACGAGGGCAATTACAAAGAATCTCCGCATGCCTGGCTCCTTCCGCTGTCTGGCTCACTTTATTGTATGATCTCCCATTATATGCGCTTAGCTTAGGAATGTCTGAGAAACGGTCCTGCTCGACCATTCAGTATTCATGTAATCCCAACGAGCGTGCCACTCCCCGATAATTGGAAATTGCCTGCCCTCATTGGTACGATAGGCCATGATGTCTAAGAAATCGTGAAGATCTGAGAGCTTATCCACACATATTGGTAAGGAGTTTATTCCCGTGATGAGTCCTGCGGAACTGCGCGAACGCCTGCGCACCGTGATCCCGTTTCCTGTGACCCCGTTTCATGACGATTATTCCCTCGATCTCGACGGCTTGCGCCGCAACGTCGACTTCCTGGCGCGAGAAGGTTCCCCCGCGGTGCTGGCGGCCGGCGGCACCGGCGAATTCTTTTCATTAACGTTCACCGAGTGGAAGGCTGTCGTTGCCGCCACTGCCGAAGCGGCAGACGGTCGCTGTCTCCTGCTGGCGGGCGTCGGCGTAAATCCGGCCGTGGCCGCGGAGATGGCGGAGTTCGCCGAAAGCGTCGGCGTGGACGGCCTGCTCATGATGCCGCCGCACTACGGCGAGGCCAGCGACGATGGCTTCTACCAGTACTACAAGGCCATTGCGGACTCCACGAGCCTCGGCGTCTTCCCCTACGCCCGCGATCACGCGAAGCTCGGTCCGGCGTTGGTCGACCGCCTGGCGGACGTGCCCAACATCGTGGCGTTCAAGGACGGCCAGGGCGACGTGCGTATGTTCCAGCGCATTCGCTCGCACGTGGGCGATAAGCTGCTCTGGCTGGCAGGCGTCGGCGATGACATGGTACACGCCTATTTTGCGGCGGGCGCCGAGGGCTATACCTCCAGCAACGCTAACTATAACCCCAAATCGGCTATAGAGGCGCTGGAGTTGGCACGAGCGGGCAAGTTCAGCGAACTCCAGGCGAAGATCGAGCGCGAGACCCTGCCGATCTATGACATCCGCTACAAGGTGCGCGGCTATGAGGTCACGGTGATGAAAGAGGTGATGATGGCTATCGGCCTGGCCGGCGGACCCGTCCGTCCGCCTCTCGCCGAACTCTCACCGGACGACAAAGCCGCCGTGCACGCAGCCATCGCCAAGATCGGCCTGCGGGACATGGTGGCCGCCCACGTGTGAGGCCAGCCTCACCGGTCAAATCGCCCATTGAAAGTTAGAAAGCATGAGTTCCGGCAGGGCTGCCGGAACTCATACCATTTCAAGCATAGCGCTGCCATTGATTGTCATTTCGAGCGCAGCGAGAAATCTAGAATTGCGGAAGTCTAAGCGCAGCGTGGGGGATTGTTCCCAGCTCTAATCGAGAATGCTCTTGACGTGAGAAAGAAAAGATGGATTCCCGCGTGCGCGGGAATGACGGATTAGAAAGCGTTCTCTCCGCATCTAATTCACTTGGAGGTTCCGATATTGCGGCATAGCACCTAATCTCTTCAGGCTTAGGGCTGCTCTACACGGTATATCGTCACCCGCTCGTTGCGGTAGACGGGCGTGATCCCGAGGTCGCCCATTAGCTCGAATTTTTGCAGGCCGGGTCCCTGGTAGTAGGCGCGTTCTAGGTCTCCCAGGTAGATGTAGTCCACGTTGTATTGCCGCAGGAGCCTCAGAGCCAGATCAATATCTGCGGTCTCGTAGATCGTTTGGATATCCACTTTGCGCTGCTCAATCATGGGGCGGTACTCCCAGCGTTGAAGCCACTGATGGGAATCCCAGCCCAGCACGGTGGGCAGGCCAGTGTGGATGGCGACGCGGGCGCCCCAGCGGAAATACGGGATCGTCGCTTCCAGCATTGTCGGCGTGCCTTCAATGTTGTCTTGGAGCCAGCGGATCGCCTCCAGGTCCCACTTGAGCGGGATTTCGCGGTCCTGGTCGACGATCACGGCCTGTTCCATGAACGCCGCGCCGTCCAACGTGACGAGTCCCGGCGCCAGCCGCTGTTCGGCGCGGTCGGGTATCGCCGAGAGCGGGTAGAGGAGCGCAAGCAGGACGAGCAGCGTACCTACAGGCAATACCGTGCGCCGCAAACGCACCTGCTGCCATAGGTACGGCAGGGAGACGGCAGCCACCAAGGCCAGCAGATTCCAGGCTTGGAGGTAGAACTTGAAGATGGTGTTCATGCGCCCCACGTCGCCGTCGATGGCGAAAAACTCGGGGAAGATTCCCAGCAGCAGCGCAAGCGCGACCATGCCGGCGAGCAGCCGCGTGGGTAGCGGCGCTTGGGGACGCAGCGCCACCAGCAGCGCCAATCCAATACCAATCTGAAGCATGAGCACGATGGGCCGCTGCCACAGGACGCTGGCAAGCACCAGTTGCATTACGACCAGGACTCCTAAGAGGCGGATGTCATAGGCAGTGCGTGATCGAAAGAGCTCCCGCGCCAGGAAAACACCCACAAAGAAGAGCGGTACCCCATGGATCACGAGGTACTGCCAGAGCGGCGTTTGGTCGTCTATGCCGCGCGCGCCAAAGAAGAAGGACTGGTAGTGGTCTATGTAGGGGCCAAAGGCGATGCGTCCGACGATGTACAGCCCGATTGCCGCTATCCCCAGGCGCGCCCATGCCGGTATCTCGAGGCGCATAAGGCCGTGGCGCTCCACGAGAATTAAAGCCCCGCCCAAGAGCAAGGCGTACGTGGGATAGTCCCACGTATTGGCGGTGCGCAGGAAACCCAGCACAAAGCCGGCAAGCAACAAGAGCGGCAGCGTGGGAAAACGTAGCAGCGGACGCAACCACACGAAAAGTGTCGGGGTGGAGTCGTCCACCCTTTCGATGGCGTTGCGTCGATAGCTCAAAACAAACGCCAAGGCGAGCACCGGGACAACCAGGGTAAAGGGCAATGCCAACACATGGGGATGGAGATCGCCGTAGAGAAAGCTGAAGAAGGGGAACTCGTGGATAGCGCCCTCGATCAAGCGCGTGCTGTGCCAGTAATCGAAACCCGGCGGCGGTTCTCCCCGCAGGATATTACCGAGGGTTTGTCCGAACCAAGCGCCACCGGCGGGCAAGCGATCGGGGACCGCATCTGCCGTCAACTGCAAGAACCACTGCATGGCGGCATCTAAGTTGCCGATCACCGCCACGAGGACAATTCCGCCAAGTCCTGCCAGCATCCGCATGTTGCGCGTCGATTTGCGCCAAAACGTGCTCCCAAACGTGTAGACATTCGCCGCGAGCAAGGCGGCTACCAGCGGCAGCACCAAGTTGTATGCCACCGACGGCACGATACCGAGCAGGCGAATCAGCGTAGCGAACACCTGATGCCCCATGTAGTAGTAGTTGATGTAGCCACCCGCAAACCACGGGTCGAACGGCGGATACTGGACAGCCTTGATGAGCGCGTTCATGTGGGCAAAATCCATCGGTTTCTCGCCGCCGTAGTAGGGGTGCCAGAGATCGGGATTCGTCAGGCGCACCCACAAGAAGAAGAGAAAGCACACGGTGAAGACCGTCTCACTGAGTATGAGTTCCGATCGCCGCTGCTTCAGAAAGTCCACAAATCGCCGCCACGTGCGGGTAAGCACGAAGGCGCTGGTGAGACCAACCAGCGCGATGGCAAGCCACGTAGTGGCGCGACCGGCCGCCAGCACACCGGTACTCGCCAACAACCAGGGAATGTACGCGATGAAGAGAAGGCCGATGCTCTTTGCCAGCAGATAGCCGTGGTCGGGCACCATAGGCAGAATGCGCCACAGCAGCGGCCACGTGATCCAGCCGAGCAATAGAATGGCGAGCCACCAGACCAGCCACGGCACAGCGTTGACGACACTGTTGCGGTTGAAGTGCGCCGACCACGAGCCACTATCCTTGAGACTCTCTTGCTGCGCCACAGTGAGCAAGAGACCGTTGTAGGTCAGTTGCTTCGGCGTTAGCGTCTGGGGCAGCGTTGTCAGGTGCGGTTCTAGCAGCGCACGCACGCGCTCAGGACTATAGTCGGCGGTCTTCACGAAGAGATGTACGGTCGGGTGATCGAAGACGATGAATTGCTCTTCCGCCTGGCTGTCGTCAATCTCCCAACCGAGGAGGTGGGGAAAGTGAGTAAATGTGCGCAGCGGCGCGAAACCAAGCGCACCCGCAAAGAGGTGACGGTAATACTCGGACGTCATTGGGTAACGGGCGGGAAGTTGCCGGATCACACCGTGGGTGCGGCTGCTGCTGACGACGATGTAGTCGGCCTGCGTGAGCGCCTGAACCATCTCTTCCAGCTTGCCGGGCGTATCGGCGCCGAAGACAGGAAGCTGCACGTACTGGTAGCGGTCAGGGGTGTGGACGTGCCCCGGTAATCGCAGCGGCAGCGCGTCATCCCAGAGTTCTGCCGTCAGCACGGCGCCGGCCGGGACGTTTTGGTAGATCCACTCGCTTGCGCGCACGCGGGCTACCGGCTCCGTGTAGATGCGCGTGTAGGCAAAGGCCCACGCACACGTGCTTAGCAGCACGAGGGCGGCGAGACCCGGCCCGGCATAGGGCAGCCAGCGTCGATGAGATGGATTCCGCGCCCCTTGCGGGGGCGAGCTTTCGCGGGAATGACGTGACTGTTGTCCAATGCGCTGCAGCCAGGCGAAGGCATCCCCTTTGTAGAGTTGATACGCCAACCAACAGAGGAAAACGCCGCCAAGCACGGCGAAGGCAGGATAGATAGGCAGGAAGTAGCGACCGGGCTTGGCGAATTGGAGGGCTTGATAGCCGTATAGGGCGAGCACCCAGGTGACTACCGGCGCGAAATCCAGCTTGTTGTGACGCACCAGGCGCCAGATGCCCCAAAGCAGGCCCAGCCACGCTACACCTGCCAGCGCCCAGCCCATCTCCCAGCGAAACATCTGTTCGAGCGGAAACAAAGCATAGTTGGCCGTGGCCCAACTGTAGGCAGGAGGAAAGTCCACGGCACCCCCGGCCAGATAGCGCAGGTTTTCAATGTCCTCCGTGTAGCGTGGGTTGAGCCGGGGGTCCCACGGGGAAGCGGACGCAAAGACGTACGGCAAGCAGAGGCGGAGCGTAGCATAGACCAGCGCTGCACCCATAATCAGGTGGCCGCCGAGACGCAGGAGCAGACGGCCGGTGACGGCCACGTCCGGCGGTTGCGTCATTCGCCAGGCGCGCAGCCAGAACGCGACACCGATAGGCAGAGCCAGTGTCGCTACACCCAGCTTGCTGGCCAGGGCGAGACCGGCAACGATGCTTACTCCAACGAGATCGTACCAGCGGCCCTCTTCCTGCCAGCGGAGTGCCCACCAAAGCGCCAGTGTGGCAAAGAACGTCACCCAGGTGTCGGTCGTGTAGAAGTGCGCCTGCTGGATCGCCTGCACCGCGCACGCGTAGAGAGCGGCGGCGAATGCGCCACCCCAGCGGCCGCTCAAGCGGCGCGCTATGAGGAAGACGAGCAGAATTGTCAGCGTATCCAGCGAGGCCGTCAGAAAGCGGCCGACGAGGTGAATGCCGTCGTAGGCATCTTTGTCGACGATGCCGGCCGCAGCCTTGGTGATGAAGACCGGCAGCGTGCCGTAGACGAAGGAGCCGATGCCCTGGTTGTACGGATTGAGCGGCGAGGTCTCTGTATCGAAGTACTGCGAAAGAGAATCCGGCCACTGAATCTGCGCCGTCGTTATGGTGATATGCCGCTCGTCGGGATGGAGATGGGTACTGGAATCCCAGTCCAGGCCCGTGAAGCGAAACCACGTGCCGACGAGCAACGCCAGTCCGAGTAGCAGCCACGGCCCATGTTTGCGAATAGAAGCGAGGCTCAAGAGCGACGCATACTGCTCCCTTGTCAGACCGGAGGGCTCTTGAGCGTCCGTCGTAGCTTCGGAAGCGTCGGGAAGACTCATACCACCTTCAGCTCTTGGCCAACTTCATGAGAAGCGTTCGCTTGCTCAAAAGCGCGGTCGTCTTGGACTATCCGGTTGGAGCGATAGAGTTCCTCGTGCAGGTCTATGGCACGTTCATAGCTGAAGACGCGTTCGATTTCCGCGCGCGGCTTCGTGTACTGGCCGGGGTTCTGAAGAACGGCGAGCAATGCTTCAGCCAGCGCCGTGCTATCGCGGGGCGGCACTATGCGTCCCATATCGGTGAGGCGCACGGCTTGGCGACCGCCGGGGAAGTCGGTGGCGACGACCGGCGTACCGCAGAGCATGGCTTCAACTTGCACGAGGCCGAACGTCTCCATCGGATTGATGCTTGGCAACGCCAGGACGTCGCACGCCGCATAGAAGCTTGCAAGCTCCTGCCCATCGAGATGGCCCAGAAGTGCAACGCGATCCCCGAATTCTTCAAGTTGGGGGCGCAGACGTTCGTAATAGTCTTCGCCAACGACGTTGCGGTACTCTCCGGCCAGCGCGAGGCGAACGTGCGGCATCCGCTGCAAGACATGCGCGAGGGCGTCAAAGAGGACGTGGAGCCCCTTTTGCTCGGCGAATCTGCCGGAAAAACCAATGAGCGTTCCCTCCAGTGCGTACTTCTTGCGAAAGTCAGCTACGTCTGCCTGAGTCGAGGCGGCTACCGTCACTGGCGGGTGAATAACCAAAGTCTTGTCAAGATAGTCGGCAAGGAGATCTGAGTGCTGGGCGAAGTCCCACGTGAAGGAACACAGCCAATCAGCCCGTCGCGCCGCAAAACGTTGCATTACGTTGACCGCGGCACTCGCAAGCCGGTTGCTGAACCCAGCCGGCAAGTGGAGATCGGCATGAACGGTGAGGATGAGGGGTATGCGCCCGCGATTCAAAAGGGCCGCGTACGCTGATTCCAGGAAAGGAAGGTGGACGTGTACCACGTCGTGAGTCCGCAGGTATCGATGTATATCCCACAAGAAGGTGGGCATCACCGGCCCTTTGCTGACGCGAAAAAGCACCGGGAGCCGTATGATGCGCACACCATCCAGGGATTCATCGTCGCTCAGCGCCGGGTCGTGGCGGGAGGTCAGCACGGTAACCGTGTGGCCGCGCTGCGCCAGTGCCCGCGCGACGCAATGCAAGTAGGCGGTTATGCCGCTGCTGTGGGGCAGATAGTACGTTGTGAGGTACAGGATTCGCATTGCATTCTTGCTACCACGGGATCGGCTCGCGATCCGTGTTTGCACCAAACGTGAAGTCTGAGGACGGGACACGTAATTGGGCAGCAAATTGGGTCGCGCAAAGTGAAATGCTGGAAATGGGCGTGAGATTACGCGGAAAACCGCGCAGGATACGCTGCTAGCGCTAGACAGTATGCATGCTACTACTAATCGGCATGTGTCGCTACACCTTGAGGCACGTGCGCGCTTTGGTAACACTACGAGGGATTCGAGGAGACGGGATCAGGCGCCAACCGCCGTTCTCGTACGGTACCGACTTCGAGTTTCCCAAACCGCTTGAGCAAGGTAAACTCCAACTCCACGCCGCCGTAGCGTGGTGTGGTCCAGCGCATGAGATATGTGCCTGGCTCCAGCGTGCCTTGCCAGATAGCGAGCGTCGCTTCCTCGTCAACCGCCAGCCGCTCAACCGGCTGTTGCAAGAAGCGAGCGAGCAACTGCTCCGCGCTGTTAAAGATCTCGCCGCGGCCGTCGATCTCCTCTTCATCGGTGTACAGTCGATTGCCCACGTTCCGCACCACAATAGAAATGTGCGTGTTCTCATCGGTGTCTAGCCGTACACTGCCTCTGAACGTCAAACGGTCACTTGCTTCTTCACCGAGCGAACAGCCAGTGAGAAGCACGCACGTGAACAAAAAGACTGCCGCGAGCGCAAGTACCTTACTAAGGTAGCGTCCAAGCTGCACCGATTGTGCCTCTACCCGAGGATTTTGTGCCTCAACCTGAGGAATCCTCCGCATAGCTCTTGTCGCCAGCGCGAGAGCGCCTCCCTCTCCCGGAGGAGAGGGCCGGGGTGAGGGGAATTCGGTGTTAATCCTGTCCAATTCCAACTGCTTTCACAGATGCGCAAAGCCCTCCTTGGATACTTCGCACGCTTTGATACGCCGCGCTTGGTGCGTTCGGGTCAATCCGTCACCAGAGGCAACAGTTCCTGGCTGAGGTCGCGGGGTCCGATGACGGCGAGCTTGGCGGCATTGGCACTGAAAATGCGTCCGGCAACGCGCTGAATGTCGTCAGCGGTCACCGCCTCGATGCGGGCCACGGCTTCGTCGGGCGTAATGAGTTCGCCGTGCAGGAGCTCGCGCACGCCGCCCCAACCGGCCACGCTTTGCGTACTCTCCAAACCGAGCAAGAGGTGTCCTTTGGTGAATTCCTTTGCTTTGCGCAGTTCCGTTTCCGGTACGGGCTCGTGCAGGCCGCCGACTTGCTCCATGATGCAGCGCAGGGCATCTGCCGCGTTATCCGGATCGACGCCGCCATAGATGGTGAAAATGCCGGTATCGAGATGGTGGCGCGGGTACGACCCGACACTGTAGGCCAACCCACGCTTCTCGCGGACTTCCAGGAAGAGCCGTGAACTCATGCCTTCACCAAGCACGGTATTAAGGAGGCCCTGCGCGTAGCGGTCTTCATCGAACATCGAAAGTCCCGGGAAAGAGAGCAGCATGCTCATTTGCTCGACGGACTCCCGCGCTTCGCCGATGGCTACCGGTTCAGCACCGTTCTCATTCCAGGGCAGATAGCCAGCAGGCGCGCCGTTCGTCCAAGCGCCGTAGAGGCGCTCGGCATCGTTTACCACTTGCTCGTGGGTGATGTTGCCCGCCACCGCCAGCACGGTGTTTGCCGGACTGTACATGCGGCCGCGGTAGTCGTGGATCATCTCCGGCGTGATGGACTGCACGGTCTCGGGGCTGCCGCCGATGTCCCGGCCCAGCGGATGCCCCGGCCAGCAAATCTGATCGCTGAGAATGCTCACCCAACTGCGGGGATCGTCGTGGTACATCCGCAGCTCTTCCAAGATGACGCCCTGCTCGCGCTTCAGCTCCTCATGCTCCAAGAGCGGGTTCAAGAAAATATCGGCGAGCAACTCCATCGCTACGGCATAGTGAGGTTGAGCGACGCGGCACCAGTAGTCCACGATCTCCTTATCCGTGCTGGCATTCATCGAGCCGCCGACACCTTCGATGGACTCGCTGACAATCTGCGCTGAAGGAAAGTCCGTGCTGCCTTTTAACAGCATGTGCTCGAAAACATGGGCGATGCCGGCCTCGGAGTCGTGTTCGTAACGCGAACCGGCGCGCACGAGCACAATTACCGAAACTGAGCGGGTGTGCGGGAGTGTGGCAGTGACAACACGCATGCCGTTCGCCAAGGCAGTTTTCTCAAACATCGATTGACAGTCCTTCTCATCTAGATTTGAAACGTGAAAGTGTGTGCGGATTCGCACTCTATTTCGACTTCAACCAACTCTCATTGTACTCTACAGGATGACGCGACACGTGGTGCGATGATCACCCGGCTGCACGCTTGGTTCTCGCGCGGCGCTCTGGCCATCCGTTCCTTTACACTCCGTTTTCAATCATGCTATCGTGGGAACTGGACGCGATACTGCAATAATTGAAGTAAAGCAAACGCGTTTTGGGCAGCGGTGCAGGCGGCGTGGCGAGGGCTACTGCTTTCGGCTCGCTGAAATGAGATCTCAGCATAGAGAGTTGGCTGGAGTGTCGTATCCTGCCCCCTCTTCCTGAGGAGAACCTTGAATGACCCGCGTGCAGGCAATTGGAACTCCCTCTCCCTGAGGGAGAGGGTTGGGGTGAGGGCATACAGAGCCGCTCCTGCCCGATGCCAACTACATCGCAACGTCACGAAGAAATCTGCAGAGAAGCGTTTTGCTCAGCAGAGAATTGTAGGCAAACCAGAGAACTGAAAGAGGCGATACGACATGGCGGTAAATGGATCCCCGCAAACCGATGACCTTGTAAACGCGCTGCGCGTGGTGCAGGACCCCGACCTGCACAAGGACATCGTCACGCTGAACATGGTGCGAGAGATGACGTTCGAGAAAGGCACGGCGGCCTTTCAATTGGTATTGACTACGCCCGCTTGCCCCATGAAGGAGCACCTGGAGAACGAGTGCCGCAAGGCGCTCTTGGGCGTGCCCGGCGTGGAAGCTGTCGAAATCGACACCCGCGCGGAAGTGGCCAAGCGCATGTCCCCGGAATCGGCAGACTTCCTGACCGACGTGAAGAACGTCCTCTTCGTCGCCAGCGGCAAGGGCGGCGTGGGCAAGTCCACGACCGCCGTGAACCTGGCAATCGCGCTGGCGCAGTCCGGCGCGGAAGTGGGGCTGCTCGACGCGGACGTCTACGGGCCCAATGTCCCCCAGATGATGGGATCGCAGGCGCAACTGCGCGGCGCGGGCAACAAGGTGATCCCCGCGGAGGCCTACGGTATCACCCTCATGTCCGCCGGGTTCGTTATCAAGCCCGAACAGGCCATGATCTGGCGCGGGCCCATCGTCCACCGCCTGCTCACGCAGTTTCTTGGCGACGTGCACTGGGGCGAGCGCGACTACCTGGTGGTCGACTTGCCGCCCGGCACCGGCGACGCGCCGCTCAGTTTGGCGCAATCCATTCCCGGCGCGGGCGCCGTGATCGTCTGCACGCCGCAGGACGTGGCTCTATCCGATGCCCGCAAAGCCATCGGCATGTTCCAGCAACTGCGCGTGCCGATCCTGGGCATCGTGGAGAACATGAGCTACTTCCTCTGCCCCCACTGCGACGAGCGTACGGAAATCTTCAGCCACGGCGGCGCGCGCCAAGCGGCGGAGGCCATGGGTGTGCCCTTCCTCGGCGAGGTGCCCCTGAACGTCGCCATCCGCGAGGGCGGCGATAGCGGCAAACCCATCACCGCCACCGAGCCCGACTCATCCCTAGCCGCCATCTACCGCGAAGTCGCCGGTTCAGTAGCCCAACAGATAAGCATCGTCGGGCAAGAGAGCGTAGTAATCAACTAGCGCTGTCGGTAGGTGTCCTTTTCCCGGCGAAGGACTCTGCCCACTACTACAAGCCGCTTGGGGTCATCAACGATATAGATGACCCTCCAAGCACCGATTCGGATGCGATAGGCCTTGTCCCAGAGCTTTACTGCACCAGCAGGACGTGGAGTCTGCGATAGTGCAGCTATGCGCTCGTCTATTCGTTGGAAGTCTGTAGACGATAGACGGTGAAGGTCACGTTCAGCACGAGTAGCTATGCGGATCTCATACTTAGGAGTCTGACCCAAGACGCTGCGCTCGGTATTCACTGTAAGGTGTAGTGTCAGCTACACCTGAAGCCTCGTACTCCTCCAAGGCCTCTTTGGCCACCGCTAAGTCTTCAATCGTCTCGTAATAATCTTCATCAGCGACTTCCCTAAGTTCACCGGGGGCAGTTGAAGGCGGGGGCGGCGCCTCGACTACCGCGAGGACATGGCTCGCCGTAATGACCCATCCCGATTTGTGCCAGTCTTTCATGCTAGCTGTCGCGGTTGTGGCGCCCATGGTGATCTTCTCCGTGCAGCTCTTTTTTCTGAATCCATTCTAAGCCATCTGTCCGTGTTATGGTCGCTACTTCAATAGTTCCGCCGACGCCCCGCACACCTACAGCGAGATTCTGGGCGGATATTGTAGTCCTTATCAAGAAGGTCGCTAAGTCGACGCAGTCCTGTAAAGGCAGAATCTCGTAGGGAATGGAGTACCCAAAGCTTTGTCCGAGGTCATCTTCTAGAGACCGTATTTCAGAATCGGAGAGATTGAAACGGTCCTGAAGTGTCGCTATTAGGCGGGGATCGTATCCAACGACAATGCGACTAGCTATTTCCAGTTGTCCTCCCCACGTCATACCGAATTGGTTTGTGTTTTGTTCCTCTGGCTTGGGAGAGTCTGGGATATTGAACGTATATACTGCGCCATAGGGCTGATTCGTATCATATCCCCCCACTACGAAGGACATTCCTCCCCCTGGTGCTACTTCAAGCGGCATTCCTGAATTAGTCCAAAGTTCTTGGAAGAACTGGCTTAGTTCCCGCGCATAGCCAAGGATCGACCGTCGCTCATTGCCTAGCCTCAGTTGGAATTCCGGAATGAAGCTATGGGCTGTCCTCGTACCAATTACAGCATCGCCGTAGGTCACCGCACCAACCCAATCGTGACATTTGCCAAATGTCAGTAGCTTCGTCGCATTATCGAAGTTCACCACCAAAGGTGGGTTGCCATTCTGCTTTTGGGCGAGAAGAGTTACTCGGGTGTCTGCTGCTAGGACGACACCTTCTGGCCCTTTTACAACTACGCCCAGCGACACTTATTCCTCCGCTTTGTGATAGGAATATCTGAGACTACGATTGTAATTCCTATCAGATTTCATATCGCGCATAAAAGTCAAATCTAATTGTATCAGCAGGATGACTACGCGGTTGATTTAGGCGCTCCCCACCAATTAGAAGAACCCGAATAGTGATCTGGTGGAAGTTAAGACTCAGTGGCAATATGTGTGATCTTGGCCAAAGAACTCGTCTGGAGCAAGCTTGCCCGACGCTCCTAGTCAATTGAATTCACTTGACGCTAGTTCGTCCCAACGGGCTGCTTCGGAGGCAATGTGCCCCTTTAACTAACTCGCGCCGGATTTGCCGAGGAAGACGTGGGTGAGGATGTCGGAGTCGCGGATGGCGTTGGGGGTGCCGGTGAAGACGATGCGGCCTTTGTCGAGGACGTAGGCGCGGTTGACGATGTCGAGCACGCCTTTGATGTTGTGCTCCACGATCATGATGGTCGTCTTGAGCTCATCGCTGATTTCGGAGACCTTTTCAAACACCTCTTTGACCACGTTACCTCTGCTCTCTCACGCGCACCTCATGCTTCGGTACGTGGTTGCGGCTTGCTCGACGAAACTTAGGAGACCTTGTCGTGCTTCTCGATGAGGGGGGTCAGGTCAGTCGGAGCCTTGCCGGTCTGGTCCATTTGGTATTCGATAGCCGCACTAGGACTAGGTGGATCAATTGGATAGTGCTTGTCCTCGTATTCTTCGACGAGGTCAACGAGGCTCTCGAGTTCATCACTCTCGGGAGTGCCGGGTGCTGCGTGGAAGATTTCATGAATTCTGGCAAGCGCGGCCTCGTAGTCTTCTTCCGTGCGGATGGATTCAACGTTTGCCATGCCTACACCTCCCGAACATTGATGCGGTCGTATTCCGCGTGTGTGCCGATGAAGCGGATGAAAACCATCCCGCGTTCGTAGTTGACCTCTACTACCAGACGGTAGGTATTGCCCCTTATCCTAAAGACCGCACGATTGTTGCCAACGATGCTGGTTTTGGGGTACTGCTCTCCAATTTTCGCTGGTGTGTCCCAGTCGTCTCTTCGGGCTCGCTCATACCAGCTTTCGAGTGACTGCTTTGCATCCGGGTGACGTTCCCAGAATTCCCTAAGGGTTCCCTTGGCGATTATGCGCACAGCGAGAGTACAATTCACCCTTCTAGGGACAATTATACGCTCTACTTCTAGCGAAACATCCTGCAAATCCCTAGCTTTCTCGGCTAGCTCGCGCCGGATTTGCCGAGGAAGACGTGCGTGAGGATGTCGGAGGAGCGGATGGCGTTGGGGGTGCCGGTGAAGACGATGCGGCCTTTATCGAGGACGTAGGCGCGGTCGACGATGTCGAGCACGCCTTTGATGTTGTGCTCCACGATCATGATGGTCGTCTTGAGTTGCTCGCTGATCTCGGAGACCTTGTCAAATACTTCCTTGACCACAATAGGCGCGAGGCCCAGAGTCGGTTCGTCGAGCAGGAGCACGTCGGGGGCGGCCATCAGGCCCCGGCCCAGGGCGAGCATCTGTTGCTGGCCGCCGGACATTGCGCTGGCGAGGTCGCCGCGTTTGCTCTGGAGGATGGGGAAGATGCGCATCACGCCCTCGAGGCGGCGTTGTTTTTCCGCTTTGTCCTTCAGGTGGAGGCAGCCCATCTCCAGGTTCTCCTCGATGGTAAGGTGCGTGAAGACGCGCCTACCCTGCGGCACGAACGCGATGCCTTCCTTCACTATCTCGTGGGTAGCGGCGGCCAGCGGGGCTTTCCGCCAAAAGACCTCTCCGGCGACAACGGGCGCCAGCCCCATGATGGCCTTGAGCACTGTGGACTTGCCGGCGCCGTTGGGACCCATCACGGCCACCACCTCGCCGCGGCGCACGCCCAGCGAGACGTCATTCAGCGCGATTACGGCTCCGTAGTGCACGGAGATGCCGGCAAGCTCGAGGATCGGCCCGTCGTGGACGGCCTGCCCTTGAGTGTCGTCACCAGAGGGAGGCTGGTTGGGGTCTTGCGTTCCGCTTGTCTCTTCCGGTGTGTTCATTTGCACTCTTCGTTGATTAATTGCATCGGGATCTGCCTGGAAGCACGTCTGGATCTCCTCAGGTCTAGTTCATCCCCAGTCTCTCGCCCTCACCCTAACCCTTTCCCCCGGGAGAGGGAACAGGAGCGTAGCCAAGGCGTCAGTCGCTACTAGACGCCAGCGACTATGGGTTGATGCCGGAGCCTCAAATCCACTCAGCGTCAGACATGTACCGATGCCCTCACCCTGGCCCTCTTCCACGTGGAGAGGGTGGAACAACGGTGGTTGGGCAACTGTTAAAAACTATCAAATGACGACATCAAGCATCAGCAAGCTTCGGCATGATTCGTCGCTACACCCCCAAGTAGGCCTTAATCACCTTTGGTTGGCTTAGTACCTCGTCAACATCACCCTCGGCCAGCAGGCTGCCGCTATCCAGCACGATCAAGTGATCGGAAAGCTCGCGCACGATATCCATGTTGTGGGAGATGAAAACGATGGTGTCGCCCTGTTCCCGCATGCGGTTTAGAATCTCCTTCACCTTCACCACCATCTCCGGAAAGAGGCCGGCGAACGGCTCGTCGAAGAGGTAGATGTTCGCCTCCATGGCCATGGCGCGCCCGATTTCCAGCAGCTTGCGCTGACCGTAGGATAAGTTCTCCGCCAGGGCGTCCCGCTTGTCCCAGAGGCCGACGTTTTCCAGAATGCCCCGCGCCCGGTCCCGTTGCATTGGCTTCACGCGCTCCAGCATCGCCGGAAAGAGCCGCCGCTTGGTGAGGACCACCATGATGTTGTCCCACACGCTGACCTGGTCGAAGAGCCGCACTTCCTGAAACGTGCGGGTCAGTCCGTGTGACGGGTTTTCGTGCGCCTTCACCACTTTCAAGCTGGCGCCTTCTATGATGACGATCCCGCCGTCCAAGGGCAGCACGCCGCTCAAGAGGTTTACCAAAGTGGACTTGCCCGATCCATTCGGCCCGACGATGCTGGTCAAGCCTCGCTTGGGGATGGAGATGGAGAGCCTGCGCACGGCCTTCACCGCGCCGAAGTGCTTGGAGATGTCATCCGTCTGTATCGCGAAAGGATCGTCTATCTTCTCAGCGCCGGGTCTCACAGCCTATACCTCCCTACCAAGCCCTGGGGCCGGAAGAGCATCAGCAGCACCAGGAGTATTCCCAAAACTACGAGTCTGGCTTGGCCGACGTGTATCTCGGGGAGAAACGGCAGGAAGCGCATGCCCTCTTCCAACAGCACAAAGGCCATAGCACCCAGCAAAGATCCCCAGATCGTAGCCAGCCCGCCGAGAATCACGATGGCGACGAGCAGCATCGATTCCAACAGAATGAAGGAATTCGGGTCTACGAAGCGCGTCCAGCTTGCGAACAAGCCGCCGGCCAGACCCGCCATCATGGCCGACATGGTCCATACGGCCAGCTTGTAGTGGGTGGTCCGGTAGCCAAAGACCGCGACGGCTTGCTCGTCCTCGCGGATGGCGGTCAGTACGCGCCCGAATGAAGAGGTCACGATGAGCCAAGAAAGCAGCATGATTATACCCAGCACGGCGAGGGTGAACACAAGGAACGCCAACTCGTTGTCCAGCACCCATCCGCCTACCGCCGGCCGCGGTATCTCGTGAATGCCGAACGCGCCGCGGGTGAGGCCGCGCCAATTGAGGAAGACGTTAAAGCTGATGATGGCAAAGCCAAAGGAGACAAGGACGTAAATGTCGTCCCGGAACCGATTGAAGACCACGCCCACGGCGACGGCAATCACACCCGCAAGCAGGACGCCAAGGGGCAACGCCGCAAAGAACGGCCAGCCAAAGGTAGGGATGGCCTCGGTGCGCAATTGCTCGTATTCGGCCCGCGAGGTGAGAATCGCCACGGTGTACGCCCCGATGCCAAAGAAGCCGACATGACCGACTGAAAGGAGGCCCGTAAACCCCACGACGAGGTTCAGGCTGACACTCAAGATAGCCCAGATAGCGAAGACCGTGCCCACTGTGATGGCAAAGCCGACCCCTTGCCACAGCATGAAGCCGAGCGCCCACCCGATGATGAGGAGGTTTGCCCAAAGTTCCACGTTGCTCCTGGCGGCTGCCGCGAGTGCCTGTGGATTGCGCACCATCTGCGTAAACGATCTGTTGTGCTCTGTTTCCGCCTGCATCGCGTCTACTTTCTCGGCAAGAGGCCTTTGGGCCAAAACGATAGGAAGAGGATGAGAAGCACGAAGGAGATAACGTCGCGCCACTCGCCCGCCAGGTCCCAGATGCCGAACTGCTC
>JAAXIC010000055.1 GCA_012270555.1 Chloroflexota bacterium
TTCCGCGGCACCGACAAGCGCGGCGGTGCCAACGGCGCGCGCATTTGCCTGTCCCCGCAAAAGGACTGGGCAGTGAACGACCCAGCCGAACTCGCAAAGGTGCTGCAAGCGCTGGTGCAGATACAGGCGGACTTCAACAGCGCTCAGACCGACGGGAAGAAAGTATCCCTCGCCGACCTGATCGTCTTGGCCGGATGCGCGGGTGTGGAGCAAGCCGCCAAGAACGCGGGTCACGACGTGCAGGTTCCCTTTGCGCCGGGGCGGACGGATGCCACGCAGGAGTGGACCGACGTGGAGTCATTCGCCGTGCTCGAGCCCACCGCGGACGGCTTCCGCAACTACCTGCAGGACGGACACAGCGCAACAGCCGAGGAACTGCTGGTGGAACGGGCCTACATGCTCACGCTCACCGCACCTGAAATGACCGTACTCGTTGGCGGCCTGCGGGTCTTGGATGCGAACACGGGACAATCGCAGCACGGCGTCTTTACCGAGCGGCCGGGAACCTTGACCAACGACTTCTTCGTGAATTTGCTCGACATGGACACCGTGTGGCACGTGTCGTCCGCTGCTGAAGAAGTCTTCGAGGGACACGACCGCCAGACCGGTGATCTCAAATGGACCGGCACCCGAGTGGACCTGATCTTCGGTTCGAACTCCGAACTGCGGTCCTACGCCGAAGTCTACGGCTGTGACGACGCGCAAGGCGCATTCGTGCAAGACTTCGTGAGCGCGTGGAACAAGGTGATGAACCTCGATCGCTTCGACCTAGTGTGATCGTGGCGAACTGCCTCGTGTGCGTGGGGGTACTAGGAACAAGGCGTGGATGACCCCCGTGGGTCACTCGGCCGTTGAGTCTGGTTTGCCCTTGAAAGCCGTACACAGACGCTACGTTGTTTCCAAATGCTGTTCCTTGGCCCAATGCACGACAGCTTCAGCGACCCTAGCCGCTTCATCGTAGTCTTGCTCTGAGACCGGTTGCTCAAGGCTTGGGTAGCGCGTTGACATTGCGTATTGGGTCAATTCTTCTGCTTGCATTACGGTCTCCGGCACGACTTCGCCTGCTGCCTCCAACAGGGATAGCAGGCGAGCCAGGTCATGCACGTACGGAAACTCGACCCCCCGCTTGATCATCACGGACTTGATCGCCTTCTCCGCCGCCTGTTGGGCCTCGAAGCAGAGGTCTTCCAAATAGACTTCGGGTACACGGTTCTTTGCCATGGCGAGATTGCTCTTAGCGCGGTTCAACCACTCCCTAGGATCGTCGGGCGGATAGCGCTCAGGAGGCGTCATACACGACCCGTCCTTCCGCCAGCGCCGGCTTGATGATGAGCGCGTGACTATCTTTGTAGCGCTCCACGTCCGCCGGAGAGACCACTACTGCGTCCACGGCGGCGCCGACCCCGTGCAGCTTGCGGTATATCCGTCCCACAAGTTTGCGCGAGTGCCCTCCCTTCCGAATGATGAGTAGATCGACGTCGCTGTGTGGGCCCATCTCGCCGCGCGCGGCGGAGCCAAACAAGATGATCTTGTCCGGGCGGGCAGCCTCGACAATTCTGCTGACGATGTCGTCCAATACCTTGGGTTCAAGCGTCATGTCGCGATTTTGCTTCAAGGAATATATCCTCGGAACCAATGCTTGGGAGACTAGGGCCCCTGCCGAGCTCTGCAAGGTTTGGAGAGGCAAGCTTCTGTCAGAAACATACCACGCGGGTAGGGTTCATCCAAGTGCGTTCAGATCTTTGAAGGCCGGTCAACCACATTGCCGATAACCTGGTGATGACTGTTTCCCCACATTCGTATGCTAGTATTGCCCCATTGAGAAATCGTGCGCTACGGTCATTAGTTCAGCTCTTCGCCAAGCCAAGAGAACTATACCCACAAGGCACCCAATCCCTTGGTGCGGAATCAAAGTCGCACAGGTAGATAGCCCATGAATCCTTCATAGGATTTGAGCCTTCGAGACAGATCTTGGCCACGAGACGACGTCTACACAACTTACTAACCGTAGTCACCGCCAGCCAGCCTCCGCGCGGCGGGTTTGCTTTGGCCGTGAGAAAGCAAGACGGACAATTGCACTTTACCCCGGCAGCGGAGGTCGTATTGGAATTAGGTGACAGAGTTGTGGTGGCCGGGGACGACGACCGGCTGCAACACTTGAAGAGTGACACCTAGCGCGGCGCTAGGTCCTGCCACGCCTTGAATTCGCTTGTCCTACGGCCGCGCCAGACTCTCAGGGGAGATGTCTTGAATTTCCATGCATCTTGCAGGCCTTAATTGCACTTTACAGCGCTAGTCACCATCGAATTCTCAGCCTGGTTGTGCGCGATTAGAGTCTTCGCTCTTGTGTGAACAATAGGACTCGCAGGAGTATTCGGTCGATGAGCATTCTTTCTGACAATCGCGCCCGGTTGTGGTAGCATGCTCTGCAAATTGGGGCACTTAGTGGCTGCTAGTTGTGTGAAAACTGTGATGGTCGTCCGCAAGGCGCGCGCAGTTTGCTGATGTGAAGCGTAGTGGATGTGATTCCGCTCCGTTGTGGTGGGTAGCTCAGAGTGACGTACAACCTTCAGACACTCCGCGGCGACATCTTTGGCGGCATCACCGCTGCCGTGGTGGGCTTGCCGGTATCGCTGGCTTTCGGAGTGGCGTCCGGCTTGGGAGCGCTGGCGGGCATCTACGGCGCAATTGCCGTCGGGTTCTTTGCGGCGGTCTTTGGGGGCACGAAGTCGCAGATATCGGGCCCCACCGGACCCATGGCGGTTGCCATGGCCGTCATCGTCACCACCCACGCAGGCTCGCTTCCCGAAGCCTTCACCATCGTCATCATGGCCGGTCTGCTTCAGATCGCGCTGGGCGTAATGCGGATCGGCCGCTTCGTGGCTTTCACGCCGTACTCGGTGATTTCCGGTTTCATGTCCGGCATTGGCATTATCATCATGCTGCTGCAGACACTCCCCTTCCTGGGAGCAGCGGGTGCGACGGGTGGGCCGCTGGGGGCCGTGCGCGCGTGGCCGAGCGCAATAAACAACATCAACTTCAGCGCGCTCGCCATCGCCGGCGTGACGCTCGTGGTGGGGATACTCTGGCCCCAGCAACTGCGCAGGTACTTTCCTCCCACCCTGGCGGCGCTTGTTGCCGGTACGCTGCTGGGCGTGTTGTGGCTGACAAACGTCCCGGTGATTGGAGAAGTGCCCACCGGTCTGCCGCAGATCGAGATGCCGGCCTTCTCGGCCGGGATTCTCGTCAGAGCCATCGAGCCCGCCTTGATCCTCGCCTTGCTCGGATCTATTGACAGTCTGCTTACTTCCCTGATCGCCGACGCTATGACCCGCACCCGCCACAACCCGAACCGCGAGCTGATCGGCCAGGGCATTGGCAACACCATCGCCGGCCTGATTGGCGGCCTGCCCGGCGCAGGGGCCACCATGGGCACCGTGGTAAACATTCGCGCCGGTGGTCAGACGCAAGTTTCCGGCGCGCTGCGGGCGGCAATCCTGCTGGCCCTCGTGCTCGGCCTTGGCAGATACGTGGAGGCGATCCCCCACGCCGTGCTCGCCGGCATTCTGATGAAGGTCGGTTGGGACATCATCGACTGGCGATTCATCATGCGCGTGCACCGTGTGCAGCGCGAGCACCTGCTGGTGATGGTGATTACGCTGGGTCTCACGGTATTCGTCGACCTCGTTACTGCCGTTGCCATCGGTCTCATTGCCGCCGGTATGGCCAGCGCCCGTCAGTTCGAGCGTCTGGAGCTCGACCGGGTGGTCTCCGTGCCGCTGCTGGACCAGAGTTTCTTTGGTGAGGAGGAGACCGATGAGGAAAGAGATGCCTTCTCGGCCCGCGTGGGCCTGGTAGCGCTGCGGGGTAGCTTCTCCGTTGCCTCGTCCAACAAGCTGATTAATACGATCAGCGTGGACATTCGCGATCACGAGGTGGTGATTCTGGATTTCACTGAAACCGTCTACATCGACGACAGCGCTGCGCTGGTGGTCGAGCAGATGATCGACAGCGCCATAGCGGAAGACACCCAATATATCATCATGGGTCTCACCGGCCCGCCCGCGTTCGCACTGCGGGCCCTCAACGTCTTGCAGCGCGTTCCTCCCGATCAATTCGCCAAGAATCTTGATGAGGCCAAGGTAATCGCGCAGCGGCTACTGGCTCAGTAGCGCGTGGAAACTTCCACACGCTGCCATCAACGCCGGATCTGAGACTCCTGCGCGGTCATCCGCTGATGTGATACGGAGCGGCTCATGTTTCAGCCGTTCTCCATAGCGTTCATGTCTCCCTGCTTTTTTTAATGCCTTGCGATTTCACATCAAGTACGTGGCATTTGCACAATGCACGGGCCTGTGGCTACAATCCGAGTACTTGGCAAGCCTTTTCGCCAAATTGGGTCGTCAAGAACTCATTTCGGCAGTCATGCTGCCAATTAAAGTTTCTTCCGACGACTTGCCGAACGGATATCACTGCGGATTAGGAGTTGGCTGGCAATGAGGAAGCTCTTCACATTTCTGCTCCTGGCAATCCTCATGCTGTTGCTCGTGGGCTGCGGCGAAGGCCCGCAGGAAATCCTCCATCTCGACAAGGAGTGCCCGTCCGAGGTAAAGCCGGCTGACGGCGCCTCACAAGCAGACGCGGTAGAACCAAGCCTCAAGCCCGATAGCTACGTCGCCGTCGTGCCAAGGACGCTCCGCCGGGGCTATACCGAGCAAATCTCAGTTTCCCTATTCAACAGTGACCGGCCTGCCGCCGGAGACGTGACCGTCTCGCTCCTGCGCGGCGGCACCGTGGTACAAGCCGTTTCGGCCGCGGTGATAGGCACGGCGAACGTGGCGCTGCCGGTACCGCTACAAAGCAGCGGGCGTCACGCAGTCCGGGTGCGGGTTGATGGTGTGGCGGAAATCAGCAGTGCGAATGTAGAGGTCGTAGACGGACTCCTCCTCTTCGTCGAAACGGACAAGCCAATCTACCAGCCGGGCCAAACCGTCCATGTCCGCCTCATGACCCTGGACGCCGCGCTCAAGCCCTGGCCCTCTGCGGCAACCATTGAAATTCAGGACGCTAAAGGCACTAAGGTCTTTCGCAAAGAGGTCGAGACCGACGATTACGGCATGGTGACGATGGACGTGCCGCTTTCGGTAGAACCGAACCTGGGCGTCTGGAAACTCACCGCGTTTGCGGGCGACCAACGGACCCAACTCGACGTGCGCGTGGAACGCTACGTGCTGCCCAAGTATGAAGTTGGCATCACCACCGCGAGCGACTGGATACTGGCGAGCGACCCCATAACCGGCACGGTAACGGGGGAGTACTCGTTCGGCAAGCCGGTGGTGGGAGAGGTAGAAATCATCGCCTCGCGGTACGTCGGGCAGTGGGAAGAATTCGCCCGCTTCAGCGGCCCAATTGACGGCGAGGCTGAATTCGAGTTGCCGCCGGTGCGCTTTGTGGCGGGTGTTCCCCAGGCCGGCGGTCAGGGCAACGTCCAACTCGACGTGACCGTCCGCGAGAAGAGCACCGGCTACGAGCAGCAGACATCAAAGCTACTCACCGTCAGTGAAGCTCCCGCGTCGCTCAAGGTCATACCCGAGAGCCGCATTCTGAAGCCCTGCCTGCCCTTGAGCTATCTCATTATTGCCCAGGAGCCTGACGGCGGTCCGATTGATACGGACGTTACCATCACCCTGGAATACTTGAACCAGGCTTTCCAGGTGGCGAACACCGAGAAGATCACGGTTACGACCGTAAACGGCAAGGCCATTGTAAAAGCTACCGCTCCCGCGTATGCCGCTGCCCTAACCCTTCAAGCAAGTACGGAAGAGTCCTACGCATCACTTGCACTGCAGTCGGGCCATTCGCCTACCGACACCTTCATTCACGTCGAGCAGGTGACCGCGGGCGACATCGAGGTGGGCGATTCCGTGCAGTTCCGCGTCCTCGCCACGCGTGAAGCCCGCAATTTCTACTATGAAGTGCTCTCCAGAGGCGCAGTGGTCTTCACGGACGTAAGTTCCAGTCCAGACATCTCTTTCACGGCAACGGAGTTGATGGCGCCGTCTTCACGCATTCTGGTCTACCAGATTTTGCCGAATAATGAGATTGCCGCAGACTACCTGCCGTTCAGCGTCGAGGCGGCCTATGCCCACGACGTGGAGGTCGGTTTCAATGCGGAGGAAGTGCGGCCGGGCGATCCGGTTGACGTTAACGTGCAAACGCAAGGCGAGTCCCGTGTTGGGCTCGTGGCCGTGGACAAATCGGTCTTCATTCTTGCCGAAAACCGGCTCAATCTCCAGCAGGTTTTCAACGAACTGGAACGGCTCTACCAGCAACCGCAGGTGGAACTTCACGACACCTACATTGCCGACACCATCGACACGCGGGGCGCTCTTGAGACGTTTGCCGCCGCCGGTACGGTTGCCTTGACGAACAAAGACCTGCCGGCAGGCGAGCAACTGATTCGTCCGCCACCGCCGCCAACGCTTGAGGATTTCCTCAACGCCGTGATCATGGGATTTGCGGCCGGAGGCGCGGGGATGGTGGCAATGGAGGCAGAAGCGATGGAAGAAGCACCCGCGGCGGAGATGATGGAACGGGCTGCACCTGAAAGTCTCGCGGAAGTCCAGCGCGTGCGCCAGTTCTTCCCCGAGACCTGGATCTGGCAGGACATTCACACGGATACTGAGGGTCGCGCCGTCCTGCCCGTGGAGGCTCCCGACAGCATCACCACGTGGGTGCTGCGTGGTGTCGGCATGTCAAAAGAACACGGCTTGGGTATGGGTGAGGGCACGCTGCGAGTCTTTCAGCCGTTCTTCCTGACCGTAGACTTGCCGGTTTCCGCGATACGGGGCGAGGAACTGCCGGTCAAGATCGCGCTCTTCAACTACCGCGAGACCGCTCAGGAGTTCTTCGTCGAGATCGAGGAAGCCGAATGGTTCGATCTGCTCGACGAACCCCTCAAGTCCGTTACGGTCGACGCCAACGACATCGGCGGGGTGGAGTTCATGGTCCGCCCCACAGGACTTGGGAACAACCCCATCCAGATCACGGCGCGCAGCATCGAAACCGCCGACGCCGTTATCAAGAACCTGCGGGTGGAGCCTGAGGGCATTCCCGTTGAGGTTGTCGGCAATCACCTGCTAGCGGGCGTCTTCCGGCACGAATTCCTGCCCTACCTGCCGTCCGACGCCATCGCGGGTTCCGGCCGCGCTTACGTGGCGCTCACCGGCAGTCTCATGACCCAGAGCATCGAGGGCCTCGATCAACTGCTGCAAATGCCGTTTGGCTGCGGCGAGCAGAATATGATCCTCTTCGCGCCCAACGTGTTCGTCACGCGGTACCTGAAGGAGACCGACCAACTCAAGCCCGAGATCATGGCCAAGGCCGAACACCTCATGCTGGTCGGCTACCAGCGCGAAATGACGTACCAGCGCCGGGACGGCAGCTTCTCCGCCTTTGGCGACAGCGACGATTCCGGCAGCCTGTGGTTGACGGCGTTCGTGCTCAAGACGTTCGCCGAGTCGCGGGAAATCATCTACGTCGATCCGGCGGTGCTTGAGGCCGCAGCGTATTGGATTGGAGAACACCAACTGAGCGACGGCTCGTTTGAAAACGTGGGCTTTCTCCACCACCAAGAGCTATTGGGCGGCCTGCAAGGGCGCGATGCCCTGACGGCGTACGTGGCGATTGCGCTCTTGGAAGCAGGATCTAGCGTTGGGGCCTTTTACGGGGCCCTGCCCGCAATCCAATACTTGGAAGGCCGGCTGAAGGGCATAGAAGATCCCTACACCATGGCGATCGTTGCGTATGCCCTGGCAATTGCCGATAGCGCGCTGGCGGCGGACGCCCACGCCACGCTCATGGCCATGGCGGAAGAGGATGCGAACGGCGCGCTGTACTGGCCCGGCGGTCACGGCTACCAGAGCGCCGCCATCGAGACGACGGGCTACGCGCTGCTGGCGCTTATGGCCAACGACGACCTGGCGAACGCCTCGCAAGCGGCCAAGTGGCTCGCCACGCAGCGCAACGCTTATGGCGGGTTCGGCTCTACACAGGATACGGTGGTGAGCCTGCAGGCACTGGCGGAGTACTCGACCAGGGTGCGCGCGGACGTAGACATGACCGTCACCATGACAAGCGGCGACTGGCGCAAAGAGGTGCGCATCACGCCGGAAAATGCCGACGTGCTCCAGGTCGTGCAGGTGCCGCTCGCTAGCGAACTGGTCATGACTTCAGTTGGGAGGGGCACGGTGGTCCTGCAGTCGGTCCTGCGTTACAACGTTCCTGATCGGGAGACCGAGATACCGGACGTGTTCGAGATCACCGTGGACTACGGCACAGAAAGCGTGGAGGTTGACGACCTCATCACGGTAAACACCAGCGTCACCTTCAACCCGCCGGAAGAAATCGAAGCGGGCATGGTGGTGCTGGACATCGCCGTACCCACGGGATTTGAGCCGGTGCGCGAGACCGTGGCGGCTCTTGTCGAAGCAGACCCCTTGTTCAAGCGGTTCGAAATCGCGGGCCGCAAGGTGATCCTCTATATCGACAACCTGCAGGCCGGGCAGACCCTCACCTTTGCCTTCCAGGCACGCGCCAAGTACCCCGTGCGCGCGAAAGAGGTTGTTTCTCAGGTCTACTCCTACTACCGGCCTGAGCAGCGCGGTGAGACGCTCGGCGGCGCGCTGCTCGTGACTGAGTAGGCTGGCGTGGGAACAAGATGAAGATCCGTGTACGAGACGCCGGCCCGGCGGATGCCGCTGCTATTGCCCGGGTGCACGTGAACACCTGGCGCACCACATACACGGGCATCCTGCCGGACGAATTCCTGGCCGGCCTGGAATACGCCAACAGCGAAGCGGTTTGGAGCGCTGCCATGGCGTCAGACCGTCCCGGCGCAAGCTTGCTGGTAGCCGAGACTGCCCAGGGTGAGGTCGTCGGCTTCGCGTATGGAGCGCCGGAGCGGGAAGGCGACCCGACTTACCAAGGGGAGATATTTGCTATCTACGTCTTGCAGGCGTACCAGCGCCAGGGGGCCGGTCACCGCCTCTTCTCCGCTGCGGCGCGGCGCCTTCACGAAGCAGGATTCGACGCATTCTTATTGTGGGTGCTCAAGGACAACCTGCCAGCGCGCCGGTTCTACGAGTCGCTAGGCGGGACGTACCTGACTGAAAAGACCATCACCATCGGCGAAACGGACCTCATCGAGGTGTCATACGGCTGGCGGGACATAGCCGACATCACTGGTGAAGCGTAGGGATTTCGATCCGGCTTACCGGAATGTGGGAGGTTCCTCGATAACCAGGCCGCTATGACGTTGCCAAGCCTGGAATTGCGAGACTTCTGGAGTCTCGCGCTGAGGCCAAGGGTGAAGCCAGAGTTCAGCCGCAGGGCCTTTAGCGCATACGATGGGCGTCACAAGTCCAGATACCACAGGAGTTGTGCTTCATCGGGGTACTCTGGATAAGCGCCATAATGCACGGCTCCGAGATAGCAGCCCTGCTTGGCATAGAATTTGCACGCCGGCACGTTGATGTTCTGCGTCTCCACCTTGAGTTGCCGACACCCTTTGGCACGCGCCCAGGCGGCGGCATGGCGGAAAAGCTGCGCCCCAATGCCCTTGCGGCGGTGTTCGGGATGAACGCGCAGATCCCAGAGCACCGCTAAGTCGTCGCGTTCCTCCAGCATGTTCACACCGGGCGTGTTCCAGGCGACGACGGCGCCGCCAAGCCGCATCCCAACCCCGATAGCCGCCAAGACTACCCAGTGAGAGAGATCCCATTTCTGTGCCCACCGCAACGGTCGTTCACTCCCTGCATCGTAGTCCTTGACGAATGGGCGCTCTACGCGCTCCTCGGTCAGTCTCCAACCGCCTTTCCCGCCGTCAATCGCAGCGATGCGGTACTGCGACGCGACCGTGAATGCAATTGGCAATTCACCGTAGCTGCGCAGTGTGACTACGGACTGCTCTACGATCGTGAAGGACATTGCTCATCGAGTCCGGCGCCGCAAGTTCCTGGCTACGGCGCGTCCGGCAAAGACGGTCAGACGAATGGGGTCAACGGCCGTGGGGACGAATCCGCCGAAGCGCTGGCTTCTCAGCGCTCGCATTCGCGCCGAAAACCACCCTTTGAGCCAAAGCAGCCACAACATGAGCGCAATGGCGATGAGCGTTAAGCTCCACATGACGAAATATCCCCAACGGAAATCGAGTCCCGGCATGTACTGGAAGTTCATGCCAAAGATGCCTGCCACAAGGCCCAAGGGCATGAATATCGTCGCGACAATGGAGAGCACCTTCATGAACTCGTTCTGCCGGTTCGACACCGCGGAAAGATAGGTGGCGAGGGCGGTATCGGTTCGCTCACGAACGATGTCGTTTGCTGCCTGCACGCGCACCAAGTCCTCGAACAAATCTCGGAAGTAGAGGTCCGCTTCTTTCGCAATTAAGCCAAACTCCCGACGCCCCAAGCGGCTCAAGACCTCTCTCTGTGGCGCGAGGGCTCGATTCAGGCTCAGGCAAGACCGCTTGAGCGTCATGATCTCCGCCAGCACCGATTCACTTGGATTATCGATTATCTGCTCTTCGATTATGTCCGCGTGGTCGGACATTCTCTCCAGCGCCGGACGAACCACCTGAATGAGCGCATCCAGATGGGCATGTGCCAGCAGGGAAGGGCTGCTCATCAGATACTTGACGTCGCTCATCACGAGTTTCCTCACAGCCTCCACGCTCGGCATGAAAGTGTCATGCGCTGTCACGACGTAGTTGCGGCCGACGAACATGCTGAGATCGGTGGTTTCGAGCACATCTTCCTTCGTCGTGTAGTCGATACCACGTACGTTTATGAAGATATAGCTGCCAAAGCCCTCCACACGTACACTGTGTGCCCCGCGCTCGATGCACGCTTCAACGGCAAGCGGGTGGAAGCCAAGGCCATCCAGGAGAAGCGACCGGTCCTCGGTGCCGGGTTCTTCAATATCCAGCCACAAGACTCCTTCTCCGTTCGCAACAACCGAGACGAGTTGCTCGTCGTCCAGGTGTTGGTTTATTTCAAAGTCAGGGTCGAGGAAATAGGAGGTGTGCGGCATAGCGAACCCTTATACCTTAGAGAGCATTGGCGCTACGTTTCCCCAAAGAGGCCGCGGCTTTCTCTCTGCTTGCCCTCAATTTGCGTGTGGCCTCCATCTATGGCGCCGGTTATTTCTGCAAACGGAATTAGTAGACTTGGACTTAGACCATAGAGATATGAATTGACAACGTACGAACCAACGTATACTGTGGCTCCTCAATGTGTCATTCTGAGGAGCGGAGCGACGAAGAATCTAGAATCGGGAGCCTTTAGATTCCTCGCTGCGCTCGGAATGACAGGAACGCATCCCACGATACTACCAAGTCTATAGCTACTGATTCCGTCTGCAAATATAGTAGCGGTTTCCAAAGCGCATCGCTCATTTGCAGTGTTGGCTACGCCCGTGTCAACTGGGTAGCGGGTTGCTGTGGATGCCCCGGCATGGATACGGATCGACCCACCGAGCCCGTTGCACGCCCACTTCACTTGGCGCTTCACTTCTCATGAAGCGTCCAATCTGGAGGTTGCGCTCGCTGCACACGCTGACTGTTGCAAGAAAGTCAGGGGGCGTTTGCACTGCTATTATAGAGCTTGCGGTCTCTTCAAGATGACAGCAATGTATCATGCCGCGCGCTGGCAGAGTCAGTGGCGGCCGGCAATCCGAACTCTTGTTTATGCCAACCTTTTTCCAGCCAAGCGAAACGTTGACGGAGAGTCAACGCGCGAGTGGACTGAAGGCGCTCAGGTTCCAGACGATTGCCGCATCCGGGGCCGACGGACTGGCCTCCGGCGGTTTTCTGGCGGCTTTCGCGCTCATACTCGGCGCGTCAAACCTGCACATTGGCATCATGACGGCCATTCCGTTCATCATGCAGCCGGTGCAGCTCTTGGCAGTCGTGGCAGTCGAGCGCTTCCGCAGGCGCAAGGCTATCGCTGTTCCCTCGCATCTCATGGCCTACGTCGCGTGGGTACCCATCGCGCTCATACCGTTCTTGATCGGTGTGCCCAATCCGGGCGCCGTGACGTTGCTGTTATTCTTCATCGCGATCCGCGGCGTAGCTACCGCTTTTGTGAATACAAGCTGGACCAGTTGGCTGCGCGACCTCGCGGCGGGCGACGCGATGGGCGGCTTCTTCGCGCAGAGATTGCGCACCGCAACGATCACCGCGGCGATTACGGGTCTTGCCGCCGCATTCTACATCGATTGGTGGAAAGGCGTCGTTCCCGATTCTGAAGTCATCTTTGGTTACTCGTACGCCATCCTCCTCGGCAGCATACTCTTGGGCTTTGGCTCGGTCGGCTTCATGTCGCGGATCCCGGAACCGGCAATGGCGCAGGCGGCGGGGCCGCGGCCTTCAATTCTGGGCACTCTTTCTGCCCCATTGCGGGACAGCAACTACGCACAGCTTATCCGGTATCTCTTCCTGTGGAATTTCGTTATCTATCTAGCGGTGCCCTTCTTCGCGGTGTACATGTTGACCAAGCTGGAGCTATCCCTCCTCGTGGTCGTGGCGCTGGGAGTATGGAGCCAACTCTCCAACGTGCTCTTCTTGCGCGTGTGGGGGCCGTTTGCGGACCGCTTCGGCAGCAAGGTGATTCTTTCTCTCTGTTCCTCACTCTATTTCCTCGTTATCCTGGGCTGGACTTTCACCACAATGCCGGACACGCATGCCTTCACAATTCCCCTTCTCATTGTGCTGCACGCCCTCATCGGCATCGCCAGCGCAGGCATAAACGTGTCAAGCACGACGCTGCGGATGAAGATGGCGCCACAAGCCCAAGCCACAGCCTATCTTACTGCCGCTTCGCTCGCGGCAAACCTCGGCGCCGGCATTGGCCCGCTCCTTGGCGGCGCGTTCGTAGATTTCTTCAGCATCCGGCACTTTGAGATAGTGGTGCATTGGGCTGATCCCACTCGCGACTTTACCTTTCCCGCCGTCTTCTTGACCGGCTATGACTTCCTCTTCGCCATAGCATTCTTCCTCGGCCTGATTACGCAGGCGGTTCTCGCCACGATCAAGGAAGAGGGCGAGGTGGAAAGTGAGGTCGTTATGAACCAGTTACTGAACCAAACGCGCGAAAACCTGCGCTCGCTCAACGTCGTGCCGGGCTTGGGCACTATTGCCCAGTTTCCCATTGCCGGCTTGCGCTACCTCCCGCGCATCCCCGGGCTGGACGTTGCCGCGAGCGTTACGGCGTACCAGTTGGCGTCGTCTACCAAGGACGCGGTTGCAGCCGTAACCAAAAGCACCGCCACGGCCCGCCAGGTGCGAACAGGCGTAGGCCGGGCGATCGCTCGCGCCGGCAGGGAATCGCGCAATGTTGCCAGGCAGGGGACTGCGATTGCGGTCGGCGCCGCTCAAGGGGCCGTGAGCGCCGCTGCCGAGGCGGGTATCGGCACCGGCAGGCTCGTCCAGGCAGCCGTAAGTGAAACCATCGAGGCCGTAACTGAGGTTGGCGCCGATCCTATCGACGCTTTGCAGGGGGCGGTGATCGGCGCAATTCAAGGCGGGGCCAGCACGACGCTGCAGGAAAGCGCGGTCGCAACGCATGCCATCCGGGCCGCTAGAGAGTCCGCGCCGCAGCTTGGCATTTCAGAACAAGAAGCTGCGCAACACGCGGCCCAGGCCGCCATTCAAGCGGCAGAACTACTTACTGCTGAGTCTCAGGCCCAAGTCAAGGAAGCGGCTCTGCAGGAACTCATCGAGGGGGCCGAGAGCGAATCCGGCACAAGCGCTTGACCCGAGTACAGGCCCGCCGGAGCGTATAGCGGTGCCGCAGGTCTGCGGCGAGCGAACGCTCTTGGGTTAGCGCGCGCCTTCGACTTGCACCGTAATGATGTCCAGGCCGTGGTACTTCTGGTGCCGGACGGAGGACGCGTAGTGCCAGAGCAGGCGGAAGGAGACTTCGCGCTCGTCGGGCATCGGCGGCAGTTCGTTGAGATAGACGAGATGGTCTTCCAGGTTCTCACCTTCCAAAGAGGTGACGAATTCAAGCTCTGCCGTATCGCCCTCCACCCGCGCAATGACGGTCAGTTGCCGGCCCGCGCTCTCTGCCGGATCCGCGCCGCTCTCTTGCAGCAGAATGGCCAGCGTCTCTTCACCCGCCGAAGTGAGCCGTTCCGCCGAAGCGTCGTTCCAGCCACGGTTGGCCGCAACTGCGAGCAAGAGTTGCTCGATCTTAGGCAGCGCGTCGCTCTCCAGAGCCGTTTGCAGCCGCCTGCGCCGCGGTCGGGTGAGCTCGATGAAGACCATCACGATGATCGCCACGATAGCGCCCGCCGTCATGCCGTTGCTCAGCAGCACGCCTATGAAACCTTCATCCAACAAGCTCGGGAAGATCCAGCCGCTCTGAAAACCCGCGCCAATCCAAAACGCGAGTCCCACAACGATTGCCTTGCGATGGTCCATGCCGTCATTGATGACGATCCTAATGCCCTGCACGAAGAGCAAGACGACGAGCACGGTAATGTAGGCCGCTGCCACGGGCGGTGGAATTGCGATGAGCAGGGCGGCAACTTTGGGGAAGAACGCCAAGATGACGAACACTACGCCGATGACGACACCCACGCGCCGCGCGGCGACACCGGTTACCTCCGCCAGAGAGATGCTGGAGGAGTAGGTGGTATTTGGCACCGTGCCCAGGAGTCCGGATAAGAGATTGCCCACGCCGTCGGCATTGAGCGCGCCCTGCACCACACGAAAGTCCGTCGCGCGCGGATTGCGGCGGGAGACCCGTTGGATCGCGACGCCGTCGCCGATGGTCTCGATGGCGCCCACCAGGGTAACCACGATGAAGGCGGGGAGAAGCGCCCAGAACTCGATGCCGGGCGTGACGTCAAACCCCGGCCAGCCGTCAAAAGGTATGCCAATCCACGGCGCATCCAGCACTTGCTGAAACTCGAAGATGCCGTACGGGATAGCCACGATACAGCCCGCGGCAATGGCGATAATCGGCGACCACAGCCGCCAAGCCGGCGGCGACCGCACCACCATGGCCGCCACGATAACTATCGTAACCAGGGCCGCCACCGGCGCGGCTGTCTGCGGCGATCCTTCGGGCACGTCGCTGAGCGTTTCAAAGACGATGGGCATCACCGTGGCCGCAATCAACATGATCACCGTGCCGGTGACAATTGGTGTAAAGATGCGCCGCAGCCAGGAGAGACGCGCCGCCAGCAGAAACTGGAAGAGCGCTGAAATGACGATGAGGCTTGCCATGGTCGCCGGACCGGCCAACTGCAGCGCCGCCGCGCAGACGGCAATGAACGCCCCCGAGGTGCCCATCATGAGCACGTGCCCTGACCCAAACCGCCCGACGCGCACCGCCTGCAGCACGGTGGTTGAGCCGCTGATGAGCAGAGCGGCAAAGACCGCCCAGGTCATGAAGCTTTCAGACTGTCCGGCGATCCGCGAAACAATGACGACGGTCAAGACCACCGGCGCCAGAATCAGGATGGCCGCCTGAATGCCGGAGCCAATGGTGACTAAGCGGGGCGGGTTTTCGTCGGGTTCGTAGCGGACGTTTTCGTTGACGTTTATTGCTGCTGCCATTGATCGCCTCACTCCATTGTGCCCAACTCACTGCTGCGGTGGGTGTGATTGTACCGACCTGGAAAGCCAATACCATATTCACGTTGACGTTGCTGGGAAAGCCGGCGCAACGATCACGGTGAAGGTGAAAATGCAGCCTACGCTCCCGGCGGGCGGTAGGTCACCGTTTTTGCGCAGGCTTCGTCGATTTCCTCGGGGGTAATCAACTGCACGGTGGTGATGCTGAGGGCGCCCCCAGCACCTATGGACAGAGATACCGCGGAGGCGGTCGCCGTATCTGGCAGCTCGAAGGTCAAGTACAGGTCAGTCCCGCCGAAAGCGTAGTAGAAGGACTCCAGCGTCCCTCCCTGCTCATTGGCTATGTCTTCAAAGACCTGTCGGCGTGAACTGCCTCCCTCCTTCAACAAACCCTGGAGACCCTGGGCGGTGTAATTGGCTTGGAAGAGGTACTTAGGCATTGTGCTCATCTCCTACACATAATGTCTGTCCCGTAAATTTTGGCATCAAAGTCGTATCCTCGCTGATACGGCGGGATCAGCAATTGCCAGCACATCAACAATGCGCCATCACTTCGGTCCTTTCTCACTACACCTCCAATCCCAACCTTGAAGTGAAGGTTCTGTCTACCGTCAAGTCTGGTGGGCGTGACAGGACTCGAACCTGTGACCTCACGGATGTGAACCGTGCGCTCTAACCAGCTGAGCTACACGCCCCGAGGAGAATGAAGAGATCTTGCCAGCTTTGCTCCGGCCAAATTCATCGCCTTGACTACGCTGGCAAGACCGACAAATTTCCGTAAGTATAGGGCGGAAATTCCGCTTGTGTCAAGCGAGTGACTGCGTGCAATCTTGGAAGTAGCCTCGGATTTGTGCATCCTTTGAATTTACTGAGAAGTACGTCTAATTCTGTGCATAAGGACTAGGCGCATTCGCGGGATCGGCATAGAATCTAATTGTGAGAATTAAGTCCCGGCCGGCTTTACTCTAGTTGCACAACCCAAACAATGCGGCCGGTGAGACAGTGCCTACGGGAGGATTCCTAATGCGGCGCTTCACACGCACACCCTACTACAAGGGCCCCGACGATCCTGAGCGCGGCGAGATTAGAGGTAGCCTGCGCCTCGGCGAGACGGTCGTCATCGAGACGGTCGGCGGCCACGACCAAGACCTGCAGATCGAGGGCGAACTCAAACCCGGCGCGGTCATGGAAGTCGGCACGCCGCGCTACTCGCGGCCCGGCGGACCCTTCTACATCGAGGGCATCGCGCCCGGCGATTGGGTGTCCATTGAAATTCTGGATATGGAGTGCGGCCCCTACGGCTTCTACCGCAACGGCGGCCCCATCTGGGGCAGCGTGCGCCTCATTGCCCCGGTGCGCGATGGGCTCGTGCACTTTCCGCCGGACTTCGTGGTGCCCGTGCGCCCCATGGTCGGCGTGGTGATGCTGGAGTCGGTGGACCCGTATGAGATCGACCACGGCGGCAACATGGACTTCAACTCGACGCGTCCCGGCAGCACGGTGCACATTCGCGCCCAGAAAGCCGGCGGCCTGCTCACGCTCGCCGACGCCCACGCGCGCATGTCCGACGGTGAACTCACCGGCACCGGCGTAGAGATCGATACTGCCGTGACGGTACGAGTCGACCGCTCGCCGGGCTTCTCGACTTCCAGCCCCGTGGTGGAAACGACCAACGTCGTCGAGAGCGCCGAAGAATACCTTACGGCAGGTCAGGGCCGCACCTGGACGGATGCCGTGCGCGCGGCGTGGGCGGACATGGTGGGCCTCATCGCCGACCGCTACGATACCACCACCGAGCACGCCAATCTCATCGTCGGCACCATCGGCGACGCCCGGCCAGGTTACTCCGCGGGCGACCTGAACCATCGCGGGCGGCCCTCCGAACATTTCTACGTCACCTGCCAGATCGCGGTGACGAAGGAATTGCGCCGCACCGGCAAGCCGTTTCGGGCATAGACCAGCGGTTTTTCTATAGCGATAAGGCGCTGCTTCGCCTGCAATGGTCGCCCTTGACATCTGCTGGAGCGCACTGCGGTCTAGCGCGGAGACAGGCCTAGCCCCTCTGGGTGGTGCCGCGCAGCACCCAGCCCAGCACCGCTACCACCACAATGATGAGCAGCGCAAAGCCCAGCCACGCCGGAATAATATCCCGCAAAGGGCTTTCAGCGGGCGTGGCTGCGTCGGTCGCGGCGGTCGGCGAACGTGAACGCTCTATCCGGGCGCCGGATTGTTGATAGGGCTCGATTGTGCCCGAGGCAGGCACTTGGCCTGCGCCGAGCGCGTCAACGTCTGCTTGCGCCAACTCCAAGTGCCGTGTGCCACCGCAGGGATGCGTGGTCTCACCGTCATATGAGATGACCAGCCACTCCTGTCCCACGTAGAATTCCACTCCACAACTGCCGCTCCACCATGCCGTTTCAATGAACATGGTGGCAAAGGCCGGACCCTTCCACACCGTGTAGACTTCGAATTCTACTAGGATATAGCCGTTGATCAGCGTGGGCTGTCGCTGCGTGCCGCTGCCGCCATGCACGGCGACAACTTTCCCAGAGAAAATCTTGGTAGCTTGCGCCATGGCCTGGGCCGGTGTGGGGAAGTCCCCGCACGAACAGGCATGTGCTTGGGGCGCGGTCAGTAGGAAACACAGTCCGGCGAATAGTATCGCTGCGGAGAACTGAAAGGCGCGGATGAGGTTCATTGCACTCAACTGTGTGTAATGCCGGTGGAGCAATGTCATATGACGGTATTCTAAGCCTTTTGCATGAGAGTACGACTCTACCTAAACCCAACGAGCCCATTCAAACGGGACAGCCTCGGCATGGTACCCCTCATGCTGGAGTGCGGCGGCAAGCTTGCAAGCCTCGGCTTCCTCCTGGCAGACGGTGAACACCGTGGGACCGCTGCCGGAGACGTGGGCGTATGGGGCGCCAGCCCTAAGCAATGCCGCTTGTGCTGCCATAATCTCTGGCGCGAGCGCGCGGGCGGGGCGCGCGAGAGCGTTGTGCCAGCGGGTCTGCGTTAAGAGTGCGCCATGTTGTGCGGCAGCGACAGTGTCCGCGGTGACGACGCCCGAGGTGTAATCCGAGGGAATAACTGAGCCATAGACCGCTGCCGTGCTGAGCGCGTTCGGCAGCGGCACAAGTACCACCCAGTGCGGCGGCAGTGGCGGCAGCGGCGTGATGCCTTCGCCGCGGCCGGTGGCAAGCGCCGTACCGCCGGTGAGGAAGAAGGGCACGTCCGAACCCAGCAGAGCCGCCAGCCGTTGCTGCTCCGACAACGAGAGCCGCAAGTCCCAGAGCCGGTTGAGAGCGACTATCGTCCCCGCCGCATCGCTGCTGCCACCGCCCAAGCCGGCCGCAACCGGAATGCGTTTCTCCAACCGCATCTCTGCTCCCGTCCATACGCCGTACTCCGCTTGCAGCAGCCGCGCGGCGCGGAAGACGAGGTTGTCCGGCGTTTCCAGAGTAGGATCGGAACACGTGAAGGCAAGCTCCTCTGCCACTGTCACTTCCAGCCGGTCCGCCAGCCCGATAGTCTGCATGACCGAGCGGACCTCATGGTAGCCGTCGGCGCGCTTCCCCAGTATCTCCAGGGTGAGGTTGATCTTGGCGTAGCAATCAATGACCACGGACTTGCCAGTTCCTAAAGTGCGCACCCAATCACTCTAAGGCAGCACAGGGATGGAGAAATTTCAGCATCCCTGTGGTCTATTCCGTTTCGATCCTCAATAGTCTATTTTGAGGCATTGCCGGCATGGTATACGTTCACCCTGAGCTTGTCGAAGGGTCGCGGGGTGAACCGTACGGCGAGGCAATCCGGCTTGTCCCATCACCCAAAGTCCGTTCATGCTTCGACAAGCTCAGCACGAACGGACTTCACGGCTGCGCAAAAGCACTCCAAGAAACAGCCACCCGGCTGCTTAGCTCTCTACTTCAAAGTCTCCAAGTATGCGACGAGGTCGGCGGCTTCTTGGGGGGTAAGCGGCTGGGATGCCATGAGGGTGCCGCGCTTGACCAATTGCGGATTCGTGATCCAACGCCACTTGTTCTCCGGCGTGTTCACAAGATTCCCCGCCAGCGTTGGGCGCTTCGTTCGATCACCAATGCCGTCGAGTTCAGGGCCCGCGCTGCCGCCCTCGCCGCCGATCTGGTGGCAGGCGGTACAGCCCTTGGCCGCAAATAGAGTTTTGCCCTGTGTAGCGTCACCTGAATCGAGAATGCCCGGCGGCACGGTCGGCAGCGGCTTGGCGGCAGCGCGTGAACCGGCATTCGAGGCTGGACGAGATGACGCTTGCTCCGCAGTTTCCCATGGAAAGCAAGCAGCGGACACAGCAAGCAGGAGAGTGGCAAGGAATAGGGCCGCAGCGCTTTGGACAAGCTTACGCATCGACTACGGTTCTCTGAAAGTGCCGCAAAGAATCCCGACGCCCGACTTCAGCCGGCTTGATACGCTACTTCAGCGTTTGGAGATACGCCACCAGATCGGCAGCCTCTTGCTCGGTAAGGGGCTGTGGCGCCATTTCCGTCCCCGGCTTGATCTTCTGCGGGAACTGCACCCACCGCCAGATGTTCTCAGGAGTGTTGGGAATGCCCGCCGCTTCGTCATCGCCCGCTGCCAGCATCGGGCGGCCCGCCGGATCGCCAATGCCGGCGAGCAAGGGACCGATGGTGCCGCCGGGGCCGTCTTCTTCAACCTGATGACAGGCTACGCATCCCTTATCCTCGAATAGCTCCATGCCGTTCTCGGCGTTGCCCCTGCTCAGGTCTACCGTAACCTCAATGCAATCCGGCATTGGTTCGCAGGCTTCTTCCTTGGCGGTAGCGGAATCTGAGACGGCGACTGTCTCGGGCGTTGGTTCTTCATCCCAACTCCAGGCTGCTTCCTCTTCACCACCACAGGCGCTGATCAGTATTAACGAAAGCGCAATCGCGACGAGCGCCACGGGAGCGCGCAAACCCCACCGCATCAAGAGCAACTCCTTCTTGCGACAAGCAACTACGGCCAAGTAACGTCCATATTGGTCCGGCATTGGAAGGGCGAATTTCATCACCCAACCCACAACTCTAGCATAGCACTACGCTGCTGTCATGTTTCCATTGCCGCCAGCGCCGTGCATCATTTATCATGCGATGGCATTCAGCGGTGGCAATGCCCGGTTTGTCTCATAGCCACGCGGTCGCTGCGAAACGCTCAAGGTGAGCGCGAGAACAAGCGTAAGCAACTCAGGCCGCTGAGTGCGAGGCACGGAGAGTTTCCCAGTGGGATTTGACGCCCGCAATGGGTCAGGCAATGAGTGAGAGATCGTACAAACAGGTGCAGAAGCAGTTCGGCCGCGCGGCTGACGCGTACACATGGAGCCCTGCCTTTGCTGAGGGCGAGGACTTAGGTTGGCTGGTGGAGCAGGCCGGGGCCGAACGCCACGCCTATGCGCTGGATATCGGCACCGGCGCGGGCCACGCCGCCTTTGCACTGGCGCCCTGTGCGCAGCAGATAGTTGGACTCGACATTACGCCCCAGATGGTGCAGGCGGCCCTGCGCAACGCGGGCGAACGCGGGATAGAATCCTTTTCAGCCAGCGTGGGCAACGCCGAACACCTCCCGTTTCCTGATGAGAGTTTTTCGCTCGTCGTTTGCCGCTACACCGGGCACCACTTCCACAACCCCGCGCGCGTCGTGCAGGAAGTTGCCCGCGTGCTCACCGCGGCTGGGCGCTTCTTGGTGGTGGACAATACGTCGCCGGATGATGCCGCCGCCGACCGCTGGATAAACACTGTGGAAGTGCTGCGGGATCCCTCCCATGTCCGCGAGTGGAGCCAAGGCGAATGGCAGCGGTACTTTCAAGATGCGGGCCTGAGCTTTTCCGTGACGCATACGTGGCTGAAAATGCTGGAATTCGACGATTGGGTCGCCCGCCAGCAGACGCCGCCGGAGGCGGTGGCCGAGTTGCGGAGTCTGTTTGCCGCCGCCCCGGCCGCGATACGCGAGACGTTCGCGATCGAGTCAAACCAGTTCGGCCTGCTCACCCGCCTGATGGTGGGAAGAAAACAATGAGCAACTCGACGCGCATTCTTCTACCAAGGGAGACCTTCGCGAAACCTCTTCCCCTTGATGGCGGAAGTCCGGCAACACGCACCACGCATACATGTGTATACCCTCAGAAGTGCGAAATCACTCCCTCTCCCTGGGGAGAGGGTTGGGGTGAGGGGCTCCTGGCATCTCCGGTTTCCCTTCCCTGCGGAGAGGCAAAGAAACGGAGATAGTCTCAAACATGATCCGTGTAGGCGTGATTGGCTGCGGCACCATTTCCCATTCTCATCTGCGCAGTTATGCCAAGAGCGGCCGCGCGGAGATCATCGCTGTGGCCGATCCCCTTCAGGCCGTCGCGGAGGCGCGCGCGCAAGAGTACGGCGCAAAAGCCTACAGCGACTACGCGGACCTGCTGCACAGTGAAGACCTGCACGCCGTGAGCATCTGCACGCCGCCGCCCTCTCACCGCGAAATCACTGAACAGGCAACGAGCCGTGGCCTGCACGTTCTCTGTGAGAAACCGTTGGCCATGAGCGTCGACGAGGGCAAGGCCATGGTCGCTGCCGCCAAGCGCGCCAACGTCTTGCTCCTCACCGCCTTCTGCAACCGTTTCTATACGCCCATCGTGAAAGCCAAGGAGTGGATAGATGCCGGCAAGCTGGGGCCCTTGCACCATCTGCGGCTGCGCTTTGCGGGGGTCGAACTCATGGCAGGCACGTGGCTGGCGGACCCGGCTCAGGGGGGTGGCATCCTCTGGGAGACCGCCCCGCACTACGTAGACCTCTTTCGCCACTTGGTGGGCGAAATGAAAAACATCTACGCCAAGGGCGGCACGCTTGCCCAGGACATTCGTGGCACAGACACCGTCGCCTTCATGGCGGAGAGCGTGGACGGCGTGGTTGGTACGCTGGAGGGGAGCTGGTCGTCGCCGCACACGGAGAAGCGCGTGGAGGTCTTTGGCGAGCGCGGCGCCATCGTCATCGACTTTCTATCCGGCCGCAGCCGCTTCAGTCTGGACCACGTTACCGAGCGGCTGGAAACGGACATCGGCGGCCATGACCGCTTCTACTGGGAGATCAGCCACTTTCTCGACTGCATAGAAGCCAGCACGGCGCCTATCGTCACGGGCGAAGACGGTGTGGAAGCCATGCGGCTGATCGAAGCTGCCCGGCAGTCTATTGAGACGGGCTTGCCAGTGGACGTAGCGAGGCAGACTTAGCTGGCCAATTGCGACAGCCTCTAGTCTTCCCAGGAGAATAGGGAGATACTATGCTAATAAAAGCCCTCACAGAGCCCTGCATTTGGCTATAGAAATCTGTCAGTAGAATCAATGCAATTTCGCCAGGCCGGTGAGAGATGAAAACACGGCTGGAAATACGACGCAACTACGACCGCGAGTGCGTGAAACTCAAGATTTGGTACGTCCACCACCTGCTCCAAACCGAGCAGCGGCCTTTTGAGGAACTCATCGCGGGACGCGCCGACATCTACCGCCGCACGCATCTCTGGGACGGCGAGCACCATCCCGCCAACGGCCATTCCGATCCGGAGTGGAACGTGCTCGTGGATGGGCTGAAGGACCTATTCCGCCAGCATCGCGACGACGAGACCACGCAGGCGTTGGAAGACGCCGCCTACGCGCTGCTGCTTCCGGCTATGGAAAAGCGCCTGGCCGGTGAGCGCGGCGGTGACCTTTGGGAGGGAGCCGGCCAGATAATCCCACCCACGCCCTACGGCTGCTTTAGCCGCGACTACGCTGAAGACAGAGTGCACATTCACTTCACGAACGTGCTGCAGCCAAAATCCCCTTTCTGGGACATGCCTGCCCTGACGCGGTCGCTGCTGAAACTCCTGGACGACCTGGAGCATGACCGGCCGGACATCCGAATCGTGCAGTGTGGCAGTTGGATCAACAACTTTCCGCCCTTTCGGTCGCTCTTTCCCCCGGAGTGGCGCGACGACGGCAAACAGTATACCCCAGGCTACACCTACGGCTGGTGGGGACAATTCATGACCCACACCGGCGACTTCCACTACCGGAACGCCGAGCGCTTCCGCGCCACCGGCGAATTCCCTTACGCCAGCCTGGTCTGCAGCGCAGACCGCAGCAGCATCCGCGCGCACGTGGAAACGCTGCTGGCGGAGTACGGCGAATAGGGTTCAATCTCGTCGCACCTGTCCCACTACTCGGCACCCCGCAGTTATCCGGCATGCGGGAGGGGTCGCCTGGAATCATGCCCACTATTACGTACGAAACGGGCATAATGCCCAATCAATAGCCGGTGAGGCTGTAGACAAGGTTGAGCAGTTCGAAGGGGCTGAAGTGCTTGTGGAGCGTGCGATCCGGCGGGCTCAGGCCTCCAGGTGGATTTGGGTCTGGAGCGGATGGGTCGGTTAGCAGGATAACTGGCACGTGGCTGAAAGCCGTATCACGCTTGAGCTCTTGATATGGCGTTTTCGGTCTATTGGGTGTGAGTTCAAAGTCCAGAATTACGAGATCTAAGCGCTCGCCTTGTGCCGCAGCGCGCAATTCCTTCAGGGACGACGCCTCCACCACGCTCGTACGCTTGTTTGCCAGGGCGGCGCGCACGAGCGACCGCAGGTGCCACGCAGCGGCTACCACAGCGATGGTTTTACTGCGGCCTTTCGTTTCGGGGAGCACGTGGGGCTGGGAAATGGAGCTTCACTCCAGTAGAACTGCACTGTACGGTATTGCGTTAAACCACAAGGCGTTGCGTTCGGCACTCACCTTCAATATCGTATTCTAGGCCATTGAAGAGTATCTGCGCAGGTCAAGCAGAGAATAGTCAGCTATAATGGGATGTTGCAATCAGTAGGCCAAAAGGCGGCCTGCACGCAGCAGTTTTCATGGCAAAGGCGATGAGCGCGTACACATTTGACCTAGACCGGTTCTTCCCGGAAGACGTCTTCTGGCGCATTACGGACGTGCGGGTGGACAAGCCGGAGATCGTGGCGTTGGAGCAGCGCTCGCGCAAGCGGCGCACACACCTTGCGCCAGACGGCAAGCTCGTCATCCTGGCGGCGGATCATCCTGCCCGCATGTCCACCGCCACGCCTTCCGATCCCCTGGGCATGACCAACCGGCACGCTTACCTGGGCCGCGTGCTGAGGGCGTTGGTGGGCGGTCTCATTGACGGCCTCATGGCGACGCCCGACGTCCTCGACGACGTCTTCATCGTCAACCACTTGGTCAAGCAGGGCGGCGGTCCGGGTTTCCTGGACGGCAAGGTCCTGCTGGGTTCCATGAACCGCTCCGGCCTGGCCGGTACGGCCTTCGAGATGGACGACGATATGAGCGCCTATACCGCTGATGGCATTGCCGAAGCGAACCTGGACGGGGCAAAGGTGCTGTGGCGTCTTGACCCCAACGAGCCCGGCTCCGGCAAGACGCTCATGTACATCGCCGAGGCGGTGAGCGAACTCAGCGCCATGGGACTGCCGAGCTTCTTGGAACCGCTCCCGGTCACGAAGACCGAAAACGGCTACCAGCCCACCAAGGATCCTATTGAACTGCTCAAGCAGATCGGCGTGCTTGCCGGTCTCGGCGGCAATACCGCCCGCACGTGGCTGAAGATTCCCGTGTGCGAGGACTACGAGCGCATCGTGCGGGCCACGACGATGCCGCTGCTCATGCTGGGCGGGGCGTCGCACGACAATCCCGAACCGACCATTCGCGAGTTTGCCCGCGGTCTCACCGGCGGGCCGAACGTGCGCGGGGCCATGGTGGGACGCAATGTGCTCTATCCGGGGAAGGATGATCCCCTGGCCGTCGGCAATGTAATCAGTGAGATCATTCACGACGGCATCGGAGCGGACGCGGCGCTGGAAAAGCTTCCCCAGCACCGCGATCAAAATATCGACCTGCTAACGCACTATGCGCTTGCCTAATATGAGAGAGGCGGAGACCTCCCATGCCTGACACCTTGCGCGGCAATCTGGCGATCGGCCAGTCGGGCGGCCCGACTGCCGTTATCAATGCATCGCTCGTGGGCATGTTGCACGAGGCAAGCAAGCATGCCGCCATCGAGAACGTCTACGGCCTGCGGCACGGCGTGGAAGGCTTGCTCAAGGAAGACCTGATGGACCTCGGCGGTACCAGCGACGCGGAGCTGGACCTCATCAAGCACACGCCGGCGGCCGCCCTGGGCTCCTGCCGCCGCAAGCTGCGGCCGGACGACTACGTGCGCATTCTGGAAGTATTTCAGGCCCAGAACATCCGCTACTTTCTCTATAACGGCGGCAACGATTCCATGGATACGAGCCAGCGCATCGCCGACCTGGCCGCGCGCGAAGGCTATGAGTTGCGCGTGATCGGCGTGCCGAAGACCATCGACAACGACCTCATGTACACCGATCACTGCCCCGGCTACGGCAGCGCCGCGCGCTACTGCGCGCTGTCGGTCCGCGACATGGGCCGCGACGTGGAAGCGATGGCGGGCTACGATAGGGTTGCCATCTATGAGAGCATGGGCCGTCACGCCGGGTGGCTGACGGCGGCAAGCTGCTTGGGCAAAGAGAGCCCCATCGACCCGCCGCATCTGGTGTACGTGCCGGAGATACCGTTCAGCGAAGACCGCTTTCTGGATGATATTTCACGTTGCTTCGTTGAGTTTGGTTTCGCTACGGTGGCGGTCGCCGAGATGCTGATAACGGCGGACGGCGATATTGTTGGCCTCTCGGAGGCTACCGTGAACTCCGATTCCTTTGGTCACATCATTGTCGCCGGGTGTGCCAACTACCTGGCGCGGCAGGTGCGGGAGCGCCTGGGACTCAAGGCCCGCGCGAATCGTCCCGGCACCCTGCAGCGGTCGTCCATGATTACGGCCTCCGCCGTAGACCGCGAGGAAGCCTACATGGTCGGGCAGGCAGCGGTGCGGGAAGCCGTGGGCGGCGCCAGCGGTGTCATGATTACCTTGGAACGCATAGGCAACGATCCCTACCAGTGCACGACCGGTACGGCGCCGCTGGGAACCGTGGCCAACGCCGAGAACCTTATGCCCCGCGCTTACATGAACAAGGACGGCAACATGCCGTCGGCAGCGTTCGAAGCGTACGCCCGGCCGCTGATCGGCGATCCGCTGCCGCCCGTCGGTCGCTTTGCGTACCGTGCCGTAGAACGACGGGCGACGGTGGCAGACTGATAGTTTGCTTGTGTCTGGTTGATTGCTAGAGGGTGTGAAAGGGTGTCCGTTCATCCTTCGACAGGCTCAGGACGAACGGACAGACTCAGAGTTTGTTGCAAGGTCAGAATTTGTAAAAGGGCCAGATTGCGCCAGAAGACAACAATCCGTCGCAAGGCCATAGTCCGTTCGTGGTGAGCATGCCTGACCTGAGCTTGCCGAAGGATCGAACCATGAACGGATGCCGACGCTGGGAAGTCTTAACACACCCTCGTAGTGCCCTTGACCGAGATTGTGGCGTATAGCCGTCACCCCGGCATTGAGCAGCCGGATGAAGGAGTGTCGTAGCTCGTGTGGTCCGTGCCGCAAGCGCTTGCAACGCTTACCCTTATTGCCTTTGCGGCAGTAGCGATCCTTGTGATCGTAGGCGTGTGGAATCGTGTCTCTTCCCCCTCAGATTCAGCGCGTTCGCCTTTCTTGGGCAGCGTCTGGACTCAGGGCAAAGATTCCGCGCTTAGCATCGCGTGTCTTGTGGCACTCGTGGCGACCCTCGGCAGTCTCTACCTTTCGGAGATTGCCAACTATCCGCCCTGTACCCTCTGCTGGCTGCAGCGCATTGCCATGTACCCGCTGGTAGTGATTCTTGGCATTGGCGCGCTGCGCGAGGATCGTGCGGTGGGTTGGTATGCGCTGCCGCTGACGGGCATCGGCGCGGCGCTGGCCTTCTATCACGTGTTGGTGCAGCGTGTACCCGGGTTGGATCAGGCAACAAGCTGCAGCGCGGAGGCGCCCTGCAACGCCATGTGGGTGCGCGAGTTTGGCTTTGTTTCGATCCCCGTCATGGCGCTCGGCGCCTTTCTGCTCATAGCCGCGCTGGTGCTGGTTGGCAGAGCAGCCGCTGCCGGCGACGTTGCAGCAGAGAGAAGATCACGCCGCAGACGCTAATGCATGCCCATCCGACGGGGTTGCGGCCCCGCCTACACACGTGGTTTGTCCAGCACGCGGGCATAAGGTACTATGAGGAATGGCGCATCACGCCGGTGATGCGGGTGCGGACTTTCTGCTAAACTAACGGCTTGGTTTAGCTTGCGTTTGAGGGAGGCATGCATGCCAGTTACAGCCGTGGTTGGAGCCCAGTGGGGTGATGAGGGCAAGGGGCACGTGGTGGATTTCATGGCCTCGCAGGCCCACATGGTGATTCGCTTTCAAGGGGGGGACAACGCGGGTCATACGGTAGTAAACAACCACGGCAAGTTTGCGCTGCATCTCTTCCCGTGCGGAATCTTCTATCCGCACGTGCACAACGTCCTCGGCACGGGTATGGCCATTAATCCGCAGTCATTCCTCGAAGAAATGACGATGCTGAATGACGCGGGTCTGGAGACGCCATCAAGCCGCCTGCATATCTCGGAACGGGCACAGGTGGTGATGCCGTACCACGTGCTCATCGACGGCCTCGAGGAAGAGGCCCGCGGCAAGCACGCTCAGGGCACCACCAAGCGCGGCATCGGCCCGTGCTATACGGACAAGGCGGCGCGTGTGGGACTGCGCATGGGCGATCTCACCGACGCAGGGCACCTGCGGGAGTACTTGCGCCACGTGATGGACGTGAAGAATCGCTTGCTGACGCGCGTCTACGACCACGACCCGCTCTGCTATGACGACGTGCTGGAGCAGGCGCTGGCCTGGGGCAAGCAACTCGCTCCGTACATCAAGAACACGCATCCTCTGGTACAGCAGGCGTTGCGCGAAGATAAGACGATACTTTTGGAAGGCCAACTGGGCGCGCTGCGCGACGTCAACTGGGGCATTTATCCTTATGTCACGTCTTCGTCGCCCATCGCCGGTGGCGCTGCCACCGGCGCGGGCGTGCCGCCGCATCGGATCAATAACATCATCGGTGTGGTGAAAGCCTACACCACGGCGGTGGGCGAAGGACCGGTGCCAACCGAGCTCGACGGCGAGATGGAGAGAACTTTGCGAGAAGTCGGCGAGGAGTACGGCGCAACGACCGGACGCCCCCGCCGCTGCGGCTGGTTCGATGCCGTGGCCGTGCGCTATGCCGCCGAACTGTGCGGTTTCTCTTCCATTGCCGTCACGAAGATCGACGTGCTCGACCAACTGCCGACGCTCAAGCTCTGCGTGGCCTACGACGTGGACGGCACACGCTATGAGACGGTACCGGATACACGCCTGATGGCGCGGGCGCAACCGGTATACGAGGAGTTTCCCGGCTGGCAAGCGTCAACAACGGAGGCACGGGCGTGGCACGATCTGCCGCCCAATGCCCAGGCCTACTTGGAACGCATTAGCGAGTTGACCGGCGGTCTGCCGATCTCCATGGTAGGGGTTGGACCGCACCGCAACGATACGCTGGTGGTAGACGGGCAGCATTACGAAGTGGCCTAGAGCAAATTCGATGCCGATGCGCTTCACAGGGTGCCTCGGCAAGAACGCAAGACGCGAGTGAGTAGAAGGAGGGACGGTACAGCATGGCTGCACAACAAGCGATTGGGTTTGGCGTGATCGGCGCCGGGGGCATTGCCGGTTCCCACACGCAGGCAATCAAGGACGCCGCCGGAGCGGAATTGATCGGCATCGGCGACGTGGAGCCGCAGTTTGCGGTAGGCCTCGCGGAGAAACATAACGTCACGGCCTACGGCTCGGTTGAGGAGTTGCTTGCCGATGACGCCATTCAGGTGGTGAACATCTGCACACCCACCGGCACCCACGCCGAGTTGGGCATCCAAGCGGCGGAGGCCGGCAAGCACGTCATTTGCGAGAAGCCCTTGGACGTTACCCTGGAGAAGGCCGACGCTTTGATTGCGGCGTGCCGCGAGCATGACGTCAAGCTGATGGCGATCTTCCAGTCCCGCCTGCATCCGCTCTACGCCAAGGTGAAAGAGACCATTGCGTCCGGCCGTTTGGGCCGTGTCTTCTACGCCGACGTGCAACTCTACTGGCTGCGCACGGCGGAGTATTTCGCCGGCGGCGGACCGGTCAGTTGGCGCGGCACCTATAAGTTCGACGGCGGCGGCGCGTCCATGAACCAGGGCATCCACAGCATCGATCTCTTGCAGTGGATCATGGGGCCGGTGGCATCGCTGACGGCGAATCTCGGCACCTTCACCCACGACATCGAGACGGAAGACCTGGCCGTGGTGAACGCGCGCTTTGCGAACGGCTCGTTCGGCAACATGGTCTTCACCACCTCGGCCTATCCGGGGCTCGACCATAACTTCCACTTCTTTGGCGAAAAGGGCAGCATCTGCCTGACGAACGCCGGGGTCGTTACCTGGCGCATCCAGGGCGACCGGGAAGAAGAGGAAGAGCAGGAGATGAAGTCCGGCTACTCCGCGCGCATGACCGCGGCTGCCGACCCCACGGTCAAGGGGTGGAACGGCCACCAGGTGCAGGTGGAAGACATGGTAGCGGCCATCCACGAGGGACGCCCGCCCGCGATTACGGGTGAAGAGGCCCGCCACGCGCTGGAGATCGCCTGTGGCATCCAAAAGGCCGGCAAGATCTCACCCGCGCCGGTGACGTTCCCGCTAGACTAGACCGCAAACAGCAAGGGAATAGGCAAAGGGGGGCTAGCGCAAGCGCAGCCCCCCTTTGCTTATGCGTTGCTGGCTTTAGCTTTCACTTCCGCAGCTATCTTGCGGAGAGTGGGATCTCACGCCTGTCCGCGCATATTGGTAGGCGTTCCCCTGCTTGCCGACGACTTCAATTGCCCCCATGTGGCGCAGGCAGTAGGCGATCTTTTGTCCCTGGCTGCGGCGCACGCCAAAGCGCGCGGCAATATTGCTGCTGGTGAAGGGGTCCGGCAGTGTCGTTGGCAGCAGGGCGGCAAAGTCGGCCGGACCGTGAAAGCGGTGTTGGGACTCCACGCCGACGAGAATCTGGTCGTGAATGCTCCACCCCCGCCGCCGCCAACTGCCGCGGCCGTCCTGTTGGCGCGATTCTTCAACCTCGACGAGCAGTACCTCCAACGCAAACCGCGGGTACGCGATGAGGTGCGGGATGCTCACAAGCTCATCGAAGATGTCCAATAACCTGCCGCGCTTGGGTGAGCGCCGCCGGCTGAGCACGGTGGAGCCGTCGCGGTCCAGCCGCACGATCCACTTTAGCGTCGGAATCGGATGCACCAGGCGCACCGGGTGGTTTTGCAGCAGTGTGGCGAGCTTGCGTTTGATGGCGGAGAAGTTCCGCGTCTGGATCTCGATGAGTTCCTCGCCGCGTACCAGGTCAACCACGTAGCCGTCTACGGGCTGTTCTGTCCTGTCATCCGGCGCGGCGTACCAGTCCTTGAGCGCCGCGTGCAGCGATTTCTCCCGGTACGTGCCGATGGTTGGCGCGGGTGCGGTGTTCACGGGTGAACTATCAGACAGGGTCCGCGGCGCTGATCCGCATCCGCTGGCCGTCGTGCACCGGCAGCGTAAAGCGCAGGCGGCCTTCGCCAAGTACGGTCACATCAGACACGGGGGCGCCGTCGCTGGTCACCAACGGCATCTGCCAGGCGGGCGGCACGTCCATGGTGAAGGTGAGTTCCCGGTTCTGCACGCGCTCCGGTATGCGCGGCGCTTCCATCCAAAACGTGATTGCGTCGTCAGTGGCGCGGTATCCGCGCGGGTGGGCGGCGCGGCGTAGCAGAATGTAGTCAATCACCTCATCCGGCGTAGCGCGCCACACGTCGCCGACTTCCGCTACTTTCGCAAAGCGTTCGGCAAGCAGCGCGGGGGTGATGTCGCGTTCCGGGTCAGCCGGTTCCTCCGACACCAGCCGCGCGCTATCCACCAGCCAGCCTTCCGTATCCCGAGCCTGGTGCAGCCGCCAGTACGGATCGTAGGTCCGGGCAGGCAGCGGCAGGCCTTCCACCGTGTACATGGCAGACCGACCCAGCGCATGGAAGTCCTCATCGACGTGGTTGTAGTTCAGGCGGTCTTCCAGGATAAAGACTCCCAGGTAGCCGGCTTGCTGTATCTCCGCCGGCGTGAATCCGTGGTGATGGTCTATGGTCGATACCGTGAGCACCATAACCGGCGCACCCACCAGTTGCTCCAGCGCTACCCGCGCTTCCCGCGTAGGGGCGCCCCTTGTGGGCGCCCGCTCGCCCTCACAACTCGGCCCCAGACTGGCAACACTCCAACCATGGCGCTGCAATTCCTGGATCTCCCCCACGTTCAGGTAGCGCCCATGCTCGCTGCCGCGAGAGCTAAGACGAAGCTGGCCGTCCTCTGCGAGCAGCTCCGCATCCAACGCCACCATTCCGGGAATGCCATGCTGCCGGTGCAACGGTACGGCATGCTCCAGCAAAGACTGTACTGCTTCGTCATAGGTGACGGAGTACACCCAACGCCAACCGTGCTTCCAGGTCTCTACACGCAGCACGCCGCTACTCCTCTCATCGCGTTCTTGCAAACAAGAACACGTACGCTCTCAGCCGTCACTCCCGCGAAAGCTCGCCCCGTGCAGGGGCGCGGGAGTCCATCTTTGTGCCATCTACCAACACCTGCGCCGTATCACACGCGAGGCAGACTTCGCGCGGGTCTACAGTCAGTTGGGCAGTGAATTTCACCCTAAAGGTAACCTAAACTGGAGAGAAATGCACAGGCTTTTTCTTCTGAAACTAGAATAGGGACTATCGTGCCTGCCAGGAACTGACGGAGGACTGGAATGGCTAACCTAGAGTTGACGACGCGTTTTCTCATTCACGAGCCCCGTGCGCCGGACTTGCCATACCGCGAAGAGCACTTCGGCTTCAAATACGCATCGCTGAGCATCCCTCCTACAGAAGCCGCCATCGTGCTCGTGGACTGCTGGGATGAGCCGACCATTGCGAGCCACGGCGAGCGTTCCGCCCAGATCTGCCGCGACCTTATTGGGCCGCTGTTGGACGTGTGCCGCGCGTTAGGCGTGACGATTGTGCACGCGCCGTCGCCGCCGGTGGCGGAGAAGTTTCCCCAGCGGTTGCGGTACGCCAGTGACAGCGAACTCTCTCCCCCGCGTAAGCCCGTGCCGGACTGGCCGCCGCCCGACTTTGCACAGCGCAAAGGCGAATGGGCGAGCCTGGAAGCGCACTACGGTGAGGAGTGGCTGCCTCTCCGGCAACAACATGAAAAAGCCCGGTCAATTGACCTCTCGGTTTGGCCTGCGGACGAGGACTTTGTGATCGCCACCGGCGAGCAACTGCACCGCCTGTGCCGGGACAAGAAGCTGCGCTACCTCTTCTATGCCGGATTTGCCGCCAACTACTGCGTGCCGCACCGCGATTATGGTGTCTTCGCCATGCGCGAACGCGGCTACTGCATCATCGTGCTGCGGGACTGCACGACGAGCATCGGCGCGCCGGGACTGCCTCACGACCTCTGCACGGAGGAGGTATTTCATCACCTTGAGTCGCGCAGCCTTGCGGGGTCGATCACGTCAGAGGAGTTCACGGCTGCGGCCCAACGCGTAATCGGAGCAGCACAGACGACATGACAATAAAAAGAGGGAGGCACGCCCCGATGCCTCCCTCTTCGGTGGATTTTCTTTCTGCGCGTCCTTTGGGAGCCTTTCACGTGTAGGGGCGGTTCGCGAACCGCCCCTACGTTGTGCCTAACTGGTTTGCGGCCCCAATAGTCGGCTGGATCCGCGCACAACGAGCGATTTGTCTTCTGCTCGTTAGGCGTTCTCCTTCTTCCAGTCCTCAATTGCCTGCTCGAGCGCCGCGAACGCGTTTTCCACCGCCTCTTCCGACGTCAGGTTGTCTTCCTCGCGGAAGTGCGGCCGCAGGTGCGTATTGAGTGCGCCCGTGAAACTCCGGTACGCCGGGTGCGGCCAGAACGGCGTGGCATAGCCCGCGCTGCGGGCAAACGACAGTTGGTTTGCCGGGTGCGGATTGTCTTCCGGCGGGCCGAAGGCATGCTGTGACGGGATGTGCACCGGAATGGCATGGCCGCGCCGGCCCATCCACTCTTGATGGGTGGACTTGGCGAACCACACCACGAGTACTTCCGCATCCGGATTGGTGCTGCTATCGAGCACGAAGTGCTCTTCCTGTCCCATGAACGCGCCGCGCGTGCGCCCACCGCCGATTTCGAGATACGGCGGCTCGATGGAATCGAACCCGAACTCCGCCGCTTCCCGTGTCGGCACAATACCCCACGTGCCGAAGATAACCTGGCTGAGTTGCTGTCTGCCGAAGGCCGCGATGGCAAAGCGACTCAGGTCGATATCCTCGTTGTTCGGACCTGGCGCCGCTTCCCTGCGGGTCCACGAATCCTTGATCATTTGCACCATGTGGAGCACGATTTCGCGGTCGGCAGCCAGTTCGCCGTCCGCATCCAGCATGCCGCCATAGACGAACGGCAAGTACTGTGGAATGTACGAACTCATGGCGATACCCCAGGCGGTCTTCTTTTCCGACCCCTGGTTGAGATGTGCCGTCAAGGCATCGGCATCGTTGAGGACTTGCTCCCACGTGGTTTCGTCTGTTGGGGGATTCAGGCCGGCCGCAGCGAAGTGATCTTTGTTGTAGAAGATACTGGTCGTATTCAGGCCGTACGGCACGCCGAGCAGTTTGCCCTGCCACGTATTGCCCGTGATCACCGGCTCGACGATCTCGTCAATATTTACGCCGTGTGCCGCCAGAATTGGACGGTGGTCCCGGACGATGTCGGCCACTTGGTGCGGCGCCACGCCCCACCAGCAGACGTCGGGCGGTGAACCGGCTGCCAGGAGCGCCGGCAGTTCTCCCGGCGGGTAGCCCAACTTCCACGCGATGTCGACTTCGGGATGTTCCGTATCGAAGAGTTCGAGCGTGGCCGCCGTCTTGGCGATTGTGTCCTCACGCTGGCTGATGAGCAACGCCACTACGGGCGCGTGCTCCATCATCTGCGGCTGCTCGGCCTCTTCCTGCGGGGCTTCTGCATCCTGCTCCATCGGCGCTTCTGCCATCTGTACCTGGCCGCAGGCTGCCAAGACGAGTCCGGCGGAGCCGACGGCCGACGCGCCCAGTAGACTGCGCCGTGAAAAACGGTGGATCTCTTTCATCTCTGCTCTCCTTTGCACCACTGCTCACTCCACGCAAACGGCCTGGGAAGCGCCTCCTGGCGACTCCCGCCTATGTGCTAGGAGTGTATTCCTCAGCGGTACTACTGTCAAATCAAAACCGAGCACTGCGGGTCTACGTGCTACGCGAAATTGAAGAGCCGGAGTTTGCACGGATGCTCATTCAGAGCAACGATCCTTGGAGGGATGACGGAGGTTGGGCACACCTTGGCAGCGCGCCGCCGCTGGACCGAACTTCGGGCGGTGTTCTCTGGACGATAGTCGGCTACGACTTACGCATGGCCAGGATGCGCGCCATGTTGCCGCCCATGATGAGCGCGCGCTCTTTTTCTGTGAGGTCTACCGCTCGTATCTTGCCGATGCCGGCGGTGAATGAGGTGTCGCAGCCGAAGAGCACGCGCTCCGCGCCGACCACGCGCACGGCCATTGCGACCATGCCGCTATCGAAGACGCTGCCGCTGGTATCGAGGTAGATGTTTGGCATGGTGCGCGCGGCTTTGATCGTCCATTCCCAATCGCCGCCACCGCCAATGTGGGCGCAAATGAAGACCGCCTCCGGGTAGCGGACGGCGAGTTTCGCGATGTCGCCGCTGTCGGAAATGTTGGGTTGGCTGGGTATCGGACGCCACTGATGGCTGGCGTGCTGCAGGATGGGTACGCCGAGCTCGATAGCGAGTTCAACGATGGGAAAGAGGATGGGATCGGTGCACACGTACTCGTTGTAGAGCTTGACGCCCATAAAGTCGTGCTCCTCCACGTAAGTGCGAATCTCGTGCAGGGCTTCCCGCGTGTAGCCGGGATTCACGTAGCAGTAGCCGCGCACTTTACCAGGGAATAGTCGGGTTGCAGCAACCATCTGGCGGTTGCACTCCTGGAAGTCCGCCAGCGGCGCGGGCAGCGCGGTGGTGAGGATGGAAGCGCAACTCATGTCGATGCCCACGCGGTCCGCCGCGGCAATGAGCGCGGCGTCGCTCCTGCCCCAGATCCGCGTGATGCCGGTATGTTCGCCGCTCAGGTGGGCGTGACAGTCAATGATCATAGTGATTTTCTTAACTCCGTGGCAGCCGCACTCCCATAACAGCAGACCCTTGCACGACCCGCGCCGGCTGGGGACAGGTCACCCTCTCCTCAGGGAACCCATGCACAACCCGCAGCGGCAGGCGAAAAGACTCCCTCTCCCCGGGGGAGTGTATAGACCGGGTTGATGGGTAACACTTGTTCGGGCTGATGGGTTACACCTAGAGGCATGGAGAATCTTGCAGTAGGAGGATGACCATGCCGTGGAAGGTGGAGACGCTTATGTCTGCCCGGGAAGAGTTTATTGCGCTGGCCTTGAGTGGCGTAATGAGTATGCGTGAATTGTGTGATCGGTTCGGCATCAGCCGCAAGACCGGCTACAAGTG
>JAAXIC010000041.1 GCA_012270555.1 Chloroflexota bacterium
CTGAGCCTGTCGAAGGATGAACGGACTCCCTTTTCACACACCCTCCCAGTTGACCGCACCGTTTACCGGGCTATATATTGAATCTAGCAGAGCTTAGTGCGGGAGTAGCTCAGTTGGCAGAGCGCTAGCCTTCCAAGCTGGATGTCGCGGGTTCGAGTCCCGTCTCCCGCTCCCTCCGTTGCTCGCTCTTCTTTGTGGCTTGGTCCTCGCTCTATTGCGTTGTCTCGTTGCGCTGCGACGGTCCACAAAAATACAGATAAACAGGGAGATCTCTGGCTCGTCCCCGCGGGCCAGCATCCGGTTCCTAGAGATCGGCATCGTTTGTTGTGGCAACGCCAGCCTCAATGCCAGTGACCGCCCTACCGCCCTCAAGCGCAAGCGCCTCTGTACTAACTACCTTCGCCGTCACTCACTCCTCTGTGATGTGCAACTGTTCGACTCATTCTATGCGTGATGACTCATATCCATGCTAGATTGGGAATGAACCGCAACCGAGCACCGTCTCCTCCAAGTGATCTACTGTCGCCACTCAGGGGGCCGCTGCGCGAGGATCGAGTTCATTTGGTCTGCCATGGTCCGCAGCCCTTCCGGCACCGTGGTCTCGCCGTTGATCATACGTCCCATTTCCGCTCTCGCGACCTGGAGTACCTCGCCACGCTCAGGCAGCACGCCGGACGTATGGCCGCCACTTTCCCAAACGTCTACCGCGTCGAGCACGTGGGTGCCCTCGAACGGCTCCAACCACTTGGGATGCTTGGCATATGTGATCACCGGCGGCCACGCGATGGCGCCGAACTGCGGCGTTTCCAGGAATCCCTGTTCAGAATGTAGCCACATCAGGAAGTCCCAGGCCAGGTCTTGGACCTCGGACAGTGACAAAACGGAATAGGCATTACCGAGCACGGCCGCCCGCTGGTTGACGCCCTTTGGCGGTGGCGCAAAGTCCAGGTTCTCTCCCAGAAACTTCCGGATCGTGTTGTGGCGAAAGATGCCGTTGTTCTCCATGGCCACAAACCCTGCTTCCAGGTAATTCTGACCCTGCGGGAGTTGCTCCCGCAGCTCAGCGGGCGGTGTGAACTGATGCTTGAGGTGCAGGTCAACATTGTACTGGGTACCTGCAATGGCGCCCGGATCTTCGCCGAAGAGGGCTTTTTCCTTTTTCTCATCCAGGAGTGGCCCACCGAAATTGAGGACATAGGTGCCATGCATGTAGAAGATGTGGTTCTGCGCCACCCGCACAGCATAGCGCTTCTCATCCGGATTGGTCAGTTTGCGACCCATTTCCAGCAGGTCATCGTAGGTCCAGTCTTTGGTGGGGTAATTGAGTCCAGCATTGTCGAAGAGTTGCCGGTTGAACATGAAGCACTCACCGCCGAATTGGAACGTCAGCGCATACAACTTGCCTCCCCAACCCCATGCTTCCAAANNAAATCTGTGGTAAAGTAATCTGCCTTCTCGCGTGGACCTTTAGCGAAATACGGGTTGAGGTCCACAAGCATGCCGCTGAGGCCCCAGGGGAGAAACCAGTTGAGCTGGTTGTACGTAATGTCAACGGTGGTGGTTCCCGCCGCCCACTCGGTGGCGCGCTTTTGGTTCACCTCACGGTATTCCGGGGTAGTGTTGATCTTGATCCCCAGCGCCTCCTCGCCGATTCGATATGTCTCGGAGATGGCTGTCCAGCGCGGATCTTCCGGGCTGTGATAGTTAGAAATGGTGAGTTCCCTCACCTCAGTCTCCGGAGGCGCCTCTGCCTTCGGCGCTGGCTTCTCCTCAGTTTGCGGAGCCTCGGCGGGCGGTGCTACAGGTACAGCGCCGCACGCTGCCAGTGTCAGGGCGCTCGCCGCTCCTACCGTTGCTGCAAGCACCTGTCGTCGCGTACTCGTACTGAAGCTGGCTGCCATGATTCTGACCTCCATCAGTCTTCTACCCGACATTTCCCATATGAACGAGTTCGAGATACAAAGCATCCCTTCCTCGCCACTGTTGAGAGTATAGCACTACTCCCCACAATGTCAAGGACTTGACACCAATTTTCAACCACGCCAGCCATGCTCTTTTCACCCCTCGCAGGCTCTCGCTCCTGTGCTAGGGCTTGATAACTTCTCCCTCATCCCCGAGGGCTTTGCGTTCCCTTGCGCTCATCCTCGCTGTTCACCCATGCACGCGGCGCAGGCAGCCGCTACGCTCCCGTATGAGAAGTGACTTGACAGCGTATAGAAAGGGCATGCTGTCAAAGGTACTCAGAATCGGCGAGCCCGTTGCAAGAGTCTCCTCACGGCGGGATGCTTGGTAGACAGGGGTGGTCTGCGCATGATCTGCACGCGCATGATCTACATGCGCAAGAATCCGTGACAGCTAGGTGGCTGAGAAAGGGAAATAGGCAGGAGATGAGGCAGCCAGAGCACCACAGGGGCCATGTCGACGAACCCAGCCGCTCGCAGCGAGTAAGCATTTCAGGTTCTGTCCAGCCGCTGCCCCGGACGATTCTCCTCGACTGAGGCTGTCTGCCGACGGTTGTGCTCCTGGAAACAAACCGGAATCGAGCGCAGTCAGCTTGACACCTGCGTGGCATGTGAGGCAACTGAGGGCTACGTGCTGTCCGGGCCATGCAGGGCTGCCCGCGACCGCGTTACTCCCACCGGAAGAAACGCCACGAAAGCAGCGCCGAGGCTACCATGAAGACCAGCAAGGCGCCCATACCTTGCAGCACGGTCGCGTACGGCGTGGCATCCACCATGACTTGCCGCAGAATGTCAGCGAGATACGTAAGCGGGAGCGCAACAGCGACCGGACGCAAGATTTCGGGCATGAAGTCCAGCGGGAAGAGCGCGCCGGAGAGGAACATCATGGGGAAGTTGATCATCTGGACGATGGCAATCAGCGCTTCCGCGCTGGGCGCTAACGCGCCCAAGAGGAATCCCAGCGCAATGAACGCCAGGGTGCCAAATACGACGATGCCGATGATGGCGGGCCATGATCCCACCACCTGAATGCGGAAAAGCCCCAACGCGACACCCAGCAGAATACCGGTCTGCACCAATGCGATGACGAGCCGAACGATGATGTTGCTCAGCAAGACCATCCAACGCGAGACCGGCGTGGCCTGTAACCGCCGCAGCAGTCGCTGCTGTCGCTGCTCCACGAGCGTGGTCGCGCCAAAGAGCCCAAGCTGGGCCACCGAGAGGGCCAGAATGCCGGGCGCAATGTAGTCAATGGGCCGAAAGTGCTCCGCCTGCACCGAGTGCGTTTCCACGGTCACCAGACTCGGCTGCTGGGTAAACTCTCTTTGCACGCCCTCGATCACCTGCTGGACGACACTCAACGCGGTACCGGCGGACTGCTGCTGGCTTGTGTCGAGATGAACACCGACCGTGGCGACTTCGCGCCGCTGCCAGACGGCGGAAAGATCCGCGGGCAGTACCACAACCGCGCGCCGGTCGCCTCTGCCGAGCGCGGCGAGTTCATCTTCTTCTGATCCAGTCGTCAACTCAAAGAGCTCAATCCCCTCGAGCACTTGCGCTATCGCCTGTCCGGCCGGCCCCTGATCGTGCAGAACCAGCCCCACCGGCATTGATGCGCTATCAGATTCGCCGAAAACTGAGCCGATAATGACCATCAGCACGATGGGAAAGACCAGCGTCCAAAAGAGCGCTACCTTGTCGCGAGCGAACTGCAGACCGGTGTAATACGTAAGTGTCCAAAGGGCCTTCATTCGCGAATGGTCCTTCCCGTGAGATGGAGGAACACATCCTCCAAGGTGCCGCGCTGAATGCGTAGGCTATCCAGGCTCAAGGCAGACCCGCCGGAAACCTGCAAGAGTGACGCCATGGTCTCGCGGATGTTCGTCGTATAGATCGCGGCGGAGCCGTTCTTGATGACTACGCGCGTTACGCCTGTCAGTTCTTCCAAGCTGCTTGCGTCCAAGCCATCCGCGAGCGTGATCTCAATGGCTCGTTCCGGCACGAATTCGTCCACCAGATCGCGGGGCGTGCCGAGGGCGAGAATCTTGCCGTGGTCGATGATGGCAACCCGCCGGCACAAGACTTCGGCTTCTTCCATGTAGTGCGTTGTCAGCAACACCGTCTTGCCCTGATCGCGCATCTGCTCCACGATATCCCAGAGCGCGCGGCGGGCCTGGGGATCGAGACCGGTTGTGGGCTCATCCAAGAAGACTAAGGCCGGATCGTTGATGAGCGTCAGCGCCAGTGAGAGCCGTTGTTTCTGGCCGCCGGAGAGATGCCGGTACTTTGCCTTGCGCCGCTCCTGAAGACCAACCAGTTCCAAGAGTTCGGCTACCGGTTTGCTGTCACGGTAGAAGCTGGCAAAGAGACCGAGAATCTCTTCTACGCTCAGCAGCGGGAAGAGTTCCGTCTGCTGTAACTGGACCCCGATCTGCGCCTTCACCGCATCGCCCTCTTGCGCCGGATCGTATCCCGTTACCTGCACGCGGCCGCCGTCGCGCTCGCGCAGGCCGATGAGGATTTCAACCGTCGTGGTCTTGCCGGCACCGTTCGGGCCCAGCAGGCCAAAAACTTCACCCTCTTCAACAGCAAAGCTCAAACCATCTACCGCTCTGAGTTCGCCGTATGCTTTTTGCAGGTCTTCAACTACGATGGCCGACACAAGTAATCCTGCTCTCTCCTCTTGGCTACTCCTGCAATGATACCATCCAATGTTGATATTTACAAATTACATTTCATCGACATGCATTCCTCCAATTATCCACACTTAACATTCCATCATCAAAAGTTTTCGTTTCACATGTTCGCACACACTGAAGCATATCGCGTCAATACTTCTTCTTGAGGCTTGAGCCGCGGGTCGCAGCACTTGGCGCGAGTGCTGGGCCTTTCCACCATCCCTCGTAACGGCGAGACACAAGGCCCCGTGCTGCTCTCCGTGTTCGGCCGGACTAGGCAGGGCTGAGAATTACAAACGCAGGCCAATGGTTATATAATCGCCATTGGTACACAATCACTTAGATACGACTCTTGGGAGGAACATCCGTGGTCATAGACGCCCATCATCACCTCGGCCAGGAAAAAGACTACGCCGACAAGCTCATCGATACCATGGCCAAACTTGGTGTTGACAAAACCGTGTTGCTGGCTACGAGCACCAGCGGGCCGGGCAGCAGCAATGAGGAAATCGAGAAGGTAATCAAGAAACACGGCGACAGGCTGATTGGCTTTGGCTGGGTGGACCCGGCCCTCGACCCAAACGCAGTCGACACGGTGCAAACGCTTCACGACAACGGCTTCACAGGTCTGAAGTTCATCAAGACCCGCAAGGCCTACGACGACCGCTCGTACATCCCCACGTATCAAAAGGCTGCCGACCTGGAAATGCCCATTCTCTTTCACCAGGGCATCGTGGCGCGCCACGCCGATGACATAAAGAACGACGTACACTCCGGCCGCATGATGCCGGTGCACCTCGACTACATCGCGCGCCAAGTGCCTGAACTCGTCATGATCGGCGCCCACCTCGGCAACCCCTGGTGGTATGAGGGCGGCATGGTGCTGCGGTGGAATCCCAACCTCTACATGGATATCACCGGCTCAACCCTGAAGATGCTCGCGCCGGAAGACGTGGGCAAGATTCTCTGGTGGCGGCGCGACAGCCAGTACCGCGATCCCTGGGGACGCGACGCCTGGGAGAAGATCGTCTTCGGCACCGACGTACCGTACTTCCTGATGGAAGACGTGATGAACGACTATCGCAATTGCATGGACGTGCTTGGCGTGCCGCCTGACATCCAAAAGGGCGTCTGGGGCGATACGATGGAGAAGGTACTGAGCTACGAACTCTCCGAGAAGCACCGGCCCTTTGACGACCAAGGCGGGCACTACCCCCACGCCATTCCTCAAGATGACAAGTGAGTTCTGGGCTGAGCCACGTCCAATAGCCGAAACACCCTACGCGGTGGTTAGCGTGCCGTGAAAAGCGTCGGTTTCTCGTTGGGGTCGCTATTCTCCGCTCCGTCAATGGAGCGGATGTTTCGCCGTAACCTCCTGGTCCTCTTGGGTTGGGAAGGGATGTGGGGTTGCGGCCTGGCGTTTGTGGCGCCGCCGGTGATCAACGCGCTGCTGCTGCAGTTAACCGATTCCCGGACTCTCGTCGGCTTGGTGTACCTTGCCCACGTCGCCTCACTGCCGGCCCTGCTACCGGCCGCCATGCTAAACCAGAGGCTCCGGTCGCGGCGTCAGTTTATTGCCGGCCTACACGCTATCATCGGGCTCTTGTACGCCCTTATGGGGGTGGTGGTATGGCTTCTCTGGCAGCAGCCGGCAGTGGCCATCCTTCTTCTGTTCACGCTGCTTGCCCTCACGTGGCTAACGTTCGGCGCCTTGATAGCTCCGGCGTTCGAGCTGTTCAGCATTCTCTTCGGCCGGCGCTACGGCACCGTAAGCGGCTGGCAATTCTTCGTGCATCGCATAGCCGGCGTTATCGGCGGGCTCATCGCAACATGGCTGCTGGCGGCCTGGGTCTGGCCGACGAATTTCACGCTGGTATTTGTCCTGGGCGGCATCGTCATCATGCTGGGCAATCTCGTAATACTGGGCATTGCTGAACCGGCCGCGACACCGCGTACGACGTTCAAGTCGTTACGCGCCTTTACATACGCCTTGGCCAAGCAAGTAGCGCGTAACCGAGACTTCACCAGGCTCCTGGTCGTGATCGCTTTGACCGGTCTCCTTCAATCCGTACTCAACTTCTACTCCGTCTATGCGTTCGATGCGGTGGCCGTGCCGCTGGCTGCGGCGGGGTTGCTGGCTGCCGTAGGCTCTATCGCCAGCGCCTTTGGCGCCCTGCTCGGGGGCCCAGTGGGTGACAGGAAGGGTCATCGCGCTCTGATGCGCGTTGCGCTCATCATCTACTTTGTGTCTTTGCTTCTCCTGTTGCCTGCCTGGCAGCCTTTGTTCTACGCAGCTTGGATACTCGGCAACGCCGCCCTCTTTGCCATGATGGTTGCGCGCATAAACCTGACATTGGACCTCGCCCCCGCCGGCGACAAAGGGACGTACACGATGGTTGCCTACTTGGTTGCACAGCCAACCCTCGGTCTCTCCGCCGTGGGTGCGGGAGCATTGATCGATCTCGCCGGTTACCTGCCCTTCTTTGCGGTAACTCTCGTGCTCACGCTGCTGGCTCTGGGCGTCACATTCTCTTTCAAGGACCCTCGGCTTGCGGCGGATTTTCGGTAGGACACGTACAGACGAGACCTCTTTGAGTCTGACTGATGCTTATGTAAGGTAGACATGCAACTATGCACCCAACCGAACTGAGGATTTCAGGCGTCATTTCACTCATGTCATTTCGAGCGCAGCGAGAAATCTAGGGTGCTAGCATCGTCGATACCGTACGTTGCTTCACCGCAACCACAACCGCCAAGCATCCTTCTCTATATGCCTGCGACTCTCTTCAATAATTGCAACTTGGCAACACAGTATAATCGTCGCAATACAACGGAACCGGAGACTGAACGAGGCACTGCAGATCCAACTACAGGAGCATCAGCATGGAAACGCGCAGACTGGGCCGGACCGACATGGACGTAAGCTGGCTGGGATTTGGCGCCGCGCGCATCGCCACGGATACCGGCTCCCCCGCCGCGGCCGAGCGCTTGCTCAACACGCTCCTGGACAGCGGAGTCAACTACATCGACACCGCGGAGTGCTACGGCGAAAGCGAAGAAACCCTCGGCAAATACATCAGCCACCGCCGCGACGAATACTGGCTCACCACCAAATGCGGGCACGTGGCGGGCGACATCACGGCCCCGGAATGGAGCGCGGAGGCGGTGACCCAATCCGTGGACCAGTCATTGCGCCGCCTGCGGACCGATTACCTCGACCTGGTCCACATCCACACCTGCGAAAGCGACGTGTTGCGCCAGGGGGACGTGCTGCGGGCCCTCCAGGACGCCCAGCAAGCCGGCAAGACCCGCTACATTGGCTTCAGCGGCGACAACGAGGTGGCGCTGGAGGCCATCGGCATGGGGAAGTTTGCTACATTATTGACGTCATTTAACGTCTTGGACCAACGCGGGTTGGATGAGGTGCTTCCCGCCGCGGAAGCCGCCGGCATGGGCATCATCGCCAAGCGCCCCATCGCCAATGCCGCTTTCAATCGCCCGGCATCGCCGTATGACTACGCCGATGCCTACTGGCAGCGCGCGCAGCACTTCACGGTACCGGACGGCGCGCCGGCAGACGGCGTGGCGCTGGCGCTGCGCTTCTGCCACTCGTTCAACTACATAGATACGGCCATTGTCGGCATCGACAGTCTGGAGCAACTCGCGAGCAACATGCAGCAGGTAGCGGCAGGGCCGCTGCCGCCAGACGTTCTTGCTTCCTTGCGGGCGCAGTTTCAAGAGCACGGTCGCGACTGGCCCCAACTGAGCTAGTGGTTCGACACGTTTGCGTTGATGGGTAGGAGCGCCGGTAGCGTAGGCCCTTCGACAGGCTCAGGACACGTTTGCAACCTGCACCCGTTTCCCGCGTTGCCGGGTAGGAGCGCTAGGGCAATTGCCCATCATTACAGTGTTGTTGCACCACTAGAAGGGTATCCGCAAGAATCCAGAACTAGACCTAAGGACTCTTCAAATTCCTCGAAAGCCGTTCGTGGTGAGTGGACTTCGTGAAGGTCTTGTCGAACCATGAACGGCCTTGCGACAAGTCTATACTGAGCTTGCCGCCGTGCTCAGAGCCTGCCCCGAACGTGATGCGGAGTCGAACGGATAGTGTTGCCCTATCCTCTCTTGGGAATACTCTCGAGGGCATCGGCGCGCTGCTGGCCGGCAAGGGTAGTTCGCCCAAGCCCAAAGTACCAGAGGAAGAGCACGGCGCTGATGCCGGTGAGGCCGGCACTGACCAGGAAGAGGCTCTGGTAGCCGTAGATGCTAACCAACGGGCCGCCGGCGAAACCCATCGTGCCCCACCCAATACCCGCCACCATATTCGCGACGCCCGCGGCGGTTTCCCGCCAGCGCGCCGGCACCACTTCCATGGTGTGGCGCAGGCTGCACGGGCGCTGGATATAGGTAAAGCTGACCAAACCCGCGTAGCCCACAGCCGCTCCTGCCCAATGCGGTACCAACGCGAACGCCACGGTGCTCAGAGCCATCCCGAAGCTCGCCCACACGATGACGGGTTCCAACCCCCAGCGCCGAGAGATAAAGGGCGTCAACAAGGCCGCGAAACCGCCGACAAGTTGGCCGCCCGCGGCCAGCATACCGATCTGCGCCGTCGGCATCGCCAGGATCTCGTCCAGATAGACGTTGAAGAACGTGCGCTGCGCGCCTTCGGAAGCAATGCGCAGCATGATGACCAGGCCCATCATCGCGATGATGAGCACCGGCAGTCCCGATGAGGACCTGCTCGCGCGTACCGGCGGCTCCTGGTCTACCGCGCGTGTCGCCGCCGCAGTGGTGGTAGACAGCGCTACCACACCGGCCAGCATCGCGAACGCCGCCACCAACAGGGCCAGCGCATAGGAGGCCGTGTCCGTGATAGGAAGCAGCCTTGCGAGCGTGCCCGGCAGAAAACCCCCGGCTAACGCGCCGACAAACGCCGCAATCGGACTCATGCCCACCCGCAAGGAGTAGAGGTACATGCGTTCGCGCGGCGTGGTGGACTGCAACATGAACGGATTGCTGCTTACAAAGTAGGCATCGAGTCCCATCGAGGTCACCGTGTAGGCGGCCACAATCCACACCACTTGCACGTTGCCGGTGAGGAATTGCGCCGCCGGCAGCAGTCCCATTCCCAATGCCGCGAGCACGAATCCCACTTGCAGCATCCGCCGCGTGCCGAAGCGTGCGCCCAACGCGCCGGCGGGCAGACTGAAGACGGCATAGGCTAAGAAACCCGCGCCGTTGACCAACCCAACCACCGTGGGCCCGTAGCCCAGGCGCAGCAGGTAGAGGTTGAGGAGCACGGCGTAAATGCCGAAGTAGGCAAACCCAAGGAGCAGGGCGCTGAGGATGAAGATGCGCACGTTGCGGTTGAAGAGCCGCAATGCTTGGAAATAGCCGGTCACCGCCATCGTATCGTGCGAAGCCTGCACGTGAGCCACACCCTCTACAAAATGAAACCGCGCCGCGTGAAAACGGCGCGTTAAGTTCTGCCGTATGCAGGGCGTATGGTACCACGCTGGCGGCGCACTCAGTGCGCAACGTATTTGGGCGATTCAAGACGAAGAGGAATCATGAGGAATCCCCTCTCCCGGCGGAGACATTTGCATATCCCCTGCCGAGGCGAGATTGTCCCCTCTCCCGGCGGGAGAGGGCTAGGGTGAGGGGGAATCTTCGCCAATCGCTACAGCGCCGCCATCACCTTCTTGATGTGGGCCGCGGCTTCGGTCACGCATTCTACGGTGCGACAGTGCTCGATGTGCATAGCCACGTCCAGCCCCCGGTCAAGCATCGCGCGGAAGATCTCGGGATAGGGCACTTCGCCCTCGCCCACCGGACGCTCTTCCTTCTCGTCGGCGTGGTAGACGGCGTCTTTCACGTGGCCGTTGATGATGCGGTCGGCGTGGCGGGAGATGACCTGCAGTGGGTCGCTGCCGACGACGTAGTAGTTCGTGGGGTCGTAGTTCAGCCAGAAGTTGGGGTGGTCGACCAGCTCCATCAGCCGCTCGACGCGCTCCAGGGTATGCACGAAACACGGCGGATCGGCCTCCAGCGCAAAGCGGATGCCGCGCTCGGCCGAGCGCTCACAGGCCGTGCGCGTAATCCTGGTGCACGTCTTCCACGTCTCGGCTTGGGGCACCCCCGGCGCGGGATCCATGACGCGGGTGAAAAAGATGCCCGCGTCCAACACCTCGCACGCGTCAAGCGCAAACTCCATCTGCTCGGTAGTCTCTTCTTCGAGCGCCGGATCGCAGAGGTTCATTGAGCCACCCACCGACGTGACTTCCACCCCCAACTCCCCGCAGGCGTCACGCAGTTCCCGGCAGTCGTCCAACGTGGCAAACTCCGGACGCCCCACCTCAATCACCGGCAGCCCCAAGTCCGCCGCAAGCTGCGCCTTCTGCCGGAATGACAGCTCCCGCAACCCCGGCGTGCGATAGCCAAAACGCAACATCGTTCTGAATCCTTCCCAGATCGACTTCGCAACAGTTAGCCGAGGCGCTCATCCTTGCTTATCACTCGCCTCAATTCAACAAGGACCGGCCTAGTCTGCATCGTACAGTTAGTCTGTCTAGTCGTCATCTCTCGGCGCAACCGCCTGCGGGCCCCAGTTGCCGTAGACCTCGATGGTCTGGTTTTCCAGCTTGGGGCGGACGCTGCGCACCATGATGCCGGGGCGGCCCATGGCCTGGCCGCTCACCTGGAGGTTGCGCGGATTGCGGTAGCCGAAGCGCACCACGCGCCGCCAGCGGGGCTGCACGTTGAGCGCCGAGCCGTGGATGGTCCAGATGCTGAAGAGCACTACGTCGCCCGGGTCTGCCGGCACGGAGGTGGCGTCTTCCAGGCGATACACGTTCTGGTCGAGGTGCGGCGAGCCCTCCCGGCTGTGCTCCAACGGCCCCAGCTTGTGGCTGCCTTCCAGAAACTTCAAGCAGCCGCTGGTCTCGTCGGCGCCGTCCACGTGCACGATGGCATCGATGTAACGCCCGTCCTGGTGGGGATAGAAGGGGTAGTCCTGGTGCATGGGAAAGGGCGTGCCGGTATCCGGGCCTTTGGCGTGGAGCGTGCTGTGGTGAAACTCCAGGTCCGGCCCGATGATGTCGGCGACTGACTGCACCAAACGCTCCTGCACCAGCGCATGCGCCCAGGCCTCACTGTAGCTCTGCAGTTCGTGGATGGTTACCAGGAGGCTCTTGGCTTCCGCTTCCGCTTCCATCAGTTGCTTGCGCCACGGGCCGGTCCAGCCCTTGCCGTGGGTAGCGAAGTACTGAATGATGTGGTCAAGCTCCTCGCTGAGAGCGGCAACCTCAGCCGGGCTGAAGACCTGTTTCAGCCGCAGATAGCCGTGCTCGTTAAAGAAATCGACGTCTTCTGCAGAAAGTTGTCGTGGTTCTGCTACAGCAACACTCATAGCCTCTGGCTCCTCTCGGTTTCACAAAACTTCGGCACTTCAGGAATAGCGGCGCCTGCTGGGACACAGGTTAGTTGCTATCGTGCTGCGCTGGCGTGCCGCTGTCAAGGTGCAGAGAGCACAGGTCCCCACCTTGCAGATATGACACATAGCGTGAAGTTGGCCGACGCACAGGGAAATTGACAAATCGCGCCAATCGTTTCAGTATACTTTCTGAGCAGGGGTTTGCCACGGCCAATAGTTCATGCGCTGCTACCAGACAGCCAGTGTTCGGACGTAGTCTGTAACCGAGACAGGCGGAGTTCCCAACTATGCATTCGTCAGGCTTGCTCCAAGAGCCTGACGCCAGCGGGGGACAAGCCCTAATGCTGTCGCATTAGAGTAGCGCGGGGGCTTGTCCCCCGCCTCTTGGCATCATGCGGCTTGCAAAACTGCATCGCCGCAGCGGATTGAGGGGGTTGCTGGCACTGTCCT
>JAAXIC010000011.1 GCA_012270555.1 Chloroflexota bacterium
CCGTAGCCCGCAAGTTTGCCACCTGCGGGCGCAGCGCACGATCAAGGACAGTGCCGGCAACCCCCTCAATCCGCTGCGGCGATGCAGTTTTGCAAGCCGCATGATGCCAAGAGGCGGGGGACAAGCCCCCGCGCTACTTTAATGCGACAGCATTAGGGCTGTTCCCCGCCAGTTCAACACACGCTTGAATGGGGTTGTATAACGCTGGCAAGTCGCCGGAATCAGGTTGGAACGATGGAGGCTTCCTCTCACCCCGGCTCTCTCCCCAGTGAGAGGGAGTCTTCTCGCCCGCTTAGCGAGGGTCTTGCGGGCCGATGTCGCCCTCTGCCAGCAGGCCGTAGAGTTCCGGCCGGCGGAAACGGGGATGGAAGACGCCTTGCGAGCGGCGCTCACCTAAGAGACCCTTGTCCAGGTCGGCGGTCACCATCACCTCGTCGCTGGCGTCGTCCGGCGAGGCCGCTACCAATTGACCCAGCGGATTGTAAATCATCACCATGGGATTGCCAAAACTCGGCGTACTGCTATAGGGAGAGGGACCGCAGGCGTTGATGGCAATCAGAAAGACGCCGTTGTCGATGGCGCGCGCGGGAAAAGTGCGGCCGGCGTAGTCTTTCCACGCCCGGTTGCGGCTGGCGTGGTCCGGCGGCTCGCCCCAGTCGCCGACCGCCCAGACGTATGGCGCCAGAATAACTTCGGCGCCTTGGAGGGCCACCATGCGGCTCGACTCTGGCAGCCAGTTGTCGAAGCAGATGTTCACACCGACTTTGGCAACGCCAATGTCAATCACCGGCGGCACGCCGCCGCCGCGCCAGTAGCCGACCTCAGCCGGCGGGATGTGAATCTTGCGCGACTTGCCGATGTATCCTTCCGGTTCCACGATCACATAGGTGTTATACACAATGTCGCGATCGTTCTCGGCAATGCCGACGGCGAGCTTGACGTCGTGCTCCCGCGCCAATTCCACGAGTGCCTCCGTAGAAGGCCCCGGCACCGGCTCGGACGCTTCCCAAATCGCCCCAGTAATGGAGTATCCGGTCAGGCCAAGCTCCGGAAAGCAGATGAGATCGGGATCATCCGCCTTGGCACGCGCGACCCACGCCGCATGATGGTCCAGGTTTTCCCGCGGCGACGCCGGCTGGCTGCACAGCGATACCGCCGTAACGCGAAAGCTATCCATATTCGCTACTCCTCTACGCGGCTGCCCTGAAATCCTCCACTGCGGACAAGTGGACTGAAGCCACCATAGGTTCAAGCATGTCACAGCGCCATGCAGACTGCAATGCGGCCAATTGCTCTATGAACGTGGTCGTGCTGGTGCCATTTCGGCAGAGGAGCCATCTCGTCAGTGTCCCAGCGTGGCGAGCAATCCTTTCTTCTCTGCACATGCTGAAGGTGTCGTAGCCCGCGCGATACTATGGGATTGCAACTGAAGACGCGGTTAAGTCTCCAAGAGAGGCAACTCCATCTGCAGCAAGCGGGGGATAGCAATCAAGATACCTCCTGTAAGGGAACAGTTGCTCAACAGATGCATCGGATTAGCTGAACAATTGTTCCCCCTTCTCCGTATACATATATGAGAGGAGGCACGGGTGACTGAGTGTAGCGAGCAAGGCCTATTCTTGAAGGCGCGCGAAGATGACCGTGCTGCCTTTGCCTCCTTGCAAGAGGTCCTAGAACCCGCAGTTCGCGGATTTGTGCGGCGGCTCGTCGGCCAGAGCGATGCGGAGGACGACATTGTTCAGGAGACGTTTCTGGCGCTCTTTATGAACCTGAAGCGGATTGATCCGGTAGAGAACTTGCGCCCGTTCCTCTTTCGCATCGTGCGCAACCTCTGCTACGACGAATTGCGGCGCAAGGGTCGGTTTCGCCACACTTTCGTATCCCTAGAAGTGAAGTCAGACGAGCGACAGTCACCATACCTTCAGGTACAAGACCCCCGGACACCGCCAGATGAAGCAGTGCAGACGCTGTTGTTGTTCCAGGAAGTGCAACAAGCTATTGAGCAACTGCCGGAGTTGCAGCGCCAGACCATGATCCTCTACGCCGAGGAGGACTTCACCTACGAACAGATTGCGGCAACGATGAGCACAAGTGTCGGTACGGTAAAGTCGCGCCTCCACTACGCACGGCAGAACCTACTCAGGCTCATGCAGCCGGCAGTATTGGAGGCGTTAGGCGTAGCAAACAGAGAGAAAGGAGAGAAGTAGTAAACCCGCGCCGACGGGTTGTCCTCCCGCACATTCAGAGCAGGAGAAAGGCAGCGCGGGACAGCACAGATGACTTACCAGCGCGTTGCTTGCCAGCACAAGGAGAATAGAGATGCTTCGCACCACAGAAGATAGCGTGCACGAGCAGACAGAGAGAGGAGAGATTCCAATGACCGAGACTGAGAGCACGCTCCGCGCGTTGATCCGGCTCATTCCCCCGGCCCGCGCCCTAAAGGAGGAACTCGAGAAGGGCCTTCACATGGAACTGTACGAGGGCGCCGGCGAGATGGCGGTACAGAGTTATCAGGGACTGCAAACCAGTATGGCGCGTCTGGCTGCTGATCCGTACGTAGAGTCCCTTTCTGTGCGTATCCCACCAGACGCGGATGACAAGCAGAAGGTCGCGGTCACGCTGCTGGCAGCCGGTCAGCTTGTGGCCTATTTGGAGGGTCAGACCGGGCTGCCGGGTGTGGGGGGAGGAGGTAATAACATGCAAATGGCGCCAAATATCAATGTCCTGAGCGGCAATATCAAGGGCATCACGCCTGAAGCGATCGAAAAAGCGCTGGATATAGCCCACTCTGGGGCTAAGAAAACGGAGGGGGATAAGAAGCAAGAGGCACGACCGGGAGAATAGCACGCTAAACTTTCCCTGGCTAGCGGGAGTTCACCGCATACGACATTTGTTCAGTGGAGATAAACCTTGCGGTAGGCTCAGCACGAACGAAAAGCGCACAATCCGTTCGTGCTGAGCTAGCCTTTCCTTAGCTTATCGGAGGATCGAAGCGCGAATTAGCGCACGATGCAGTTTCGTAGCACGTGCTTTCAGGGGCTTTTCGTACTTGCGGGATTGACGGGAAGCTGCTAGAGTAATAGGCAATATGGCGAACATTTGCATACTCAGAGAGGAGCATGCCATGCGAATAGTATCGTGGAAGAGGTCTATTTTGCTTGCAGCACTGGCGCTGCTGGCGTCCCTCGTAATTGCTTGCGGCGGTGATGGCGCCGCAGACGCAGAGAAAGACATGGAAGAGGCGGAATTGCCGCCCTTCAAGATTGGCGTGATGGAATCGCTTACCGGCCCGGGTGAGACCTACGGCAGCGTGGCTGTGCAAGCGAAGCAGATGGCCGTGGAGGAGATCAACGCGGCGGGCGGCATCAACGGCCGCATGATCGAGTTGATCGTGGAGGACTCCAAGTGCTCCGCTCAAGACGCCATCACCGCATATAACAAGCTGACCGACGTGGACGGCATCAAGATTATTCTTGGTACCTCATGCAGCGGGGCGATGCTGGGTGCTGCGCCCTTGGCGGAAGCGGACGGCGTGATCCTCTTCTCCGGCTTGGCGACCAACCCGGACATCGCTAATGCTGGCGACTACATCTTCCGTACGTCGATCAGCGATGCTCTATTGGGCGTTGACGTTGGCAACACCATGTGGGCGGACGGCGTGCGCAACCTGGCAACCATCTCTGAGACCACCGACTACGCCGAGGGTGTGCGCCGCACCTCCGTGGCGCAATTCGAAAAGCGCGGCGGCACGGTGGTGGCGGAGGAACGCTACGGTTCCGATACCACTGACTTCCGCACCCAGCTAACCAAGCTGCTCGCCGAGAACCCCGATGCGCTGCTGCTTGCGGCGCAGTCTGAGTTCACCGGCGGCACCATCATCAAGCAGGTGCGCGAGTTGGGCTTCGAGGGACAGATCTACGCCGACATCGTGCCGGTTGGCGCCACGGCGCTTGAAATCGCCGGCGATGCCGCTGCCGGCACCAAGGCCATCCTGGCGGATATTTCTCCGAATAACGCCAAGGGCCAGGAAGTGCTGGCCAATTTCCGGGCAAAATACGATTACGTGACTCTGGCCTGGTATCTCGGCTCGGCCTATGACGACGTGTACATCACCGCCGAGTGCCTCAAGCAGACCAACGACGATCAGGACGCCGACGGCATGCGCGATTGTCTGTATGCCATTACGTGGACCGGCGCTATCGGCGAGAACTATAGCTTCGATGAGAACGGCGAAGTTGTCGGCCTTACCAACGTGGTGGTGGAAGTCCTGCCCGTAGCCGAGCGGACCCCGGATAACCAAGGTTACAAGGTGCTGGGCAGCGCCCCGACGGAGTAGGGTATGGCGCCACACCCCAAGCGGATGTTTGCATGGGGTTGCTCATGACCGGCCCGCCAAACCGTTCGTGCTTCGACAAGCTCAGCGCGAACGGTTTGGCTCACATGCAACGATTTTTCCTGCCTGTAACGGCTTGGCCGTTTCCTCTTCCGCGTACTTGTCGGATTGACGCTAAGGGTGCTAGAGTAACTACCGGCATAGAGACCCCGGAGCATTCTCACCGAGAGGAGCGCAATGCGGCCCGTATCGTGGCAACGGATCATTTGGCTCTTGGCGCTGTGGCCGCTGGCTTTGCTTGTCATCGGCTGCGCTGCCGCGGACACAGAGCAGGATGCGCAAGGCGGTGAACAAGCGCCCTTTAGGATTGGCGTGATGGAGTCGCTCACGGGCCCCGGCGAGACCTACGGCAACGTAGCCGTGCGCGCCAAGCAGATGGCGTTGGACGAAATCAACGCGGCAGGCGGCATCGACGGCCGCCTGCTTGAGTTCGTCGTGGAGGACTCCCAGTGCAGCGCCAAGGAGGCGGTCGCCGCTTACCGCAAGCTGACCGACGTGGACGGCGTGAAGATCATCCTGGGCACCTCCTGCAGCGGCGCTATGCTCGGGGTCGCTCCCCTGGCGGAGGCCGACGGGGTCATTCTGTTCTCCGGACTGGCGAGTAATCCGGACATCGCCAACGCGGGCGACTATATCTTTCGCACCCAGATCAGCGACATCGAGGTTGGTATTGGCACCGGCAACCTGCTGTGGGCGGACGGCGTCCGCAAGCTGGCCACCATCACCGAGGCCACCGACTACGCTGAAGGTGTGCGCCGCACTACAGTCGCGCAGTTCAAGAAACGGGGCGGAGAAGTGGTTGCCCAGGAGTTGTACGCGTCCGACGTTACCGACTTCCGCACCCAACTGAGCAAACTGCTCGACGCCGCACCGGACGCGCTCCATCTGGCGCCCCAATCCGAATTTGCGGCCGGGGTGATCATCAAGCAGGTGCGCGAGTTGGGCTACCAAGGTCCCATCTACGCCGAGACTGTTTCCGTGGGCACGACGGCGTTGGAGATAGCCGGCGACCATGCCACCGGCATGAAGGCGATCACGGCGGACTTGCATCCCGATAACGCCAAAGCCCAGGAGGTTCTGGCTAATTTTCGGGCGCGCTACGACTACATCACGCTGCCGTGGCACCTCGGTTCTGCTTATGACAACGTGTACATCGCCGCCGAATGCCTTAGACAAACCGGCGACGATCAGGACGCCGACGGCTTCCGCGACTGCCTGTACGAGATCACCTGGAGCGGCGCCATCGGCGACAACTACAGTTTCGACGCCCAAGGAGAGGTGGTGGGCCTTTCCCGACTGGTCGTAGAGGTCCTGCCCGTTGCCGAGCGAACGCCGGAGAATCGCGGCTACACAGTCTTGGGCAGCCCGCCAACCGAGTAAAGGCGAGCATCTTGCCACCCAGAGCACGTACGCCGGTTTCATGCGCCTGGCCCGTCGGATTGAAGTCCTATTGGGGAAAATCGCTTGCTGGCACGTCGTCTTGACCAAAGCAATCTCCTCGCGATTGCGCTGACCGCAGCGGCTGCGGTGTACGTCGGCTGGAAGATCAGCCAGTCGCCGGAACAGGCCGTGCAGTTTGCTTTCAACGGCTTGTCCGTCGGGGCGGTCTACGCTCTGCTCGCAATCGGATTTACGCTTGTTTACAGCACCGTATGGTTCTTCGACCTCTACTACGGCGCGGCTGCGGCGTTGGGGGCGTACGGCGTCTTCTACTTGCGGTCGCAAGAGACCCTCGGCGGCTTGTATGCGGTGAACAACATAGTCGTGAACGTGCTCTTCGCCGCGGTAACCGCCGGTGTTGTGGCCTGGGCGCTTTACGAGGGTGTCTATCCCCGCTTCCGTTCGCGGGCCGATCGATCCATCCTGTTTGGCATAGGCGGTGTGTTGGCGGCAGGCGCGGGAGTTTACACGGGATTCGTCCTCACAAATCCAAAAGACTTGCACATTATCCTCAGTCCCGTAGTCGCTCTCGGCTTCGCCGCGCTTGTGACCTGGCTCCTGTATCAAGCCTATCAGGGCGTCATTGCGGGCCGCGCCTTGCAGGGGCTTGTTGTCGTCACCGGCATTGCGGCAGCCGCTTTGGGAACGTATTGCGCCTATCTCATCGCCAATGCCCCCGATGCGAAGCTCTACCTGAGTTGGGGAGTTTCCTGCTTTCTAGCCGGGGTGGTCGGACTTGCCTTCTATCGCGGCTTATACGTGTACATGCGGGCGCGGTCGCAGTCGCCCTTGATTATGCTGGTGGCATCTCTGGGCATTCTTTTGGCAATCACGGCGCTTACGAGCATTGTCTTTGAAGCTACGCCGCGTCCCCTGCCGGAGGCGCTGGGCAACGAACCATGGACGTTCGCCGGAGCAACCATCAAGGGCTTCAACGTCTTCACCATCGGCGTTGCCGTCGTGGGTTTCCTGTTTCTTCTGTTCCTGCTCAAGCGGACATCGTTCGGCAAGGCGGTGCGTGCCATCGGCGACGATGAAGAGGTCTCGAAAGTGGTGGGCATCAACACCACGACCGTAATCGCGATCGTCTTCTTCATCGGCGCGGTATATGCCGCCATGGCGGGACTCTTGAGCGGCCACGATACGGCCATTCAGCCCCGCATGGGACTCCTGCTCCTCTTGAAAGGCTGGATCGCCTCCGTGGTCGGTGGCATTGGCAACCTCTACGGCGCCATCGTGGGTGGATTCGTGTTGGGCATGATCGAGCAGTTCGGCATCTGGGA
>JAAXIC010000029.1 GCA_012270555.1 Chloroflexota bacterium
GTATTTCACCACTCCACCGCCAGTTCCGCGACCCTCTCCCTGCCTCAAGTAGCACCGTCCCGCTTGGCCTCTCCTGGTTGAGCCAGAAGCTTCCACAAGCGGCTAGCGCTACCGCCTACGCGCCCTTTACGCCCANNNTTACCGCGGCTGCTGGCACGGAGTTAGCCGGGGCTTATTCCTTGAGTACCGTCATCTTCTTCCCCAAGAAAAGAAGTTTACACCGCGAACGGCGTCTTCCTTCACGCGGCGTCGCTGCGTCAGGCTTCCGCCCATTGCGCAAGATCCCTTCATGCTAAACCCCGTAGGGCTCTGGACCATCTCTAAGTCCCAGTGTGGCCGACCATCCTCTCAGACCGGCTATCCGTCATCGCCTTGGTAGGCCGTTACCCCACCAACCAGCTGATAGACCGCAGACCCCTCCCAATGCACCTAAAAGGCTTTGACTACCCCACCTACATAGAGCAGTGTTATGCGGTATTAGCCCAGGTTTCCCCAGGTTATCCCCCGCACCAGGGTAGGTTGTCTACGTGTTACGCACCCGCACGCCGCTCATGTCTTCCCATGCAAGCACGGGAGCACGCGCACGACTCGCATTGATCAAGCACGCCGCCAGCGTTCATCCTGAGCCAGGATCAAACTCTCCATGACTAAATGGTTGCAAACTAATCGCTCCACCTCTTCCCAGAAAACCTAACCCCAACTCCCCAATCAGATAAACACCCTTACCTTCATCACTCTTTACCTGTTAACGTGCCGCCTGCCAAAAAACAGGCAAAGGTCATAGTAACACCCGCAGGCTGTAAGAGTCAACTGCGTTTGGCAGATCCTCCTCGAGTGATTTACCAGCTTTCGCGAGCCGTTTTGTCGGCCGGGCAACGTGCACAGCGTTGGCCGATAGCAGGAGGCTCTGAAGCCGGCAGTGGAACGTTATCGGCACACGAGAGTGAAGCAGCCAAATCAAATAAACGCTGCCTTTGCCAGGCGCAAGAGACTTTCGACTTCCTGGAATGCGGCCTGTTGCCAGCACTATCCGGCTGCTGGTCGGTGAGAAACTGGACCGGCAAAACAAGCCCCTCTGGCAAGTGCCGGAGGGATTCGCGAGGCAGGCCGACAGTCGTGAGTAATCACGCCTGTGGATAACCAAGGCGCACGCTGGCCGCGAGCGTCGCATGTCAAGGAGAACACGTCCCTATTCAAGGGATACCGGCAAGCATCGGCCCGTGCTGAGCCGGGTCGCCTTGAGGTGCCGGTAGAAGATTAGTGTTATCGAAGCTGGCGAGCGCACCCCTCACTTGACAACGTGCGATGTATAGGTACATTGTCTCTGTCAAGGGGAAGAGTACATTGCGTCCGGATGCGTAAATGTGGAGAGTATCGGTTTTGTGTCTGTCCGCCGAAGAACTCCCAGGGCTTCTTCTCCCGCGGGAGCCGGACGACTGGATCTAAGAAACTTGCTTTGGCCAATGCCAACAGGGAAGACTCAAATGTGGTACGTCGATGCGGCCGCCAATGCGCAAGAGACTACGTGGCGAAACCACAGCGTGATGGGTATCAGCGCGAAGACGCAGCGTTAGAAGAAAGGAGGTGAACCGGCAAGGCGAGCACTTTATAGTCAAGGAACATCTGGACGCCGTGCAACATACCGCGGAAACCGCTCTCGAGGAAGGCGATTGCATTTGCTAGGGATTTCCAGGCGAGCGGAAGTAGCGCCCGCTCGCCTGGCCCTCTCAATCGATCCCATCCGAAGTCCGAGTGAGCGCAAAATAGCTGTGGGATGTTGTCCGGCGCATGGGCGACAACGCAGGATTCCATCGAGGGGAAGCAGAATGGCCACGAAAACGAGCTTAGCGCTGCGACTGCACGGCAGGCACTGGCGTACACGGACCCTTGCCACCGCCGACTGGGAAGAAGAGGAGTTTGCGCTTGATCCGAATGAAACCGGATTCGTGGCTTTACATCTTTGGAACGTCGGTGACGTGAACGGCCCTCCCGTCCCGGAGAATTTCTCGGTGGATATGGGCAAGCCGGAGACCCAAGCGGAATCGGTACGGATAGCCGCGGCGTATATCCGGCCGGCCATCGACGCGGCGCGCGCCGCAGGCATGGCGATCTTCCACGTTGAGCCGCGCAACATCGCGCTGAAGTATGAATCCGTCCATCACATGCTGGAGGACAACGACCTCAATCCGCCGCAGCCGGCGCCGGGACCGCCCGAGGTCAATCCCGGCTGGCGCAAGGACCGCGCGGAGCGGATCCACGGCCATGGGTACATGGAGTGGGAAGGCTGGCAACAAATGCGCATCCTCTCGTCTTGTGAGGCGGAACCGGGCGATCAGGTCATTCTCACCAGCGCGCAGTTCGACCGCATTTGCCGCAGCCGTGGCATCAAGAACCTCATCTACACCGGTTTTGCGACGAACATGTGCATATTGGGATCGGAAGGCGCCACCAGACCGATGTTGGGCTACGGGTACAAGATCTTCCTGATTCGTGAGGCCACGCTGGGGACCGAAATCCCGGAGACGTTCCAGGACCGTCTGATTACCAAGGTGGCGCTCATCGAATTTCAGAAGCACGTGGGCGACACGATCGGCTTCGATCAGTTCATGGCGGCGTGCCGCGCCGTGGCTGCGGCGAGAGTGGACGAGTGAGCCAAGCGCGGATTGAGATTGATGTTTCCAAATGGCGCGGAGTTTTGCCTCAGCCTGCGGCCCGCGGTTGAGATGTGCACGAATTTCCCTTACGGGACGTCCCAGTGGAATCTGCTGAAGGGCGCGCTAGATGCAAACAGCAAGCAATACGTGCTGAAGATGCACGAGGTCGCGCGCTCGTACAACGTGCATCTCTATTGCCTGCTGGTAGGGAGTTCTTTCGAGGACCCGGACATCGACTATCTGAAGGAACTCGTGGCCGCGGGGCACGAAGTGGGCAATCACACGTACACCCACCTCAACGTGAAAGCAAAGACCGTTGAGAGCTTGCAGGCGGTGTACGCCAGCGCGCCGTGGCTGGCCAACGGGCGCACGCCGTTGCAGATAATCCACGACGAGGTGCGCGCGACCAAAGCCGCAATTCGAGAGCGGCTCGGCGTCACCGTGACCGGGTTTGGGACGCCGGGCGCGTTCAGCACGGGGCTGCACGACGTGCCGGAGGTGCAAGCGCTGCTCAAAGAAGAAGGCTTCACCCACGTCACCTCGCACTATCTTCATCCGGCGCTGCGGGGAGCCAAGCGCCCGCCGCTCGCTCAACTCGAAGCCGCCATGCGCAAGAACATAGACAAGCTCCAGCCCTATCGCTATCCAAACGGCCTGCTGGAAGTCGCGCCCATGGCTCTGACCGACATTGCGGCCTTTCGGGTTCTCGATCTGGATCGTTGGGAGTACGTCAGATTGCTCAAGACGGCGATCGATCACGCCCACGCGAACCGCTATATCTTGAGTCTTGCCTTCCATCCGCCCGCGATGGCCGTGCGCGATCCCCACTGCGACGTGCTCGACACCGTAATCCGCTATGCGCTCGAGAAGCCTGGCGGCTGTTGGATTGCAACCAACAGCGCGATTGCGTCCTATTTTGAGTCGAGGGAGGCAATAGGCTAGATTGAAGCCCTTGGGGGTTCACCTTGGGAAGTGTGAGTCCGCTTGCCCCGCAACTTACGGCCGGCGACCGTCGCTCTAGGCAAGTGGCGGCGCCTCGTACGCAAACCAACAGTCCCTTTGTCCCACCGCCATGCCTGCACTCCTTCAATTGACGAGAGAGTGATTTGCTTGCTAGACTGAGCTAGGAATGCTCCCCGCACGGTGGCTGTAGCTCAACAGGTTAGAGCTCTGGACTGTGGCTCCAGCGGTTGGGGGTTCGAGTCCCCTCAGCCACCCCGTTTACTCTCAATTCACTAGATATTCCTGCCGAAGGCAACCCCATGCGGCCAGAAATTGCAGGCTGGCCGCATATCTTTTCCTCGCACGTACCTGTTTCAAGCGGGACTCTCTAAATCACAAGTCTGAGCGGACCCTGCTACCGGCAAAGAGAGGTACGCAATTCGTGATTCCCGCGATTGATCCGAACGTCGACTACAAGGCATTAGTAAGGCAAGCATATGACGCTTGCGCGGCAGCATACGACGCATCGCGCCGGGCGGAGCCGGGGATTGAGATGCGGGCACTGCTGGATCTACTGACCGACGGCGACGCGGTGCTCGACGTCGGCTGCGGGGCGGGGGTCCCAATCGCCAAGTCTCTGGCTGCGCGCTACCGTGTCACGGGCGTGGACATCTCACCGGAGATGATCCGCCGGGCACAGCACAATGTGCCGACCGGCGAATTCATGTGCGGTGACATAATGTCCGTCACATTCCCTCCCTCCAGCTTTGACGCGGGGATAGCCTTCTACTCGATATTCCACCTGCCCAGAGAGGAGCACCCGGACCTGTTTCGGAGAGTACAACGGTGGCTCAAGCCAGGCGGATATTTGCTCTGCACCTTGAGTCACTTCAGCGAGCAGGGTTACACGGAGGAAGATTTCTTTGGTGAGACGATGTATTGGAGCAACTACAGCCTCCGCGAATACGCAGAGATTCTGAAGGCAGCGGGATTCACTTTGCTTGAGACTAATTCAACGGGTTCCGGCTATGAAGAGACAAACGAGGATGACAGCGAAAACCACCCACTGGTGCTTGCGCAAAAGCATTGACAAGCAAGGCTGGAAAAACCCTCTCAGCCATCAGAAACTTAATTCAATTTTTGTTGGATTTTTGGGTGATTGACTGGTTGACGGCGGGCCTGTGGAAGACTAGAATCTCGCTATCTGCTCGCAGACTTCCATTGTTGGTAGAAGGCGGCAAGATACAGGTAGTTCAGACTGAGTGTTGAGCGATAGCGAGGAAGCCGGTCATGGCCAATTATGAGCATCTCAAGAGCCGCTTGGATCGTGGTAATGTGGTCGTCTTGGATGGCGCCATAGGGACTGAACTCCAAGTGATGGGCGCGCCCATGGACCCGGCCTCATGGTGCGGTCCTGCCAATTACACGCACCCGGCAACGGTGCGCCAAATGCACGAGCGCTACATCCGCGCGGGGGCCGACATCATTACCACCAATACGTTCAACACGCTCCGTCCCGCGTTGGAGGCTTCCGGTTACGGTGCACTGGTGCGGGAAGTGAACGTTCGCGCCGTCGATGCCGCCATCGAGGCCAGAGACCGGGCCGCAGATGACCGGTCCGTATACATCGCCGGTTCTATCTCATGTCGCATACCCATTCGCGATCGCAAGACTGGGACACTCCTTGGTGGCACCGGCTACGGCTACGGCGCCAGTATTTCGGCGAAAGAGTTGCGTTTTCACGCCAGAGAGCAGGCGGATATCCTCGCCGAATCAGGAGTGGACTTCTTCCTGATTGAAAACCTATGGGCCGACAACGAATCCCGGGCAATCGCTGCCGAAGCTGCAAAGAGCACCGGGCTTCCGGTGTGGGTGGCGTTTACCGCTTCACTTGACCCGGACGGACAGACCGTCAGGATGGATTTCGCCGAAGACCGGAACTACAGTATTGGTTTGGGCGTGCCGATGTGGACCGAGACGTGGCGTACAGTCGACAACGAAAAGACCTTGGATGAGGCGGTAAGAGAGATCGCCTCAATCGGTCCCGATGTGCTTGGCGTATTCCATAGTAGAATTGGGGACACTACCAAGGCTCTTCAGGTCGTCCTGGATGCGTGGAACGGCCCCGTTCTCGCGTATCCGGATGCGGGCAGGGAAGACTACCTCGACACCTGGCAAGATAGTAGTGTGGTCAATGAAGAGTCCGCAACGGAACTAAAACAGGAAGCCGCGGAGTGGGTCGGAATGGGAGTTCAAGTCATTGGCACGTGCTGCGGATTTGGCCCCAATTACGTTGGCGCTCTGGCAGACGCGTTGGCGGACGAGGTGACCACGCCGCGCGTAGACGCATAGTTCAGGCTGCTGAGCCGATCCGCTCGAAATCGGGCACATACGCAGGCAGGGGCTTCGGCATTTTCAGGAGAGAGACTATATGGAGACCAAGTCGCTAGTAGTCGTAGGGGCCGGCGTGGCCGGTACTGCCGCTGCCATCGAAGCGGCCCGGTCCGGCGTGCAGGTTACGCTGATCGATGAGAACCCCATCAGCGCGTCCATGATGGGATTAGACGTGCCACTGTACTATGGCAATCGATTTGCGCACTCCCTCGAGGACAGGGACTTGATGCTCCAGCGGGTGTTTACATCCAACCCTGCACTGCATGAGGCCGAGAGCGCCGGTGTCGACGTTCAGCTCGGCACATGTGTCTGGGGTGCCTTTCGCAATACGGAAACCAGCAGAAAACTTGACGGTCCGCAGCTTGGCTTGGCCGACGACAAGCAATCCTGGGTCATTAAGTACGACCGTCTCATCGTGGCAGCCGGCGCCCGAGACTTGAACTTCTCGTTTGCCGGTTCAGACTTGGCGGGAACGATGGGAGCCAACGGTGCGCACGCGCTGCTGAGTCGCTACCAGGCATTGACGTCGCGGCGCATGGTGATCTTGGGTGCGGGTAATCTCGGTCTCACTACCGCAAGGCTGGCGCTGAATAACGGCATAGACGTCGTTGCTATTGTGGATGTGTCCTCCTCAGCGTACGGCGACGAGTCCCTCATGCATGAACTTCAGCAAGACGGCGTTGACCTTTACACCTCCCATACATTAAAGGAAGCCATTGGCAGCGCAGACGGTATCGAATCCGTCGTGCTCGTCACAGTAAACGAAGACAACGAGCCGGTCAGCGGTACCGAAAAGACCATCGCCGCCGATACGGTGTGCCTTGCGATTGGCCTCGTGCCCAACATCGAGCTTCTCAGTCTCCTGGACTGCAAGATAAACTTCAAGTCTGAGCTGGGCGGATATGTGCCGGACCATGACGAGTGGATGCGAACCAGTGTCGAGAATGTGTTTGTGGCGGGCGATGTTGCGGGATTCCACGATGGAATGGTCCTGAACCCTGAGATTGCACGCAATCAAGGCTGCCTCGCCAGCATTGCCGCTGCCGAGTCGCTGGGAGCCATGGACAGCGCGCAGGCCCATGCCCGGAGATCGGAGATTCAGGCTGAGGCCGGTGCTGCGGCACCGGCCGAGGTGCACACGTACTGGAAGAATTGGCTGCAATCCCTGGTCAATGCCGGGGGACTGGATGTCTTTGCCTGTGAGTGCGAGGAAGTTACTCGCGCGGAGCTCATAGACCTGCAGCCGCCCCGATACTTGGAGTGGCGGTCGGAGCAGATGAGTAGTCGGAGCCTGCGGACTCAGTTGCAGGACGGCCCGGTGGATCCGGGCCAGGTCAGGCGCTTGACGCGGGTCGGCATGGGCGAATGCCAGGGCCGGCGCTGCCGCGAGCAGGCTTCGCTGCTGCTGGCCGCAGAGTCCGGTACCGATGTAGCAAAAGTGCCGTTCATGTCGTACCGCCCTCCCGTGCGACCGCTGCCGCTAAGTATCATGTGGCCGCACGACGAAACAGAGGAGATGCGCGAGAATTGGGTCAAGTGGTTCATTCCCGTGAGCAGAGTGTTGGGATAGGCAGAGATGAGCGGTTCAGCGGAGTGGCAGCATGCCTAATATGAGAGCAGACGTAGTCGTGATCGGGGGCGGCATATCCGGCCTCAGCACCGCCTATCATCTGGCCAAAGCGGGCAAGGACGTCGTCGTCGTTGAAAAGGGGATCGTCGGAGCCGAGGCTTCCGGGCGCAACGGCGGGATGATCAGCGAACGAACTGATGAGCCGGCCTTGGTGCCGTTGGCGGTGGAATCGGTGAGATTGTGGCCGACGCTGGACGATGAACTAGGCTATCCCACCGAATTCGTGCAGAAGGGTAGGCTCCAAGTTGCCGTATCCGAAGCGGAGATGGGCCGCTACTTAACCGAAAAAGAGGTGGGGGATCGCTTTGGCGTTCATGTGGACGTGCTTGACCGTAGCGAAATAAAAGACATGGTACCTTTTGTCACCGAAAGGAACCTGGGCGGGATCTTTTTCCCAAAGGGCGCACACGCCAACCCACAGCGGTCGGTCCAAGCTTTTGCCTGGGCGTTTCAAGACAGGGGCGGCAAGCTGTGCCAGCATACCGCCGTCACGGGCTTCAAGCTCGCTGCTGGACGGGTCGCGGCGGTCGAGACGACCGCTGGCGACATCGAGGCTAACACGGTGGTGTGCGCTGCCGGACCACAGACGGCGCTGTTCCTAGAGATGGTGGGCACTCGCGTTCCCCTGGCGACGGCACGGGCGGAGATCATAGCCACCGCTCCCATAGCGCCGCTCTTTCAAATGGCCCTCGTAGGCAACGGTCTCTATGGGCGCCAGGCCAAGAAAGGCAACCTGCTTTACGGCGGCGGTCCCCACGAATGGATCGATGTGGATCTGACCTCTGATCCCGGCAAGCCCAATACGCCGCTCATTCGAAACATTGCCAGGCGGTTGGCAGATCTGTTTCCGGTTGTGGCGGATGTGCCCGTAATCCGGAGTTGGGCCGGGGTGATCGAACAAGCGCCGGACTCCCTGCCTATCATCGACATCCTGGACCGGCCGAGCAACTTTGTGTTTGTCTCCGCATCGGCGCATGGCTTCGCCATCGCAGCCGCCACGGGCAAGGTCGTCAGCGAACTGGTGCTGCACGGCGAGTCCAGCGTCGACATTAGCGGGCTGCGAATGGACAGGTTTGGCGAGGTTGCGCCGAACTGGCGGGAAGAACTCGGTTGGATTCCGGTTCCCGCGCAAGCCTGATCTGTCCGCATGACATGAGTAAGTCACCGCCGCCTCACTCCTTCAAATCACACACAACAATTATGCCCTTGTCGACATCTGTGTTGTGTTGACCACATCCTCTGGCGACCCCCAAAAAGATAATTTCACCGCAGGCCCCAATTGCGCGATAGGGGCAAGGTAGAGCTTGTGGTGCATCATTGGTCGATAGTCGATTTGTATTCGGATACTCTCCTGACTTCAACTTTGAAACTGTTGGGACGAAGAGTATAGTATCTCCCTGGAACCTGAGACATGCTGAGAAAGGAAGCCAACGAGTGATGATTGACATTCAACCCAAGCACATCACGCTCGCACAGTTATTTCAGGGGCGTCTCTTCAGAATCCCACAGTATCAACGATCATATAGTTGGGGTCGGAAGCATCGACAAGACTTGTTCGCGGATATCAAGCAAGTCCACGAACACGGAGCAGATCGATCACATTTCATGGCGACAGTAGTTGGGCTCAGACAGAAAGTAGAGACAATTGGCACGACAGCACATGAATTCATAGACATTGTAGATGGGCAACAAAGAATCACAACAGTCATCTTGTTGCTAAAAGCTATCGCTGTGGCAATCGACGATTCAAACTTACCTGACAGAAGAGTCCGTGACGAGCTTAACACCTCTTTGATCAAGGACGATAAAGCCACACTACTCTTACTGCAAACAAATCATGACAGCAGCGATTTCTTCGCCAATTACCTAAAACATGGAACGCATCCGTCTTCAGATGACGCTGAGACTATCGCAGATTATGAGCTCCTTGCCGCGATGGAAGAGTGTGAACAGTTTGTTGACAGTTGGCAGGAATCCGGCATTTCTCTAGTAGATCTGGTTACGCTTCTGAAAAACCGTTTAACCTTTATTCTGCACGAAATCAGTGACGAATCACTCGTCTACACTGTGTTCGAGGTTCTGAACAGCCGAGGTCTTGATGTCTCTTGGTTCGACCGACTCAAGAGTATGCTGATGGCCATCGTGTTTGAATCCTCGACGAACAGCTCTGAGATCATTGATACGGTCCACTCTTTGTGGACACAGATATACGACTGTGTAGGGCTCCGATTGGGTCTGAGTACCGAGTCCTTACGATTTGCGGCTACTCTTCGAAACCCAGTGTGCCCGAGTCGCCCAATGGGTGAAGAAGATGCGGCGCTGATGCTTCACAGCCAATCCATGGGCGGCCCCGAGCATGTGATTGAAACAACCAGGTGGCTAAAGGATGTCACAGAAGCAGTGGATCGACTAGCGATCAATCGTAGGAGGGATGCATTACTAGCATTGCTCAGGCAAGGATGGTAGCGACGGCAGTGCATTTGCGTCAGGATTTCACCGATTGCGAAAGTACCAGGATACTCCGCAGGTGGGAAAAAGTGACCTTCCGTATCTATGGGATGTATAGAAAAGATGCTCGTTGGGCAGTCGGAGACTATATACGACTAGCTTGGAGGATTGTGAACGAGAATTTATCCTCTGATGAAACACTCAAGGGCCTATCGGTGATTGGGAGCAAATTCCCAATTAAGGAGGCGATTGAGAATCTACGGGATGCGAATTGCTACACCTACTGGGGAGAAGAGCTGCGCTATTTCCTGCACAGATATGAGGAGCACTTGTCAAAGCAAGCCGGACAGAACTTTGACAATGAGCAATGGCGTCGTATATGGGAAACCACTTCTGCAAGGTCCGTAGAGCACATACGTCCGCAGAGTTGGTGGACTTCACGAGGCAGGGAGTCAGACGAGGGAAGAATGCATGGTCTTGGCAATCTACTCTTGCTTCCACCGGGTCTGAACTCCAAGTTGCAGGACATGCCGGAACGCAAGAAAGTAGACGACTATACCAAGACCGGTCTTCTGATTGCACAAGAGGTCGCCGGCACAGTATCCACTTCTGGCTGGACTTTCAAGACAATGAAGGAGCGTGAAACCCATCTACTGGAGTGGGCAATGCAAGAATGGGCAGACTAGGTTTTGTGGTTGTTTAAAGTCATTTCTCGCTTTCAGTCCAATTGAAGTTTAGTATCAACAGCACCTAGATTGCAGACCCGACCGCCCATAGGTTCGGAGGACAAGAAGAGGTGAGTGACCCTGATGCATTTGAAATTAGGCAAGCAGGCAGTAGCGATGTACATGACGTCCTAGTATTATCGCGTCTTTGGGTGGAAGAAGGCTGTACTGACGGCTATGTCGCATGTACGGCTGAGCATCTTCAGCCTTGGCTCGACGGCGGTTACTTCTTCGTTGGCGAACTCCAGGGCGAGGTCGTCGCCTACGCTGCGGGCGTCGTAAAGCTTGGCAAAGGCTACATCTTTAAGCCCGAAGGTGAGCAGTATTTGAACGTGGATGAGGTCTATGTGCATGCCGACCACCGCGATAAGGGCCTTGGTACGCGGCTCGTGCAGGCTCTCTTGGACAAAGCGGAAGCGGCAGGAATCGTGCGCTCGATGGTTGGCTCGAACAACGTGGACTGGCTAGCTACCTATCGGTTCTACGAGCGGCATGGATATCGGATGCAGTCTATACAGATGTATAGGTGACGTTTGCCGCACTTCTCACCGACCCTTCGCTTCCAATCCCCACATCTGAGATTCCAATCTCTATCGCAGCCAATTCAACCGTCTGGCATACTGCTACGGTCAGCAAGACTGTCCCTTGGAGTCTAAATTGCTGGCTGTTAGCCCAAGATAGCGAGGAGAAACTGCGTGAAAGCATCAATTCGCTTGGACCTTGATCACCACGTCGGTGAAATTGATCGGCGCATTTTCAGCGGCTTCATCGAGCACTTGGGGAGAGCGGTCTATGAGGGGATCTACGATCCAGCTAGCCCGCTGAGCGATGCCAACGGCTTTCGCAAGGACGTGGGTGAGGCCTTGCGACGGTTGGCGATGCCATACATGCGGTATCCCGGCGGCAACTTTGTCAGCAACTACGATTGGCGTGATGGCGTGGGACCGCAGGATGAGCGTCCTGTGCGGGCGGACTTCGCTTGGAAGAGCATTGAGCCCAACACGTTTGGCGTCGATGAATTCGTGCGTTGGTGCCGCTGGATGGACATCGAACCGATGATGGCGGTCAATCTCGGCACGCTGGGCGCCCGCGATGCAGCGGAACTTGTCGAGTACTGCAACTTTCCCGGCGGCACATACTGGTCCGATGCAAGACGACGCAATGGCAGCGAGGAGCCTCACGGCATAAACCTGTGGTGCCTGGGCAACGAAATGGACGGCTCCTGGCAGGCTGGCCACTGCACGGCCACGGAATATGCGGCGAGAGCACAACAGGCGGGCCGCCTCATGAAGGGCGTCGACTCATCCATAGAATTGGTTGCGTGCGGCTCCACCGGCCGCTATATGGATACTTACTTGGAATGGGACCGCGTCGTACTGGAGACCTGCTGGGAAGACGTTGATTACATATCCGCCCACCGGTACAGCCGCAATTCAGAAGACGACAGCGCGTGGTTCCTGGCCGAGGGCGTGGAGATAGACCGGGTCTTGAGTGACTACGTCGGTCTGCTGGCCTATGTGCGCGGCGTCAAGAGAAGCGATAAACAGATCTATGTTTCTTTCGACGAGTGGAATGTCTGGTATAAGGACCGCATGATAGATGGCGCGTGGTCTCACGCTCCGCACCTGCTCGAGGAGATATATAACCTTGAAGATGCTCTAGTCTGTGCGCAGTTCTTGAATAGCTTTCTGCGCCACGCCGATATCGTGAAGATTGCGTGCCTCGCGCAAATCGTCAACGTCATCGCACCCATTCTCACAAAGCCCGACGGCATGCTCATCCAGAGCATCTACTATCCGTTCCTGCTCTTTTCGCAGCACGCTCGGGGTGAATCACTCAAACCGATAGTCGATGGACCGTCGTATATTGCCGGCCCCCGGGGCGAGGTGCCGGTGCTGGACGTTTCAGCTTGTTACGAACCGGAAACAGATAGCGTCTGTGTCTTCATCATCAACAGAAGCCTCTCAAAGGACATTGATCTTCAAGTGTCACTTAGTGGTCTTCACGCAAGAGCCGTTCTCAATGCAATCGGCTTCACGGGCAATGACCCGAAGGCGCACAACGCTTGGGAAGATCCAGACGTTATCACGCCACGCTCGGCGACGGCTGCGGTCGATGAGGAAGCACGAGTGACTGCCGTTGTGCCGTCGCTTAGCTTGACCGTCCTGCGGGTGAAGTTGGAGTTGCCATCGTAGCGGAGTAATGGTCTTGCTCCAGCCACATGCAACGATGTGAGCGTGGCGCTTGCCAATCCCCGCCTTCCCATGATACAGAAGAGGTGCAAACCTGCAACGAAGTTCAGTTTGAGGACACGATGATGAGACGCATCCGCATCCGCTGTGGCGACTTGGAAGCAGCGGCGACGCTCAATGACTCAAGCACTGCCCAAGCCATATGGGAAGCCCTGCCTATCGCAGGCAGTGCCAACGTCTGGGGCGATGAAATCTACTTCCGCATCCCCGTGACGCTGGCGGAAGACGATGCCCAGGACGTGGTCGAGCTTGGCGATCTCGGGTACTGGCCGCCGGGCAATGCCTTCTGCATCTTCTACGGGCCGACGCCCATGAGCCGCGACAATGAAATACGGCCCGCTTCGCCGGTAAACGTCTTTGGCCGCGTGGAAGGTGATCCATTGGTTTTCAAGAGCGCGACTAGCGGTACGGCAGTGGTGATTGAGCGAATTGAGTGAACGTACGGTTTCCTTGCGATAAGAGCACACAAATACCAGGAGAAATTGGCATGGCATACGCATTGGAAGACGAATTCGGCGACATCATCGGCAAAGCGCGGCGAGGGCTGGGTCTGAGCGTGGCCGCGGTGGCGGAGCGGGTAGGCGTCAGTGGGGACGATCTCGAGAAGATGGAGAGCTATGATCTGACGCCTGATCAAGCGGGCGTAGATCGCCTTGCCGCTGTGCTGGGGCTCGATAGCGGCCGTCTCGGCGCGATTGCGCGCGAAGAATGGGAGCCGCATCCCTGCGACTTCACAGCCGCCGAGAACGTCGTCATAGAGCACTTCCTCGTCGAGGAATACAATGCCAATGTGTACCTCCTGGTCAATATAGATACGCAGACAGCTCTGCTTATAGATGCCGGCGGACTTGGCGAAGAGGTCGTGCAACGTGTCCGACAGTCTGGCGTGCGCTTGCTGGCCGTCCTGATCACGCACGGGCACAGCGACCACACGGACTGGGTGAGCACAATCCGACAAGGGACGGGAGCCGACGCCTACGTGCATGCCTCCGACGTAGCCATAAACCGGAGCAAGTTGGGCGCAGATGTGCGGTCGTTGCAGGGGAACGAGGACTTGGAGTTTGACGGCTTCAACGTGCGGGTCGTACCAACCCCCGGTCACACGGCGGGGAGCGTCACCTATGTGATTGGGAGCGCGGCGTTCACCGGAGACACGCTGTTCGCCGGCTCAATGGGACGCTGCAGCTTAGCCTATCCGGAGATGCTGCAGACCATACGCGCGCAGGTGCTCACGCTGCCTCCTGCCACCAAGCTGCTGCCGGGACATGGCCCGGCGACCACCGTAGAAGAAGAGCGCGCCCACAATCCGTTCTTTGGCTAGACCGAGCCAAGAACTGCCCCACAGCACTATTCCCGGGTTAGGCGGACTCACGTCTGGTCGCGTGTCGTCACTTATTACTGTTGCACATCAAGCAGCCGCGCTCATAAGATGCAGTAGGGGTGTCCACATAATCTGTAGGCAAGCGTCTCCCACTGCCGTGTCGACTAGCGACCGCCTCCTGGCAATTAGATCGACATGTTCCCCATTGGCAGCAAGTACAGGGGTTTCGGCAAAATTACTGTATTGTCGTCTCCCGTACAAAACCCTGGTAGAGAGCGTGCTATGCTCACAGAAGATGCACAGTTCGCATTTTCGCCGGTTTGTGTCCACACCCGCGGGGGAACGGAAGGGCCGTATGAGGAACATCCACGCACCCTCTCGCAAAACTGATCCGCGAACAAACTTGCGGGGGAACGGTCGGTTGGGGCTTTATAGCCATACCCTTTCTTGCATCTCCAAGCTGGACATCTTTGCGGATCTCTTACCCCACGAGGTCAGCGAGATAGACCACTCCAGCGCGACAGTGAGAATACGCAAGGGTGGCGTGATCTACACCCCTGAAGAGCGTCGGGAAACGCTCTTCCTCATCAAAGAAGGGCGCGTACAGCTCTACCGCATCTCAATTGAGGGTCGGAAACTCGTTCTCGCCATGCTGGGGCCGGATATGTTCTTTGGGGAAATGCCCCTCTTTGGACAAGCCATGGAGGATTCGATAGCCCAGGCCGTGGACGACACGACGCTCTGTACGCTTGGCCGCGCGGAAGTGGAGCGCATCCTGCTCACCTACCCCCGGATCGGCCTGCGCCTCATCCAGGTGCTCAACGAGCGTCTGCAAGAGGCCGAGACACGCTTGCACGAGAGCGCCTTCATGACCATGCCGGCCCGCACGGCGGCCTTGCTCCTGCGGCTGGCAGAGGACTCGGACGAGATCCAGGGACTCACCCACCAGGACTTGGCGGACATGCTCGGCGTCTATCGCGAAACCGTAACGGCGACGTTGGACAAATTAAAGCAGGAAAAGTTGCTGGAAATCGGCCGCAAGCGAATCAGTTTGACCAATCGCTCCGCGCTAGAAGACCTCATTCAAGGGGCGCCGAATACCCATTCACAAGGAGAAACGCACCGATGAATCCAACAGCCCGCAAGCTGATGAGCCGCCGCAACATCCTCCTGGCTGCCGGCACAGCTACGGTTGGGCTCGTTGCCGCCGTGGCCTGCGGACAGATGCCGGAGGACGCGGCCGTAGAGGAAGTCGAGGAAGCCGTGACGCCGCAAGCGGAAGCCGTGCAGCCCTCGCCCTCACCGGACCTTCCCGCAAATCTCCAGTTTTCCACGTATGGCTGGAAGACAGACTTCTCCAAGCACAGCGTGCCACTGGACGAGATCAGCTCCGGCGGCCCTGGGAAAGACGGCATTCCGTCCATTGATGAGCCGCTATTCATCACACCTGAAGAGGCAACGCTTGACGTCGGCGATCATGAGCCAGTAGTGGCCGTGGACATCAATGGCGAAGCGAAAGCCTACCCAATCAATATCCTGGTCTGGCACGAAATCGTAAACGATACCATCGGCGGCGTGCCGGTGACAGTCACGTTCTGCCCGCTCTGCAATACCGCCATTGCTTTTGATCGCCGCCTCGATGGCACTGTCTATGACTTTGGTGTGAGCGGCAACTTGCGGTACAGCGACCTCATCATGTACGACCGCCAGACCGAGAGTTGGTGGCAGCAGATCACGGGCACGGCCATCGTCGGCGCACTCACCGGCAAGAAACTGACCCCGGTGCCGGCGTCAATGGTCTCGTTCTTGGACTTCCGCACTACGTATCCGGCAGCCGTTGTGCTATCGCGCGATACCGGCTTCCTGCGATCGTACGGCAGAAACCCGTATCTCGGCTATGACAATATTTCCAATTCACCGTTCCTGTTCTTCGAACCTGTTGACGGACGACTCCCGGCCATGGAGCGAGTGGTCACAGTATCGTTGAATGGTGAAGACGCCGCCTACCCGTTTAGCGTGCTTGCGGAGCAAAAGGTGGTTGCAGATACCGTGGGTGGAGAATCGATTGTGGTCTTTCATCAACCCGGCGTGGACTCTCCCTTCTCGGGAACGGACATTGGCGCGGCCGGTGTCTTTGCGCCAACCGTTGACGGCGAGACCCTGAAGTTCACCGTGAATGACAAAGGGGAGATTCGGGATACGGAAACGCAATCGAAGTGGAACGTCCTCGGCCGGGCAGTTGCAGGTCCCCTGGAGGGTAAGCAACTCCAATCCATCATAAACGGCAACCACTTCTGGTTCGCTTGGGCGGTCTTCAAGCCCGAAACGCGCGTTTTTAGCTTGCCCAACTAAACCAACAAGACTCCACCACAAGTTCATTGACGCCATGACGGCCGTGATAATTCACGGCCGTCATGTGTTTAATTTGTCAAGACCGTCTGAGACTTGGTGCGTCTGGCTCCGCAGAGCAATAGAGATTGCGTGCAAAGTCCATCCTGCAAGGGACTAGGCGACAAGTGCTACCTAGAGCCCTTACCCCAAGGGACCGCCTGATTCCATCCCGCTTTAGTTTGTTCTAGCGAAATACTCATATATCACCTACTCTATGGATTTGACATGTGTTTAGATGTATGATAGGGTCGCTAAACGGATAATGGTTATGTATTGAAAAGCGACAAAACTATTAGAATTTTCCTGGTAGGCTGAACTAAGCAGTGCGATGAAAGGGACAGTAGGTGCCGGTCTGGGCAGGAAGCGGCAGGCACGGTCACTCAACCGGAAGAGGGTTAGGACAAAGCGCTATGGCTCGTTTGCGTGCGTTGCTCCGTGCAGTTTCGCTTTGGGGTTCTATCAAGCGCATAGTGCCTGAGGTGGGGCGGCTTGGCATAGGGTTCGCGCTGGCGGCGGCGCTGAGCTTGGTCTTTGCCTCGGTAGCGCAGGCGCAGACGGACAGCGGGGAGAGTGGTGTTCCGAGGCTGACGATAGCGCGGTCGCACGCATCGGTGGTGAAGGGGGAGGAGGCGACATTCACCATCACGGCGAGCAGCGCGCCGAGCGCGGACCTCGATGTATACGTGCAGGTACAGGTAACGGTCAGGGAGCGGTCGCTGTATCAGAGCAAGGTCATAGTGGTGTCTATGGCGGCGGGGGAGCGGACGATAGAGTTCATAGCGGGAACGGGCGGTAGCGAAGTAGGCGAGGGGACGCTGACGCTTGACGTGAGCATACTGGGTGGCAGCGGCTATCGCTTGGGGGAGACACAGGTGGCAGGCATTCGGGTGACGGATCCCCCACCGGCAGCAGGGACGAGGCAAGGAGTGCCCGCAGCGCCGTCGGGCTTCACGGCCAGTGCGGTAGCTGAAGACAGCATCGCGGTGAGTTGGACTGGTGTGGCAGGGGTGTCACGCTATCGGCTGGAGAAGCAGCTTGGGTCGCTTGGCATTGTGATGTGGAGAGTGGTGGGAGGACTGGATAGTATTGCGCAGACGAGCGCGACGGTGGCGGGCTTGCGGTCCGGGACGCAGTATCAGTACAGAGTGCGGGCCTACAATGCGGCAGGGTGGGGTGTCCCATCGTCAAGCGCAAGCGCCACGACCCAGGGAGTGCAGGGGCAAACTACCGATTTGGTGGGAGTGCGCGCCGCGCCGCCCACGCCGGGCGGGTTCAGCGCGAGCGCGCCGAATCATTTCACCATCAAGGCGAGTTGGAACGCGGTGACTGGAGCCAATTGCTATCGGTTTGGCGTCTGGATTCACACAATTGGGTACCCGGCGGGTTGGCATTACAAGAATACGCCGGCAACGAGTTACACGTGGACGGGGGGTATTGACCGGGGCACGACGTACGACATAAGAGTAGCGGCAGCGAACGTTGATGACTGCCCCCCTGATGAGACAATTTCTGCGGAGTGGAGCGCTGATAGTTGGTTGAAAGTGACGACGCCCCGCCCTGATCCGCCGGCGCCCTCTGGGTTTAGCGGCAGCGCAACCGGCACCCATAGCATCAGCGCGAGTTGGGACCGGGTGGTTGGCGCCAGCAAGTATGAGTTTGGCATCAAGACAGGCACTCCCGGCAGTTGGAAATCCAAAGAAGTCTCAAGTCCGGCGACGAGCACGACGTGGAGTACGGGTCTGGCTCCGAACACGACGTATGAAATACGCGTGAGGGCCCACGGCGACCGCCATTGGCTTGCATTCGTGTGGGGTCCCTATAGTGAGGCGGAAGTGACTACCGACGAAACATCGACACCGCCACCACCGCCGCCACCGCCGCCACCATCCAAATTGGCTACGCCAAAAGTTGACATCGTCCCGCTGCCGCAGCGCAAGGTGCGGTTGCAGTGGCAGGCAGTGACAGGCGCATCCGGGTATACCGTGCAGATTCAGAAGAGGGGTGGAAACTGGTCATCGCCTTCGCCTAGAGAAGAGACTCAAGGAGCCAACGAAACCTCTTACGATATCAACCTCATGGACATCTATGGAGGCGAGGGCCTAGCCCACGATACCAATGGCTTTGAATTTCGCGTAATGGCGAAGCATTCAGACTCAAACAGGAACAGCGCTTACAGTGCTGACATCATCGTCAGAGACAGTCCAAGTGTCACCGTCAACGGGCATAGTTCGAATAGGAATACGGCTGTAGTCAAGTGGAAAGCGCCAAGGAACGCCAAAGAGTACTTCGTGCGCTGGCGGGTGCTTGGAGATGACGCGAGCGGAAATGCTTATACGAGTCCTGGCTGGCATTTGGATGCAAGTTCTCTGCCAGCATCGACGTTCGCGCCGACTACTGCGACACCCTCTCCTACGTCGCTTACTTTGACAGCGCCTACAACTATCGAGCATACGATTAGCGGCCTGACGCCGGGGGCGCTCCACGCCGTTCAAGTGGTATATCGGATCGACGACGGCTGGGTCTTCTCCGGTCGAGACGCCTATGTATGGACTTCGAAGAATAAGCCTGCTCCTCTCACAAGAGTAGCGGGGTACCCCTTCTACGGTCATTTTGCGAACAAAACATATGCATATAGGATTTGCAAGAGTACGTTCGGTACAGACAGCAATACTTGGGCATTGATGATCGAGCATGCGTTGATGCAGTGGCAGAAGGCGACGAACGGCCTGATCTCAATGGTGCCTGAACATGACACGAGTAACCCAAATCATAGGCCAACTTCCCCGGAATACAAACCGTGTACGCAATACTCTTCATTCTTTGATGTATTTCTCTACACATTTGACGACCGCGAGCGGAGCGAAATCCGCATGATTAACCCGCCAAACAACGCTCCCTACCCGTGGGCCTTCTACGTTTACGAGATCGCGGCGGACCTCCTAAAGCATTGCCTGGTTAATAGCATAGCTTGCGTTACCGCGCCTGGCTTAATCGGCAAGCCTATCGAGGCGAGTACTGAGTTCCAAAGTGCGGACATTACCTTCAATTTTGATGAAGTGGAGGAAAAAAAGCTTAGTCCCGCAGTGCCTTCAGACGTGGTTTTCAATTCGTGTGTTATCAATGCAAATCCTCAGCCAAACGACATAAGACAATTGCCTAACAAGACTTGGACATCTGACCAATACGCCGCATATGCAGTTACAGTCCATGAAGGGGGACACGCGTTGGGTATTGGGGGCATCGAGATTGATCTGGCCACATTCACAGTCCTGGCAAGAGGCGCTCACCCAAGCACCGGAGACGCGGTGCTCAACTACACTTGGTCGGAACCGGACTGCGCGCCGCATCCGTTGGACATCATGGCGATTCACGCACTCTATCAGTCGCCCTAGGTGCTACAGGATGCGCACGAAGGAAATCAAGTGAGACGGGAGAAATGATGATGCAGGCAAGAAAGAAGCTCCGGGCGGGCTTGTTGGTATTAGGGTTCTCGTTGTTGGCGCTATTGTCTTTGGCCTGTGGCGGCGTCCAAGTTCCGCCGGCAAGTATAGCACGGTCCTATTCTACTGTTTACTGGTCGCCTGACGGCTCGCGGATTGTCTTTTCTCGCGGTGCGCAAGGGACGTTCGTGGTTGACGTTGGGGGCACACGCTTGCACACCATCCCACCTGATACAGCGATTGGGGAAGAATGGGAACCGGGCAGCGTTTCAGCGGCGCTCTCTCCTGATGGATCGCGCGTAGCGTACGTTGCGGTGTTCAATGCCAGTTTCCTTGCTGGTAACTTCAACGCTGAAATCATGAGCGCAAGGGTAGATGGCACTGATGTGCAGAGGCTTACACGCTCCCGCCAGAGTCATCTTGACGACACGTTGCCTTCGTGGTCGCCTGATGGGCGCCGAATTGCATTTGGAACGAGAGGGACTGGGGGTGGTCACAAGCTAGCAGTCATGAACGCTGATGGCTCCAACGTGCTGATACTCACTCAGCGTTTGCCCTACTTCTTTCTTGATAGTCCGCCAGTGTGGTCTCCTGACGGCGATTGGATTGGGTTCTTGGGCCGCCATCCGGAAGAGGGTGTGAGCACTCAACGTCTCGCACTTCACATGGTGCGTTCGGATGGAACGGAAGTCTTGAATCTTGGCGCGGCGGCAAGCCCGCCCGCCTGGTCGCCGGACGGCAGCAGGATTGCGTTCTTTCAGGACACTGAAGGGGGAATGGCGCTGTATGCGGCGAATGGAGACGGCACGGAAAAGCGGATGTTGTTGGCGCTAGGTCAAGACCATGAGTGGTATGTAGGTGATCATTCGTGGTCGCCGGATGGTTCGGAGCTTCTCTTTACCGCTTACAAGAGAGATGACAGATCTTGGATTGGCCACACCATTAGCGTTGAGAACGGAAACATCCTCACCGAGTTTGCAGGAGTAGTGGCCGCATGGTCGCCGGATGGGTCGCGCATCGCGGTACAGACGAGGATTTGCAAGGGCGGCTACCTGAGCGACTGCAATCCAGACTTCTTGCAGGATGTCTTGTACACGATAGCGCGGGATGGCACGGATAGGCAGGTGCTGGTGCGCGGCTCGGCCACAGAAATGATTCTGGGCGCCGATTGGTATGACGTGTCCGCAGACGTTGCTGCATGCGCTGAGTTGCACGCGGGTAACCCGGGCTTGGTAGCAGACTGCCGGACGCTGTTGACGATACGCAATGCGTTGGCAGGCGATTCCTTCCTGAACTGGAGCGCTGACGTTCCCATAAGCGAGTGGGAAGGCGTATGGGTGGAAGGCGAGCCACCGCGGGTGCGGGGATTGGCGCCCGGTAGTGGAGCCGGCGACCCTAAGTTGAAGGGGGTAATTCCACCGGAGCTGGGAAACCTGAGTGAGTTGTGGCTGCTAGACCTGGGGAGTAATGATCTCACTGGGAGTATTCCGTCAGAGTTGAGCAACCTCAGCAAGTTGGAATATTTAAATCTCCAACACAACATGCTGACCGGAGACATACCGCCGGAGTTGGGGAACCTAAAGGAGCTGGGAGAACTGATCATCAACGGCAACGATCTAACCGGCTGTGTACCCCAGGCATTATCCGCAACTGTGACTAAATTCTATTCCGATGGATTGGAATACTGCGAGTGACTGTGAGACTGCAAGAGCCGATATACCTGATCTACTTTGTGGAGTGAAGTTTGGTGTAGACAATGATGATAGGTGCGTGGCTTCACACCCTGTCACTGTCGACTCGGTGATGAGCTACGATTCTGAAACTGGTGTGAATGAGCCGGACTGTGCGCCGCACCCGCTGGACATCATGGCGATATTCTCGTTGTATCAATCCCCATAGTTCCCACTGATAGCGTGAAGTGAGGCGGGAGAAGACAGTGCTGACATTGAAGAAGCTCAGGGCAGGTTCGTTAGTAGTGGGGATATTGTTGTTGGCGTTATCGTCATTGGGCTGCAGTAATGGGCAGATCCCGCCGGCATGGGATGCCAATCCGTATTCAACGTTGAACTGGACACCAGACAGTACGCAGATTGTCTTTTCGCGCTCCGTTCAGGGGACGTTCGTGGTTGACGTTACGGGCACGCGCTTGCACACCATACCAACGAACGCGCCGCTTGGGGATCTTTATCATCCAGGCAGTGTCGCAGCGGCACTTTCACCTGATGGATCGCGGGTAGCATACGTTGCTTTATTCTCTGACGGCTTATATGGGGCATCCAACGCTGAAATCATGATCGCAAGCATAGCTGGTACAAGTGTCCGCAGACTTACACGAAATGTAGACTCCCATGATACGCATCCCGTGTGGTCGCCGGACGGGAACTACATTGCCTACTTGTCTGGTGACAAACTTGCCGTGATGACTGTAGACGAAGGGAACGTGCAGGCACTTCCGTTGTCAGTTGTTTCCGGGGGATTTGGGCCGGTTTGGTCGCCCGACGGCAGTAGGCTTGCATACTTGGTTTGGGATGAAGAGATCGCGCATGGAGTCCCTTACGTCATGCGGCTCGATGGATCGGACATCGTGAAGCTAGGCGATGCGGTTGTGGTTGGTGAACCGGCTTGGTCGCCCGACGGTAGCAGGATTGCGTACTTGGGCTTCGAGGAAAGTGAAGATGACAAAGTTCTCTACGTGGCACGGCCGGATGGATCGGAAGTCTTGGACCTTGGGAAGGCAGCAAGCCCGCCGGCCTGGTCGCCGGACGGCAATAGGATTGCATTCTTCCAGCAAGAAAAAGGATTGAGGCTGTATACGGCGAATCCAGACGGGACGGGCAGACGGCTGGTCTTGACGCTCGGGAGAATTGGTGAGTGGCGGCCCGGCGCGCTTTCATGGTCGCCGGATGGCTCGACGCTTCTCTTTGCCAGTTACTACCTTTCCATTTACGAGAGGTATGAACAAGGGCCGTGGCATCTCGTCAACATAGAGGACGAAAAAATCGTTGCCGACTTTGAGGGGGAAACTCCTGAGTGGTCGCCAGACGGTTCGCGTATAGCCGTGCTCGCCAATATGTGCAAGCGCTTTGGTGACGGTGGATTCATGGAAGACTGTGATCCCAACGATCAGGACGTGCTGTACACGCTGGCGCGAGACGGGACGGATAGGCAGGTATTGGTGCGTGCGACGAATGATCGTCAGAGTACGAAGTACGAGCGTCTGAATGCGGACTTCATACGCCGCGACGTGCCGCGCCGCCAGGCGGTGTGTGCAGTGCGCTACGCCGATAACGCCGGCTTGTCGCAGGATTGCGAGACGCTGCTGGCGCTGCGCGACAAGTTAGGTGGGGATGCCTTCCTCAATTGGCACAATTCTATCCCCATGGCACGGTGGCAAGGGGTCACCATTGAGGGAAATCCTCCGCGCGTACACGGACTGCATATCCCTATAGCTAGCGGGGCGTCACCGGTGCTGAAGGGTGTTCTACCATCGGAGTTGGGCAATCTCAGCGAATTGCGCCGGATAGATTTCAGCGGCAATGCCTTAACAGGGGAGTTGCCGGCTGAGCTAGGCAATCTGATCAAGTTGGAACGCTTGGTTCTGTACGAAAACAACCTGACCGGGAGTATTCCGGCAGAGCTAGGCAACTTGAGCGCATTGCAGGGATTGTATTTGGGCGGGAATGACCTGAGTGGGAGTATACCGGCGGAGTTGGGCAACCTCGCGAAGCTGGAGGAGTTGGACCTAAAGGACAATTCCCTAACGGGAAGTATTCCAGCAGCGTTGGACAACCTGAACGAGGTTAAAGTGCTCTTGCTACAAGATAACGGTCTAACTGGCAGCCTCCCACCTGAGTTAGGAAACCTTGAGAACCTGAAAACGCTCGATGTCTCGGGCAACGATCTAACGGACTGCGTGCCGAAAGTGTTGTCCGAACGTACGCCTAATGTCTTTACCGATGGATTGGAATCGTGTGCGGAGTGACAGCAGAGCCACGCTAGTTCGTCTACTGTATTGAGATTAGTGGGATGTCAGGAATGAGAAGGCTTTTTACAAGTGCAGTGGTACTAGGGCTGCTCGTGATGATCGGGGCGGTTGTGGGATGTAGTGGGATATCCGGCGGTCACGTCATGCAAGATGCGCCATTGGACACGCCTTTGGCCGAGTCCCAAACACCAACGCAGAAAGACACGCCGCCTGAGAATACACTCAGGCTAGAAGCTGACAAACTAATGAACAGTCAGCCCCGCGACGTCAGCCGCTTCAACCTCTTTGCAGTGAAACCGTTAGGAGCAGCATCTGTAGGTGATGTAGAAGCCGACAGTTTAGAGGACGTGTTGGAGAAGGGGCTGCGCTTGGCCCAGGCTTCTCCGGTGCATTTAGCGGTGCGCGGAACGGGCGTGAATAACTCGGTCCGTTGTGCATGGCGAGGCGTGGCCAGAACTGCGACACAACGAGAACAGGCAGTCAGGTTCTGGTTGGAACTCGCCACTGCTGATCCGCTGCCGTCGGCAGCGGAGGTGGAGCGCCGTTTCACGGCTGAGTTGAATCGGATAAGAGTGTTGTTGCCGGAGACCGCTAAGGCTAATTTTAGATCCCTTGCGCAGGGCGGCCTGTCGATCGAGTATCTCTTCCTGACCTGCTACGTGGACTACACTGCCAGTGAGTACATTCTGGGCGCGGGGCCGACTACGCTCACGCTGGCCTACGACCACATGGCGGAAACACGTTCATATGATCTTTACAGCCGGGCGCACACGGCGGGAGAATTTGGCGGTGATGCGCTGTTGTCTGCGACTGAGTACCAAGCCGGGCTCGACCAGATGGTCGCTGACGCGGAGGATGCGCTGAGTGGGATAGTAGAGGGACGGGAGAGCGTGGTATTCTTGGCACCCATGGGGGCGCATCACGCGATTGCGATTGAGGCGTGGCAGGTCGTTGATCAGTGGGACGTGCAGACGGTGGACGGCGTGGTGAACGCGGTGCGGTACGGGGCGTATGCCGGCGACCCGGAGCATACGCAGACGCTGGCGGGGTTGAAGACGCGGGTCACGACGGCGGCAGCGAGTGATGCGTTTGTGAACAAGCGGATTGCCAACGCCAGCGGCTTGCAGGCGCACTATAGGAGTATCGGGGCGTATGGCGACATCACGCCGGACGATGGCGAGACGACGACGTTCACCCCGGCGCAACCGCCGCCGCTGCGGGTCTGCGCCAACGGCACGGCGGTGCCCAGTCCCCGAGATAACCGCGCGCTGGTGCTGGACTGTGGGACGCTATTGGAACTGAAGGACACCCTGGTTGGCACGGCGACGCTGAACTGGAGCGCGAGCACGGCGCTCACGAGTTGGGACGGGGTGACGACGGGCGGCACGCCGAGCCGGGTGACCAGGCTGCGACTGGCGAGCAAGAGCCTGAGCGGGAGCATTCCGGTGGAATTAGGCACGCTGAATGCCTTGACCCACCTGGACCTGAGCAGCAATTCCCTGACTGGGGAGATTCCGGAGGAATTGGGATTGCTGGAGAATCTGGTAGAGCTGAAGCTTTCCGGCAACACGTTCACAGGATGCATACCGCTGGCGCTGGAGGACGTGACCACGAACGACCTGAGCAGCCTGAATATCCTCTACTGCCTGGAGGAACCGCCCGCGCCGGAGGACCTCAGCGTGTCTCTGGCCGACGACACGTTCACCCTCAGTTGGACTGCCGTCACCGGCGCGGACCAGTACCGGGTGCAGTACAGAACCGGCGGCTCTGAGAGCGAGTGGACGAGCCTAGATGCCGTGACGACTGCCAGCCAGACGCTTAGTCCCGAGGATGGGCCCTTATGTGAGACGACCTATGAGTTTCGCGTGCAGGCGCACGGCGACGGCATTGCCCTCGCTGCCGAGTGGGGCGAGCCGTCCGCGGCGGTCTCGCACACCACGGGAACCTGCAACCTCCCGCCTGTGTTCGCCGTCGAATCCTACGCCTTCACAGTATCCGAGGACGCTTCTCCGTGGCCTGAGGTGAGCGTCTTGGGAACCGTTTCGGCAACCGACCCGGACGAGGGAGATACGCCGTTCTACTACATAACTGCCGGGAATGAGGCTGGGCAGTTCGGAATAGACGGGAGCCGAGGGGAAATTCTGGTCTGGCGCGCTCTGGACCACGAGACGGCCTCATCGTACACGTTGACGGTGGAGGCGCGGGATGGGAAGGAGAACGGCACGGCATCGGTGACAGTTGAAATCACTGTCTCCGAGGGTCCCCCACCCGCGCCGGAGGACCTCAGCGTGTCCCTTGCGGAAGGCGTGTTTACTATCTCATGGAGCGAGTTGACGGGAGCAGACCGGTACCGAGTGCAGCACAGAACCGGTGGCGAAGAGGGTGAGTGGACGAACCTGGATGCCGTGACGGCTGCCAGCCAGACGTTCAGCCCAGAGGGCGGCGCCATATGCGGCACGACTTACGAGTTCCAGGTGCAGGCCCGGGGAAATGGCATTGCCTATGTAGCCGGGTGGGGAGAATTCTCCGAGTCCGCTTCGCACACGACCGAAGCGTGCAATCTGCCGCCCGCGTTCGACTCTGCGACGTATACCTTCACGGTTGCCGAGGATGCTGCCACCAGCACGGCCGTCGGCTCCGTTTCCGCCACCGATCCCAATGAGAATGACAGTGTGACCTACTCAATCACTGCAGGCAACGGCGACGGCACGTTTTCCATAGACGGCAGCAGCGGGAGCATTGCGGTCGCTGCCGCCCTGGATTATGAGACCACCACGGCGTACTCACTAACGGTGCAGGCCAGCGACGGCAAGGAGGATGGCACGGCGACGGCAACAGTCGCGATCACTGTCACCAACGTGGCGGAAGATCCTCCGCCCGCGCCGGAGGACCTCAGCGTGTCTCTGGCCGACGACACGTTCACCCTCAGTTGGACTGCCGTCACCGGTGCGGACCAGTACCGGGTGCAGTACAGAACCGGCGGCTCTGAGAGTGAGTGGACGAGCCTGGATGTCGTGACCGCTGCCAGCCAGACGTTCAGCCCAGAGGGTGGCGCCTTATGCGGGACGACTTATGAGTTCCAGGTGCAGGCACACGGCGACGGGGAGACCTACCTTGTCGAGTGGGGAGAGTTCTCCGAGTCCGCTTCGCACACGACCGAAGCGTGCAATCTCCCGCCCGCGTTCGGCTCTGCGACATACACCTTTACGATAGCTGAAGACGCTGACATAGGTACGACCGTTGGCACCGTCTCCGCCACCGACCCCAACCCCAACGATGGGGACAGTGTGACCTACTCAATCACTGCGGGCAACGGCGACGGTACGTTCTCCATAAACGGCAGCAGCGGGAGCATTACGGTCGCCGCCGCGCTGGATTACGAGACCACCATGGCGTACTCGCTGACGGTGCAGGCCAGCGACGGGAAGGAAGGCGGCACGGCGTTCGCGACGGTCGAGATCACGATCACCGACGTGGCGGAAGATCCCCCGCCCGCGCCGTATAGACTGCCCTCGGTCTACAATGACGGCGTGTTCCAGCTCAGTTGGAGGTCCGTCGCTGGCGCAGACCAGTACCGGGTGCAGTACCGTATCGGCGGCGACGCGGGTACCTGGATCAACTTGGCCGCCACGACGAACACATACCAGTTTTTTACCCTGGAGGGCGGAATTACGTGCGGGACGACCTATGAGTTCCGCATGCAGGCGCGTGGCGACGGGGAGACCTACCCCGCTATCTGGGGTTCACCATCCAGCGCCGCCATATTCACTGCCCACCCTTGCAACCAGGCGCCTGCGTTTGGCTCTGCGACGTATGACTTCACGGTAGCCGAGGACTCTGCCACGGGCACGGCCGTTGGCACTGTTTCCGCCACCGACCCCGACAGCGGGGATAGCGTGACCTATTCGATCACCGCCGGCAATGGCGACGGCAAGTTTTCCATAGACGGCAGCAGCGGGAGCATTACGGTTGCCGCCGCGCTGGATTACGAGACCGCAACGTCGTACACGCTGACGGTGCAGGCCAGCGACGGGAAGAAGGATGGCACGGCGACAGCGACGGTCGCAATCAGCGTCACCAACGTGGCGGAAGCTCCTCCGCCCGCGCCGGAGGACCTGACCGGCACGGTCACGCACAACAGCGTCACGCTCTCGTGGGACGCGCCCGATGACACCACCGTCACGAGCTACCAGATACTGCGGCGCAGACCCGACCACGGCGAGACAGAGTTGCTGGTGCACGTAGCCGATACCGAGAGCATTGACGATACCGAGAGTATCGAGACCACGTACACGGACACGGATGTGGCGCCCGGCACCCGCTACGTGTACCGGGTCAAGGCCATTAACGCTATCGGTCTGGGTCCGTTCTCAAAGCCCGTGACCGTGACTACTGCGCAACAGCCCTAGTGGAGAACGGGCCTTTCCAGTGGCGGCGGGCCCAGTACGAGAGGGTGCTTGATCTGGCTCGCGCTCGTCAGAGACAAACCCGGGCCCAGGGAGTTTTGCTGCATGGGTTCCACGCTGATGTTTCGCCGAATAGAACGCAGATTGCGATGTACAAGGGAATGATCGGCAGCGATGATAGAACGCATTGACCGGATGCTACGTCCGGTCAGTTCATGTCCAGACATGCTTGGCGGATGCACTGGGGGGATACTGCTATTTCTTCGTATCGATTGTCCCTCTTGGCGGTTTTGGAGGCGATGCGAGAGCCTCTAAGATTGGAGACCAAGCCTCAACGTGCCAAATCCGAGAACCGGTTGGGATTCCAGTGGGCCACCGGTCGGGTAGTCTTGCCCGTGGTTAGGAGGTCTCGGATTATCTCGGCGGTCATGGGCGCTTGTTGGATACCCAGCTTGTGGTGACCGACGGCGTAGTAGTAGCCGGGGAGAGCAGAGGGCCCAACCAGTGGATAGCCGTCGGGGCTAAAGGGGCGGAAACCCGACCAGAGTTCTGCGATAGTGCCCGCCGCTAGGTCGGGAATAGCTTCGATGGCGGCGTGGAGTATATCCTGGATCGCGCCGGCCGTATTGCGCCGGTCGTAACCTACCTTTTCGGTCGTTGCACCCAGCACAATGCGTCCGCTCTTGCGCGGGATGATGATGTACTGCGGCAGGTTGATGAGGTGGCTGAGCGCGACGGTATCCGCATGCAGGGAGAGCATCTGGCCGCGCTCCGGCTGCACGGGGATATGTTCCGGTGCTCCCTGCAGCGTGCCACCCCAACTGCCGGCCGCGTTGACGACCGCTCCAGCCTGGAACACCTGGTTTGCCGTGCGCACGCCGGTGACCCTGCCATTTTCGACGTGTAGTGCCTGGGCGTCGCAGCCGGCGAAGATGCTGACTCCCGTCTTGCGCGCGCCTACTTCCAAAGCGCGCAATAGGCGCCGGTTTTCGATATTTGCGCATGATGTCACCATGCCGAGGGTAACCGGCAACGTGACCTCCGGTTGGCGTCTCCGCACCTCATCAGGTGGGATGAACTCACATCCAAGATCTGCCCCATCCAATTGGGGCTGCAGCGCGCGCATGTTCGCTTCATCTTCCGCAGTCAGGGCAAGATGGAGGGCGGGGTGACGCACCGCCTCGATGTCGATGCCAGTCTCGTCGGCGAGCACGGGGGCCAACGTAAGCAGCATCTCGCTGCCCTCCACCCGCAGCGCAAAATCGTCAATGCTCTCATAGGGATAGGGTCGGCTCATCAGCACACCCGCGGACGCCCAAGAAGCTTCCTTGCCAACCGCGCTGCGTTCGAGCAGCGCCACGGAAAGGCCGGCGGCCCGCACGGCGCGCGCGATCATGAGACCGATGATACCGGCGCCGATGACTACAACATCGTAGGTTTCCATCCTGGTCTTTAGCCCCTCACACAAAGTCCGATGCTTTGATGAATCCTCTAGCCTTCAATTCTACTCTACTTGTGCCGCTGTGTTCCGCCCTTGTAGCTTCACTCCCGTGTAGTCTCCAAGGTCTGGAAGGAGCTTCATGTAGTCCCCTCGCGGCTTAGGATCTTGGCAAGACTACGGTATGAGTTGCTTAGTCCCCCTTACTAGGCTTGTATAAGTCCACTAGGTCTGATTGTGGCATAATCGAACAGGTTGCAACGCAGCTTGTCTCCCATTCACAATACTTTGGAGCAAATATCAGGGGACTCGTGCATGCCGGAGAAAGTGCTCTTCGACACGGACATTGGCACTGACATCGATGACGCGGTGTGTCTGGCATACCTGTTGGCCCAGCCCGCGTGCGAATTGCTTGGCATTACAACGGTGAGCGGTGAGGCAACCAAGCGCGCCATGCTGGCGAGCGCCTTGTGCCGGGCGGCCGGCAGGGATATACCGATCCACCCTGGCGCGGAAGAACCGTTGCTCATTGCGCAGAGGCAACCTCAGGCGCAGCAGGCGGACGCACTAGGTGATTGGTCGCACAGTAGCACGTTTCCGCAAGGCTCTGCCGTGGAATTCTTGCGCCAAACTATTCGCGCGCATCCCGGTGAGGTAACCTTGCTCGCAGTCGGCCCGCTGACCAATGTCGGTCTCCTCTTTCGCACAGACCCTGAGATTCCCAGTTTGCTAAAGGCTTTGGTGCTCATGTGCGGCCAGTTCTTTGGGCGTGCGTCGGGACGAGGTCCGGTGGAATGGAACGCCTCGTGCGATCCTCATGCCGCGGCCATTGTCTACCAGAGTACGGTTGCAACCCATCGGTCACACGGCCTCGACGTCACCCGGCAGGTCCGCATGCCCGCGAGTGAAGTCCGGGCACGCTTTCAAGCCCCGTTACTGCGCCCGGTGGCGGCGTTTGCTGAGGTCTTCTTCCGGCGTCGCGACGAAATCACGTTCCACGATCCGCTCGCGGCCACCACGATCTTTGACAGCAGTATTTGCACGTTTGCACACGGCACCGTGCAGGTGGAGCTTGAGAGCCGGCAGCTTGCGGGCTTCATGCACTGGCAGGCAGACACTGCCACCGGCCTACATCAGGTAGCAGATACGGTAGACCCCAGTCGTTTCTTTGCGCACTATTTCTCAGTTTTCAACTAAGGAGAACAGCATGTTCCAAGGGAAAGTACTCGGCATCTACACCGCCCCGGCTCGGAAGGAGCCCATGGTGTCGCAGCAGGAAGTTCACGTAGTTCCAGGCAAAGGCATTGAGGGCGACCGCTACTATATTGGAAACGCTACATATTCCGATCGTGCGGGTCCTCACCGGGAAATCACACTGATAGAGCGTGAGAGTCTCGACGCGCTCGAGCGAGAGTATGGGTATAGCCTTGAACCCGAGCTTTCGCGTCGCAACGTCTTGGTCTCCGGCGTGCCGCTCAACCACCTCATCGAGCGGGAGTTTACGCTTGGCGACGTGCGCTTGCGCGGCCTCCTCCTCTGCGAACCCTGCGCGAACTTGGCGGAGACCAGCGGCCGCTCCAACATCATCAATCACCTCTTGCATCGCGGCGGCCTGCGTGCTGAGATACTGACTGAAGGCACGATTAGCGTTGGTGCGGATATCCTGCCGGCTGGGGAAGACTAGGCCGTGAAAGCGGCATTTGCGGTATTCGACCACATCTCCAAGTGCTATCCAGTCCTATACCCCAATGTGCCGCCGCCGTCGGCGTAGAGTTCCGTGCCTGTCAGGAAGGTCGCTTCATCCGAGACGAGAAAGAGCGCGGCGTCGGCCATCTGTTGTGGTGTCGAAATGTACCCCAGTGGGGCCCGCGCGGAAACGCTGGCTCGCGCCGCGTCCGGGTCGGGCTGCATGTTCAGAAAGCTCTCAAACAGCGGCGTGTTCACACTCGACGGACAGAGTGAGTTGGCCCGGACGCCGTATTGGGCGCAATCCAATGCCAGGGCTCGCGTAAAGGCGATCACCCCGCCCTTCGACGTACAGTAGGCTATCGAGTGCGGTTGCGCGTGCACGCCGACCATCGAGGCGATATTCAGGATGTTCCCGCGTGTCTCTTTCAAAGCGGGCAGCGCGTGTTTGCACGTCCAGAGCAGGCTCTTGAGGTTGATGTTCATAATGTAGTCCCACTCAGCCTCGGTCGTGCCTTCCACGTCCTTGTCCACGTACACTGCCGCATTGTTCACGAGAATGTGCAATTCCCCAAACGCGTCCAGTGTGCCTTGCAGCATGCCGCACACATCGTTCTCGGAGGCAACGTCTGCCTTGAAGGCGTGCGCCTGCCCGCCCGCCTCCTGAATGGCGGAAGCTACGCGCTCAGCGCCCTCCTGATTGAGGTCTACGACGGCTATGGCCGCACCCTCGGTGGCAAAGCGCAAGGCCATTGCTTCCCCAATGCCGCTGCCGCTGCCCGTAATCAGGGCAACTTTGTCTTTTAGTCTCATACTCACGCTCCTTGAAAATCGCTGAAAGAGTCTTTACTCCACATAACTATCGCGCAAATCGCAAACGCGCTCTCAAGCAATTATACCGAGAAGAATCGAGCCTCATGTTGTTGGAGCAAGGAGCGCATAGTCCTTAATTGACGATCATTTACGCAGACAGTAGCATGCACTAGAAGCAATGCCCCGGACACTTTGGTGGCGGGGCAATTTCCCGATCTGTTGGATTACCAAAACTGGGTCTGTAGGCCCCGTGGTTGTCTTTCACCGTATCGTACGCACAAGACCGAATTCGTCTCTCACGACACCATGAGCAAGGCAACATGAGCGGAACCCTCGTCGTCGGACAGTCCGGTGGATCGACCGCCACACTAAGCAACACGCTGGCGGGTGTGCTTGCAGCAGCACTGCAGAGCGGTGCCGTAGACCGTATGTATGGTATGTGCAACGGCATAGAGGGCTTACTGCACGAACGGTTCGTAGACCTGTCCAACACGCCGGCACGGCTCCTCGATGCGCTCCGGCAGACTCCTTCTGCTGCTCTCGGTTCCTGTCGCTATGGCTTGACGGAATCGGACGCCGAGCGCGCATTGGATGTGCTCAAGGCCCATGACGTGCGGTACTTTATCTACATAGGCGGCAATGGCTCGGCCCTCACCGTGCAAGCGGTCAATCGCTGGGCGCAGACGAGCGGCTATGATTTGCACGCCATCGCTGTGCCCAAGACCATTGACAATGATCTTTGGGGCACGGATCACACCCCCGGCTACGGCAGCGCGGCACGGTTTGCGGCGCTCGCCGCGCTGGACGGCGGCTCCGATTCCTGGGCGCTGCGTACCCACGACCACGTCAAAATTCTGGAGACGTTTGGCAGGAATACGGGATGGGTAACTGCCGCGACTGCGCTGGCCAAGCGGGAAGAGGCCGACCCGCCCCATCTCATTTATGTTCCCGAACGACCGCTTACTCAGGAGCGCTTCCTGCGGGAGGTCCAAGCTGCCTATGACCGTTTCGGGTACGTCCACGTCGCCGTCTGCGAAGGGCTGCGCCGACCGGACGGCGAACTCCTGTTTGCGTCGAATCGCCTCGTTGACCGGGATGCGTTCGGTAGGGGCCAACTTGGGGGCGTGAGCACGCTCCTTGCCGAATTAGTCGCAAGCGAGTTGGGACTGAAGAGCCGCACCGACAAGCCCGGTACAATGCAGCGCGCGTGTATGTCGCTCGCTTCCTCGGTAGACCTTGAGGAATCCTATCGTGTTGGCAAAGCCGCGGTGGATGCGGCAGTCTCCGGCGCAACGGCTAAGATGATTACCTTGGAACGAGAGCCTGGCCCGGAATACGCGGTCACTACCGGTCTCATTGCCGTGGACGACGTCGCGGGCAAAGAGCGACCGCTCCCTGACGCGTATCTCAATGAAACGGGCAACTATGTAACCACGGCATTCCTGGACTACGTGCGGCCGCTGATTGGCGCGCCGCTGCCGGAATACGTGCGCCTGGGCACTCCGACGGTATCCAAACAGGCCTAGGATTGAGACCACTTGAGGCAACCTGCTTGAGTCTAATGGATGCCATTGTGCCGATCAGCTACCCTCCAGGCAAGAGAGACGATACTACGTGAAGATGCTGCGTTTTCTTGCGCGGCCTGCGGCCGGGCTGCCGCGCACCGTAATCATCCTCAGCGCAGGCTTCTTCTTTGTTTTCATGGGCGCCAGCGCCTTCCAGCAATTCCTCATCCCCTATCTCACGGACAAAGGGGTAACAAGCGCTTTCCAGGCAGCTACCGTACTTGCATTGGTATACATTTCCTTTCTCGTGTGGCGGGCGGTGGTCGCGTATACCCTCTACTACCTGGGCGAGTACTGGAGTACGGTCTTGGGCGCGGCCACGTACTCGCTCTTTGCCATCGCCGCCTTTGCGCTCAATCGCTTCGAACTCCTGCTGCTTGCCGCCGCGATGTGGGGGTGGGGCGCCGCGGCCATGTGGATCTCGAGCACCACCCAACTGCTCGATGCTACCGCCGACACACACTATGGCCGCGCTAACGGCCTGCTGTACACGGCGACCACCGGCGGGCAAGCCATTGGCGTACTCTTGCTCGGGGCGCTCATGAGCGTTACGAGCGTGGAATTCGGCCCACCAGTCGCGGCTGCTATCACGGGGATTGGTGTCGCAACCTTTCTCTTTCTGCCCTACCAACATACGAAGCGCGTAAAACCCCGGCTGGCCCCGATTTTCCAAGTATTGACCGTGCCAAGGACCGGCCTCGCCGCACTCTTTCTCTTTCTTTCCTCCCTCGCCTTTGGACTCATCCTGGGCAGCTTCAGCCAGATCATCGGCAGCGGTCAGGGACACGGTATGCTTGCACTTATTACTGCTGGATATTGGATCGTGCGGATCTTTGGCAGCTACGCGGGCGGCTTCATCGCGGATTGGCTTGGCCGCGAGCAGGTTCTTATACTCTCATTCAGCGTGGCCGGTTTGGGTCTGCTCCTGCCGACGTTCTTTGGCGGGACGGTTACCCTGAGCATTGCGGCGCTGGCAATGGGATTGCTCAACAGCACGGTGCCGGTGGCGACCAATGCCATGATCGGCGACCTCACTACCTTCAGCAACCGCCACCTCGCAATCGCGTCGCTCTTCGTCTGGCGGGACCTTGGCGTGGGCATCGCCATCCTGGCGGGAGCGGCCATCATCTCACTCATTGGCAGCGAACAGGTGATCTTTGGGATCTTTGGTGTGGCGTTCTTGGTCTCCGCCGGCTTTGCCTACTGGCTCAAAGGACAGCCCGTTGTGAAGATGGCCTAAGGTCCCTTTGGAACCGCTTGGTGCTGCGAAGACGGTGCTTGACTGCCACTATGCGCACGTTTCAGCGGTGGAGCAAGCAACGCAAAAAAAAAGACAGAGTGGCATGCTTGCCATTCTGTCTCTCTAAAGAAAAGCCTTGGTCAAGAGTGAATCACGGACACTGTGCCTGTTAGGGACACGAAAAGGTCAGTCGTCTTTAGCCGACGAGGACTTCGATTCGCCGCCAGAGTCTGAGTTGGCCGTGCCTGCCGCCTTGGACTCGGCTTTGTCCTTTGCCGGAGCCTCTTTGGGTTTTGGACTGCCGTTATTCTCGCTCTTGCCATTATCCGTACGGTTATCGGTTACGTACCAGCCGCTCCCTTTGAAGATCACGCTCGCGGGATGGAACACTTTACGCACTGCCCCATTGCACTCAGGGCAGTTCGTCACCGGAGGATCGCTGAACCGCTGTTGCCGCTCAAAACGATAGGTACAGGCATCACACGCATATTCGTACAACGGCATTGAATTCACATACCTCCACAGTCAGGTCTTGCGCTTTCGCTTTTCGTCTCGTGTTACAGGCAGTCTGCTATCGCCAGAAGATTTCAGTTTGCCGCGTCCATGCTCACATACGGACGTATAGCGCAATTCGCCTGAGCATTCTTGATTGTCAACGCAATTACAACGCAGCAAAGGCTAAATGCGCCTAAAGAGAACCATTTACAATCAAGTTCCAAGTATACCACTCACGGCAGGATTCGGTGAGGCGCCTAGGATGCTTCGGGCAGGTGCAGCGCAAGCGTTTCTAAAGCAAGACGGACATTGACGTTTGCGCGCACCCACTCGCGCGCTTCATCGATGCGCTTGATCACGCTTACGGCTTCCTGGGGAGAAATACTGAGTTCGACATCATGGCCCATGGCAGGACGGTTATCACTGTCGTGATCCGACACACCCGCTTGTACCAAGAGGAAAGAGCGCCACCATTCACTCCAAAGATCGAACAAGCGGTCTATGTCTGACACATCGTCCAAGAGATGGTCAATAAGCTCCATGCGAGAAGCGCGGTCGGCGCGAAGAGTCTGAATGAGTAAGCGTACGAGAGATTCCTCTCGCTCGCGCAGTTCCGGGTCCATACTTGCAGCGATCGCCCACCCCATGCGTCCCAAGCTTGCTGCAGCGAGAAACGCCGCGTCTGGCTGCGACACGCCTCGCCGTTCTAACTCAGATTGGACCAGGCGTCGCGGCAGTCCGGTGAGACGCCACACTTGGCAGCGCGAAAGCAGAGTCTGCGGCATGAGGTGTGTGGAAGAAGCCGTGAGGATCAGCGTGTTGTGCGCGGGTGGCTCCTCTAGGGTCTTGAGAAGGCGCTGGCTCGCTTCAGGTTGGAGCAGGTGTGCGTCGAGAATGACTGAGACGCGCTGCACCGCTTGGTAGGGACGCAAAGCGACCGCCTGTTGCAGCGCGGCAACTTGCTCCATGCGAATGGACCTGCGTCCTTCTTCCAACTCCACCAGATGAAGGTCGGGATGTTGGAGACGCGCCACTCCCTTGCACTGTATGCACTCCCAACACGGGTCGTTAGGCTGAACTTCGCACAGCAGCGCGGCGGTCAGGTCGAGCGCCAGCGTCCACTTGCCCACCGCTGCCGGGCCGGTAAAGAGGATGGCATGCCCCAGAGCGTCTTGGGCAAGTGCGCGTTGCAGGAAACGCTGCACCCGTTCATGACCAACCGTACGCCACATGTTCTGAATCTTCTAGGTGCAATGAATCTCAGCGATGAAGTCCGCCCAGCTTGGCGAAAGCTGAGACTCCACGACATATCCGTTCAGAATCTCCTCGTAGGATTTGGCGTTGTACGTGCCTGCGGGACCCCATAGCGCCTGCCACAGTGCCGCTTCAATGCGCAGCCCGTCGGCAACCAGTTGCTTGCAGGTCTCACGGGTGTGTTCCAAGGGTACCGGTGAGAGTGCATGTGCTTCCAGATACGTAGCCAAGTGAGCCAATACGGCCGCGACTGCCTCGTAACGCGCATCTTTCAACGCCGGATGTAAGTAGATCAGCACCCAATTGCCGATACGCAACGCCGCAGTGTCGAGAAGGTCCGGCGCGTATCCGATTATGGCATGGTCGAGGTGATGAACGAGGTGAGCCGTTACTTCCTGTTCTGCAAGTAAGGACCGCACTTGGGCAAGCAAGGCGTCACTTGGTTTATCAAATGGATTAGGAACCGGCCGGTATGCATCCATTGGAATGAGATTGGCCTCTTTATAGAGTATTCCGGCAAAGACCTGCGTCACCGTGCCGGGTTTAGGTTGACCTGGAATGTCCTCGACCCAGCGTTGGAATGCGGCCCGTTGGAATCGTTGGACCACAAAAGGGCCTAGTTTCTGCGGATGGGACATAGGGAGTCCGTAAAGCAAGATAGAAATCTCCAGATTGCCGGGGACCAGGGGATTTTGCAGGAAGCGAGCAGCAATCTCTGGATCAGTAAGCCAGGAGAGACGAATAGTACGAGACTCCGCAAACGTTGACCCACCGTCGTCCGTAATCGGCTGCGGAATGCCGCGGTCAAGAAGCCACTGCTCTAGTCCCGCATTGTCAAGAAGCTCAAAGGTATTGGCAAGTGAAATCTGGCCGGAAGACTTGTGCCAAACCAAGACTGCATATTGCAGGATCAGGTACATGTCTCCGGTGGTAGCGTCTGTGAAGGGAGAAGCCAACGGATAGCCTAATACGGGGCCGCCGCCAAGCGCCCGAAACATGACGTAGAACTGGGGGCCATCGGGAACATCAGGGATGACGTACCCGAAACCCTCGCCGTATCCGGCTGCCTCGCTATAGAAGCCCTGGCTTGGCGGATCGGTTTGGGAGAGCACGTTGCCCCTTGCCGCCGCAAAGGCGGGTGAAACACCGAAGAAGAAAAGCCAGAGAGCAACAAAGAGGCTAACACCGCAGCGCCGCCAGTTATCCAACAAGCGATTTCTTGGCATTGGGATCATCGTTGAACACTACGCCAAGTACGTGCGCATCGATCTGCGCCAGCATCGCCTTGGCACGTTGGATTTGGTCGCGCCGCGCTTGATTGGCACGCACCACGAGGAGCACGCCGTCAACGTACCGCGCCAATGCCGCAGCGTCCGCGGTCGTGAGGAGCGGCGGAGTATCGAGGATGACGTGGTCGCTTGCAGCGGCAAGATCCGCGATTAAGTCGGCCATGCGCTGGGAGGCGAGCAGGTCAGGAGCATTTTCCGGTACGGCTCCGGCAGTAAGCAGATTCAGCCCTGCTGTGCCGCAGTTCTCGTGAAACGCTGGGCCGTCTGCGCCACCCAAGTAGTCGGCAAGCCCAGGTTCCTGTGAGACACCCAGCATGGTGTGCAGGCTGGGCGTGCGCAAGTTCGCATCGACAAGCGTAACGCGGAGACCCAATTGCGCCAAAGAGGACGCAAGACACGTCGAGACGAGGGACTTGCCTTCTTGCGGGCCCGCGCTGGTCACTACCAGCGCTTTCTGCGCGTGTTCCTCTGCCTGAAAGCGGATGGTGGTACGGAGGGAGCGGAAAGCCTCGAAAGCCGGGCTATTCGCTTCGAGTGCTCGCTGAAGTGATGAGGAGAGTTCCGTCATAATTGTCCTTGCCTTATATCGTCAAGCGGCAATGCAGTGTTTACACAGTTAGTACACGTGTAGCCAAATTCACTTGGGAACCGGAGGGATGCAGGCGAGGATAGGCACGCCGAGAATCTGCTCAGCCTCTCGCCGGAGGCGGACGCGCGCATCGAGAAACTCGCTTGCAAGCGCCAACGTGATGCCGGCAATTGCGCCAAGTACAAAGGCAACTGCCACATTGAATCTTAGGCGAGGGCCTATCTGCACAGCGTTACTCGCTTCATCAAATACCCGAGCCTGCACGAAGATGTCGCCGTCCGGGCCGCTGCTCTGCTCCGATTGTGTTAGCCGCACGAGCTCGTAGGCAAACCCATTGGCGGCATGAACCGCTTGTTGTGGAGAGGTGCTCTCCACCTGGATCAAGACTATGTAGCTGTTCGAGACGATAGCCGTCCGCAAGCCGCCGAGTACGGTATCAGGCGATACATCAAGCTCCATGCGGTCTACCACGCGCTGCGCCACCTCCCCGGTGCGCAAGTGCCCTACATAGGTGTTGAGCAGCCGCTCTACAGCCCCCATCGTCCAGTAGTCGATGACGTTCGGCGTAACGAGAACACTCGCTCCCGCTTGGTATACGGGTTGCTGCCGACTGCTGTAGAAATAGGCGGTGAGCGCGGCAACGAGAGCAAGAACGAGCACAATCCAGTACCGCCGTCGAATGACGCCTGTGTAGTCCTGCAGCCGTAGAGATGCAAGCTCAAGCATTCAGCATACCTAGCTTTCGGTTGAATCCTCAAGCGGGCCCTGCGCAGTCGCCAAGTCTTGTTGCGGAATGGGGGGAATAGTCATCAGTACCGGAATACGCAGCGCTTCCTCAACATCTTCTCGCGAGCGACAGATGCCCGATAACACCTCCAGGACAAACGCAAGCCCCGTGATGAGGAGAAAGGCCACCAGTGTGCGAGCAAAGATATCGAGGCCCAGACGGACCAGCGAGGTAGCTTCCGGGTCGGTCGCCGGGTCAAGGATCGTGAGGCTTACAAGTCCCTCACGCACAGTGAGAGAATAGTCCCCGGCTCTCGTCTCGAGTAGTGTCTGCGCAGCGTCTGCCAAGGCCTGCGCGACTAGCGGTTCATCACTGACAAAGGTGAGTTCCAAGATTCGATGACTGTGGGTGCTGCGCAGTGAGTCTTCAATCTGTTTTGGCGTGAACTGCAATCCATAACGCTCGGCAACAATATCGGAAACGCTCGCGGCGAACGCCTGCCCTTGGACGATTTCGGAGAAGTCCTCAATGTTGTACTGGGCGAGAACCTGACGGTAGTATTCCTCCGAGTAATAGGACTCCCCGCTCTCAGGTGTCGCAGTAGGAGGTACGGCCTGAACATGGACGCGCACGGATGACTCATAGGCATTCGGCCAGATGAGTGCCAAAACCACACTTCCAATGAACGCCACGATGGTGACGCTCAGGATTAGCTTCCTTCTGGCTCCCAGAATTCTGAGATACGATTGAATGCTCATGTAAAACTCGGTTGGCGCGTGAATACCACCTCATTTTAGCAGATTCCTTGCCTACGCCAGTGAGGGCGGCGAACATGGGCCTTTGGGAAAGCGCGGCCGCGACGCGGCCGTGTCAATGAGGGCTGCCATTCTCTCTTTGAATACGCTGGTGTCGAAGGCTGCGGCATGTTCCGTGATGCGCTCAGTGCAAAACACCATTGTGGCAAAGCGTTCAATTGCTTCGCAAAGAGCTTCCACTCGTTGTTCAGAGAAGAAGAGTCCCGTTTCTCCCTCAACCACCGTGTCAAGCGCTCCGCCGGCAGCATAGGCGATGACCGGACGTCCGGAGGCTTGCGTTTCTACCGGGACCAGCCCGAAGTCCTCTTCCCCAGGAAAGACCAGAGCTCTGCACTGCGACAAGTGGCGCCGCCGTATCTCATCGTCTACGTAACCCAGAAACTGCACGTTTGGCTCTGCCATCGCCTCCAAGCGAGCGCGGTCTCGTCCATCGCCGATAATCCGCAAGGGCAAGCCAAGACGGTTGAAGGCTTGGATCGCTAAGTCCACCCGCTTGTAAGGCACCAGGCGGGAGACAATCAGGAAGTAGTCGTCAATGTGGTCGGATGGGGCAAAAAGCGACGTGTCGACCGGTGGGAAGAGGATGGACGCTTCGCGGTTGTAATATGTCTTGATCCGTGCAGCTATAGCCCGGGAAATCGCAACGAAGTCGTCCACACGCGCGTTCGTGGCGACATCCCAGGCGCGAATTCTTGTGAGTACTGCAGGCAGCGCCTTGCGTGGCAGCCAGCCTATTTGCTCCCCCGCAAGGTATTCCCGTGTGTTCCAGGCAAAGCGCATGGGAGAGAGGCAATAGCAAATGTGCCTGGCGTCTTCACGGGTAATGACGCCCTTACACCATGCGCTGCTGTTGCTAAGGACTACGTCATATTCGCGAAGGTCAAGGCGCTCGAAGGCGATAGGATAGAGCGGCAGCAGCATCTGATGCCGCGGATAACGGGTGAGCGGTCCAAGCTTCTGCAGAAAGGTAGTACGTATGTCGAGTGGGCGAAAAGCCGTGGACATAGCGTCCGGTCGGTAGAAGGACGTGTAAATGGGCGCCTCTGGGAAGATTTCGTGGAGCGTAAGCAGAACGTTCTCCGCGCCCCCCATCTGGTTGAGATAATCGTGGGCTATGGCAATGCGCATCGTGATAGGTGGTGCTCTTTATTGTATGCAGGAGTAAGCGAGCTTTGCTTGGTGTGATATGATGCAGCACCGTCTAGGGCTGCTACGGGCGAGAATCTAGCAACCTATCCGTATCTCTGCGCTGAGAAAGTCATGCCGTACCTGAATTGTACGGAATCTGGATTCACTGACAACGTTGGCACGGCATGATCTTACGGCATGCTAACATCGATACGTTTGTCTAGGAGGACCACTTAGTAGGCGCCGTCGCGGCGTAGGACTGCCGGAATCGTGCGAATGATAAGATTGATGTCAAGGCCAAGCGACCAATTGTCAATATAGTAAATGTCCATCATCACCATCTCTTCGAAGGGGACGTTGCTCCGCCCGTTCACTTGCCACAGCCCGGTCAAGCCGGGCTTTACACTGAGCCGTTTCTTCTGCCATTCCTCATACTGGGCCACTTCTTCGGCGAGCGGCGCCCGCGGGCCGACAAGGCTCATGTCGCCGCGCAGGATGTTCCAAAACTGCGGCAGTTCATCGAGCGAAAGCCTGCGCAGCCAAGCGCCGACTCTCGTGCGCCGGGGGTCGTTTGCCATTTTGAAGAGCGGTCCATCGGCTTGGTTATGGTCGGCGAGCGCAGAGCGCAGTTCGTCGGCGTCCTCGCGCATGGAGCGGAACTTGTACATTCTGAACGGCTTGCCGTTCTGGCCGACACGTTCCGCCGTGTACAGCACCGGGCCGGACGATTCCAATTTGATAGCAAGCGCAATGATCAAGAATACGGGACTGCCCAAGAGGAGCACGGCTGAAGACATGATCGTGTCGAGGAGGCGTTTCAGGAAGAAGTCCCAGCCAACGATCCCACCGTCTTTCAGGCCAATGATGGGGATGCCTCCAATAGAGTCAATATCTACCGTGTTGAGTTGAATTTCGAAGAGGTCCGGGATGAGGTGAAAGCCAACTCCTTGCGCTTTGCATTGATCCATTACGTCGGCAATACGCCGGTGCTCGGTGGCGGGCAGCGCGATGATCACACGCTCCACCCCGTAGGCTTGTACCACGTCGGCAAGTCGATCAACCGCACCCAATACCTTGATGCGACCGAAGTGCGCGCCACGCGCGAAATGCCCATCATCCAGGAACCCTACGAGTCGGTACCCGAGGTTCGGTTGCGTTACCACCTGCTGCATGATCATCTTGCCATGCATGCCGCCGCCGACCACGACCAACTGTTCGAGCAGACGGCCGCGACGCCGCAGCATGTCAACCCCAATGCGGAACAGCACGCGGCTCGCGCCGATGATGAGCGGGGTGCTCAAGCCGATATAGGTGAATACCAGGCGTGAATAAACCGCAGGCTGGTACATAGAGAATATGACGATGAGAATGAAGACGGCCAGCGCGGACCCCAAGAAGATGCGACCGAGTTCGTCGAGCAGGCCCGTAGACCGCCGCAAACGGTAGACGCGCGTGATCTGGAAAGCGACAAGAATCAAGGCAAGGTAGCTAGCAAAGACGCCCAGATAGAAGCCAAACGGCAAGTACTGAAACTCTGTCAGAAGCGGCCCGATCTCCAACTCGTAGCGTAGCCACCAGGAGAGGTAGAAAGCAAGAGCGGCGAGTGCCAGGTCAAGTACGCCGAAGAGCAGCTTGCCCGCAAGCTGCTTTCTGCGCTTGACTTTTGGCGGCGAAACCATTGAGGCAACCATAGTTAACTCTGAGTAGGCACTTGAGTGCCGAGTGACTGATACAAGTTCATGCACGTGCGCACCGATTTATCCCAAGAGAATCGGCTGGCCTGCTCAAGGCCGCGCGCGCGCAGGCTGTCCGCGAGTGCAGTGTCCGTCAGAATGCTTGCCATGGCGGCAGCCAAATTGCTCTCCTCACGCGGCGGCACCAGTACGCCGGCATCACTTGCAATTTCCGGCATGGAGGATGTATTCGAGGTGATCACCGGCGTGCCCGAGGCCATGGCTTCAAGTACCGGATAGCCAAATCCCTCATAGGTTGAAGGATAGACAAACACGTCAGCGCTACTATACCACAGCGGTAATTCTGCGCGCGCCACATACCCCGGCATGAGCAGACGATCACCAACATTGGCTTCCGCAATCGCTTGCTGAATCGCTTGCGTCATCCAACCTTTGGCGCCAACCAATACCAGGCTATGGGGCAGCTTTTCTTCACGCACGACTTTCCCAAACGCGCGGATGAGCACGTCGACATTCTTGCGCGGTTCTAATGTGCCGACGTAGAGAACATATCGATTCGGCAAGCCCTTGGAGGTACGAAATGTGCTGCACTCCTCCTGTGTGCGCGGACAGAAGTCAGCGTCAGCGGCATGATGGACGACATGCACCCGCTCTTGCGGGACTCCGAGCATTTGCACCACGTCGTCACGGGTGCTTGCGGACACTGCGACGACTGCATTCGCATGCTGCGCAGACAAGCGGGTGAAAAGCCGGAGATAGTGTCGTTTGAGTTGAGGGAATAACCGAGGATAGCGAAGAAAAGTAAGGTCGTGGATCGTCAGAACGGTGGGGCACGCTGCCCCCATTGGAATCACGTTCAGCGGGCAGTGCAGTACATCTAGTTTATCATGGGCCGCGCGCCATGCCAAGACTGTCTGCTCCCACAAGATACGGGGCACCGGGTGCGCTGTGGGGAGCCTGCTCGTGACAATGGTAGGCGTGTGTCGCGTGGGCTCGCGCCACTCCGGCATGAGGTTGTTCGTAAAGAGGGTATAGTGATTCTTGCCGTCGGTATTGAGAAGATGTGTTGTCAGTTGTCGAATGTAGTGGCTTATGCCGGCATTGCGGTAGTCCTGTGAGGAGTAGAGCTTCAGGGCATTGATCCCAATTTTCACGGCCAAACCTCGTACTGCTGGGCGTTCCAGCGGGTGAACACCATGCTCACCTGTTATTGTAGCGCGAAGAGGGTGTGGCGCTCATGCGTGAGCGCACGGTCCTCGAGTTTGGCTGAAACTGGGAATTGCGCGCTTCTCGGCTGCGCTCGTGGCGTTGAGAGAACCGGATCGAGACCACTCACGGAGTGAAGCGCGGTACCATGCAGAAGCGCAAGGGCCTGAGGCGTGGGCCGGATACCGCAGTGTCAATTGTCCCGGAATCTTCCCTGGCGAGTGTCTAGCCACGCCGGTCGCTTTCAGTGCGTGCCTGTCTCACATATTCATGCTAGCATGAATGCACACGGTATTTGCCCACGCCATGAGGAGCCACAGCGCCATGCGTCTTGGAATCGTGACCTACAACATCGCGGCAGACTGGGACATTCCCGCAATTCTCGCAAACTGTGAAGCGGTTGGTATCCATGGAGCAGAACTCCGCACCACCCACGCCCACGGTGTCGAGCCCACCCTTTCGGCGCAAGAACGCCGGGAAATAAAGGCACGATTCGCAGATTCGCCGGTCACGATCATCGGATTGGGGACGACCTGTGAGTTCCACGCGCTCGATGCAGAAACGGTGCAGGAGAACATCGAGACCGCGAAGGAGTTTGCGCAGCTTGCGCATGACGTGGGCGCCACAGGCATAAAAGTGCGGCCAAACGGCTTGCAACTGGAGGCCGGTGTGCCAAGAGAACAAACTCTGGAGCAGATTGGCAGTGCGCTCAGTGAAGTCGGAGCCGCCGCCCAGGACCTCAACGTCGAGGTGTGGCTGGAGATGCACGGCCGCGACACAGCCGAGCCGCAGAACATCCGCCGGATCATGGACAACGCCGCTGATTCCAATGTATACGTCTGCTGGAATTCGAATCCACAGGACGTGGAGTCGGGCTCTATCGCCGCAAGCTACGCTCTAGTGCGCAACGAGATTCACCACGTCCATATCAACCGCCTCTACAGCGACTATCCCTATCGTGAGTTATTCGGGCTCCTGAACGATGACGGCTACACCGGTTGGCTCTGCGCGGAGATCCAGGCCTCTTCCGACCCGCTGACTGTGCTGCAGTACTACCGGACGCTATTCCACAGTTTGGGCGGGTAAGGCATTCATTCCACTGAAAGTGCGCACTCAGGCGCAGCCGGTGCCGCGACTCGCTAAACGCGGTATAATTGGGTTTGGTCGCACCGGATAGGCGGCTTCAAGCGAGGTGTGGCTCCCTAGGACTAAGCTGATTAAAGTATGCCGCGAGACCACCAAGCGCAGCACTTCGATTTACTCTGTTGCGCTTGCTGCCGACCGCAGAATGACGGAATCTATTGAATACGACGAGAGAATCTGAATAAACATGGCACGAAAGAGACGAAGATCGAACAGTCAGCGACGCAGGCCGGCAAGGAACCGCAACACAGGCAGAGAGCGGCGCGCAGCAAGCGCGGCCCAGCCCCAGGCAGGCCAGGCCGGTCAGGAGGCGTCGAGCAGCGGGTTGGCCTCTTCCATTCCCGCAGAGTCTGCTGCGTCGTCTTCCAGGGTGCCAATGGATGCACAGAGTGGACGGCTGGGTTCCACACAGTCCCCGGAGACGCCCGCCGGTGCGCGGACAGCTTGGCCTACGCGTCGCAAGCGGTCCCAGCTTGTAGAACTGCCGGTCCAGGAGCTTGATCACGTGCGCAGCGATCTCGCGCGGATCGGTCTGCTCTCCTTGGGCATGGTGATTGTACTGGTGGTGCTGACGTTCGTCTTGCGCTGACGGGCCCTCTGCTCCACCATGCAGAAGCGATCCGTGTTGTCGAGATCCGGTCTCATCCGCGCTGCCGCTGAGAAAGAAACACCACGTTTGAAGTAGACGATGTTTGAGCAAGGCACGACACTCTCACAAATCATCGGCACGTCTCTCGCCAGTTTCTTGTTGGCCCTCTTGTTTCTGCGCATCTATTTGCCCTTTGCGCCGAAACGTCCGGGCACACCGATCGGCAAGATTCGCCTTGGCATTCGCGAGAAGGTCCTCATCTTTCGCCCCACGCTCATCCCCCTTCTCTTGCTGCTCTTCGTAAACCAGATCCCCGTTTCCGGCATTCAGTTTTCTTTCATGCTGCCCGGAACTGAGTTGATGATCATGCTGGCTGTCTTGATTGCGGCGCTGGTGCCCATGGCCTACGTCTTCACGACCGAGGGGTATTCGCTCAGCAACGGACAGTCCCATAAATGGGAAAACTATCGTCGCTATGAGATTGAGAGCGGTACGGTCGTTCTCGAAGGCAAGGGAGAACGGCCCCTAAAGCAAAAGCTGTATATTCCCCCTGAGAAAGAGAACGCGCTGCGCACGGTCTTGAAGCGGTTTGTAGGCTAGGTGCGCGCTCGCTTCCCAATTTCCATTCGCGCTCACACACTCAGTGCAAGAACGCGATGTGTAGAGGAAGGCGCGAGAAGCAGTGAAGCGAAGGTCGCCTCAAGAGAATCCTCACCCCTCGCTCTTTGTTGATGCCAATTCCAGCAAAGAACCGGCTTCTGCGCGTGCACGCCCAACCGCCGCTGCCGTGCCTCTGGCTACGCGTATGCGCCCGCTGACGCTGGATGAGTACGTAGGGCAAGCCCATCTCCTGGGTGAAAAAGGCGTATTGCGCCAGGCAATCACGGTGGACCGCATCCCCTCGATGATTCTCTGGGGACCGCCCGGATCAGGCAAGACGTCACTCGCTGCCATCATCGGCCGCACCGCCAAAGCCAAAATTGCGAGCCTCAGCGCCGTAAGCGCCGGCGTTGCTGATCTACGCAAGGTGGTGGAGGAGTCCCAGGCGCGTCTCGAACTGACCGGCCAGCGCACTATCCTCTTCATCGACGAGATCCACCGTTTCTCCAAGAGCCAGCAAGACGCCATCTTGCCCTATGTGGAAGACGGCACCGTCACGTTGATTGGCGCCACCACGGAAAACCCTTCGTTTGAGGTGAACGCTCCTCTGCTCTCGCGCACCCGTGTCTATAAGCTCGAACCGCTCAGCGATGCTGAGATCATGGCACTGGTGGAGCGGAGTGTGGCGGACACTGAACGGGGGTTGGGCCGGCAGCAGGTGGCAATGCAACCGGAGGCCTTGTCGTATCTCATCAGCATGGCGAACGGCGATGCTCGTGTGGCGTTGAACGCGTTAGAATTAGCCGTCGAGCTTGTCAGGGCGGACGACACCGGTAAGCGTCTGGTGACACGAGACAGTATCGCGCAGGCACTCCAGCGGCGGGTGCTCCCCCACGATAAGAAGGGGGATTTTCACTACGACCTTATCTCGGCGTACATCAAGAGTGTGCGGGGCAGCGATCCCCATGCAGCGGTCTATTGGCTCGCGCGCATGCTGGAGGGCGGAGAAGATCCGCTCTTCGTCGTACGCCGCATGGTGATTCTCGCTTCGGAGGACATCGGACTTGCCGACCCGCAGGCGCTCGGTGTCGCCGTCGCCGCCCAGCAGGCGGTGCACTTCATCGGCATGCCGGAGGGGATTTTTCCGCTCACCCAGGCGACGCTCTACCTCGCCACGGCGCCCAAAAGCAATTCGGCGCTGCGGGCGTATGTCGCGGCACGTGAGGCTGTCAATGAAATGGGCAACCTCAGCGTGCCGCTCCATCTGCGTAACGCGCCAACCGGGCTGATGGCGGCGTTTGGACACGGCAAGGACTACAAGTATCCGCACTCGTTTGCGGGGAACTGGGTGGAGGAAGCGTACCTACCCGACCCTTTGCAGGGCCAGCGCTTTTTCGAGCCAGGTGCGGAAGGCTTCGAGCGCACGCTTCAGCAGCGTCTCGCCGAATTCGCAGAGCGCCGCAAAAAAGCCGAAGCGGAGGCTAACGAGCCTGACGAACCGATGCCGGACACTCGCTAGATGAGACCGCGCAAGGGCTGAGCGTAACCGGTCAGTTCCGCGTATCCGTAGCCTGCTGCATCTCCGGAAATGCGCACCGCGCCCTCCCAGTAGATCACATTGGCTAAGACCTCTTGGTCCGCGAGCAGCGGCTCCAATACTAGGCGCAACGAGTCACCATCTAACGCCAGTTCAATCTCCCATCCCGCGGGATACGTAGCGCCGCTGTTTTTGCTTCGCCAACTGCCGAAAGGCGTGATTGTGAAGTCTTCTGCTGTCAGGTAGCGGGTCGTGCCGTCCGGAGAAACCAGCAGTCCGCCGAATAACGGCTCCAGGCTGCCGTCTTGATGCCGGATTTGGCCTACCATAATGTCATGACCGTCGTCGAGATGAATGGCAAACCAATCCCACCCCACGGCACCCGCGCTTAGCGCACTGGTTCCGAATTCACGGTCCATCCAACTCAAGCCACTGACGGCGAACTCCCCGCCACCTATTTCCACAGTACCCTTCGTTTCCAAGCGCGAGAGCGAATAGTAATAGCTGGCATTGCCGGCTTCAGGCCCCTTCTGGCTCAGGCCGTTGTCACCGTGGAAGGCAGGCGCTTTGACCGGTGTCAGGGTAAGGTCAATGGCAAAGCCGGCCGCTTTCGCGCGTATCAGCATTTGCGATATCGTGTCGTCCGCAGCGAAAACCGCCCAATCGTCGATCCAAACGCGGAAGCGCGGTGACACCTCCGCGCCGGCGAGGTCTACGGCCCCGCGACTGAATCGCTCTTCCTGGTAGAACGTCCCTCCTGCCATGTCGCTCACCGTGAAGTGCGCCAGGTACATCTGATTTGTGTACCACTCCGACCGGCTGTCACGCTGTTCCGGGGTCAAGGCGCGGCGGAAGATAGTGAACTGGTATCCAAAGCGCCGACCGTCGGCTGTCGTCAGGTTCCCCGTGAAATACCACCATTCCGTTTGGAAGGCCGGATGAGGACCATGGTCGCGGGGGAATTCCCATTGCCATGGCCCGATCGCACGCGCAAAACCGTCGGTATTGGGTTCCACTGCAACGACTATGGTTTCTGCGCCGATGGGTTGCGATGGTCGGCTTGAAACTCGCACTACCCCGTAAACAAGGATTGCGATTACTGCCGCAATCAGGCCGAACCAGAGCACTTGTTTATTGACATAAATACTATTCATTGCGGATGGCCTCGGCGGGGGTGAGATGGGCAACACGCCAGGCCGGATACGCTCCCGCCAACAGCGCCGCCGTCAGCGCTATGAGCACCGCTTGCAGCAATGAGCCTGGGGACACGAGAAAGGAGAACGTCCAGCCGAACGCGCGGACATTGATGACATCGATGAGCATCTTTGCGAGCAGTAAGCCTATCGGCAGCGCGAAGAGACCGGCGGCAAGACCCATGAGACCTGTTTCCAGCAGCGTGAGCCGCCACAGTTGTCCGCTGGTCAGGCCAAGCGCCCGCATCGTGCCCAGTGTGCGCTTCTGGTCGAGCTGCAAGGCCATGAGGGCGCTCAGAACGCCAATGAAGGCTACTACGGCGGCAAGACTGCGCAAGGCGGCGGTAATATTGAAGGCGCGGTCGAAGATGGTGAAGACCTGCGTGCGCAACTCGCCGGTGCTCTGCACGTTCAATCCCTGGTCGGCAACCAGTCGGCGCGCACTCTCCACCACGTGCGCGCTTTGGGTCTCGGGCGTCAGGAATAAGGCAAATGACGACACCCACGGATCGGCGAAGTGCTCCCGATAGACGGGATCCGCCATGAGCACAATCCCTTGATCCGTACCGTAGTGGTAGTAAACACCCACGATGGGAAAGCTGCGAACACCATTGTCGGTGAGGACGTTGAGTGTGTTCACTTCCGGTGAAATACCCCGGCGGTAGGCGAACGACTCCGTCACGATGATCGCGCCAGCCTGCATGGCCTCCCAAACTTCCTCTTGGGGAACGGCAAGCCAAAGGTAGCGACGAGAGCGTTCCGCCAAGTCGTCACTCACCGCGACAAGATTGACTGGCGGCAATCCGGGATAGTCCGGCGCCAGCACCGGCACGTCGCGCGCAGTCAGGACCTGTGAAACACCGGGCAGGTTTTGTAGTTGAACTGCCAACTCCGGGTCTAAATTGACCGTTTCGAGCAATCCACTTGCCGGCGCGGAAATGAACACGTCTGCCGTCAGCGCGCCATCGAGCCACGTGGTTACCGTGCCTCGAAAGCTTGCAATCATCACACTCACGCCGACGATCACGCTGACCGACAGCGACAGCGCGGCTACCGCCACCCCGGTGCGGCTTAGTGAGCGGGCAATCGCACGGGGAGCAATGCGGCCCAGCGTGCCGATAGCGCGCCCGAGAAATGGTTGCACCAAGTGCATCACGAGCAACAACGCAAGCGGCGTCATGAGTACACTCCCCATAAGCACGAGAAAGAGCGCCCCGAAACCAAGCAAAAGACTCTGCGCTTGGAATTGAGTCAGAACAAGTCCAGCGCCAAGAACGACAATCCCGGTTACCGCCGCCACGTCAGCGCGAGAACGCGATGCTTGCTCCGCATCGGCACTGCGCAACGTACTGGCAGGCGTAATGCGAGTCGCATTCAGCGCGGGGATCAGGGCCGCCGCGAGGCTGGCGCCAAGTCCCGTAAACACCCCTTTGGCGATGGTGAGGGAGGTAAGCGTAAGCGCCTGCACCTCGACCCGGTAGTAGAGGTCGCTGATGGTCCTCGTTACCGCGCCTACGAGGAAGCCGCCAAGCACGTAGCCGACCGCCAGGCCGAGCAGTGTGCCCGCGACGCCGAGGACGAGCGCTTCCAAGAGAATACCGGCAAACACCTGGCGCCGCGTGGCGCCAATCGCGCGCAACATGCCGATCTGCGTCCGGCGTTGCACCACGCTAAAAGACATGATGTTGTAGACCAGAAACAGGCCGACGATCAGCGCGAGTAGGCTGAGGGCTTGCAGATTGAGCGTGAAGCTATCGCTCAGTTGCTCCAGACTGCTTCTATTGCTTTCGACCGGCCGCACAACGACCCCAGGAGGCAAAGAACCTTGGATATCCGCAAGAACTTGGGCGTCGGTGAGCACGAGGTCAATGCGCGTCAGCACACCCGGACTGCCCACGATCTCTTGGGCCGTGCTGATGTCCGCGACGACAAGCGAGGCAAGGGCCTGTGCGCTCAGTTCATTCGCAGGATGGATGATCCCCACAAGCGTGACGTTTCGCCTCCCCCGCGCCGTGCGGAGCGCGAGTTGATCCCCGGGCTCGACGCCAAGCCGGGCGGCGACGGACTGCGCTACCAAGACGGTGTCCGGCTCGGCCATGAGGCGAAGTAGCGCCTGACCCTCCACGCCCGGAACGGTCGCAGTGGAAGCGCCGGCCAAGTACTGACGCACCTGTGCCTCGGCAAAAGGATCGATGCCCAGCAGCGTTAATGGGATTTCAGCGGCGCCAACACGAACCGTGTCCTGGATTACTGGGGCACCGGTGCGAATACCAAGGTCGGCGCGCAGCGAGCGATAGAGCGAGGAGGGAACGCCGCTCGGGCCGCCCACGATTTCGTGGGTTGCATCGCCTTGGAGGCTTGCCAGACTGAGCGAGAACGCCCGGCGCGCCGATTCTGCGGCCACGTCAACGCCCACTATCAGCGCGACGCCGGCGAGAATGCTGATAACGAAGAGTACACTCTGCAAGACGCGCCGCTGCAGCGCGCGGTAGACGAGGCGGCTGACGACGGCGCCGGTCATGGATCAGACTACGGCAGCGGCCGGTTGCATGGACAGCGCGCCATCGTGGAGCCGACAGACGCGGGACGCCTGACGCGCGATCTCGTGGTCGTGGGTAGCCATCAAGAGTGTGCGTCCGGCCTCACGCGTGAGTTGGAGCAGAATTGAGAGCACGCGGGCGCTGTTCTGGGCGTCGAGATTGCCGGTGGGTTCGTCGGCAAGGACGATGAGGGGCTCATGCGCGAGCGCGCGGACGATGGCAACCCGTTGTTGCTCACCGCCGCTGAGCTTCTCCGGAAACGTGTTCGTGCGATCGCCGAGACCCACGCGCTCAAGCAATGAGGCCGCGTAGTCTCTGCGGTTGGCGTCCACGCTTCCTTCAAGCTCCGCAGGCAAGAGTATGTTTTCCCATACCGTGAGCGTGGGAATCAGATTGAACAACTGAAATACCATACCGACGTGGCGGCGGCGAAAATGCGTGCGCGCCGTGTCGCTGAGACTTGTCAATGTGGTGCCATCGATGACGATTGAGCCGCTATCGGGGGTATCAATGCCACCGATCAGATGGAGCAGCGTCGTCTTGCCGCTGCCGCTGCTGCCCAAGATGGCAACGAATTCGCCCCGGCCGACCTCCAGGCTAGCGTCGGTTAGTACCTCACGCTGCTCGCCTAGATCGCGAAAGGACTTGCTTATACCGGAGATTGAAACTATGGTGTTGTGCTTGTTGTTCATTTCTTGTGGGTGGAACGTCAGGAATGGAATTCGGGGTTCCACCACGAAGCACTCTGCAGCCAAGGACTCATTGCGGCGTCCCGCTGGCTGTCGTGCCATGCTTCAGATGCATCTCGGCGAGTCGTTTGAATGCAGTAGGTACAGGGCCGCCCTCAAGGTATTGTCGAACCTTGTCGGCGCACTCCTGAGAAGTAAGCTGCGCAGTATTGACCTCAATGTCATAGATACCGGGCAGATGAACTTCACGCTGCCAGCGCCGAATGTGTTCGTCTAGTCCATGACCGGGGCTCCAAGTCTTTTGTCGCCGCTCGACGATTACGTCTACAGGACAACGAACTCCTACGAAAAGGACAGGTAGGTCGCTCAAGCGCCGTGCGCTGTCAAAGAGGATGCCCTGCGGCACTGAGTAAGCATCATGATGACCGACGTCCACGACGACGTTTATGCTCATCCGGCTATGGGCGGCAATCGATTCGTACATAGCCGCGTACAGCACTGGAACGAGAGGTTCAATCGTATCGGATAACTCTCCACCCGGGCGCAGACCGATCCCTGGGCTGAATCGCTCTGATGTCAACTGCTTGAAGCCATCTACGCCGAGGTTGATCCATACGCCAGCGAACGTGTCCAAAATCACCTTGGCAATGCTCGACTTACCAGACCGCGGCACACCGTTCAGGATGATGATTTGCCCCGGCCCGGAAGCTATCACCGTGCACTCCTTTTGGCGTAGAAGATGGGCTTTGCCTCAACGCGAAAGAGACAATCAGCCTTGCAGACCGGGAGTTGGCGGCCTACTTCTAGGAAACCCAGAATGTACGTCGTGGTACCCCCAGGGCGACTCGAACGCCCGCTCCTGGCTCCGGAGGCCAGTGCTCTATCCACTGAGCTATGGGGGCCTGTTCTTCTTTATGATACCAGACCGCTGCGGCGCACCACAGACCGCGAGAGATGGGGTCACTAGCTCGAATGAGGAAGGGAACAGTAGTCTAGGGGGAGGTCGCCAGCTTGCCGACTTCTTCAAAGGCGGCTTGCGCCCACTCAACGGCCCCGGCGGGATAAATGCCGAGCACGAGCGTGCCGATCATGCCAATGGCGACTACAGCGCCAATGGCCGTGGAAGCGGGTACAGGCAGCAGGCGGGGCTGAATATCTACCATGTACATATTCACGACCACGCGCAGATAGTAATAGGCCGAGACTGTACTCGTAAGCACCAGGACCACCGCCACCCACGTCAGACCGGCGTTGACGGCCACTTGGAGCAGATAGAGTTTCCCGAAAAATCCCGCGGCTGGCGGAATGCCGGTGAGCGAGATCATGAAGACCGCCATCGCCACGGCCATGAGCGGCGAACTGCGACCCAGGTTCTGGAAGTTTTCCAAGTCCGTGCCGTCGGTCCGGCGCTCGACCGCGAACGTCACGGCGAAAGCGCCCAGCGTCATCAAGGCATACACCACGGCGTAAAACATGACGGCAGCGACCGCGTCCCGCATGAGGCCGCCCGCTTCCGAGTGAGCGTGTACTATCGCGATGCCGACCAGCATGTAGCCGGTATGGGCGATGGAGGAGTACGCCAGCAGGCGCTTCACGTCCCGCTGCCAGATGGCAACAAAGTTGCCGACGATCATGCTGGCTACCGCAATGGCGATCACGATAGGCAATACCATGTCTTGCCACGGTTCAAGTCCGTGCACTACCACCCGCAGAAGGCCCGCCATGGCGCCCATCTTGGCCCCGGCTGCCAGAAAGGCCGTAGAAGGAGTGGGCGCGCCCTGATAGGCGTCAGGCGTCCACATGTGGAAGGGCACTGCCGCCACTTTGAATGCCAGGCCGACGAGGAGAAGGCCGAGGCCCAGTAAGAACCAGGGATTGTCCGCGCCTTGGCTCTGCACGTACAACGCTATATTCGCGAGATTCGTCGTGCCGGTAAGCCCAAAGAGCCAGGCAATGCCGTAAAGCAGAACACCGGAGGCAAACGCGCCCAGCAGGAAGTACTTGAGGGCACCTTCCGTGGCACGAAAGCGGTCGCGCTTGATGGCCACGAGCACATAAACGGGAATTGAGGTCAACTCCACGCCAAGATAGAGCGTAATCAGATCGCCCGTAGCGCCCAGCAAAAGCATTCCGACGGTTGCAAAGAGTATAAGCGCCGACAACTCGGCGAAGGGGACATCTTGCGACTGGGCAAACGCAAGCACGATGCTGAGCGCGGCAATGGCGATGAAGAGCACTTTGAAAAAGACCGCATAGCCGTCGGTCAGCACCATGCCGCTGAAAGCGGTACCGCTGTCTGCGCGCAAAACCACGCTGACGAGAATTGCGACCACACTGCCAACTACGATCAGGCCCATCAGCCCGCGATGGGTGCGCCTGCCGCCGAAAGCATCCACCATGAGAACCGCGGCAGCGATCAAGGTGAGGATGATTTCCGGCAGTATGCTTGTGAGATCTTCTATTTGCACGGACTATTCCTTACACATGCCCCAACACTGAAAGCTAACGAATCACAGCGCTCGACACCCCGGATTCCGCTAATGCCTGCATGATTCCGCTCGTGTCGGCGGTAAAGAGTTCAACGAATATCTGTGGCTGCACCCCGGCCCATACCACCACCGCTGCCAAAGCCACGAGCACCGCGGCCTCCAGCCTGGTGATGTCCTCAAGGCGGCTGTGGGCCTCTTTTAGGGTGCCAAGCATGACCCGCCAGTACATCCATAGCATGTACGCCGCGGAAAGTATGATGCCGAGAACGGCGAGGACGCCAAAGATGCGCGTACCCGTCATGAAGGCGCCGAGCAGTACCATGAACTCGCCGACAAATCCCGATAGCCCCGGCAGCCCAATGGAGGCGAGCGAGAAGAAGAGCAAGAGCGTGGCATAGACCGGCCAGCGGTGGGCCAGACCGCCCAGGTTTGCTATCAATCGGTCATGGGTGCGCTCATAGAGCTGTCCCACGCAGAGGAAGAGAGCGCCGGTAACCAGACCGTGGCTGAACATCTGCATGATAGCGCCGTCGAGACCCTGTTGCGTGAAGGAGAAGATGCCCAACGTCACGAAACCCATATGGCTGACTGATGAATAGGCAATGAGCTTCTTGAGGTCCGTCTGCATAAGGGCGACCAACGCGCCATAGAGAATGGCGACGACCGACAAGACCAGGATCGCCGTCTGCGCCAATTCGCTGGCATCGGGAAAGAGCGGCAGACTGAAGCGAATGAAACCGTAGCCGCCCATCTTGAGCAGGATGCCGGCCAGGATCACGCTGCCGGTTGTCGGCGCTTCTACGTGGGCGTCCGGCAGCCACGTGTGGAAGGGAATCATAGGCACCTTGATTGCAAAGGCGAGGAAGAATGCCAGGAAGGCCCAAAGCTGGAAGCGCTCGCCGTAGGTACCCTGGGTGAGTTCGAGTATGTCGAACGTGTACACGCCCGTCGTATTGCCGTGCACGAAGTAGAGCGCCAGAATGGCGACGAGCATGAGCAGACTACCGAAGAGCGTGTAAAGGACGAACTTGACCGTTGCGTACACACGGCGCTCGCCACCCCAGACCCCGATCAGAACGTACATGGGGATGAGCATGACTTCCCAGAATACGTAGAACAGGACGAAGTCCAAAGCGAGGAACACACCGGTTATGCCCACCTCCAAAATGAGCATGGTGAAGAGGTACTCTTTCACGCGCTCGTGCACCGATGCCCAGGCATAGACAATGCACAGGAAGAAGAGGAACGTATTCAGGAGCACCATCAGCAGGCTAATGCCGTCGACGCCGAGCGCATACTGGATGCCTAAGGCCGGCAGCCAGTCGAACGTCTCTCGAAACTGCATGCCGGCGCCGGATTCGAAGCTCACCCACACAACCACACTCAACACGAGCGAGAGCAGAGTCCCCGCAAGCGACACGGCAAACATCGCGCGGCGCTCAGGCAGGAAGAGCACGATGACGGCCGCGACGAGCGGCAACCAGAGAATGAGTGAAAGAATGGGGATTGAATCCACCAATGCTACCTCAACGCACCATGATGATATAGAAGGCGAGCACGAGCGCCGTACCCAAGACAACGCTAAAGGCATAGTTTTCCAAGCGGCCGGTCTGCATACGCCGGAGACCGCCGCCAACCTCGCTGACAACTAAGCCAATGAGGTTCACTATGCCGTCCACGATATTCAGGTCGAACCAGGCAAAGAGCCACCCCACGCCACGGGTGCCCCCTGCCAGGACGGTGTCGTAGAAGTCATCGAGGAAATACTTGTTGACCAGTAACGTATGGAGCGGCCCCGCCCTGCCGGCGACAGTCTCGGGAGCCGGCGACTTGCGCATGAATACACTGTAGGCAATGAGAATACCGACGAGGGCAATCAGAGTCGAGACAGCCATGACGCCGAGCACAAACGCCGTAGACGGCTTATGGACGAGACCGGCTAATTCCGCCGCCAGGAACGTATCATGCAGGTAATCGTGGATGAGCCCGTGCTCGGGCGGAACGCCCACGAACCCCGCTATCGCCGCTCCCACCGCCAAGACGATGAGCGGTATGGTCATCACACGCGGCGACTCGTGCACATGCGAGAACCGCTCGGTTTCCATGCGGGTCTTGCCAAAGAAGGTAAGGATTATCATGCGGAACGTATAAATGGCCGTTAGGAACGAGGCCAACGCGCCCAAGGCGTAGAGCAGGTAGCCCATCCCGCCGGCAAGCAGCGTGGCTCCAAGCAGTTCGTCCTTACTCCAGAATCCCGCCAGTGGGATGATGCCGGAGAGCGCCAAACCGCCGATGATGTACGTTGAACCGGTAACCGGCATCTTGCCGAAGAGGCCGCCCATGCGCTGCATGTCCTGCTCTTCGTTGGTGCCGTGAATGACGGAGCCGGAACCCAGGAAGAGCAATCCTTTGAAAAACGCGTGGGTCGCCAAGTGGAAAATCGCCGCGGTAAAGGCACCCACGCCGAGAGCCATAAACATCAGCCCGAGTTGACTAACGGTGGAGTACGCGAGGACACGCTTGATGTCGTTCTGTGCCAGGCCGATGGTCGCCGCAAAGAGGGCCGTAAACGCGCCGACAATTGCCACAACCGCCATGGCGTTTGCTGACAGCACATAGAGCGGATTAAACCGCGCCACCATGTAGACACCCGCCGTGACCATCGTGGCTGCGTGGATCAAAGCGCTTACCGGCGTTGGGCCTTCCATCGCGTCAGGCAACCACACGTGCAACGGAAACTGCGCCGACTTGCCCATGGCGCCCACAAAGAGCAGAAGACAGATGATCGTGAGCATGCCCGGTGTCACGGCTGCAACGGCCGGGGCTTGCACGAAGATTTCGTCGTAGTCCAGTGTCCCGAAGACATACCACGCCAGAAGGAGTCCGATTAAGAAGCCAACATCCCCGATGCGGTTCGTCAAGAAGGCCTTGACGGCGGCCGCAGACGCCGACTGACGGTCGAACCAGAACCCAATCAAGAGATAGGAGCACAGGCCGACGGCTTCCCAGAAGACGAATAAGACCAGCAGGTTGTTCGCCATCACGAGCATGATCATCGCGAAGACAAACAGAGGCAAATAGGTGAAGAAACGCCAGAATCCGGGATCGTGGTCCATGTAGCCAATCGAATAGACGTGGACCATGAAAGAAACGCTTGTGACCACGAGCAGCATAACGAGCGTGAGAGCATCCACGCGCAGCGCGATGTCCAAGGCGAAATCGCCAGAAACCGCCCACGTCCAAAGCGTGACTGACTGCGGTTCCGCGTGATCCAACTGTGTAATGAACAAGGCCACGCTGACGACAAGCGCGCCCAGCACGCCAGCGTTAGCGACGAGGCCGGTATGCTTCTTGAGATATTTGCGACCAAAGACGCCGTTAATCGCGAAAGCGACGAATGGCAGGAGTGGTATCAGCCAGGCAACGTCGGCCATTATCTCTCTGCGCCCCTAGCCTTTGAGTGTGTTGATTTCATCTACGTTCAGCGTATCCCGATGACGCGACAGCGCCACAATGATGGCAAGACCCACCGCGGCTTCCGCAGCGGCAACCGTCAACGAGAAGATGACGAAAGCTTGCCCCAGCATGTTATCCAGCGCCACGGCAAACCCTACAAAAGTGACGTTGGCTCCCAGCAAAATAAGCTCAATTGACATAAACACAATAAGCAAGTTACGCCGCACCAGCACACCGAGCAAGCCGATGATGAAGAGTGCCGCGCCCAGCACCAAGTAGTATTCCAAGGCTGGGATGATCATCTCAGTCGCCTATCTCCTCAGCGCTGTTTGGCCGGTTGCTGCTTCTGACGTTGGCTTTCTCGTACCGCTCCGCCATCCACTCTGACACCCCCATCTCAGAAGATGAGCGTGGCCGTCGCGGCCTTTGTCTCGCCAAGACGATGGCGCCCACTACCGCAGCCGTCAATAATACGGAGGCCACTTCAAAGGGAAGCAAGTAGTCGCGAAAGAGCACTTGCCCTAATGCCTGTACGTTCCCGCCCTGTCCCGCGACCCATGCGGGCGAATGGGGTCCCTGGGCACCAATGGTGATGGTGGCTCCGGTGAGGACGATGAACTCCAAGAAGAGGATGGCACCAATCACTATGGCGAGAGGCGCTTGCACGTGAAACTGACGCACGCGCTCCACCGCACCGATATTGAGCAGCATCATGGTGAAGAGAAAGAGCACAATGATAGCGCCGGCATAGATGATTATGTGCGCCGCGGCGAGAAACTCGGCGCGCAGCAGGATAAATATCCCTGCAAGATGGAACACAACGCCCACAAGCGAGAGCGCGCACTGGACCGGATTGCGCAGCATGATCACGAGCACGGCGAACACCACACTCGCAAGCGCAAAATACGCAAAGATCAGAGTGAGCAAGGTCTCGCTAGTCAAGCGTTGCGACCTCCTTGCCCTGCTTGTCCACCAGGTCCATCAGGCGGTCTACGTCGTAGATCAGCGTGCTGCGGTCGTCCGTTGAGAAGTCGAATGCGTCGGTCATCTCTAAAGCCTCAACCGGGCAGGCTTCCACACAGAGGCTGCAGAAGAGACAGCGGCCGACATCCAACGTGTACGACGTCACCACTTTTTCCGTCGGCTGGGCAGGGTTCGACTCCGTTGTGATGGTGATGCACTCATTCGGACACGCCGTCTCACACAGGCCGCAGCCCACGCACTTTGGCCGTCCATCCGGTCTGCGTCTCATGCCCACCGCGCCGCGATAGATCGCAGAGAGGGGCCGCTTCTGCTCCGGGTAGCGGATGGTTACCGGCCGCCGGAAGAACTCACGAAGGGTAACGCTGAGCCCTTTCGCGATCGGCAGCAGCGAGTCAAACCGAAAACTCATTGCACACTCTCCCCCGATTTTTTCCTAGGCGTAAATCGTTAACTTGAGCACAGTGGCAACTGCCAAGTTGAGCAGTCCCAACGGCAAGAGCACTTTCCAGCAAAAGTTCATCATTTGGTCGTAGCGAAATCGCGGCAACGTGGCGCGAATCCAAAAGTAGATGAATAGAAAGAGGAAGACCTTGGACATCATGATGCCAACAGCCAGCAAGGTTGTGAAAAGATGCCCGATATATGGCTCCAGGAATTGCGCCGGCCACCCGCCGCCCAGGAAGACCGCGCTTACCAAGAAGGACGCCAAAAGCATGTTGGCGTACTCGGATAAGAAGAAGAATGAGAACCGCCAACCGGAATACTCGACGTGATATCCGGAAACAAGCTCAGTCTCCGCTTCCGGCAGGTCGAAGGGCGCGCGGTTGGTTTCCGCCAAGGCGGCACAAACAAAAACGAACGCGCCAATTATGAGAGGAATGGCGAAAGGAACTTGCTGCTGCCGCACGATTTCAGGCAGCGAGAGCGAACCCGCGAGGACCACAACGCCGACGAGCGCGATACCGAGCATGATCTCATAGCTGATCATCTGCGCGCTCGACCGCAGGCTTCCCAGCAGCGCATACTTGCTATTCGACGCCCACCCGGCCATGACAATGCCGTACACCGCCACGGACGTAAGCGCCACGATGTAGAGTACGCCCACGTTGAGATCGGTGGCATAGAGGCCGATGACCCGTCCGAAGATGTGAAGCTCGGTACCGACCGGCACCACGGACCACGCCATAAAGGACGGCACCAAGAGCAAGAACGGGGCCAGGATGAAAAGGGCGCGGTCTGCTCCGGCCGGGATCATGTCTTCTTTACCCAAGAGTTTGACGGCATCAGCCAGCGTTTGAAATGCGCCAAAGGGACCGACGCGGTTGGGGCCGAGGCGAGATTGAATGCGACCCAAGAGGCGCCGCTCGCCCCAAATGAGCGGAGGCACCACGAGCAGCGGCACCGCAAAGGCAATGATGGATTTGAAGATTACCGCGATGACAAGCTCTGTCATGTCTCATTCCTAGCTCGCGGCTGTGCCGAGCCAACTTCGGCCGCGGGAACGGCAGCACGCACCGATACCGCAACCGTGGCCTCCGCACCCAGTAACGCTCCCACCGGCGCGTCCGGGAAGCCAACGGGAAGGTAGACCACGTCTTCCGCCAAACGGTCATTTGCTTTCGCCGTAACAGTCACGTCCGCGCCATTTGCTTGGATCCCCACCTTCTCACCGTCGCTTACGCCAAGGCGCTCAAGTTGCGCCGGGTGCAATTCGGCAACCGGCTCCTCCACCAAACGGCGTAGGTTGCTGCTGTAGCGGCCGGTGACGCCCGGCACAAAGAGATGATCTTGAGTCACCAAGAGCAGTTTGCCGTCGCCGTTCACGCTTGGCAGCGCCGGCAGTTCTTGCCAGCCAAAGCGCGGTGCGCTGTGTGTGGTTGGGATGTCTGCCAGCACCGCGGCAATCTCTTGGGCCACTGAGTCCGAATTCTTGTACGTCCACCGCGCGCCAAGCTGCAACGCGAGTTCGGTGAAGATCTGCCAATCGGCTTTCGCTTCACCCACGGGGGGAATTGCCGCCTGCGCCCGTTGCGCGCGGCCTTCAAGATTGGTGTAGGTTCCAGTCTTCTCGGCAAAGCTGACCGCAGGCAGTACTACGTCGGCATGCTCCGCCGCCGTGCTGTTCACAAAGAGGTCCTGCACCACCACGAAACCAGCCTGATCAAGGAGTGTCTGCGCCTGCTGGTGATTGCGAGCGCTCGCTGCCAAGTCTTCTCCAATGATGTAGAGCACGGAGACATCGGCGCCGGACAAGAGATCATCGAGCGTGAGTCCTTGCGATTCGGGCAGCACCACGTCCCACAGCCTCCCCAATGCACTGCGGGCCTGGGCGTCATCACCGCTGCGGAAATTCGGCAAGAGGTCCGCTCCCGCGCCCATTTGCACGAGGCCCCGAGAGTTTGCCTTGGCGGCGAGTGGGAAGAGGTGGGCTTCAGGCAATGCCAATGCAAGATTGGCCGCCGCTTGCGCAAAGTTTCCGGCGCTGCCAATGAGCCAGTTGCCGAGTGCCCACACGATACCGACGCTGCCCGCCTGGGCGAGTTGTGCAGCAGTCTCACTCAAATCTGTCAGTTCGATTCCGGTGTCGGCGGCAGCAGTCTCGAGGTTGTAGTCCCGTAACTCCTCCGGCGCGCTGCCGTTACTGGACTGGCGGGAGAGCTCAGCCGCTAGTCCTTGGACAAGATGCTCCTCCGTTCCCGGTCGCACGCGCAGTACGCGTTGCGCGAAGCGGCTATCCTGTCTGCTTGGCAGACTGCTGACCTGAATAAGCGCTTTGCCTTGGTCGCGCACCCACTGCCGCATCCGCATGCCGAGCACGTCGTGGCTTTCCATAATATCGCCGCCCACGACCAGGAAAGCATCCATGTGCTCCATTTGGGTGATGCTAAAATTAAAGGCGGCGGGTCCTAGCGTCTTGAGCGTGGGAATGAACGTCCAGCGCTCGGTGCTGTCGAGGTTGTTGGTGCCCACTACCTCTCGCATGAGACGTGAAACCAGATAGTTTTCTTCATCAGAGAGACGCCCGGATGTAATGGCTGCGATTGTGTCCGGCCCGTGCTGCGACTTTGCCTCGGCAATCTGGTTCGCCACCAAGGTGAGCGCTTCATCCCAGCTTGCCGGTTCCAGCGTGCCATTCCGGCGGATGAGCGGCTGTTTCACACGCCCATCGTCGTGAATGTAGTCGTAGCCAAAGCGGCCGCGCGTGCAGAGCATGCCGTCGCCAGGACCGCGGTCGCGTGTGTTAACCGGTGTTTGGTCACGGAGCGCGGGGTTCGCTTTTGTGCGCAATACCTCGCCCATGCGGGTCTCGACGTGCATCTGGCAACCGACGCTGCAGTGGTTGCAAATGGATTCGCTTTGGTTCACCTGCCATGCGCGTCCACTGTGCATGAATGGGCGGCTGAGCAGAGCACCTACCGGGCACACTTCGATGCACTCGCCGCACTCGACGCAGTCGAGCGGTTCGTCGAACTGTGTCCCAATGTAGCTATGAAAACCGCGCAGGTTGAAGGTAAGCGCGCTATCCCCAACGCGTTCGTCGCAGATGCGCACACATTTGCCGCAGTAGATACAGCGATTTGGATCCCATTCAATCAAAGGACTGAATTCGTGGTCGGGCTCGTTTGGATTGTCGCTACCCAACTTGCTGCGGTACACCCCTACTTCATAGGCGGTGTGCTGCAGGTCGCAGACACCCGACTTGTCGCAATAGGGACAATCCAGCGGGTGATGCTGCAGGGTCATTTCCATGATGCCCTGCTGGGCGTGCACCACGGGTTCGGTCTTCGTGCTCACCACCATGCCGTTCATGGCCATGGTGTTGCAGGAAGAGAGCGGCTTCGGCGCGCGTTCAACCTCCACGACGCACATGCGGCACGCGCCGTAGGGCTTGAGAAAGGTGTCGAAGCACAGCGTAGGAATGTAGATGCCGGCTTTGCGTGCGGCATCGAGGATTGTGGAACCGTCAGGTACCGTTACCTCTTGACCGTCAACTGTAAGTGTTACCGGCATGCTTCCCTCTTCCCAGCCGTGCCAACAACTAAACTCGCTTGCTTGTATCCCATCCTGGACTTAGCGATCAATTTCACCGAGCACAATATCTATACTGCCAATCACCGAAACCACGTCAGCCAAGAGCCGTCCTTTGACGAGGTACGGCAATGACTGCAAATTGACAAAGGAAGGCGAGCGCACGTGCATGCGGTAGGGTTTGCCGCTGCCGTCGCTGACCACATAGAAGCCGAGTTCACCTTTGGGCGCTTCAATCGCAACATACGTCTCGCCACGCGGCACCGGGAAGCCGTGGATGTACATCCAGAAATGATTGATCATCGCTTCCATGTCTGTATAGAGGCGCGGCGTGTCCGGTCGGGCGACACGTGCGTCATCGGTCATCACGGGGCCGGGTGGCAAGTGCTCGATCACCTGACGCATAATGCGCACGCTCTGGCGCATCTCCTCAAGGCGCAGCAGGTAGCGGCTATAGACATCGCCTTTGCCGGTGCCGGTTGGGATGTCGAACTCCACCTTGTCGTAGGCGGCATATGGTTCTGCCTTGCGGATGTCCCACTCCACCCCCGATCCACGCAAGCAAGCGCCGGACAACCCCATCGCGATGGCGTCGTCGCCGGATATCACGCCTACGTCCACGGTGCGGCCCAGCCAGAGGTCGTTCTTGCTGAGCAGCTTGTCAAACTGGTTGATTTCCTTGATGAAGTAGTCCAGTGAACTTTCTAGCTTCTCATAGAAGGGCTCGCGCGGCTCTTCCAGAAAGCCACCGGGACGCATCACGCTGTGCGTCATGCGCGCACCGCAGAGTTCTTCAAAGAGCTCCAAAACGCGTTCGCGGGCGCGAAAGGCATAGAGGAATACCGACATGGCGCCGATGTCTAGCGCATGGGTGCCGATCCATACGAGATGTCCCGCCAGACGCCCCAGTTCGCCGACGATGCAGCGCAGCCATTGCGCGCGTTCCGGCACCTCGATGCCGGCAAGCGTCTCCACAGCCACCAGCCAGCCAAGGTTGCTGGAAGCCGCGGCGGTATAGTCCATGCGGTCCGTGTACCCCAGGATCTGGGTATACGTCTCGCTTTCGGCGATCTTTTCCGTGCCGCGGTGCAGGTAGCCAATGATGGGTACGGCTTCCTCAATGTACTCACCGTCCATCTTCAGGACGACGCGCAGCACGCCGTGGGTACTGGGATGCTGCGGCCCCATGTTCAGGATCAGTCCTGAATCATCTTCACCGGCAATGCGTTCAATCTCTACAGTCGCCATGTGACGCTCTCACTACTCCTGAGGTAGTGCTTTACTCGACTAAAGCCCCTCGCGCGGAAAGTCCTTGCGCAAGGGGTGATACTCATAATCTTCATCCATGAGGATGCGCCGGAGGTCGGGATGATTGACGAAGTTTACGCCCATCAGATCGTAGACTTCGCGTTCCGGCCAGTCGGCGCCCGGCCAGACCTGTGCCATCGATTCTACTGACTCATGTGCAGCTATGCGCGTTTTGACGCGGATACGTCGATTAGCGGGGATTGAGCGTAGATGGTAGACGACTTCCAGTTCTTGCGATTCGCCGGGCCAATGTACTGCCGTGACATCACCGAAAAAGTTGAACCTTAGCTCGGGGTCGTCGCGCAGCGCCGTTGCAACCACCAGCAGATCCGTGGCGGCGATTTCTATGGTCAAGTAGTTGCGGAGGGAGTTTGCGGCAATGACTCTATCGCCTAAGACGGCCTTCACACGTTCGTGGATCAGATCAGCGGCGACTGGCGGCGGAATGCTCACGGAAACACTTACTCCTTCGCGCCCGCAGCCGCGCGCGCGGTGAGCAGTGCCTCTTCCGAACCGGCCCACTCGCCCTGCTTGATCTTCTGCTGCAACAGCATGAGACCCTCGAGCAGCGCCTCGGGCCGCGGCGGGCAACCGGGCACGTAGATGTCTACGGGAACGGCAAGATCCACCCCTTGCAGCACACTATAGGAGCGATACGGCCCGCCGCACGTAGCGCAATTGCCGTGTGCAATCACCCAGCACGGCCTGGCCATCTGCTCCCAAAGGTTCCGTATGATCGGGGCCATCTTCTTCGTGACCGTACCGGCAACAATCATTACATCCGATTGCCGCGGTGTGGCGCGCGGCGCCATGCCGAAGCGGTCCATGTCATAGTGCGAGGCGAAGAGCGCCATCATCTCGATTGCGCAGCACGCGAGGCCGAACGTCATGGGCCACAACGCGTTTGCCCGCCCCCAGTTCAGAATCTGGTCAGCGGAGGCAAGCACGAAGCCGGAAGCACCCGTCTTTTGCCCGGCAGCGGGCAGTGTTAGCGTATCTTCTATAGCCCCCAATCGAATGCTCCTTTCTTCCAAGCGTAAATGTAGCCAACCAGCAAGATAGCGATGAAAACTGCCATTTCAATCAGGCCAAAGAGGCCGAGAGACCCTATGATTACGGCCCATGGAAAGAGAAAGGCAAGCTCTAGGTCAAAGACGACGTATACAATCGCGACCATGTAGAAGTGCACCCCGTGCTTGCCGCGGGTATCGCCCACCACGCCACTTGGGCCAATCCCCGACTCGTAGGGAACCGTGCGCAGGGGTCCGGGGCGAAACTTCGGTCGGAGCACGGAAGCAAGAGCCAGCGAGACGATCCCAAATGCGGATGCCGCGACGAAGGTCACGAGGAAGGGAATGTATCCGACGTAATACTCCATCTGCTATCTTCTTGCCCTCAACTATGCCTGTATCAGTCGCGCTCCGGTCTTATAATGAACGAATTGTCCTTCATTTACAACCGCGTTCCGGTGCACGTCCTAACCTGACAGCGCACGCAGTACATCTGAGCAAGCGCCTTCCGCTGCTTGGCCTTCTGCCACACTTTCTCTCAGCACGTATGAGAGATACTCTACTTCGATTGAGAGATCGACACTGGCTAAGTGGACGTGAGGAGGCACCTTTAGCGTAACGGGTGCGAAGTTCAGCAAGCAGCGCACCCCGGCAGCGACGAGTTGCTCGGTAACGCCCTGGGCCGCCTTTGCGGGCACGGCCAACAGCGCCATGACAATGTGGCGCGCTTGAATGGTTTCCTTGATCTGGTCCATCGGTTTCACGACCACGTCGCGGATCACCGTGCCGACGCGTCGTGGATCGGAATCGAAAGCCTCGACAATGCGAAAGCCTTGGCGCGGAAAACCATCATATGCCAAGAGTGCGGAGCCCAAATTGCCAACGCCGATAAGTGCCATGGGCCAGCCCTCGCCAATACCCAAGATCTTCTGCACATGAGTCTGGAGCGAGTGCACCTCATACCCCACGCCGCGTCGACCGAAGCTCCCAAAATAAGCAAGGTCGCGGCGGACCTGGGCAGCAGTGGAACCGGTCAAGGCAGAGAGATGTTCGGAGGAGATGCTCTCCACTCCCTGCTCCCGTAGCGCAGCCAACGTACGATAGTACATTGAGAGGCGTCTGATCGCCATCTGCGGCGCTTTTCCCCTCGGAGACCCAGACATTGGCGCTCCTCAAGTCAGAGGCAATTGCCACGTGAAACATATCACAAGCTCCCGCCGTACGCAACTAATCAATGCCGTCTCCTAGGCGAAATTCTCCAGATTCTGATCCTCCATGCGCTCACGTATTTCTATTGCCAAATCGGTCGGAACCTACAGGATGCACTGCTCGGGATACGAGAGACTAGAGAGCGCGAAACTCACGGACCTCGTTTGTTTGGATGTCACACAAAACACAATTCGCTCCTAAACGACGTGCGCAGGGATCTGCAGCAAGAATCCTTACGAGACTCTCTGCGCAGTGTTGATGCAACGCTCGCTGCATTGATCTTGCGTGTAAGGAACAAGACAGCGGACCAATGGTGGGATGCGCCCGGCAAGAGTCACGTGCAACCGCTGTCCAGCCTGAGCGAAACTAAGCCAGTGAGTCCAAAGTGAGGGAAGAGAGAAAGGCGGGCGGATAGAATGCCGGCAAGGCAAAAGAACGTGCCCGGTCACTGTAGGGATGGGTAACCAGATACGCGTCAGGAACGGCAAGTCTCAATGCGAGTGAGGTGAGACGGTGCGCTCACCCGGGTAGCTGCGGCACCTGGCCCGGTTGCTCCTCCGGCGGCACGATCTTCGTGCCAACGAGCCAGCGCTCTCGCCATGGCCGGTAGCGGCTGCGAAACCGGTCGACGTGGGACTTTCCATCGATCACGACCTCTCGGTGAATCTCAGCATCCACGCCGTCCACTGCCCACTCGATCTGCAAACGCTCACCCAGAGGAAGGTCAGGGTCTTCTTTGTCTGGCAAGGGCGGGCCGTGCTCCACCCAGTTCTTGGCGACGGCAGGTAGCATGCGCACCCATCGGTTTAGACTGCGACCGTGAAACACGAACTTGAGTTCCATGGATTCTTCGTCAACGTGCGTTTGGATGAGGATAGGGTGTTCCGAATCGTTGACGAATTTGAGGTCGACACCCGGATCATAAACCGCGGCATCGAACCCCGGCGGACTCCCATCACGTTCGTAATAGCCGACGCGATAAGAATGTTGATTGCGCTCTATGATCGGCAGGCCGGCCCAGAACGCCGCGCGGAACATGGTTGTTGATACTTGGCAGACTCCTCCGCCGACGCCCGGCACCGTCTGATCGCCAAAGATGATCAGACTGGATTGGTAGCCGTCGTCGCGCGTGATCGGGCCCAGTACGTTTAGGAATGAGAACGTCTCTCCCGGCGGGATCACGTAGCCGTGGAGCTTGGAGGCTGCATGGGCGATGTTGTGGGCGCGCTCAACCGGAGACCCGGCAAATAAGGAAACACCTTCCGCAATAACGTTCTCAAACCCCCAGTTGTGCATGTTCTGCGCTGTGTACATCGGCTCTCGGACCTGAGCCGGGAGGTAAAGCGCCGTAATACCTTGCTCAATGGCAGCCTGCGCGGTAGCCAGGAGCACATCGGAATCGGTTTGATACCCCTGCGCGGCCGGCTCCTGTAGGTGCACTGCTTCATCGCGGACGGTGAAGCGTGCGTTTGTGGGAGGCCGCGTTGCCTCGACAGAAACCTGGTCCAGCCACTCTTGGAGTAACTTGGGATCTCCCATGATTGCCAAGCGGCCCTCCTCCGGGTCTTGGTGAATCTGCAACCAGGGTGTCAACGTACTCCCTGGTACCTCCCAACCATCACCAGCAAGCTCGAAGCGCAAGCCTTGGGCAACCAGCGTATCGAATACTGACTTTGTCTCTTCGGCCATTTGCACTGTGATCGGCGGCACGAGGGTCACAACAGGCAAGTTGACCATCTGACGCTGGGGTGGATCGGACGGCAGTTTCATCAGCCTTAACGTAGCTTCGCGGTCTAATTGCTTGCCATCGGCACCGGGCACAACGCGCACCCGGTTGGTCTGGCGCTCCAGCGTTGAGTTTTCGGGCGAGCGGTCGATCTGCTGTGCAATAGCATTCAAGAAATCCAAGGCCACCGTAGAGTTCAAGAATATCGGCAAATCAACCTGGTTGCGCGCACTCAGTCCCGAGAACCAGTACCACATGCGCCGCCGCTCACGAGCAAAGGCCGCGCGAATTGCTTCTTCGATTTCTACAATGAGACCGATCTCCGTGGCAGTGGGTGTCCACGTGGCTTCTTCGTAGCCGAAGACTACTGGGCTGTGGAGGTAGTCTTGCCACTGCGCCGCAACCAGCGCATTTGCCTCCGTCATCGACAAACCGGAAATGTCCACGGAGCCAATAAAGGTGCCGGGCAGTGCGTACCGAGCAGCCTGGGATCGCAAGACACCAAACACCGATCCCCCTGCCACGCCCGCAACCGGCACGGCAGCGACTTTCAGCAGCAGCCGCCTGGGTATCCGGTGAGAGCTTGTCTTCCACGCGTAGCGCGATCGCATTGACATGCTAGAACTCCGCGGAAATGTCTATCGCGCTGATTTCCATAGTCTTCTGCTACTGGCTGCATCAAGCAACCGTTCGGACATTAAGGTTCTATTGTGCAAAATGTACCGCTCCAAACTTGCGGTTAACTCCAGGAGCCATCAGTCGAAGCCTGTCCAAACTCGGAAGAACTCGAAGAGGGCAGGGCTTCATTGTCACTGGTTTGCCTATCCCACACATTCCAGAGCTGTTTTGCAGAAACTGCGGACATAGGACCCGTTTGGCAAGTTGCTATAGCTAGCTCTACTCTTGTAAGAAAAGGGCGACCCCGCACCAGTTGGCGAGCGCCGTACATACGTGCGGAGACCCAATTGCGGCAACGGGCCTGACGCCATGGAACAGGTGCTCGTTGCCATTGGGGTGCACTCGAAACCGAGGTGGCGGGGTTAGACATGCCACCTCCACATGAAAGTAAGGCTCTCCTGCCGTACCACGTCATTGCGATCTTCCTCGACATTGAGGTTACGTGGAATCCTCACTTTCCAATGTATTATAGCACTACTTTAAAAGAAAGTGCCCTTCACGACATCTTCACTTGCTTTCGTTCAAACGCCAGGTACCTGGCGACGTTCGTTTCCGGCAGCGCTTGGATGTGCCTTCGCAAACGGACGAAGTGCGGCGCTCTGTCCCTGGCGCACGGCTCGTGAGCACTCACTGGCGCGATGAACATCTTCAGTAGCCAAGCCGGTACTTGGCTAATGACATCTGCGTCAAGCCATGGAGCGCAAGGTCTTGCCCTTCCGGGTCTCACTTTAGCTTGTGAATCATGAGATTCTTGTGAAGACTTGCACTCAACACACACCTAGTCAAAGACGGCTATCGCATCAATCTCGACGAGCCAGTCTTCACCCGACAACGATCCGATCTGCACCATGGTGGCGGTGGGGTACGGCGGTGCGAAAATCTCGTTGCGGATGCCGGTGACGACGGCCCGGAAGCGAATGTCGGTAACGTACATATTGAGGTGCGCCACGTTCTCAAGCGAGCCACCGGCCGCTTTGCAGAGCGCCTCGATGTTGGCGTAAACTTTGCGCGTCTGGGCTTCGATGTCGCCCTTCCCTACGAGGTCGCCGTTCTCATCTACCGGAAACTGGCCGGCAATGAACAGCACGCGCTTGATGCCATCGATCATCAGGCCTTGGGAGAAGTTGCTGAAAGGCGGGCAGACGCCTTCGCCGAGGATGGTCTTCTTTTCTAACGGCATACTCTTTTGACTCCTAAGGTGTGAATCATAGATTTCTCGCTGCGCTCGAAATGACAGGATACCTTAAATCGATAGATTGCCACGAATTGACAACACAATCTTGAGTTGGCGCAAAGTCTCAAGATCACTCTGCAAATTCATTGGGCAACAACCATGCCGCGTACTGGGGTCAAAATGAACATTCGCCCCCTCGTTTCCAAAGGGGCGAACGTCTGACCAAAGCCAAATGGCAAAGGGTGAGCCCTAGCCCTTGTCGGCGTAGTACTCGTCAATCATCTCCTGCATGATCTTGCCGGCGCTTTGCATCGCTTCCGCGACGGTCAATTCCTGACTCCACGCCATGTTCATGTGGTCCAGGTAGACCCGGCGAATATCAACATAGTTGGGGTAGATTTGCGTCATGAAGCCGTTGCCCTCGCCAATCGGCTCCGTGATTGGGGTCAATTCGCGCGGAGGACGCGCCTTCTGCTCCGCCAAGCGCGGGTCATCCCAGGCCGATTTCACCACGGGCATGCCGTAGTTCAGCAACGTGGTGACGCCGACCTGCACCTCGAGATCGGTGCTGATGAACTTTATCAGTTCCCACGTGGCGTCGGGACTCTTGGCGCCCGACCACATGTACTGCACCGGGGTGTAGCTGCCCACCGCGTCCGAGTTTTCGCTCGCAACGCTATGGGCCGGGAAGCGCCGCGCTTTGACCGGCAATTCCTCGACGCCCGGCACGTTCCAGCCGGATTCAGTGTTGAACCACGTGTGGAATACCGCGGCGCGCTGGTGCACGAACGGTGAATCACGACGTTGTTCCGCCGGAATGGTGTCATTGAGCGCCGCCACGTCTTCCCGGGTCGGCTTTACGCGGTACCTAAACTCAAGGTCATACAGGAACTGGATGACATCGATGAACTCCGGTTCGTGCAGCCGGAAGCGCGCGTAGTCGTCGGTGACGAAGTTCGTGCCGTTTTGGATCAGCATCGTCGGCACTTCGGTGGTGGAGTCGTTGCGACTATAGAAACCCCAAATGGGATTCTGATCGGCGCTGGAGCGTTGCGTGATCTCGCGCGCAGTCTCGAGCAATTCGCCGCCGTCACTGGGATTCCAGGTTTTCGGCGGTTCGTTGATGCCAAACCTATCGAGAAGGGCCGTGTTGTAGATTTGGATAGTAGCCAGCACGCCGTAAGGGAACGTCCATGACTTACCTTCGGGGTCCTGCAGCCAATCGATGCCCACCACGTCGGCAATCGCGGCCGCGTCGCGCTTAACAAAAGGCGTTAGGTCAGCAATATAGCCGGCGTCCCGATACTGAGGATAGCGGGTAGGCTCCGGGCCGAGGATGTCCGGCGAGGATCCGGCAGCGAGTTCCACCACCTGCTTTTCCATAAGCGCCCGATACGCCATGGACTGCCAGTTGACCGTGATGTTGGGATGCAGTTCTGCGAACGGGCCGAGCACGAGGTCCTCGAAAGCGCCCGCGTTCTCATGTATGTTCACGACCCAGTTAACGCTGACCGTCGCCTCTTCCATCGCGGGCATGTCTTCTGACTTAGGCGCATCGTCGGCCTCCGGCGCGGCAGCCGGCGCCTGCGCCACGCCGCAAGCAGCAAACACGGCCACGGTGCCCGCGCCCGCCGTTGTTGCCAATAGGCCACGACGCGTGATGTTTGTACGTTGTTCCGTCATCTTTCGTTTCCTCCAGAATTGACTGCGAACGACACACGTGCGCCCATGGCAGATTTAGTTCAAGATGCTCGGGCGCAGATTGCTACCCCCCCACATTGACCTCCTTTCCGGCCAGCATTCACTGGGCTTGGATTATGCTCTGCTTCGCTGTGTCAATTCTAAAGCAAGGGGCGACTATTGACAATCGCCCCTTGCTGAAATCTTTACTCTTTCTCGGCCCAGTACGCGTCTATCACCGCCTGCGTGTGTTTGCTGGAGTTCTGCATGGCTTCCTCAACGGTGAGCTCCTGCTTCCACACTAGCGATTTTTGCTCGTTGAAGAATCCCAAATGCTCCCGCCAGCCGGGGAAGATCTGGGTGATAAAGCCGCGGCCTTCCCGGAGCGGCTCGGCAATGGCGCTAATCTCGCGCGGCGGACGGGTCTTGGTCGCCGCCAGACGGGGATCGTCCCACGCATTTGCGTTCGCCGACAGGCCGTAGTTGAGCAGTGTTGTCACCGCCACACCAAACTCGATGTCCGACATGGCGAACTTCATGAACTCCCAGACGGCATCCGGGTGCTTTGCGCCGGACCACATGTATTGCACCGCCGTCCAACCGCCTACCTTGTCGGAAGTCGGCCCTCCCTTGCTGTTCTCCAGCATGGGTACGGCCTTCATGGGCAGGTTTTCCACGTCTGGGTGTGTCCAGCCGCTCTCGGCGTTGAACCAGGTATTATTCATCGCCGCGCGCCCGTGCACGAAGAGCGCGTCGCGATGCCGGCCCTCGCCCAAGGTCTCTCTGAACGCAGCTTTCGCTTCAGCGGAGGGGGCCACGCGGTACTTGAACTCAAGGTCAAACATAAACTGTATGGCCTCGATGAATTCAGGCTCGTGCATGGTTGCCCGCCTCAGGTCGTCGTCGAGGAAATTGCCGCCGTTCTGAACGACGTAGGTACTCAACTCGGTTGTGTAGTCTGCGCCGGTGTAAATGCCCCAAATCGGGTCTGGCTCGCTGCTTGACCTACTCGTTATCTCCCGCGCGACGTCAATGTACTCGCCGCCGTCACTGGCATTCCACTGCCGTGGCGGCTCGCTGATCCCATACTTGTCGAAGATGGACGTATTGTAAATGTGGATGGTGCCGAGCGCCGTATAGGGCATGGACCAGAAGCGTCCCTGCGGGTCGACGATCCAATCCAGCGCCACGGTGTCTCCGAGTTGACTCTGGTCGCGCTTGTAGAGGTCGGTGACTTCCCGCACAAACCCCTTGTCCGTCCACTCAATCCACCGCGTAGGATCGGGGGTGAGGATGTCGATGGCCTCGTTAGCGGCCAACTCGGCCAGCATCTTGTCATAATGCGCCCGGTACGGTGAGCCTTCGTACTTGAGATCAATGTCGGGATGCATCTCCCTGAACCGGTTAATCACCCCGTCCTCGAACGCTTGCGCGTTCTCCGCGACGTTCACGATCCAACGCACGTTGACGGTTGCGGGCTCCGCCTTAGGCATGTCTTCAGCCTCCGGCGCGTCATCGGCTTCCGGTGCCGCGGTCGGAGCCTGGGCCACGCCGCAGGCGGCCAAGAGAGCGGCTCCGCTGAGACCGGCTGCGCCGGCGAGAAAACGCCGCCTACTCAAGCTGCTGAATGTGCTACGCATGACAATACTCCTGATGGATTTTCTTGGCGTACTCTATTTTACGCCCCCCCCCAAGCAATTGAAGGCACGACCTCCTTTCCATACTACGCCTGGCTAAGCGGGCGAGAGAGCTGCTCTGAATTCTTCCCCTGTGGCGGTAAGCGCACCGCCGATTTCGAGCCAGTGGATGAATGCCTTGGTCATGAGGTTTTCGCCGGTGGACCACGCAGTCTCCGAGGCGGCGGTGCAGTCCCGGAGCACAATGGTGCGGTAGCGGTTGCGGGTCTGCAGAATGCCGCCGGGCTTCATGAGCAGGCAGAAGTTGAGAAGGAACCCCACGTAGACGAGATTGAGAATCTTGCGTTCTTTAAGGAAACGCTCTATCTGCTGAGGTTGGGAAAATAGAGAGTCACGTGGGTCGGGTTTGACGCAGTCGGCAAAGTCGTAGTTGTCGCGAATCTTCTGCCAGGGCTCCGCGTAGCCTTCACCAAAGACTGTGCTGGAGTACTCGGCCAACAACTCCCGGCGGAATTCAGGCGGCGGCCAGTCGGGGGTGTCGTCTGCGGGTATTCTTGACGGATCCGGCGGCTCAAACCCCGGATAGCGCGCGAGAATTTGGGGCGGTTCGTTGTGGATGACCGGCACCCCGGCGTCGCGCGCCGCCTGGAGTACGGGCACGATCTCCTCTGCCATGATCTTACCGGCCCGCTTTGCCACACCATGCCCGCCCATGTAGTTGTACTCCCAGTACTTGTCCACACCGGGAATGATGGGATCGCCGTCGCCGCCAAGATTCCACATGTCAATAGCGATGACCGCCGTGTTCGCGGTATCAATCGCTACCGTCTTGTGCACGTGGCCGTAATTGCGGTCGTCATACGCCTGCCCGGGCAGCGGGTGGACGCGATAGGAGCGCACTGGCATGTGAAATGTGGCCATAGTTGATACCGCAAACGATTGGACTGTTCAGAACCGACGTCTTGCCGATGACTCCTCCGTGATCCATCTGTCCGATGTCCGTTCACCCTTCGACAAGCTCAGGGCGAACGGTTTGTTGGTAGCCTAATTCTTTGACAGGCTTTGGGCGAGCGGTCTGTTGGCTGCCTTACCCTTCGACAGGCTCAGGGCGAACGGTTAATCGTGATGCTCTATCTGAAACTGAGTTGCTTGCTCATGCTGAGCCTGCCTATCGTCCGTTCATGCTGAGCTTACCTTTCGTCCGTTCGTGCTGAGCTTGTCGAAGCACCTCTTGGCCTGCTGAGCGAATACACGAATTATCCTTAATAGGGTCGATTGAATGGTACCGTTGCCTCGGCAACCTCCTCCGACACCCTTCCCGCGTCCCGCGCGCGGCGCAGTTCCAGCAGGGTATCCTCCACCGCCTCCAGCGTCTCCGCCACGTCCTCGTCGCTGTGCGCGTAGAGCACGTTGTTCCAACTGCCCTTGAGCATGACGCCGCGCTTGGCAAGACCGGTGTAGAAGAACGTCCCCGCGTCGGCGGGCAGTGGCTCATCGCCGGCAATGAACCGGATGCCGAACAGCGCCGGCGGGCCGAACGACTCCATCGGAATGCCCACGCGCTGCGAGACCTCTTCCACGCCATCCATGACGGCTTGCGAAATGCGGTTGATGTGCCCCGCCACGTCCTCGTCGCGGCAGATCTGCAGCGTGGCAATGCTCGCGACGAGAGAGAGTGTCTCCCCGCCAAACGTCAGGCTGATCAAACAGTCGGCGGTCTTTTCCATGATGTCGCGGCTGCCGGTCACCGCGCCCAGCGACATGCCGTTGGCCATGCCCTTGGCGTAGGTGGCGATGTCGGGCTCCACGCCGTAGTACTCCTGCGCGCCGCCCAGGGCAAAGCGGAAGCCAGTCATACACTCGTCGTAGATGACCAGTGCTCCGTTGCGGTGCGCCAGATCCTTCAGGTCCTGCAGGAAGCCGGGCTCCGGCTCCTTAAGCGGTTCCGCGCAATCAAAGGAGACGGCGGCGACCTTGCCGTCGTTGAGCGCGAAGAGTTCTTCCAGGTGGTTGAGGTCGTTGAAGCGGAACTGCTGGTTCAAGTGGTGGAAGGCAGCCGGCATACCGCCGTCGTTGCGCCAGTAATTCCATTCGTCGGCCCAACCGCGATACCCGTTGTTGAGGATAATCTCGCGCTTGGTGTACGCGCGCGCAATGCGGGTGGCGCACAGGTTTACGTCCACCCCGCCTTTCAAGAAACGCACCATCTCGGAGCACGGCACGACTTCGTTCACGAGCTTGGCGCACTCGATCTCCGGCTCGGAGGGCGTGCTGAAGAGCATGCCCTTTTCAAGCTGTTCTGCGACTGCGCGGTCAACGTCCGGATGGCAGTATCCCAGCAAGACGCCGCCGGAAGCGCCGTAGTAATCAATGTAGCTGTTGCCATTCACGTCCCACAGCCGTGAGCCCCTACCATGTGACATAAAAATGGGCATGGCGCCGTAAGAAGCGGGATTGGGGCGCTTGCCTTTCGTTTGCGAACCGCCCGGCATGAGCCGCACGGCCTCTTCGTAGAGTTCAACGGAACGAGAAACGTCGAGTTTGGTTGTGCTGGCCATTAGGCACTTCCTTTACAGTGCGAACAGTCGCTTTGCGTTACCTGACAACATCAGTTCCTTCTCTCGGTCGGTGATTTCGGCGTGCTCGATGCTGAGTTTGGCGGATTCCGGATAGAAGATCGGACAATTCGTGCCCAAGAGCAGGTGGTCGGCCCCTACCTGGGCGCAGAGCTGCTCGATGTCGTCCACCGGCCCTTGCACGCGGGAAACATCGAAGTAGAGATTGTCATTCTTGTACGACCGCCGCCAGATGTCCGCAATGTGCGCGTAGCGGCCCGTGCACACGAGAAAGCGCACATCGGGAAAGGTGCAGATTGCTTCCACTGCATCGGTCGTGGTGACCGGCGGCACCTTGACGTGCCAGTGGTGCCAGCGGGAGTCTTCGAGAGTCAGCGTGAGGAGAACGACGAGATCGTGGGTCTTGATGCACTCAAGCAGCGCGAGGGCGTTGCTCGTAAGCATGTGGTACTGGGCATAGGCTTCCAAACTGGCGTCCATGACGCGCGTGGTGTGCGGTTCCAGCAGCGTGAACTGGTGGTAGTTGGGATGTATGCGCAGGTTGCGCATGCCGTACTCCTCGACGCAGCGCGTGAAGTCCAGTTCCCAGCATGGCATGGCTGAATTGATGGTGTAGGCGGGCACGAACCGGTCGGGATGCTCTTGCGCGATTTCATAGAGCTCGCGATTACCGACCATCACATCCTTATAGAAGACGTTCTCCAGCCGCGAGACCACCGCCTTCTCGATGCCGAGCGTGTCCATCTTGCGCAGCAGCGCGTCCGGCGTCGCGTGGTTGAGACGTCGGAAAGGCCATTCGCCAATGTAGGCATTAGCATCAATCATAGACTTCGCTCTAGTTGAATTGGTGGAGTTTAGTCTCGGTAATGAAACGAACAAACCGACCGTCATTCCCGCGAAAGCGGGACTCCATCTTAGTCTTGGCCTCACTGGACTCCGGCTTTTGCCGGAGTGACGGATGCCTCCGTTCCTGGCTCTTACTGCCCGGCCGCCGCCTGATGCCGGTCAAACTGGCTCCACGCAACCGACTGCCGCGTAAAGATTCCATGGGCGTTTCGCCAGAGAATGAGTTCCTTCTCCTCTTCGGGAATGTCCGCTCCGTAGACTTTCGCCAGTTGGGACATGAACGAGCGTGGCGCGTTGAGATCGCTGCCGTAGACCACGCGGTCCGCTCCGGCGTGCTCCACGAGGGTTTCGGTGTAGCCGTTGGTGGCGTCGCCGCCGCCGATGTCCATGAACAGGTTAGGCACGCCCTGGGCGGCTTTGGCGCCGTACTCCATGTCGCTGCCGGAGTGGCCGAAGAAGAAGCTGACATCGGGATGCCGTAGCCCGGCTTCACGCATTTCGAAGGGATTGGTCTCGCCAGGCATATTGCCCGTAACCGCCATGTAGGTGTGCTGGAGCACCGGCAGTTTGTATTCAGCAAAAATGCGATAGATATCTTCTAAACGTGAGTCGTTGGCTTTCACACCAGTCCAGAGCTTGGCGCCCTGATGGCCGTCCCAGGCCTTGACGCGCCGCAGCAACTCGGCCTCCATCTCCTCAGGGTGGTACGGATTGAGATACCACATGGGTATCACGCAGTCGGGGTTGGCCGACGCAACTTTAAAGGTTAGGTCGTTGCAGGCGGAAACGTACTCGGGGGTGGGCAGCGTGGGAGGATAGTTGTTGTTGGAATTGAGCACGTTGATGCAGAGGATGACGCCCAACCGCCGCGCCTTGCGCAGCGAGACCGTGATCTCGTGGTCGTTCTTGACGTGGGAATGTACGTCAATAATCACCCGAGCAGCCTCCCCCAGCCGTCCCACTCACACCAACGCCTCGCCGCTAGCTTATATGTTCTTGACGCGCACAGTCAAGAAGCTGATTCGCTAGTTGCCTATACTGGCGAGCGCCGCTTCTATGCAAGCGATTGCCTCACGATCCGCCTGCAATGCGTCACCTAAGAGCCTACGCGCCTCAGCACGGTCCTCTGCATGCCATGCCTGTCTCTCACAGGCCGTGTCGCAGAGATCGTGGAGGGGATTCAGCAAATCCATTTCATGATCGTAGTGAGTCGCCGCCGCTTCGAGTTGCTTACCCGCTTCAGGAAAGAAACCGGCAAGTTCTCGCAGATATACTGCGGCGGCAACCCGCCTGTACATGAGCATCTCGAGATGGTGGTGGGTACCATTGACCGGCACATCTGCCGATTTGAAGGCCTGCTGCCAGACGTCGTAGGCTGCGAAACCGTGCGGCGTTGCCCGCCTATTGGCATTGCGCTCGTCGGCCTCCGCATAGCGCTTTGCGTGCGCATAGGCCACCGCGTTGCGCAGCGCCGTCAGATGTGTTTCCCGCTCGTCCGCGGCGCTCGGCCGGTCATAGACCATAACCCAGATCGACTCCTCTGGTTCGGCGTGTCCGATTTCGTCGTACCGCACGTAGTAGGCGCCTTCGACAAACGGATGGCGGATCGTGTAGGTTTCGTCCGCCGCGTCGTAGCCGATGACCAGGCCCCAGCACACGCCGTGGTGGTGGCTCGCTGCAATCTCCCGGCTCATTGGTGACCACGCCAGCGCGGGAACGCCCTGTTGCAAACCGGCGAGAACTGCGTCTCTCACTTCTCGTTTCAGTGCAGCCAACTCGATGTCTCCATCCTGTTCGCTGGACATGAACGTGCGGAATTGCGCAATCTGTGGGAGCAAGTCCAAGGCGGGGCCCCAATCAAAGTGGTCATGGTTGACGTGTTTGCCTCCCTCATTCATGTCAAATTGGAAGGCATGACCCAGGACGCCTTGCAAGCGTGCCATGGTCCACTCCGGACGTCCGACGGCTTGCAGCAACGAACAAAGGCAAGAAGCAAGGGTCGTCCCTTGGTGCGGCATTGCAGGACTGACGTCTACCATGTACTTCATCCGTCACTCCTTTGCCTGTATTGCAGTTGGCGTACAGGTAGTCGTCCGTGCACTGACACTCCTCCCCCTGGACATAGTGGCTACTTTAGAAAAAGAGGGAACTCTGCGAAATTGAAGAGCTAGTGTGGCTCGTGCGTTTTGGCTACGGAGCCGCGCGCTCCGGCAGGATCGGTACGGGGGGCACCTCCTGCAGAGCGCCGCTGAAGCCGGCCTCAGTAGCGCAGAGCGTAGACTGCATGCTCACAATCGCATCTTGGGTGCTGACGATTGGCTCATGGCCCGCGCAGGCGGTACGCACAAAATTTGAGAAGATGTCCTGTTGTTCCGGGAGCTCCGTAAGTTCTTGCGCATCGTCCCAGCGATACAGCCATACCCTGGAATCGTGCGTTATTTCCGCCTGTCCTTCCGTGCCGACAATCTTGAGGCGGTTGTCCATGCGGCCGAGGCTCGGCGGCACCAGGCGGTGGTGCTCGAGCACGGCGCTCACCCCGCCGTCCATATGGAAGAGCATCTGCCCGACGTTGTGGTAATGAGCATCGTCCGGACGGCCGATATTGGCCTCAGTACCAATGACGCTCTGATATTCGAGGCCCGTGATCCAGCGCACGATGTCGATGTCGTGGATGAGCAGATCAAGCACCGGCCCGGCCGAGAGCCGCCGATCGAAAAACCATTCTGGCCGCACGCCCCGCCGTTCAGTGGCAGCGATGAGCGCGTAGGCTAGAGCGACTTCGCCAATCCGGCCGCTCTGCACCACTTCGCGCACTGCTCGATAGACCGGATTGCCCCGACGGCTGAAGAGTTGGCCTATGTGGAGCGAAGTGTTCTGTTGAAGTATTGCGATGATGCGGTCAAGTTCGTTCTGCCTCGTTGCCATCGGCTTCTCGGATAGCACCGGATAGCCGGCTTCCAGCGCTGCGATGACAGTCTCGCCCTGGTGGACGGGCAACTGAAAGCTGGCAATGACGTCTATATCATCGCGTGCCAACAGATCGTGGTAGTCGTCATAGGTGGCGGCTTGGTACATGTCCGCTATTTCTGTGGACCGCTCTCCCGCGTTGGCGACCGCAACCAGCGCGATCTCAGGATCGTTGTCCACGGCACCAAATACGCGCTCAACGTGCTGCTCGAGTCCAATCAATCCGATACGGTACGACATGGTCGCCTCCTGCTCTTATTGCTCGATGGTAAAAATATCAAGACGGGACATCTTTACATAATCCATCTGGCAATCCATTTGAACTGAATCGAAGAAGAGTGCCTGTAGGCCATTCAGACGGTGCTGGCTACATATCGAGTTCAGCCGTGATCTCACGCACGTACGCCACGTCCTCTTTTAGCTGCGCAATAAGCTCGGAGTACGAAAGTTCCCGCCAACTCCAAGCGCCCTGGTACTCGGTATGGAAGCAGGCGTAGTTGCTATAGCCAATTTGCTTGAGATATTGGAACGCCTCGCGGTAAGGCGTGATGCCTTCCTTTAAAGGTACGAACTTGCTCTCCCATGAAACCACCCCATCTGATGCGCTCTGCACCAAGGCCAAATGGTCAGGTTGCACATGCGAGCGGCGGCTCGCATCATCCTCATTGGTATAGGGAAAGAGACCTACATTCTTAAGAGAAAGCATGATGAGACGCTCTGAAATCAGGTCGAGGCTTTGGACCCAGCCGCCGTAGGCGCCTTCCAGTCCCATGTGGCCGAGGTCGGCGTAAATGCCAATCGCAGCCGGATCGAAGTCAGCGACCATGCGCTCTACTAGCATCGCCTCGGCGGATAGACAGTAGCCGGCGTGGACGTGTACGCCAGCCTGGATACCGTACTCTTGGCAGAGCTTTTCAAGGCCTTCCAGGTCGCGCCGCATCTCGTCGAGTTGCCGCCGCAGGTGTCCGAAACCGTCATAGTGATGATAGCCGAGCTTGAACTGGGGGATGCCGCATGCGCTCAACGTGGCAATTACCTCACGGGTGTACGGCGAAGCGGCGCTGGTAATATCCGTCGTAATCCAGCCGATCTCAAGCCCATGCGCGCGGCAAATCTCCACGGCCCGCGGGAGATCGGTTTGCACCCGGTCCGGCGTGACGTGTCCCGCCGTGCCGGCGGCCGCTTCCGGCAAGTTATGCCCCGCGCCGCGCACCGTCAAGTCAACGCCATCCAGGCCTAGCTCGGCCACAGTCGCAGCCAGTTCCTCTAGGGAGAGATGTTCAAGACGCTTGGTAAAGAGCAGAAACTTCACTTTAGCTGTCCACTCAGCACGTATTCAACGCTAGACACTCATCTACGGCTACAAGTCACGAATGACAACACCTGCCAGAGTTTCGTGGGCTGAAAGCTCCAGCACACAGTGTGACTATACGCTACTTACACGTGGCAATACAAAGAATCGAGCGCATCACACGCAATGCTCGAGGGTCTATCGTCCAGCAACGTTCCTTTACTACTGAGCCTGTTTCGGCGACATCCGGATGCTCGGCTTTTCGATAGAATCAGCAAAAGAGAGGAAGAACCGCAGTAAAGTCACACAACCCAAGGAGAGGGGATTGCTTACAAACAGTATCACGGAGTACCATTGAATCCATCAAGAAAACAGCCTAGGGGGTGTCGTCAAAGTCAGTTAGTGCTGGTAAGCTGAGGATGTAATCACTGTAGCAGGACGGGAGCTATGTCAGCAATGGTCGCAGCGCCGGCGCACCGTCGCCACGATATTTCAGACCGGGCGTGGGGGATTTTGGAGCCGCTTCTGCCCGGTGGCGCGGGCAAGACGGGTCGTCCGGCTCAGGACAACCGCCGTTTCATCAACGCCGTGTTCTGGATTTTGCGCACTGGCGCTCCCTGGCGCGACTTGCCACCGGACTACGGGGACTGGAAGAA
>JAAXIC010000007.1 GCA_012270555.1 Chloroflexota bacterium
AAACTACTTTGACGACACGCCCTAGCGTGTAACGACCGGTTGCAGGACCGTTGGGGTTGTCTACGTCTTCCTCTAGCGTGGCAACAATTCTCAGCAGTTTCTCTTGCGGCTCTTCGAAGGTCAAGCTTGGCTGGTAGTAAAGACCGCTAAACGAAAACGTACGCCATATGAGCGCGGCCACCTCCGGTTGGCTGGGCAGATCAGACGATGACCTGAGTGGACCGCAGCCGGCCGCCAGTGCTGCTGTGCTCGCTATCAGTGCTCGGCGAGTAAGCACGTTGCCGCTCCCTTCATATCTGCGGTCAGCTTTGTTCTTGCAGCGTGGAACAGGCATCGTTCACTACGGTGAGAATGTCGTCACCCCTGGCTATACCCTCCTCTAGGGCTTGCATGGCACCCCACGCGGCTCGGCTGAAGGGTATCGCACGTCCGTGTTCCATAGAATGCTGGAAAGCCGCGATCTCCGCGGGGCGTAGTGTCTTGCGAAAATCGCCCAACCGGGCGACCGCTTCCTTCTGCGCGGGCACTTCCACAAAACGCTGCATGACGCCAACCAGACCCTTGAGCGCCTTGAACGCGACCTCCGTATTCTGGGCCCTAGCGGTGATGGCGATGCCCATGTTTCCAATCACCGGCACGCTGTGCCGCTTGCCCTGCGGCAACGCTGCCCAGCGGTTCTCGGAACTCCAGCTACCTTGCACTGAGGAAAAGAACATCCCCGGCCACGAGTGTGCATTGAAGACACTCCATGCGTCGAAACTCGTCACGGGGGGAGAGACCTGATGGGTGTGTATCAAGTCGTGACAGAACTGCAGCGCTTCAATTGCTGCCGGCTCTAAGAGCCGACACTGCATCGTCGCTGGGTCAGCCAACTCCGCTTCGTTCTGCCACAGCGCCCACCAATAGCCATGATGCTGCGTGAGCAGTCCCCAGCGCTGCACCTCTCCGTTTTCATCTCTCTCGGTCAGTTTCTCGGCGATTTCCAGCATGTCATCCCAGTGCCAACCCTCGTTTATCCTACTCACGTCATCTTGGGACAGGGTTTTCGGGTCGTAGTGGATCAGCGTTGGACTTGCATCCACCGGCAGAGCAAAAAGCCCGCCATCCGACCGAAAGTGGTCAAGCAAGTAGGGGTATACCGCTTCGGTGAACTCCGAACCGTCGGTTGCTATGAACTGGTCTAGGGGCAGTATCACGCCTCGCTCCCCCAGCATCTGGGCCAAGAGCGGCGGCACGGACAGAAGGTCTGTCTCCAAGCCGCCATACCACGCAATGATGTCATCTATGCTCTGCAGCGGGGGATCCGCGTTTTCCGAGCGCACGAAGCGGGATGTCAGGGTATAGCGTGCCTTTGCAGGTCCATTCGGATTCTCGATGTCCTCCTCCAGCGCCGCCACTATGCGTTTGAGCGCTTCTTCAAGACCATTCGGCCCGAATCCCCGTTCGCGGAATCCTCCATACGCCTCCGATATCCACGTCAGATCGATTGTTCGAGGCTGGCCCGGCACGGAGAACGACGATTCGAGAGAGCTGCACCCAGCCGCCAGGGCCGCCGTGCTTGCCATCAAGGCGCGTCGTGTAAGCATTGTAGGTACCCTTGTTAAGGGTCTTGCCCTTGGCGCGTTTGCCATCAACGCATACCCGTTCTGCCTGTTTTCTTGTCCATCAATAGTATGATAGCATATTTAGTCAATCACCTAAGACAGTACAGCTTGCCTTGGTAGGGTAAAGGACTGTAGCGCGGGGGCTTGTCCCCCGCTCCGGATGGTGTCCAGGAAACACTCCCCTCTGAAGTACGCGCGGCTTGATGAGAGAAGATGGACTCCCGCTTGCGCGGGAGTGACGGATGAATTACGGCGGCTGATTGTGCGGTAGGGGCACGATATATCGTGCCCCTACTACTCTGAACGGAATCTGCGGCAAGGAAGATGATGAACTCTATCCAAAGGAACACGTAATTGGGGGGCACTTGCGCTCGAGGGCAACTTACCGCCGCAGCCAGCATTGCACATCACGCTTTTGGCCCATTGACATGACCCAGTCCGGCCAGGAAGATTGCGGCGTGAAGCCATGAGCGTGGAGCAGGTCGACTTTCGGTGAACCGCGCTCAGCGTAGGCAAAGACCGGTCTTGCCGGCAGCGTGAGAGCGGCAAAAAGCTCTGCCGCCGCGTGCGCTGCCGCCGGATGCACGAAGAGGTCGAGCAGCGCCGCCGCCTCGCGCCAGATCGGATCGTCCTCAATGCTTGCCCAGCCCACGACCAGGCCGGCCTCGTTTTCCAGCATGCGCACTTCGACGTTGCGCTTCCCCGCCTCCTGATCGCGCTTATACGCCACAAATTCCCCTTCAAAGTTTCGTTGCCCCCAGATGCGCCGCGCAGCGTGACGGAGATGGTCGCCGTGGGGCTGTACGCAGAGCAGATTGAGCAGCGGCCAATGCTCCCAGCGCAGTGGCGCGACGCCGGAGAGCGCCGCACGCCAGAGTTCCTCCGTTCTCTCTGGCCGCGCCCAATACCACATCCGCCCACTCCCCGTACCGACGCTCCGGAATCCGAAGCGATGATAGATCCAGTAGGGCGGGGTTTCAAAGCCGGTGCCGAGCGTGAGCGCCCGCCCGCCGCGTGCGCGAAAATCCTCCATCAGCGCGGCCGTAATGCAGCTCGCGATGCCTTTGCGCCGCTGTTCGGGAGTGGTAAAGACATGGCCGAGGATGCCAATGCCGCCGTGTTCTACCGTCATGATGTTGCCGACCGCCTCCCCGTCGACCACGCCCAAGTAAAAGCGGGTTTCCAGCGCATCGAGCGGTCCCGCGATGGAGCGCGCGATGTGCCAGTGCACGTGGTCGCGCTTATGCACAAGCAAGCGCTGCACGTCCGCGGCCCAGCTTTCCTCCGGTTCCTCGACCAGCAGGCACTGCATTCGTTCTCCGGTCTTGAGCGTAGTTCTAGCTAGTTGGCGCACCATCGGTGAACCGTCGCTCCTCGGGTTTCACTAAGTAGCTACCTGTCAGGGCGTCCACACTCACATCTTGCCGTCAAACGCTAAATGAGCGCAAGAAGCCCTGAGCCCGATTGATGCATTCTTACCCAAGATCAAGCCTCTCTAACGAGCCGTAGCGCGGGGGCCTGTCCCCCGCTCAGGATGGTGTTTAGGCAACACTCTCCTCTGAAGTGTGCGCAGCTTGACGAGAGAAGATGGACTCCCGCTTGCGCGGAAGTGACGGATGAATTATGGCGCTGATTGTGCGGTAGGGGCACAATGTTTCGTGCCCTTACGATTACTCTGCATGGTACCGTGCAGCACGGCACGGAAGATAGCGATTTCAACCCTAGGAACACGCAATCAGGCGGCCGAATACTGCGCCCAAGGCCAACTTACCGCCGCAGCCAGCAGTTCACGCCGCGCGCTTCGCCGCCCACTGGAAGCCAGTCCGGCCAGGAGGCCTGCTGCTCAAAGCCGTGGGCAAGGAGGACATCGTTCTTCGGCGAATCCATGTCGGCGTAAGCGAAGATTGGCTTCGATGGCAGAAGCACGGCGCTTAGTAAGTCTTCCGCCGCCTCCCATGCCGTGGGATGCATGAGGAGATCGAGCAGCGCTGCTGCGCCGCCCCACAACGGATCGTCTTCCAGGCTGGCAAAACCCACGACCAGCCCCGCCTCGTTTTCCAACACGCGCGCCACAATGGATGAGTCCTCAGCCTCTAGATCGCGCTTGTACTGCGTGAAGTCACCTTCAAAATTGCGCGGCCCCCACAGGCGGCGCGCGGCGTGTCGCAGGCGGTCGCCATCCGGCTGTATGCACAGCAGATTGACCAGCGGCCAATGCTGCCAAAGCGGAGAGGCAACGCCGGTGATCGGGGCGCGCCAGAGGTCTGCCGCCTGCTCCGACTGACCCCAGTACCACATGGCCCCGCTGCCTTCGACGATGCTCCGAAAGCCAAAGCTATGGTATATCCAGTAGGGTGGCGAATCATACCCCGTACCCAGGGTAAGCACCCGACCGCCGCGCTCGCGAAAGTCTCGCATTTGAGCGGCCATGATATGGCTCGCGATGCCCTTGCGGCGCTGATCGGGACGCGTAAAGACGTGACCGAGGATGCCGATGCCGCCGTGCTCCACCGTCATGATGTTGCCGACGGCCTCCCCGCCGACCACACCCAGGTAGAAACGCGTCTCCAGCGCATCGAGCGGTCCCGCGATGGAGCGCGCGATGTGCCAGTGCACGTGGTCGCGCTTATGCACGAGCAGGCGCTGCACGTCTGCGGCCCAGCTTTCCTCCGGTTCTTTGACCAGCAGGCACTGCATCCGTTCCCCGGTCTTGAGCGTAATCCTAGCCAGTTGGCGCACCATGCGTGATCTAAAACTCCTTGATCTGATTCTGCACTCATTGCAAGCACAACACACCCGCACCCATCGGGTCAAATAACGGCCTCCGCCTCACGAAACAACACCCTACGCGCAGGACTCGCGCTAGCCCCGGGACTTCCCCACAGGGGCGGCATGATTGGACTTGCTCAACTTTGATAGCCCAGTCTTTTCCATTCGTGGCAGCCTAACTCTCCCGTTCGTGCAACCCGCCTTCCCGTTCACCTTTCGACCCTTCGGCAAGCTCAGGACAGGCAAGCTCAAGGCGAACGGGAAGTCTACGCACGCGTCCTATCAGGTCACACGCCTATCGGGCTACACAATGTACTATCATATAGAGTGACATAGCCATACCACAGAGGTTGACCTGCAATGAACGAATCCGCCCAAAGCGACTCCCGCCCAAAACGCGAAAACCCACTGCTCAGCATCCTCCTCAACATCGTCATCCCGGTAATCATATTGATGCGCTTCAGCAGCGACGAGTGGTTAGGGCCGATGTACGGTCTTTTGGTCGCGCTGGCGTTCCCTTTGGCATACGGCATCTTCGACTATTCGCAGCGGCGTACGCTCAACTTTCTTCCCATTGTCGGCATCGTCGGCATCCTCCTCACGGGCGGTATCGGGTTGCTCAAGCTCGATCCCGGGTGGATCGCCGTCAAAGAAGGAGCCGTGCCGCTTGTCATCGGCATTGCGGTGCTCGGCTCACTCAAAACCCGGTTCTCACTGCTCTCCGTCCTCTTGAACCAGGTCATCGACAGCGTTGCGGTCAACGCCGCGCTCGACGCGCGCGGCACGCGTCCGGCCTATGAAAAACGCCTGGTGAACGCCACGTTCATCGTGGCGGGGTCGTTCTTCCTCTCCGCCGTCTTGAATTACGTTCTCGCGCGCCTCGTCGTGGTCAGTCAACCCGGCTCCACGACCTTCAACGAAGAGTTAGGCAAGATGACGGCCCTGAGCTTTCCCGTGATCTCCGTGCCGGCCATCATCATCCTCTCCATAGCCATCATCTACACCGTCGTCGGCATCCGCAATGTCACCGGCATGGAGCTGGAGCAGATTTTCCGGCAGCGCTAGGCCGCATTGACAACTGCACTTATTCGCAGGTCGCGCATGTCAATTGACGGCGCAAGAAGGGTGCGCCTATACTCGCTTTGAGGAGAGAGTCTCGCGTGTACCACAGGAAGGGATGATCCCCCGATGGCAACGTCCACTGCACCGTACGCCGCCGACACAATCCCCGCAGATATGCTCCACACCTACTTGATCCAGCAAGCCCACGTGCTGTTCGACCATGCGGAAAAGGAGCGTGCCGCAATCCAGACACAGGAGCAGTGGGAGCGGCGGCGCACCCAATTGATGTCTGCCTTCCAGCAAGCAATTGGACCGTTCCCTGAGCGGACCCCACTCAACACGCGCGCGGTAGGCAAGCTGGAACAAGAACGGTACACCATCCACAAAATAGTCTTCGAGAGCCGTCCCCGTTTCTACGTGACCGCACTCGTCTATGTACCCAAGCAGCACGCCGCGCCTTATCCCGGCATCCTCTTCCCGCTCGGCCACAGCCGCAACGGCAAAGCGTGGGACAGCTACCAACGCACACCGGCCGGATTCGCCGAGAAAGGCTACCTCGTGCTGGCGTACGACCCCCTCGGCCAAGGTGAGCGCTGGCAGTACTGGGATCCGGTGAAGAAGGATTCCGCGTTCACCGCGTCCACCCGCGAGCACAGCAACATGGGCGCGCAATGTTTGCTGCTCGGGATCAATCTCGCCCAGTACATGATCTGGGATAGCATCCGCGCCCTGGACTATCTCCTCTCGCGGGACGACGTGGATCCGGAGCGGATCGGGTGCACCGGCGTATCGGGAGGCGGGACGAATACGGCACAGTACGTGCCCTTCGACGACCGCGTGACGGCGGCTATGCCCACGTGCTACATTGCGGGGTTTCCCGCGCTGCTGGATAGCGTCGGCCCCCAGGACGCCGAGCAGAATCTCTTCGGGCAACTGGCCGTGGGCCTCGACCATGCGGAGTACCTGACGTTGATGGCGCCGCGCCCCCTCTGTGTAGGCGCTGCCACCGGCGACTACTTTCCGCTGGCGGGTGCGCGCCAATCTGTCGAGAGCGCGAAACGCGTTTACGCAGTCCTAGACGTTCCCGACCACCTCGCGCTGGCCGTGGCGGAGCAGAACCACGGGTACCATCTCCCCATGCGCCAAGCCGCCTATGCGTGGTTCAACCGCTTATTCGACAAAGAAGAGGAAGGCAGCAACGAGACGGAGATCACGCTGGAGCCGGATGAGACGCTCTGGTGTACGGAATCGGGCAACGTCTATGAATTGGGCAGCGAGACCGTGTTCACGCTCAACCGCAGGCTCCTGGCAGGTATGGACCCGGCACTGCCCGAAGTCGGCACTGAGAGCGAAGCCGCCAAGTACCAACAGGTCGTGCGCGAGCGCGTGCGCCGCGTGCTATCCGCTTCTTCGTTGTCTGGCGACTTAGATCTCACGCGGGTCACTCTCGACGCCAGCGAACGTATGCAACGCGAGCGCGTCGTCTTCGAATCGGAGCCCGGCATCCTCATCCCCTGCGTCCTGCGCACCCCGGTCGGTGCCCAGGAAGACACGGTGCTGCTCTGGATAGACGAGGCGGGCAAAGACTCGGAGAGCACCGGCGTGTTGCTCGATGCCCTGGCGGTGCGCGGCATCACCTCCTTGGCGCTAGACCCGAGAGGTCTGGGAGAAACAGGCTTCCCAATCACGGACAACCCCGCTACAAGCGACAACGGGCACATCAGCCACAAAGTGGCGTATATGGGATTCTTGCAGGCGCGTCCCTTGTTGGGAATGCGCGTGCAGGACATTATGCGCGGCATGGACGCGCTGGCAGCCATCCCAGCCACCGCTGCCAAGAACGTCGTGCTCGGAGGCTGCGGGGGCGGCGCTCTGCTCGCGCTGTTTGCCGCTGCCCTGGACCAGCGCGCGACGGGAGTTATCGCTCACGAGTGTCTGGCCTCGTACCGCTGGCTCGTGGAGAATGAATACTACGCGTACGATGCGTCTTGGTTCCTCTTTGGCGTGCTGCAAGAGTTCGATATCTGTGACGTAGCGGCGCTCGTCGCGCCGCGTCCCCTCGTGGTCTGGACGCCCCACAACCACCAACGGGAGCCGGTCAGCATGGCAACACTGCTGGCGGCGTGTGGACGTACGACCGCTGCCTACCGCGCGTACAACGCACCCCAGGCACTGCGCTACCGCGAAGATGCCATGACGTCCGCGCGACTGGCACACGAGTTGGGCGTGTAAAACCGGGGAACAGACGCCCGGATGCCGGCGGAAGCTACCTGGATCAAAATGAAAAAGAGGAACCAGTTGCCTGGGAACGCGGGCGTCCCGCCCGCCTCCCTGCCGTCTGCCACCCTTGAGCCACGCGGTTGGCACTTTCGCGGCTATCTGCCACACTTCGACGGAGGCACGATCCCGCAGATGGTAACCTTCCGGCTTGCCGGAACATTGCCGTCAACCGTGCTCGATAGATGGAACCAAGAGCTTAGCTATCTTAGCGAAACGCACAAAAAGACCGCCTTGCGCCGCCGGCTTGAAGCGTACCTCGATCAAGAAACCAAAGATATGCCTTTACGCAACCCACAGCTTGCGGCGGTGGTAGAAAATGCCTTGCTCTATTTCGTTAATGCGCGCTACCATTTGCACGCGTGGGTTGTGATGCCGACACACGTTCACGTGCTCTTTACTCCAATAGCAGGGCATGCCGTTTCCACAATTATCCATAGCTGGAAGTCGTTTACGGCCCATCAAGCGGTCAAGAGATTCGGCTGCTCCGCGCCATTTTGGAGCCAGGATTACTTCGACCGCTTTATCCGCAATGAGCGTCATTTCACCGCAGCCCTTGCCTACATAGAAGCCAACCCTGTGAAGGCCGGTCTCTGCCAACGCAACGCGGACTGGCGGTTTGGCAGCGCGTATGCGCGGGTGGCAAATGGATTCAATTGGTATGAACGAGAGATTTGACGTGAACGCTGCAATGCCGCGCCAGCGCTCCACCCAGCGCCGCGAAGCCCAAGCGCCGCAATGGGTAGCTGCTTTAAGTGCGACGGTGGCCCGTGTATGGGCTCGTGTATGGTAGCCTCTGCGGGCGAGACGCCCGCGCTCCCAGGGACTCGCGCCGCAATGCGTAAAGGTAACTCTTGATTATGCAATCGCCACCCGTTGCGGTCGCAGTGGCCGCGGCTCAGGAAGCCGGGGCGTACTTGCGTGAAAACGCGGCCAATGCTGCGATTGTGGTGACCAAGGGCCGGGGCGACTTCGTTACCGGCCTCGACCTCGCCGTAAACGACCTCGTACAGGAGCGAATCGGCACCGCATTTCCCGATCACCACTTCCTGTCCGAAGAGCTTGCCGCCCGCCCGCTCTCAGAGGAACCAACGTGGATCGTCGATCCAATTGACGGTACCCTCAACGTTGCCAATCGCTTTCCCATGTTCACGGTGAGCATTGCGTTGGTAGAGCGCAAGCGACCGGTCGTCGGCGTGGTGTACGATCCCCTCTTGGACGATCTCTTTGTGGCGGAGGCAGGCAAAGGCGCGACGTGGAATGGTGAAAGCATCACGGTTCGCCGTGACGTTGCCTGGCACGACGCGCTGCTCGGCTTCGACTTAGGGCACAACGAGCCGGCCTCCTCGGAGAGTATGGCACTTGCGGCAGCGCTGCGGCCCCAGGTCGCTGGGCTCCGCATTACTGGTTCGGCGGCGCTTGCCCTCTGTTATGTTGCGGCAGGACGCCTGAGCGGATTCTTTCACCACCGATTGGAACCTTGGGACATGGCAGCCGCGCTGCTCATCGTGCAGGAAGCCGGCGGCGAATATGTCGCAATGAACGGTTCTCCTGTAACCTCGCCGCAAGTTGGCTCCGTGATCGCGGGGAATGCGGCAATCGTAACCAAGATTAGAGAAGTCGAGCGGGCACGCCGCAAAACCTAGACGGAATCCAAGGACGTTGATGCCAATTCAGATGATTTCCCTTGCCGCCGGGGCGGCCAACTGGTGGGAAGGTGACGTAACCGCCGCCGCCATTCTGGGGATAGTGCAAGGAATCACCGAATTCCTGCCAATTTCCAGTTCCGGCCATCTGGCCATCCTGCCCTGGGCATTCCAGTGGTCGTCGCCGGTGCTGAACAGTCTGCCGTTTGCGGTAGCGCTGCACGTGGGCACGCTCCTTGCCGTTCTCATGGTCTTCTGGCGTGACGTATTGTCGCTAGCCGGTGCATTCTTAAGGTCTTTGCGCGACCGGAATATCCAAGCCGAGCCCGAGCGTAAGCTGGCATGGCTGCTCGTGCTCGCCACCCTGCCCGCGGTGGTCGCCGGCCTCCTGCTCGAAGAGGCCGCCGCCACAGTCCTCCGGTCGCCCTGGATCATCGCCGTCGCCCTCGCCGGGGTCGGCATTATTCTCTGGGTAGTGGACGCTCGGCATAGCGGTCAAAAAGGACTGGACAGCCTTGGTTGGCGGGAGGCCTTGCTCATCGGACTCGCGCAAGCCCTGGCAATCGTGCCAGGCGTCTCCCGCTCCGGCAGCACCATCACCATGGGCATGCTGCTGGGCTTGAGCCGGGTGCAGGCGGCGCGCTTCTCCTTCCTGCTCATGGCCCCGGTCATCTTCGGCGCCGGCGTATGGGAAGCGCGCCATCTCGATAGCGCCGCCTTGAGCGGCAACGGCGGTACGCTCTTCATAGCGGGTTTTCTCAGCGCGCTGGCGGTGGGGTATCTCTGTATCCACGTCTTTTTGCGCTATCTGCAACGCGGCCGCCTCTGGCCACTGGCGCTGTACCGCATTGGCTTGGCGGCAATCATTCTCGTGATGATCGCCACACGCTAGCATTTACGCGGCACTAACCATTCGCTATACTGAATGTCTATCCCCTGGTGCGAATGGCTCAAATCCATGAACCGATGAGCCGATTCTCTATCTTTCGACGTGGAGTATTGGAATGCGCATTGGCATATTGAACGTTACCGGCTATGCCGGACTGGAGCTCATCCGGCTGCTGGCCTGGCATCCGGAGATGCAGATCGTCGCCATCACGGGACGCAGCCAGGCCGGCAAGAGCCTGGGAGAGGTCTTCCCGTTTACGGGACTCTTTCCTAACGGTGGCCTTGCCGCGATGACGATCACGGAAGACATCACCACCGAGGTGGACCTCGTCTTTTCCGGCTTGCCCCACAAGGCCTCGGCGGAGGCGCTGCTTCCGTTTATTGAGGACGGCATACCTGTCGTAGACATCGCCGCGGATTTTCGCCTCCACGACCCGGAGACCTACCAGGAGTGGTACCAAGAGCACCCGTGTCCGGAGTATTTGGAGAGCGCCGTCTTTGGCTTGACCGAGTTACACCGAGAGGAAGTCCAACAAGCCAAGATCGTGGCGAATCCCGGCTGCTATCCCACCGGCGCCATCTTGGGTCTTGCACCGGCCCTAGCAGAACGTCTCATTCCTCCTGCCGTAATCGTGGATGCCAAGTCCGGCATCTCCGGCGGCGGTCGCAGCCTTACCCTCACCAATCACTATTCGGAAGTTAATGAAAGCGTGGAAGCCTACGCGCTGCAGGGTCACCGGCACATGCCCGAAATCGTGCAGGAACTCAGTGAAGTGGCGGATACTGACGTGCAAGTGACCTTCGTTCCGCACCTCATTCCCATGACCCGCGGCATCCTGGCGACCTGCTACGCCACACTCGCTCGATCCGTTACCCAGCAGGAAGTGGACGACCTCTACCACGCCCGCTACGCCGACGAGCCGTTCGTGCAGGTGCTTGCGGTCTCACCCAAGACCAAATGGACCTACGGCAGCAACCACTGTCTGATTCATCCGGTGGTGCACGAGCGCACGGGGCACCTCATCGTTACTACGGCCATCGACAACCTGGTGAAGGGCGCCTCCGGCCAGGCGCTGCAGAATGCCAACGTCATGCTCGGCTTGCCGGAAACCATGGGACTGGAAGCCAAGCCGTTGTTCCCTTAGCGACGTTCTTCCAGTTCCCTCTCCCGTCGCGGGAGAGGGTTAGGGTGAGGGAGAACTTCTACAGCCCGCGCACCGCCTGTTCGAGCATTTCCGTCGCTTCCAGGTAGTCGGTGCCGGGCGCGAAGACCAACGGCTTGCCAAACTGCACTGTCACCTTGCCGCGCGCCGGGAACGAAGCCCCCTCATAGATCCCTTCCTTCACGAGCGAGACGCGAATCGGCACGACCGGCGTGCGTGATTCCATGGCCACGAAGCCGGTGCCGGGCTTGAAGGCCTTGATTTCACCATCGGTCCGATCGCCTTCCGGAAAGATCAGCACCGACCACTCGCTATCGAGCAAGCTACCCAAGTTTTCCAGGCTGCGGCGCACCGGACCGAAGCGCGCGAACGGAAAGGTATTACCCAGGAGCGGACTAAAGCGCTGCCACCAAACTGACGAGAAGTAGTTGTCGGCAGCCGCCGCAATCGCGAGCCGCCAGCGTACCGACGCCGGCAAGCTCAGCAGGATTATCCCGGCGTCCAGCTTGAGATTGTGATTAGCAGCGTAGAGCACCGGCCCGGAAAGGCCGTCGAGGTTTTCCTTGCCGTCAACTTGAATCTGGTAGAGCAGCCGTACGCCGGGATTGACGATCACGGAGTGGAGCACAGCGCGCGCGGCCCGACACCACCCCGCGCGGCTCCAGCCGGGAAACCGCTCATCTTCGGCGGCGCTGCCCTGCGCGAGCAGAGTTTCCAAGTCTCCAACAGTCGTTTCCGGGTGCACCTGGGTTTCGTCGATGTAGACGCCGAGTTCCTGCTCGATAGCGGACAGCAACTCGACCCGGCCGAGAGAGTCCAGGCCGATATCCGCGCCCAAAATGCTCTCCGCCTTCACCTCTGCGGGTGAGACCTCGCAGATACGCACGATCAACTGCTCCAGCGGCGTTTGTTCATCCCCCGGGACCTCCGCCGGCGCTGCGGCGGCCTCGGATTTACCCTCCGCATCGGCAATAAGGCGCTCCAGCACGAGGTTCTTCTTCACCTTGAGCGTGTGCGTGCGGGGGAACTCCTCTTCCGGCCAGATGGTGAAGCCCCTGATCTGCTGATGAGCAACAAGTTGTGGGTTGACTTCCGCCACCACAGCACCGCCATCGGAGCCCTCGTTTGGAATGAGCGCGGCGTGCACGTCCTCACCGCCGCTGGGGCTCGGCATCCCTACCACCACCGCATCCTGAATTGCCGGATGATTCTGAAGCCAAGGCTCGATGTCCTCCGGATAGACGTTCTGGCCGTTGGCCAAGACGATGAGGTCTTTCTTGCGGCCCTTGAAATAGAGGAAGCCGTCCTCATCGATGTGGCCCAAGTCGCCGGTCTTGTACCAATCGCCGTCGAACGATGCCTGCGTAATCTCCGGCTGCTGCCAGTATCCCGGCGTCACGTTTGGCCCACGCGTCTGGATTTCCCCGTCCTCCGCGATCCGCACCTCCTGGCCCGGCAGCACCTTGCCAAGGGCGTCCAGCTTCTTGTAGCGAAAACTGTTGCACGCAACAATCGGCGCCGCTTCCGTCGTCCCGTAGCCTTGCAGCACGATGACGCCCAGCGCCTCCCATTTCTCAGCCAGAGGAGGATCCAAACGCGCGCCACCGCACATCACAAACAACAGCTTACCGCCGAAGCGCTTATGCACCTTGCCAAAGAGCTTGCGGCGCAGCCACACCGGCAGGCGCGGCGCGATGCTGAGGATCTTGGCGAGTTGTTCCTTCTTGCCGGTGCGTTCCGCCTCCCGCTCGATGGCGTTCATGAAGAGTTCCAACGCCTGCGGCACAAGCACGATGCTGGTGATACCGTTTTCTTGCATTGTGCGCACGAGGATGCTCGGCTGGCGGCTGGCGGGATACACCACGCGGCCGCCGCCAACGAGCGCCGCAAAGTGGCCCACTGTCTGCTCCAGCATGTGACTTAACGGCAAGATGGAGAGCAAGCGCCAGTGGGGCTGCGGCGCCACCTCCCGGCAGCCGGCAACCACGTTGGCAACGATGTTCCCGTGGGTGAGAATCACGCCTTTCGGCGCGCCGGTGGTGCCGGACGTGAACATGATCTCGGCAATGTCGTCTGCCGTTACTTCCACACGCGGCGGCGGGGACGTTTCTTCGTGCACTATACCTTCCAGGTCTTCGATATTCAGGTGCGGCAGCGCGTCTATCGCCGCGTTCTCCGGCGTAAACTGGGAGACGAAGGCGAACTTCGGCTCCGTCTGGCCGAGCACGCCGGCAACAAATTCCGGCGCGCTCCGAATGTCGAACGGCACCGCGATAGCGCCCAGCCGCAAGCAGCCAAAGAGCGCGACCACCCACTCCGGTCGGTTCGGCGCCCAGATGACGACCCGGTCGCCCTTGGCGATGTCCCGACCGCGCAGGTAAGCCGCCACCTTGCCGGAGGCTTCCCAAAGCTCGCGGTAGCTCCAGCTACGCACACGGATGCCCGGCTTGATGACCAAGGCAGGTGAATCGCCAAAGCGGCTCGCCGCAGTCTCCAAGAGATCGTTGAGGGTCTGCATGCCGCTCTCCTTAAGTATTCATCGGGAGATGATAATGCGAACTCTACGGGATATTATACGCACCGCCTCGGCTGGTGAAAACATTGGTTTCGGGAAACCGACCGCGCTGTGGTACGGTTGAGAAGACGCAGTCCTGTGCAAGCGCGGCGCGGCTGATGGTTACTTGCGCACGGAAGCGGGATACTACTTGGCGCAGGGAGTCCGATAGATCAGTGCTGGACATTCCTTTCTTGGGGCCGATCACAATTGCTCCCGGAGTGCATCAATTGCGCGCGTTGGGTGCCCGTGTCACGGTGCTGGAAGCGCCTGACGGCGCGGTGCTCGTCGATACGGGCAGCCGGGGAAGCCTACACGTCATAGCCGCCGGTTTGAAGGCGCTCGGCGTGGCGCCGGAGCAGGTGCGGCTCATAGCACTGACGCACTGTCACCCGGACCATGCCGGCGGACTTGCGGAGCTCGTCGAGTTCACCTCCGCGCCGGTGGCTATTCATCACACCGAAGCCGGCATCGTACGCGGCGATGAGCCCGCGCCGAGTTTCCTGCGCCGGCAGGCCCTGCAAAACGCCCACCCGCTCTTCGCGATGTTCAGCAGCCGCCCGGTAGCCGTGCGCTACCCGCTGGAGGACGGCGACGTGCTGCCCGAAAGCGAGGGCGTGCGCGTCATCCACACGCCGGGCCATACCGAGGGCAGCATTTGTCTCTATGTCGAGTCGGCGAAGGTGCTCCTTGTCGGCGACGCGCTCCAATTCCGCTTCGGCAAACTGCTGGAACCTTCCTGGCTCTTCACCCGCGACCCCGAACTGGCGCGCACCTCTCTTGCCAAACTGCTTGACGTGGACTTCACCACCCTCTGCTTCAGCCATTTCCCGCCGATCCAGGAAAACGCGCGGGAAATGCTTACGGAGTTCCTTCACGACGACAAGGACTGAAGTCCTCTCGTCAGGACACGCAGCTTGGCGTCCAACTCTACAGGGTCCGTATCCCACGCAGCCCAACGCGCTCTCGTGTATCATCATAAGGTGCCGCGCGGCAAGCGGTTTGCACTTGCGCTGCGGCAGAGCGCAAGACCCTTGCTATTGGCTGTTTTCTAATTGTCAGATTTCGTAGGCATGTTTAAGGCAGATGCCCAGTTAGACAATCGCGTAGTGTAAGGAACAGATTCATGGCAGAAGAGCTCGCGGAAGGACTGGTAACCGGCGGTGCAACGCGTCCGGCCGGATTTCTGGCAGACGGTGTGTTTTGCGGTATCAAGGAAGTTGATCCGACAGGCGCTAAGCGCGACGTAGGCTGCTTGGTCTCGGAACGTCCCGCGACCGTGGCCGGCGTCTATACGAAGAACGTCGTCAAAGCAGCGCCGGTGCTCCTCGACCAAGAGCGCATGCAACGCGGAACGACCCGCGGCATCGTGTATTGCAGTGGCAACGCCAACGCGTGCACCGGCGACCAGGGCATGGCGAACGCGCGGGAGATGACAGCGCTGCTGGCGGCGCAAATCGGCGTGGACGCGGAGGACATACTGGTCTGCTCCACCGGCATTATCGGCCACCAATTGCCCATGGACACGGTGCGGGCAGGGATTGCGCGCCTCGCGCCGGCCAAAGAACGCCATCGGGATGCTGCGACCGCCATGTTGACCACCGACGAGTGGCCCAAAGAAGGGGCGGCTCTGTTCGAGGCGAACGGCATCACGTACGCGGTCGGGGGCATGTGCAAGGGCGCGGCCATGATACACCCCAACATGGCGACCATGCTGGCCTATCTCACCACCGACGCACCAGTGGCGCAGGGTTTCTTGCAAGCCGCCTTGCAGCGCGCGGTGGATGACTCGTTCCACATGATCAGCGTCGATGGCGATACCTCGACCAACGATACGGTGCTGGCGCTGGCGAACGGCGCGGCGGGCGGGCCGGAAATCACCGGCGGCGCGGCGGGTGAAGCTTTTGAAGGCGCGCTGCGCGCCGTTGCGGTCTTTCTTGCCAAAGAGATCGTGCGGAACGCGGAGGGCGCCACCAAGATATTCGGCGTAGAGGTGCGCGGCGCCGCCACGGCGGAGGCCGCCCGCGTCATTGGCCGCAGCGTGGCAGCCTCCAGCCTCGTCAAAACCGCTTTTCTTGGCTCGGACCCGAACTGGGGCCGCATCATGTGCGCGGCGGGCTACAGCGGCGTGGACTTCGATCCCAATAAAGCCTCGCTCTGGCTGGAAGACATTCTCCTATTTGAGAACGGCACCCCCACCGACTTCGATGAGGATGCCGCCTCTGCCTTGCTAGACCGAAAACAGTCCATGTTCATCCTCGACCTGGCCGACGGCGACGCCACCTCCACCGCCTGGGGCTGCGATCTTACCACCGAGTACGTCATCTTCAACAGCGACTACCGCACGTGAGAGTTTGACGATTTCGGGAATTGCAACCAACTATCGGGAAACGCAACCTTCGACTCTCCGCCTTGGCACGCGGGAGAGCTTCGGGTAGGTATCAGAGGGAGATATGCTTTTGCTATTGTCCGAAGGTATGCAGAGGTCTCCTAGGGTTCAACATCTTTGCATTGATGGGTAGGAGCGCCGGTAGCACAGGTTTGTAACCTGTGTCCAGCCCTCGGTTTGGCGTGCTCGCTCCACACTACGGCAAGATGGCGCAGGTTTCAAACCTACGCTACCCATCAATACAATCGTGTTGGACTACTAGTAGATAGTGCTCGCGGCTGGGATGCTGGTGACGTGATGAGAGTCATTCCACAGGATGAGGGTTGGGACTGTCTCGTGCCAGTCAACGATGGACAGGCTGGCGTGCGCCACGTTCACCTGCCAGTAGTGCTCAAGAGTGAGGCCAAAGAGATGGCAGAAGTACATTCTGAGGCCCCCACCGTGCATCACGACCGCCACCGTCTCTCCCTCGTGGCGATGGACTATGCGGCGCAAGGCAGCCTGGGTGCGCTGGTAGAGCGCGGGGCCGTTTTCGGCTCCAGCCGGCGCCCACTGCGGATTGTGTCGATGCTGTTCCCAATCGGCCGTGTTCCCCATGAGATCAGCCAGCCGCTGACCTTCCCAAGCGCCATAGCCCCGTTCGCGCAGATCGCGGTCGCGCACCGCGACAAGATCGTGGAACGCTCCAATCGCTTGCGCAGTGTCATAGCTGCGCGCAAGATCGCTGCAGTAAATGGCGCCAAGCGACTCCGCGCGTAGGCGCTCTCCAATCGCTCTTGCCTGTGCCTCGCCTTCCGCGGAGAGTGGAGGATCCTGTTGGCCTTGAATACGTCCCTGGCTGTTCCACGTTGACTGGCAGTGGCGGACAAGCAAGAGCCTTACCATCGCAATCGTCTCTTGTGCTTCCTTATGCTGGTCTTGCACCGGACAAATCAAGCGGGGGATCAAGTTCCTCGGCGAGACCAAAGACTTCCCGTGCCTCCGCCGCCACGAACAACGAACCCGTTACACACAAGACATCCTCAGTGCCCATGGCGTTCATACCTATCGCAAGAGCCTGATCCACACCATCGGCGACAGTTGTCGGCACTTTGTCTTTGGCGGTCGCTGCAATTGCACCAGGTTCCTGAGCACGCGGATGGCGCGACCTCGTCACCACAAGCTCATCAATTGACGGCAACAAAGCCTCCAGCAGTCTGTCGGAACTCTTGTCTTTATTCGTCCCGAAAACGCAGAGAATCCTACGCCCAGGATAGTGCTCCGTCAGGGTCTCGCACAAACATGCCATGGCATCAGGCGTGTGCGCGCCATCGGCGATAACCAGCGGCCGGGCCGACAACAGTTCAAAGCGGCCCGGCCACCGCACGGCTTCAATGCCGGCGCACACTGCGTCAACGGATAGGGGCATTCCTTGGGCCGCGAGCACATCAACCACGGCAAGGGCAACGCTGAGATTAACCCGCTGGTGGCGTCCACACAGAGGAAAACGCACTTCTCGCTGCTCCCCCAAAGCCGTGACCGCGCACACCTGCGCTGGATACTCCATGTCGGGTAGCTCTCGAGCAGCTATGGGAGCAGTCGAATTGTCACAGGTTGGTGGCAAGTCCGTTCGTGGTGAGGCGGCACGCCCAGTCCCTGTCGAACCACGAACGGACGGTCTTTCGACTAAATCAGAGCCAGCCCCGTATTGAGTACAGGGGCAATCGCCAGAGTAAGCGCTGGCCGCGTCGTCGCATGGGCCGGTCATGGTAATCGCTTCACAGCGGCTTTTGTTCGCCGCAATGATCCCGGCGCCGCGTTTCGCACAGACTTCCCTAAACACGCTTATTACTTCCGCAGGATTCGGTGCATGCACCAAGACACCGTTATTCTTAACAATCCCCGCTTTCTCCTTAGCAATGGCAGTGAGGGTGTCGCCAAGAATTGCAGTATGCTCCAAGCTGATTGACGTGATCACGGAGACCTGCGGCGTGATGACGTTCGTTGCATCGAGTCTCCCGCCCAGACCCACCTCGACGACGGCCACATCCACCGCTGCTTCCGCAAAGCAAAGGAACCCCAGGGCGGTTGCCAATTCGTACGTGGTCGGATTGCCCAGATCAGGATGCTCGGCCTTGAGCGTCTCCACGGCGCCAGCTATCCGGCCAACCAGGCGGGAAAACGTCTCTGGACTAACCGGCCGGTTGTCGATGCGCACCCGCTCGCGAAACGTGTGGAGGTGGGGCTGGGTATAGAGACCGGTGCGCAGGCCGGCGGCACGCAGCACGGACTCCAGAATCGCCGCCGTAGACCCTTTGCCCTTGCTGCCGGCCACGTGAATGCTGGCAAAACGCCGGTGGGGATTGCCGAGGATACGCAGCAATGCGCCAATGCGGTCCAGCGTGAAGCGCGGCGGGGAGTCTACGCCATACCCGATGCCGCGCTCCCAGTCGATGAAGGAGTAAAGGTACTTGAGCGCCTCGGCGTAATTCATCAGGAATCAGCGCTGGCCCGTGGCGATGGCCATGAACTCGTTGCGCGTGCGCGGGTCCGAGAGAAAGAGACCGCGCATTGCACTCGTAATCATCCGGGATCCGGGCTTCTGGATGCCGCGCATGGCGATGCACATGTGCTCTGCCTCCACCACCACCGCCACGCCCTGCGGTTTGATCACCTTGGCAATGGTCGCGGCGGCATCATCGGTGAGGCGTTCCTGCAGTTGCGGCCGCTTCGCCAGTGTTTCAATGACGCGGGCAAGTTTGCTGGCGCCCACGATTTGGCCGCTGGGTATATACCCCACGTGCGCCATCCCCCAGAAAGGCAGCAGGTGATGCTCGCACATCGAGAAGAACTGAATGTCCTTCAACACCACCATGCCTGCATAGTCTTCGTGAAAGCTGGCATCGATGGCGGCGGCCGGATCGCGGGAGAGCCCGGAAAAGAGAAACTCGTATGCTTGCGCGATGCGGCGCGGTGTCTCGCTCAGTCCTTCACGGGCCGGATCCTCACCAATCGCGAGTAAGATCTCTTCCACGGCGCGCTCAATGCGGCGCGTGTCGACTCTCGACTCTGTTCCAATACCATCTGCCTTTTCCTGGGTATTTGATGTCTTTCGCTGCATGCGATTCTTACCCTAAACTCCTTAGAGCGGTCAGTCTACGTGCTGCGCTTGCAGAGCGCGGGTCAATCCCTCATGCACCGTCTTACCCACCAGATAGCCAAGCTGCGTCGTAGGGCCCGCCTGCCGAATCCGTTCGCCTTTGCTCAAACAGCCGATAATGACGCTATCGGCTGGAGCTCCCGTAGCGACGTATCCTTCGCTTGTCGTAACGCGATTTTCGACGAGCGCACGTACTTTCGCTTCGGTAGCGGTAACCATCGCACTCACCATCGCGCCCATGGAGAGGCTTGCGTCAGTGAGAATGATTATGTCAATGCTTTCGCTGGTACTTCCTTCCCCCGGCTTCGTCTTTCCCGCAGAGCACCGTGTCGTTAGGTCCGCAATGAGCAAGGCAGTTAGCTTCCACTTCGCTGCTGCCTCTGTTACTTGAATGCAGCTTTCAGCAGCGGCAGTCGTGAGCAGGCCCACAAAGGGCTCATGAATACCCGCTTCCATTGCCCAATCATGCAGTTGCTGCTCTGGGTCCACTGACTGCTGTTCTGTCTCAACAGACATCGCTACAATGTTGCGCGTCAACGCCAGATCGTCCCCGACGTTTGCACAACCCAAGACGCGCAAGGGAGTACTGCTGGAGACACGAAGCACGTTGGCAGACCGTGTAAGCGTGACATCTTCGAGCAGGCTCTCACCATCGGAGGCTGGATTCATCACCGCTCGCTTGTCTAATAATTCCACACCAAAGAGAGCATACGCACGAAACATCGCGGGCCTGCAAGGGGGCACTGTGCTGACCTCAGTATTCTATGGGCCACCTACCTTGTCAACCTACGCTCGGCCTCGATCAGGGGAAGGTGCAAACCAGGCGAAGACTGCATTTCTGGCGCGATTCCATGCGGGATAGAGGACGTTTCCCTTTAGCTCTTGGCAACGGTTGTGCACGTTGCGATAGCATAATTTCAGCCAACGACGTATCATTATGACAGCAAGGCTATTTACCTTAGACGTTGGGAGCCCCAAGACAAATGCAACGCACTACACTCACCGTTGCCGAGTTACGCCAAGCCATTGACCAGCTTCCGCGTGTGCACCTCGCCGTGCTACCTACGCCGTTGGAAGAAGCCGCGCGTCTCTCCGATGCGCTCGGGGGACCACCCATCTTCTTCAAGCGCGATGACCTCACCGGACTTGCACTCGGTGGGAATAAGACCCGGCATCTCGAGTTCATTCTAGGCGAGGCTCTGCAGCAGGGGGCGGACACGATCATTACGGGGGCATCGATCCAGTCGAACTTTTGCCGTCAGACCGCTGCCGCCTGCGCCAAGCTCGGCTTGCGCTGTGTCCTTTATTTGAACGGTGAAGAGCCTAACGTGCCCCAGGGTAATCTGTTACTCGACCATCTCGCTGGCGCGGACGTGCGTGTCGTCCAAGTACGGCAGCTTCCCGATCTCATCGCGCTCTGCGAGGAAGCGGCAGTTGCGGAACGCCAGGCGGGCCGCAACCCTATCGTCGTGGATTTGTGGCACGGCATTGCCAGCTTGGGTTCGGTGTCATATGTCGATTGCGCTCTCGAGTTGAAGGAACAGTTAGAAGAACTCGGCCTGTTGCGTGCTTCCATCTATCTCTCCTCCGCCACTGCTACCCAAGGAGGATTGGAACTGGCGGCGCGGGCGCTTGGTCTCGATTGGCAGATTGTCGGCATCAGTCCTATTCGGACGGATCTCGTGCCGGCGGAGGTGGTAGCAGACCTCGCCAACGAAGCCGCCCAGCGCCTCAAGCTCGACGTGTGCGTTTCCGCAGCCGACATCGAGAACCAGGAGCAGTACATCGGCCCTGGCTATGCGCTCCCCACGACTGAGTCCCGCGAGGCACTGGAGTTGGTTGCCGAAACGGAAGGCCTTTTTCTCGACCCGGTGTATACCGCCAAAGCCATGGCCGGCCTCATCGACCATATCCGTTCGGGAGCGCTCGATCCCTCGCAGCCCGTGATCTTTTTGCACACGGGGGGCACGCCGGCCTTGTTCGCTTTCAATGACTGGTACGTACCTTCAGAGTAGGGCCAAATCAAGGCCTGAAAGGCAAGCCCTGTGTCGACACCAAATGATGGGACTATACCCGGCAAGCAAATTGCCGGACTACCGCTGGCGCCTCTAGAGAAGCGGATCAAGGCGGCACTGTGGGACCTACTCTTCTTTGTATTCGGGCTCGCCGCCGCGGCGATGTTGGCGGTTACGGCGGTCATAACCGGTGTCCTCATCCTCGGGGTCTCTGTTGGCGAGGTAACCGAAGACACGGTCTATCCCGATGCCGCCATCATCGTGCCGTTTGGCTTGGCCATTCTCATCATCGCGCTGGCGCCGTATATCTACTTCATTCAAGTGCCGGCCGAATACAGCGGAACCGCCGGCATGCGCTTGGTGGGCGTCCGCGCCGTCACAATCGATGGGGAACAAATGAACTGGCGGCAGGCCGCCACACGGGCGCTCGCCATGCTTGTATCGATTGCGGCACTCTGCGCCGGCGCGCTTTGGATGTTCAGAGAGCCGAACCGCCGCACGTGGCACGACCTAGCGGCGGGGACATTTGTGATTGAAGATGTGTACATACCGAGGCGGCTGAATCTCGACCCCTGGGATCCGATTGAAGAAGAGGAAGAATTGTCGTCATCGGGATCGTCATAGTCACCGATTTGGCACGTTACTTTGCCACATCTGGAGAAGTGAATCCCCGGTTCCGGCGCGGAGAGGAATGAAGAATGTACGACGTGGTCTTTGAAAATTGCACGATAGTTGACGGTACAGGCGGACGGAGGTTCGTTTCGGACGTAGCGGTCCAAGGTGGAAAAATAGCTGCCGTCGGCACGCTAGAGCACGCTGAGGCCGAGCGGCGGGTTTCTGGCAGCGGCAAGGTTTTGGCTCCAGGCTTCATCGATATGCACACGCACTCGGACCTGCCATTACTCGTGAATAACAAAGCCGAAAGCAAGATACGCCAAGGCGTTACCACAGAGGTGATTGGCAACTGCGGATTCGGCCCGGCGCCCCTCACTGAAGCGACGAAGCCGGAGATTAGCGGCATGAGCACGTTTCTCGCCAAGGGGAGCGAAGCGCTGGGGTGGGAATGGCTGACCTTCGGCGAATACTTGGACGCCATGGACCGGAACGGAGCGGCCTTAAACGTCGTGCCGCTCGTCGGCCACGTACCGATACGCATGGCGGCGATGGGAGTCCAACGACGTCACGCCGAGCCGGAGGAGATTAAGGCGCAGCAGCAACACCTTCGCCAGTCGTTGGAGGATGGCGCCTTTGGCATGTCCAGTGGTCTCATCTTTCCGCCCAGCTCCTATGCGGATACGGAAGAACTCGTCAGTCTGGCCAACGTATTGCATGAATACGGCGCATTGTACTTCAGTCACATTCGCGGCGAGGGCGATACGCTCTTGCGCGCCGTCGCGGAAGCCATCGAGATTGGTGAGCGCGCAGACGTGTCCGTAGAGATTGCCCACCATAAGGCGACCGGCAAGAACAACTGGGGCAAGGTGCACGACGCGACCATGCAGAGCGAGCGCGCCCAAGCTCGCAACGTGAACGTCAACTTTGACGTCTATCCCTACACTGCCGGCAGCGGCGGGCTGGACCAGGTGGTCCCCAATTGGGCGAAAGAAGGCGGGACGGCAGCTATGCTCGCACGTCTCAAAGACCCGGAGACATACGCCCAATTGCGAGAGGAGGCCGCTGTATCATTCGGCACATGGGAGAAATTCTATTTGGTTTGGATTGGCAGCGACGCCTACCGGCAGTATGAAGGGCAGGAATTCACCGCAATTGGCGAGAGCCTAAAGATGGATCCCCTCGACGCCGCCTTTCACCTCATCAGCGAAAGCCGGAACCAAGCTTCCATGTTGGCATTCTCAACGAGCGAGGACGACGTGGACTTCATGCTGCAGCACCCGCTCGGCATGGTGGGTTCCGATGGTTCGAGTCTGGCCCCGTACGGTCCCCTGAGCCAGGGAGTGCCCCATCCCCGCAACTACGGCACGTATCCCCGGATATTGCAGGTCTACGTGCGCGAGCGCGGCGTATTGACGCTGGAACAGGCGATTCTCAAAATGTCGGGCGCGTGCGCGGAAAAACTTGGACTGACGACAAAAGGCTTTGTTCGCAGCGGCCTCGATGCCGACCTCGTCCTCTTCGACCCGGAGAACGTCACGGACAACGCAACCTTTGGCGACCCGCACCAGTACCCTTCCGGTATTGACCTGGTCATGGTGAACGGCGAGATTGTAGTCGAGAACGGTGAGCACACCGGTAAGTTGCCCGGCAAGGTGCTGCGACGGAATTAGCGGTTCACTTTAGAGCCGTTATACACCAAAGGCCAGACGTTCGATCAAGGACTCCGGCAAGTCTGCCGCGCGCATCTTCCGCTGGGTCGTGGAAACGTCATACGCTACGCGGTGCAGTTGGAACTCGCGACTCTCGGCATCATATATGCCAAACGCCGCATTCGGGTTGTAGTCACGCGGCTGGCCGACGCTGCCGGGATTGATGATCATCCGCATGCGACCGTCCAAGGGCAGCGGTTCGCCCGGTTGCAAGACTATTCCATGGACTTCCTTCAGCGAGTCCCTGCCGGCCTCAATAAAGACGGTCGGCACGTGCGTATGACCCACCAGGCAATACGTTGTAGAGAAGTAGGGAAAGCACCTCTCTGCCTCGGCAGCGCGAAAGAGATACTCCTGTGTAGGCGCTCGCGGGCTGCCGTGGACGAGAAGGAAGTTCCCTTCCGTAGCTGTATCCGGTAATTCGGATAGGAAACGACGGCTATCTGCATTCAATTGCGTTGCCGTCCACTGCGCGGCATAGGCGGCGTGGGGATTGAATCCCGCAGCCGTGCGTTTGCCGCAAGCCACCCAGTCGTGATTGCCGGCCACGGCAACGTGATCGTAGCACCTGATCGCATCAATACACTCGTTCGGGTTCGGCCCATAGCCGACAAGATCACCCATGCACCAAAGCTGCTCGAACGGTTCGGCGGCTGCGATCACCGCATTGAGCGCTTCCAGGTTAGCGTGCACGTCCGCAATGATGAGATAACGCGAAACTGTGTGCTCCTATGGTTACTTTGTTTCAAAGAACGGGGCCTGAAACCGCAAATCATGAGCATACAGACACCGCTACGAGAATGGAATGAAATCAATCTCACGGTCGATGACGTCCATCTCCAGCGACAGCCCGGTGATGTAGTTCGTCACTTTGTCGAGCATCGCATTCGCGTGGCGCGTATCCGTGCTCACACAGGTTACGCCGATGACGCACGAGGCCCACACATCCTGATCGGCGACTTCCGCAATTGCCACGTTGAAACGCGACCGCGTGCGATCGACGATAGCCCGCACGACGCGGCGCTTCTCCTTTAGGGAATCGGCTGCGTAGAGCTGAAAGGTGAGTTGACATACTCCAATGATCATGAGAAAGAAGAGCGAAACGCAAAAACCATGAGAAGGCACACGTGTGAATCACGCCTTGCAAATTCAGTAAAGAGAAAACGGGGGTCGGGGTGCCCGGATTTGAACCGGGGGCCTCATGGACCCAAACCATGCGCGCTGCCAGACTGCGCCACACCCCGCAATGAAAGTCCACACTTGATTCTATGCAGTCGGCAGGCCGCCGGTCAACTGCGCAGCTTTCACTAGGACAGAGAGCCACTCCCAATATCGATGCACTATCATGCCGCACTGCCACTCTTGGATGAAAGTGCGATGCCTCTATCGCCTCGCCAGCACTCTCCACAGTGAATGACAAACTAGCTGCACACAAGATAATAAGAAGAGGCACAGGCATAGTGCCTGCGCCTCTCCGCCCCAAAGCTAAGGATTAGCCCTAGCCGCTCATTGCGCTATCGAGTTCGGCTTGCTGGGTCGTCGCGAGCGTCTTCATTGCCTCTTCGGCAGTGATCTGCTCTTGCAAGACCTGGGCCGCGGCATCCAGGTACGCCCGGCGATAGTCACCCGCCGTCGCGATGGGCGGCCAGTAGGTCTCGCCGTACTGGGCCAACTGCAAGAAGACGTCAACATACGGCACGATGCGGTTGTCCGCGCCGACCTTGGCAATGTAGCCTTCCTTGAATTCGCCCAACTGGGCAATCACGCACGGGCCGTTGAGAGTCTCGTAGCCCATCTTGCCGGAGTTGTCGATGAACATCCACTTGTCGAACGCCCACGCCTCATCCGGATTGGCGGCGTTAACGGGAATGGCATACATCCAGCCCTGCACCGAGTTGAAGCGGATGCCCGCTTCTGCGCCCTCGATCGTCGGCGGCAAGCCGATGCCATAGGGCAAGCCTTCTCCATTCGCATCCAAGCGGTCTTGCGCCCAGAAGCCGCTCGAGAAGAAGGCCAAGTTGCCGGTATACCACGGATATGCTGCGTGGTAATAGCTGCCGGATTCGCCGTGGAATTCGTTGATGGCCTCGTAGCCGCCCTGCTTCTTCGTCAACTCGGTGAGCCAGTTGAGCGTCTCGATGATCGCGGGATCATCCGGCGTCACCTTGCCGGTCTCATAGTTGTAAAACTCGCCACCAAAGAGGAAGGCAAGCCGTTCGCGGCCAAAACTCCGCCAATTCCAACCAAGGTGGCTAATCTTACCACCTTCATTGCGATGGAGTTTGAGCGAGATCTCCTCCGTGTCCTCGAAGGTGTTCAGCGGGACTTCCGGATCTTCGCCAAAGGCCAAGTACATGTCCTTGTTCCAGAAGTAGACCACCCAGTCCGCGCCGCCCGGTACGGCGTAGAGCTTACCATTGAGGGAACTATCGTCCCACATCGCCTTGGTGAACTCTTCGCGGGTGTGCCCTGCCGCCGACATATACTCATCCAGCGGGCGAATGAGCTCATTGAACATGAACGGTCCCTGGAACACCCAGTTCGTGTAGTGGGTGTCCGGCGGGGAACCGGCGGCGATCGAGGCGATCAGCTTTTGCTCAATATCGCTTACGAATTGCCAGTCCAGCGCTATACCTGTATCGGCCTCAAAGGCCGGCCCATACGCGCCCATGATGGTGGAATACGGCTCGCCCCACGCTGCGTTCCAAGCCACAACCGTGACCTGTTCCTTCTCCATCTCTTCCGCGGCAGGCTTGGCCTCTTCTTCGGGTGCCTCCATCTCCCCCTCGGCAGCCGGCATCGCAGCCGTACCGCAGGCGGCCAGGACAACCGCCGCAGTGCCACCGGCAGCCATAGCGAGGAAGCTGCGACGCGTGACGTCAACATCCAGTTTTCGCATAATGCCCTCTCCTTAGCGAGATGCCATGCTCCTGAAACCACTCCTAACCAATGCGAGCCCGTACTTGAGACTCGCTTAGTTGGCGTTACACTAGCACTTGAACTGCTATCTGTCAACCTGATTCTTAGTCTCCAGATGCCGTTGGCAACACACTGACTGAACCAACCCATATCGGAAACTGAGATGTATACGGCTTAGCTTGTACGCGCAGGGTAATGGCCGCATGCGCGTCGGTCTTGCGCAGCCTTCGCTTTCGACCCCATTGCCCTGCGTCCTCGCACCTGTTTCGCGGCTGCTATGATATAACAATGCCACGGCTAGAACGTCTGGAGGTATGACTGTGCCGCGCGCGCTCACTATCGGCAATGGCAGCATGCTCGTCAATTTCGATGAGCACTATCGCATTCGCGATCTCTACTTCCCCAACGTCGGCGCCGACAATCATCTATCGGCCCGGCCCTCACGTGTCGGCGTTTGGGTTGCCGACCAGTTCTCTTGGCTGGGCGACACCGGCTGGGAGCTAGCGCCCGCCTTTCAAGAGTGTTCTCTGGTGACCCGCGCGCGGGCGTTTCACCCGCAATTGAACGTTGAAATCCAGTTCACGGACTGCCTCGACTTCGTGCGCAATTTGCTCATACGAAAGCTCCACGTCAACAATACCGGGGACATCGCGCGGGAGATTCGACTGTACTTCCACTATGAGTGGGAACTTTGGGGCCCCGATATTGGCGATACCGTTTTCTATCATCCGCCTACCCAGGCGCTCATTGCCTATAAGGGGCAGCGCTTCTTCCTCATGAATGCCACGGCCGGAGACAAGCCCGGGCTCAACGATTGGGCAACAGGGGTCTATACGGCAGAGGGAGCGCAGGGGTCGTGGCAGGATGCTGAGGACGGCTGGCTTTCGCGCAACGCCGTCTCCCGCGGCGAAGTGGATTGCGTGGGCATGCTCTCGCTAGGTGAGGTGCAAGCGGGAGAAACCCGCATGTGCTATCACTGGTTGGCAGCGAACACGAGCCTGGAAGCCGTATTGGATGACAACCGTCTCATACGGTTTCGTACGCCGGAAACCTTCATTCACCGCACCCAAGAGTACTGGTCGTTTTGGGTGCGCAAACGCCAGAGCCCAACACCGGACATTCCGCAAGAGTTTTGGGACCTGTACAACCGCAGCCTGCTCACGCTCCGCACGCAAGTGGACAATTCCGGCGCAATCATCGCCGGCAATGATCCTGACATCGCCCGGGAGACCGGAGACACGTACAGCTATCTTTTTCCACGAGTAGGGGCGATTGCCGCCGTGGCGCTTGACCGCGCCGGGTACACGGACCTTACCCGCCAGTTCTACACGTTCTGCCGCCAGCTTCCCTCGCCGGAGGGATTCCTGTTCTCCAAGTACACGCCGCACGGCGCGGTAGGCAGCCTCAACCATCCGTGGGTGGACCCCGATGGCAGGGAGACGCTCCCGGTGGCGGCTGACAATACGGCGATGCTGCTGTGGGCGCTGGGTGAGCACTTTAGCTTAGATCGTGACTTCGACTATGTGCGCTCTCTCTACACCGATCTCGTGCAACCCGCCCTCGACTTCCTGCTTAGCCACCGCAATCCCGATACCGGACTGCCGCTGCCCAGTTTCGATCTGTGGGAAGAGACCTACGGCCTGCACGCCTATACGCTGGCTGCTACGTGGGCGGGATTGCGGGCCGCCTGTACCTTCACCGCAGCCTTCGGACAGCCTGAACTCACCGCCGCCGCGGAAGAAGCCGCTACGCAGATTAGCCGCCAGTTCGATACACTCTTCTATGACGAGGAAACGGGGCGCTACGTCACCCGCCTCCGTATCTTCGGCACCCGTGAGCCAATTCCCGACCCCACCATAGACGCGAGCATCGCCGGTCTCTTTCTGTTCAGCATGATTTCGCCCGATGACGAGCGCATGCAGCGTACCATGTCCGCCGTACGCCAACAGCTCTGGTGCCATACGGAAGTTGGCGGTCTTGCCCGCTCGGAAAACGATCGGTTTCACCAGGTGAGCACGGACGTGGGGAATGTGCCGGGCAATCCCTGGGCCGTTACGACGATGTGGCTCTGCCGCTGGCACATCGTGCGTGCCCAATCCCTCGATGACTTGAAACCTGCGGCAGATCTCCTCCGGTGGGCGCAGCGCCATGCCCTCTCTACCGGCATGCTCGCTGAGCAATTCCACCCCTACACGCATGCGCCTTTGTCAGTAAACCCCTGCACCTGGAGCCACGCGGAGTTTCTGCTGGCGGTACAAGCGTATATCCAGCGTCACGGAGAGTTGGCCGGCCGCGTCTAGAAACAAGGTGGCGCAGGACTTACCCTCTAATTGATGGTAAGCCTCATTCGTCAGCCACCGGCACGAGACGCACGTTGAAATGGGCAACTTCGGTAGTCACGGGCGTCACGCCGCTCACGATAAGGGCGGCATGCTGCAATTCCTGACCGTAGTCATCTAACGAGAAAGAGACATCCATGCTGTCGTGCGCTCGCAGCATGACGCGCTCCACTGACGGCAGGCCGTCCACATAGCGTACAAGCTGTACGATAAAGTACTGCGGCAAGACGCCGTCCGTGCGGAAGAAGCCCCTCGCCTCCCAATCGCCGTCGGACTCCGCATCGTCGCTGAACTCGATGCCGCTAATGGAAAAGTCATCCACCAAGAAGCCCACACCGTTCACGGCATCATCGGTGACGTACTCGAAGCGGAGGAGTATGCGTTTGCCGACATAGTCGTCGAGATTTACCTCTTCATCGATCCATAGGGCAGCGTCCCCGCCACCGCTTTTGCCCGTAAACCCGTGGCCGAGGTTGTTTCCATTTGGGTTCTCCGTCGTTGTACTCATGCCCGGTAGAGTCTGCCACGTCTTACCGCCATCGGTTGAAGCCGCGACGTAGGCGTAATCAAAGTCTACTTCGATGTCATACCACGTCTTGAAGCGAAACACGGCAGTCACGGCATCCCGCAGATCGACCTCGCGCGTAAGGGAAGTGGCTGCCATGTCGGAGCGATTGCCCCACCAGACATGGGTGCCGCTGGGGGCAGTGGTAGGAAAGATACGTACCTGTGCCGCACCCCGAAAGTCCAATGTGTAGTTGCCCTGCGGTATGCGGAGGTCAACATACTTGGCCCCAAACTGTTTAACCGTGAGATTCTTATCCAGGGTCCGTCCGCGTGCAATCTCCTGAGGGCGCATGCGCGGCAAGCGCACATCGTAGTAATAGGCGCCTGCTGCCGGCCGTTCGTCGTCTATGTAGTTCGCCGCGGTCCAGTCGGCGAAAACGTCATTGAAGTCGACGGCGTACCCCTCACCCGCCAAGTACGCATCCACCGTTGCCTGGCCGCGCAGAGGCAACGCTATCAGCGTCCGCAGTTTTTCGTAGCCGCCGTAGTGCTGCGCGAAGTACTCCATGAAAAGATAGGCTGCCGCATAGTGCGGAAACACATCCCTTGGGTCCCTTGGATCGACGCTCCAATGCGTGAGCTGAACATCCGGGTTTGCCGCATACCAGGTGGCGATGCCACCCAGGCTATAGCCGCACAGCACCGAGGCGACCATCGAGGCCCCTTCGTTCAGCCATGTCTCCTGGGAGGCATTCTGGTTCCAGTGCACCATGTGTTGGAATTCGTGACAAAGCGTGGAGAGGTAGAATTCGGTTCCAGGACCGTATTCCTGCCCATCCACGTTTATGTAGAACATCTCGCGTTCATTGCTGAAGGGATTAACATCGCTTGGAAACTCATCGGCTGAAGAATAGTATCCTCCCACTCCGGGAATGCGGGCGTTGAGCACCGTGATCCTTGGATCGTTGTCTACGCCCGGACTCCACTCTTCTCCGTAGTATCTGCGCACAGTGGGGTAGATAGTCTCCTCAAACACCTGGATGGTCTTGTCGATGCCGGATTGAGGAATGTCCAGCCCCTCCTCCACATACATGTAGAGGTTTTCTGACTTGCCGCGCAGCTCCGCCCTAATCTGGTAATACGTACTGTTCGCGTCGTCGGCCACCCAAAACGTCTGCACCGTTCCCACTGCGTAATCCGGCTGTGCCGCGTTCACAATGCGGTCTACGTTTTGCGCGATACCTTTATAGCGCCTGCCCAGATCGAAGAGGTCGCGCTCCGGCTTCTCCGTTGCGAGAAGCCGTTGGAGGGTTTTCTCTGCCTGAGTGGCGGGCGCAAGCGGTTGGAAGGATTCAGCGGGAGGCGCAATGCCGGTCGGCTGCTCACCGTCAGGATAGAGTTCGTCCAGACCGGGTACGACCTGCGAGCACGCGACCATAAGGAACGAGGCCGCTAGCAACAGCGCAACGAATAAGGCCGCCATCTCCCGGCGGCCTTTGCACTTTGACAGCCCTTTAGTCCTGGGTATTCTCATCGTTCTCAGGCTCGGCGGCGCTTCGCGCTTCCGCAAGTTGAGCGTAGCGCTGCGTGGTGCTCGTGCTCGTGTGGCCGAGCATCGAGCGTACGCGCTGTAGGGGTACGCTGCCCTCGAGCGCGTGCGCGGCAAATGTATGGCGCAGCGTCTGGGGCGTAACCGCAGGCAGCCGCGCCGCGCGGGCATAGCCTTTCAGGATAAGCCAAAACCCCTGGCGCGTGAGACGCTGACCGCGATGATTGAGAAAGAGTGCTTCGCCGGAGCGCGATGTTTGCAATTGCGGGCGGCTCTCCGCGAGGTAGCGCTCTATAGCAGCCAAGCAGGTATCATCGATTGGCACTACGGATTGCTTGTTACGCGCGCGCAGAACAACCTGCGGACTCTCTCTGTCCACGTCGTCTACGTCGATGCTAAGCGCCTCCGTAATGCGCAGGCCGGTGCTGTAGAGAAGTTGCAGAATGCTCAAATCGCGGAGTGCTTCCGGTGAGGACTTTTCCTCTGCGGCGGCAAACAGCGCTTTCACCTGAGCATGGGTGAGTACGGTTGGCACCATGCGCTCCACGTGGGTACTGCCGAGTTCCTTGGTCGGATCCTCAGCGACGATACCCTGCTCGCAGAGATAGCGGTAAAAGGAACGCACCGCGGCGACCTTCCGCGCCCGTGTCGATGCACTATAGCCGCGATCCAAGAGGTCCTGCGCAAATGCTCCAACCCGGATGCGGTCTATCTGCCAGTTATCAACACCCTGTGCACGCAGGAATCTCGTCAACTGGGACAAGTCATTTTGATATGCGGCCCGCGTATTCGCTGACAGCTCTCGCTGCTGCATGATGTGATCGAGAAACGCAGAAATGGACTCTTCCATCGTTGTCCTCTAGTCGGCCAATATTAGTGCCGGCTTCACTGTTACTGCATCCGGTAGGCTGGATGCCACTTTGCAAAGCCTACGCTGCGCGAAGCCTACGCCTCTTTTCCGCTATTCCTTGTGTGTGCTACACACGCTGTAGGCAACACGTCTTCAGGGAATTTGTGCACGGGGTATTTGGACTCCATGCTTTGCAGCATTATACATGCAGCTAAACTGAGAGGCTACTCCCTGTCCTCGGGCCAGCCATATTCACCCACCAGCGGCACGAAGCGCACCGCGCCAAGATCACGTTGCTCAGTTTTGTTTTTCTTCCGCTGCAAGAAGAGGAGCGACTGGCTTTCACGACTGCCTACGGGAATAACGCACCGGCCTCCTTGCGCGAGTTGACCTAGGAGAGGCTTCGGGGTACGTGGCGCCGCCGCGGACACGATGATGGCGTCATAGGGCGCCTTACTCGGCCATCCTTTCGTGCCGTCGGAAACGTGAATCGCGTAGTTCGTGCGGCCTAGAGCGCACAGGCGGCGCTCGGCGCCGTCGGCGAGTTCCGCAAAGCGCTCGATAGAGACAACGTCTCGCGCCAAGCAGCAGAGAAGCGCCGTCTGGTAGCCGGAACCGGTGCCGATCTCAAGCACGTGCTCCTTGCCCGTCAGGGATAGCGCTTCCGTCATCAAGGCTACCACATACGGTTGGGAAATCGTCTGACCCTCTCCGATGGGCAAGGGGTTGTCCCGGTACGCCTCGGAGCGCAAACTGTCGTCTACGAAATGCTCGCGGGGAACCTCCCCAATTGCATTGAGAATGCGCGTATCGCGAATCCCTTTTCTGCGCAGTGAGGAGGTCAACCGGATCCGTTGCAGCGTGGAAGAGTCTGTCGATCTTTCGCGCTCATCCACAATTAGCCCTTCTTGTACGTCACCTCTTCTCCCGTCCCAATGGGCACGAGGACGCTCACACAGTTTGGATGGTTTCGCGCCTTGTCGAAGTAGTCGGTCAGGTATTCACCGTGGGAGACGGCGTTATCGGCCACGATGACACCGCCCGGGGAAAGCCGGGGATAGATCAGATCGAAATAGGCCGCATAGTCTTCCTTAGCCGCATCGAGAAAAACGAGATCGTATGGTCCTGCGAGTGCAGCCAAGGTCTGTTTCCCGTCACCCTGAATCACGGTGATGATGTCCGACAAGCCGGCCTTGGCAAAATTCGCTTCGGCCACGGCGACTTTCTCAGCCTCGAGTTCCAGAGTAGTGATGCTGGCGCCGACAGCACGCGCGGCCAACCCAGTCCAGAGAGTAGAATAGCCGTGAAACATCCCGATCTCGAGAATGCGCTTGGGTTTGGTGATGTGCACCAGCACGTGGAGAAACTTGCCGGTTTCCGGGGGTACGCTAATCCGCACTTGGCCCCATTCTTCCGGCTGTTCTTCCAGCGCCCGCAAGAGATCGGCATCTGCAATTGAGCCCACGGTACCCTCCTCAGGAGTATCGAATTACGTCATGGCTATCTGTTATCTATCCGCAGCACCCTGTTTCTCAAGCGTTACTTGCGCCGCAGCGATGCGCGCCACCGGCACGCGGTAGGGTGAACAGGACACATAGTCCAGGCCGACGCCATGGCAGAAATAAATCGAACTAGGATCGCCGCCGTGCTCTCCGCAGATGCCCACTTCAAGATCAGGGCGTGTCTTTCTGCCTTCTGCGACGGCAATTGAAACCAAGCGGCCCACGCCGTCCCTGTCGAGCACCTGAAACGGGTTCTCCGGCAGAATGGCATTCTCGACATAGTTCAAAAGGAACTTCCCTTCCGCGTCGTCACGCGAATACCCATAGGTGGTCTGGGTAAGGTCATTCGTGCCAAAGCTAAAGAACTCCGCGTGCTCCGCTATCTCCGCGGCCGTAAGCGCGGCCCGTGGCACCTCGATCATGGTGCCGAACTTATACGCCACACTGTCGCCTTGCTCCGCTTCCACCTTCTTTGCAACGCGCTCTAAGTCTTCTTGCAGCACGCCGAGTTCATTCGCGTGGCTAACAAGCGGGATCATGATTTCAGGATGAGGATCGCCGCCTTCTTTCTTTATAGTGAGCGCCGCCTCCAGAATTGCCCGCACCTGCATTTCGTAGATTTCGGGATATTCGAGTCCCAGCCGGCAGCCGCGCAAGCCGAGCATGGGATTCGCTTCCCGCAAGGACGCGACGTTTTCCAAAAGCCGCTGCCGCTCCGCAAGCTGCTTTGGGTTTTCGCCAGTGGCCCGCAACGTCGCGACTTCCTCCAGCAACTCCGCGTAGTCGGGCAAGAACTCATGCAGCGGCGGGTCGAGCAAACGGATCACGACCGGCAGACCGTCCATGGCCCGCAGAATTCCCGCGAAGTCACCGCGCTGGATGGGCAGCAGTTTGTCTAGAGCGGCCTGGCGCTCACTCGAACTGCTTGCCAAGATCATCTGCTGCACGACGGGTAACCGGTCTTCCTCAAAGAACATGTGCTCCGTGCGGCAGAGGCCGATGCCCTGCGCGCCGTACTCGCGCGCCAGCGCAGCATCGCGCGGGTAATCCGCATTGGCCCACACTTCCAGGCGCCGAATTGCGTCCGCCCAACGGAGCAACTCGCTCATTTCCGCCGTGATTTCGGGCTGGATCAGCGGTACTTCACCCAAGATGACCTCACCGGTGCTGCCGTTGAGGGAAATGAAGTCCCGCTTATTTATCGTCACATCACCGGCCGTAAAGCGTTCGTGCTCCATATCAATACGAATCTCATCGCAACCGGCGACGCAGGGCTTGCCCAAACCGCGCGCAACCACCGCCGCGTGACTCGTCGCGCCGCCGCGCGCCGTCAAGATGCCTTGTGACGCAATCATGCCGTGCACGTCGTCGGGGCTAGTCTCCGGTCGCACCAGGATCACGTTGTGCCCTTGCCGGGCAACGGCTTCCGCCTCATCGGGATCGAAGAATGCCATCCCGACGGCAGCGCCGGGCGAGGCATTCAGACCCTTGGCAATGACGCTCACCGCGGCCTCGGGGTCGATGCGCGGGTGGAGCAGTTGGTCGATCTGCTCCGGCTCGACGCGGGAGATGGCCTCTTCTTTACTGATGAGGCCCTCATTGAACATATCCACGGCAATTCTCACCGCCGCGCTTGCCGTACGCTTGCCCGTGCGCGTTTGCAGCATGTAGAGCGTTCCCCTCTCGATGGTGAACTCCATGTCCTGCATTTCGCGGTAGTGGTTTTCGAGACGCTGGGCGATCTCAGCAAATTCCGTATAGATGTCCGGCCACACTTCCTGCAGTTTGGCAATGGGCAGCGGCGTACGTACACCGGCGACAACGTCCTCACCCTGCGCATTCTCAAGAAATTCGCCAAAGAGGATCGGTTCGCCGGTAGAGGGATTGCGGGTGAAGGCGACACCGGTTCCAGAGTCGCTGCCCATGTTGCCGAAGACCATCGCCTGCACGTTTACGGCGGTACCGAGAGAGTGGGGAATCTTGTGGAAGTTGCGGTAGTCGATGGCACGCCGGTTGTTCCACGAAGCAAAGACGGCCTCGATTGCTCCGTGGAGTTGGTCCAGCGGGGCAGTCGGAAAGTCCCTGTTGGCCTCGTTCTGAACAATATCTTTGAAACGCCGGACTGCCTCTTGGAGGTGGGCTACGGTGAGGTCTACGTCTTCCTCTATCCCTGCCTCATCCTTAATAGCCTCTAATGCGTGCTCGAAGTGCTCCTTTTCTACCTCCAACACGACGTTGCCGTACATCTGGACAAAGCGACGGTACGAGTCCCAGGCAAAGCGCTCATTCTGCGTCTGCGCGATCACGCCCGCGAGCGTGTCGTCATTGAGGCCCAGGTTGAGAATGGTGTCCATCATGCCGGGCATGCTGAACTTCGCGCCGGAGCGGACGGAAACCAGCAAGGGATTATCCACGTCGCCAAGCCGCTTGCCGGTCTTTTCTTCCAACTCTTTGAGCGCCTCCAGCACCTGCTCCCACATGCCGGCGGGGAACTGCTCGTCCGACTCATAGAATGCGTTGCAGGCTTCCGTGGTCACGACGAATCCGGGTGGCACCGGCAGACCGGCGCGCATCATCTCGGCGCAATTTGCCCCCTTGCCGCCCAGCAGGTCACGCATGGTCGCGTCACCGTCTTCAAAGCGATACACCCATTTGTGCTGTGTCGCCACGTCTCTCGCTGCAACTGCCTCTTTTGCCATGCTTGCGCATACCTCCACATTGCCGTAATCGGATGGCGCGTCAATTGCGCCTCGTGTAATCGAAGGAGAATTCTAGGGGCATTATAACATGCTTCTTAATTGCCTCTCGTGCATTGGCCCCGCCACAGGCCAATACCGTTTCCACCTCACTGTTGATATGTCTCCCTCGTAGACGCGGCTATGGTACGATAGGTGCGTCTGAGGACTGCAAAACGTGCTCGGGATTGGGCCCAACACCGGACGAAAGACCTCACCCTACGCCTCGGCGTACGACCAACCAACGGAGTCCGCCCGTGTCTGCATTTCTGCTGCAAATCAAGAGCAAACAAATAATCTGGCCGCTGCTGGTCACGGCTTTTATTATCGTCAGCGATCAGATCACAAAAGCCTTCATCGTGGAGTGGCTGAAGCCGCAAGGCACCGTTTCGATCATTGGGGATCTGCTGCGTCTCACGTTTGTTACAAACACCGGCGTCGCCTTCGGCATGCTCACGGGAATCCCGTATGTCCTTACAATCCCTATCGTCATCTTGATTGGTGTCATCATCTACTATCTCGTAAAGACCTTGGGGCAGTCCTTCTTGCTCACGTTGGCGCTTTCCTTAGAGCTTGGCGGCGCGCTTGGCAACCTGATCGACCGCATTCGCCTGGGCTACGTGGTCGACTTTGTCAAAGTGCCCTACTGGCCGGCCTTCAACGTCGCCGACAGTTGCGTCGTCATTGGCGCCATCGGCCTCGCCTTCGTCCTCCTCTGGCAAGACCGTCAACCCCGCGACGCAAACCCTGAATCGTCGCCTTCGTGACACGTCAGCAGGTGCGTGCAACGCAATGCCCACGATTTTTCTGACGCCCACCTGCGGTGATGAGGGCAAACGCCTCGACGTCTATATTGCCAACACTGAGCCGGAACTCAGCCGCTCGCAAGTGAAGCGGCTCATCACGGAAAATCGTGTAGACGTTGCCGGGCGACCGGCTGAACCGTCTACGCGCGTTCATGCCGGGGCCGCAATCACGATCACGGTGCCAGACACCACGCAGCCAAGCCTCAAGGCCGAACCGCTCACAGTGCTGATTCTGCACAGCGATGATGCGATCATCGTGGTTGATAAGCCGGCAGGACTGGTGGTACATCCCGGCGCCGGACAGCCTGCCGGCACGCTCGTCAACCAACTTCTCAGCCGGTTTCCCGAACTCTTGAACGTCGGCGATTGCCTGCGTCCGGGTATTGTGCATCGGCTGGACAAAGACACCTCCGGCGTGCTGGTAGTCGCGCGCAGTCCTTCCGCCCACGCATACCTGGTGGAGCAATTTGCCGCGCGTACCGTGGCGAAGACGTACCTTACGCTCGCGGAGGGTAGTCCCGCGGTCGAGCGCGGCGTCATCGACGCGCCGGTGGGACGTCATCCCAAACGGCGGACGGCGATGAGTGTCGTGCGGGATGGCAAACCCGCGGTTACGCACTTTGCCGTACTTGAAGCGTTAGGCCGTTACACGCTCCTGCAAGTAACCCCGGATACGGGGCGCACCCACCAGATCCGCGTCCATCTGGCTGCCGCCGGTTTCCCCATCGTCGGGGACCCGCAGTATGGGCGCAAGACCGTGTTACCGGGACTAGAGCGTACGTTCTTGCACGCGCACACCCTTGGCTTCGTGCACCCGACAACGCGGGAGCGCGTACGGTATCGGGCGCCGCTTGCCCTTGATTTGGCCGCAGTGCTGCAGCAAGTCGGGTGCGCCTGGAGCGAGCCCGCTCAGTTGACCCTTCACGACAAAGACCCTACGATAAGAAATCGCTGAACCCGGACTTCACAGGCCACCAGCAAGCAGTCAAACTATGTACGCACACATCACAGGGTGGGGCAAGGCACTGCCCGAACGGCGTCTGACGAATGCCGACCTCGAAAAGATGGTGAAGACCGCGGACGAGTGGATCGTCAGCCGCACGGGCATCCGCGAGCGCCGTATTGTTGCCGACTGCGATACTACGGATTCTCTCGGCGCTGCTGCCGCTAGCAAAGCGCTCGCGCGAGCTGGTGTGCAAGCTGAGGACGTTGATATGGTGATCGCCGCCAGTTGCACGCCGGAAGCGCTCTTTCCCAGCATCGGCAACCGCATTCAGGAACGGCTAGGGCTTGGAAACGCCGCCGCGCTCGATCTCAATCAGGCTTGCGCAGGCTTCATCCACGGGCTCGCCGTGGCGCAGGGATTTGTCGCTTCACGCCAGTACCAGACGATCCTTGTCGTCGGCTCGGAGGTGCTTACCCGCCACGTCGATTGGACGGACCGCTCGACGTGCGTGCTCTTCGGCGATGCCGCCGGCGCCGTGGTAGTACAGGCGTCACGTGATCCCGGGGGGCCTTTGGCAATCGATCTGGGGTCTGACGGCACCGGCGGTGATCTGCTTATGCTGCCGACCGAGGGGAAGCTGTACATGAACGGACGCGAAGTGTACCGCTTTGCCGTCACGGCTATGACGTCCTCACTGAAAGCTGCCGTAGAGAAGGCCGAGATCACGCTCGATCATATCGATCTCTTGATTCCGCACCAAGCGAACATCCGTATCATCCACTCCGCCGCCCAGACCCTCGGACTTCCACTGGAGAAAGTCTTCACCAACGTCGAAAAGTACGGCAATACCTCAGCCGCGTCGATTCCGGTGGCGCTCTGCGAGGCAATCGAAGCAGGGCGCGTCAAACCGGGAGACACCGTGGCGATGGTCGCTTTTGGGGCCGGCCTGGCCTGGGGAGCGACCATTGTTCGGTGGACAAGCCCGGTCTGATATTCGGCGCGCGGAAGATAGAGCAGCCGCAAGACCGGCGCAAATGCTTCCCACCAACCCTCAGCCGGTTCTCGCCCGCGTTCTTTGAGGCTATCCGGGGCGAACTTCCCAGAAGTCCTTGCCCAATGCGTCATAGGGCAGTCGGCGCTCGTCAGGGTCCTGAGCGTCAAACTGCTGGTTGACAAAGTAGAAGAGGAAAGCGTCGCTGCTCCCTAGATTGGCCGCCCCGTGTGCGACGCCGCGCGGAATGTAGAGGAGTTGACTGCGACCTCGCCCCAGAACGAACCGCAGCGTGTTGCCCGTTGTGGGGGAGTTTTCGCGCACATCCCAGAGACCAACCACGAGCGCCTGCGACGGCGGCACAAACCAAAGGTCTTCTTGGTTGAAGTGCAGATGCCAGGCCTTGATGGCGCCCGCCGCCATCAGAGAACAATTGACTTGACGCACCTCAAATCCGTCAAGCCCCGTTAGGGCTCCTTCCACCAAGCGGCCCAGTTCCGTAAACGTCCCCCCATCTTCTACAAAGGTCTGGAGAGGCAGAAACTGCACGCCCTCAATCTGGGACGTGGCGCCGTATCCTTGACGGGAAACACTTCCGCGCACGTCTTCCCGGATATCGCTCAGACCTAAAGAAGGCTCTTCCACCCGTGCCTCCGCTCGCGACCGGCAGGGCTGAAAGTCCTGCTGGCAAAGCTGTTCTTCTACTGAATTCTCGATCAATCCAGTCGACTAGACTTCCACAAAGGTCTCGCTCCAACAATTGGGCGTCTGGACAATGAAGCTATCCGCTTCCGTTGCCCAGAGACAATGTGAATGATACGATGCCCAGCGCGCCACTCGCAACGATAGGTGTTAACCTTAACTGTCTTTACGTTGTGGCAAGTCCTGTCCCACGTGAGCGCCGACACAACCGGCAGAGAGAGCCAGTATCCTTCCGAATGCCTCAATTTGACCGCCCGAACTTCCTCATCATCACCACCGATCAGCATAACCCGACGTGTCTGGGCTATGCGGGGCATCCGATCGTGCAGACGCCAAACATCGATGCGCTGGCGCAGCGAGGGGTTGCTTTTACGCGCGCCTATGTGTCCAATCCGCTTTGCACGCCGTCGCGGGCCACGCTCTTCACAGGCTTAACGACACGTGGGCACCGTGTCCGCACGAACGGTATACCGCTCGGCTATGACATTCCGACCATGCCGGCCGCGCTACGCGACGCCGGTTATCAGACTCGCTACACAGGCAAGCCCCACCTGCGCACGAGCCTTACGCCGCCAAGCTTGCCGCTGGAGGAAGTTGACCCACAGGAATTTCCTGAGGCGCGGGACTTATGGCACTCCGGTCGCATGCAGAGTTTGCCTACACCCTACTACGGCCTTGAAGAAGTCCGCTTCGTGAACGGTCATGGGCACGGGTCGTGGGGAGAGTACGTGACGTGGCTGGATAGGGAGCATCCTGAACACGCCCATCTCTTTCATGAGGCAGTGCCGCTCGATCCCCCCAGTCCGGCGCGGGAGACCTATGTGACTTCCTATAAATGGGCCCTTCCTTTTGAACTGCACCCGATGACGTGGACGTGTGACCGCACAATTGAATACTTGAAGCACTTTGGACAAGAAGCCGGGGAGCCTGCGGACGACCGCACGCCGTCACGCAGGCCGTTCTTTCTCTGGTGCTCAATCGCTGATCCGCACGTGCCGCTCGCGCCGACCGCGCCCTTTTGCTACACGTACGATTCCGCCGACATTCCACCGCCGAAGCGGCGCGCGGGCGAGTTTGACGACTTGCCGCCGCACATTGCCGAAATCTACGCGCGTCCTACGAAAGGCAGCGACATCGACCCGTACCGCAACGAGTGTGCTGCACACTACTACGGGCTGATCGAAATGATCGATGAAAACGTGGGCAGGGTCTTACAGGCCCTGCGGGATAGCGGTTTGGAACAAGACACGGTTGTAATCTTTGCCGCCGACCACGGGGAGGCCTTAGGCGACCACGGCATGTGGGGCAAGGGTCCGTATCACATTGACAGCGTGATCCGGGTACCACTCATTTTCAGTTGGCCGGGCAAATTCGCGGCGGGCGCAATGTGCTCAGATGTGGTGAGTCTCCTCGACTTTGCTCCCACAATTCTCGATATCGCGGGTGTGCCCATCCCTGAGGGGCCCAAGCCGCCCAATCGGGTTGGCGTGTCCGAGTTGCCGGCCTGGCCCGGACAGAGTCTCCTGCCGATTTTGACAGGCACGGATACCGCAACTTCAGGACGAGCCGTAGTGGAGGACGACCAGGACGATCTTGGACTGCGTTTGCGTACCCTCGTCACTGAGCGCTACCGCCTGACGGTGTACGCAGGTCAAACCTACGGTGAACTCTTCGACTTGCAAGAAGACCCGGACGAGTTGCAAAACCTGTGGGCTGACGTCGGGTACAGAGACGTTCGGACTGAGTTGGTTGCGGCCCTGCTCGACACGATCATTGCTACAGACCACGCGTTGCCGCGCCGCATGGGCACATCCTAAGGGCGGAAGTCCCAACTAGCGCACATGTGGCTACGCGCGTGTGCATCGGCACCGGGTGTGCAAAACGAGATTCCCTGCCGGCTTCTTGTTGACACGGGAAACTGCAAATGATAAACTCTATCTTTGCGTGTGTTGTGATCTCAGAGGTCAATACATAGTAGGTTTGAACCGTGCCGACAACCAATCAACTTGTACGGCGAGGGCGAAAGTCCAAGACCGTCAAAGGCAAGTCCCCGGACTTGCATTGGAACTTCAACGCCCTTAAGAATCGGTCCGTTCGCACCGATGGCTCGCCGCAAAAGCGCGGTGTCTGCATTTCCGTGCGCACACTGACGCCCAGAAAGCCGAATTCCGCTCTGCGGAAGGTGGCGCGCGTGCGGTTGACTAACGGCAGGGAAGTAACGGCCTATATTCCCGGTGAGGGCCACAACTTGCAGGAGCACTCAGTGGTTCTTATCCGCGGCGGCCGCGTAAAGGACGTTCCGGGCGTTCGTTACCATATAGTACGGGGCACGCTAGACGCCGAGGGCGTGTACACGCACGCGGGTGCGCCCCAGGAGCGCAACAAGAGTCGCTCCAAGTACGGTACCAGACGGTCTCGACCGGTTACGGGTGCGGGTGCCTCTTAGGCGCACACTCGTTGCGCTAAAGTACACGACGGTTAGTTTCTTACAGCAGTTGTTGGCCTCGACATCGAAGCTGACAACGCTGTTGTGTGTAAAGGGCAGTTGAGCATGCCACGGCGAGAGAAAGTGACAAAGCGGAGAATTCCGCCGGATCCGAAGTTTCGCAGTGTCACGTTGCAGCAGTTTATCAACAAACTCATGCAATGCGGCAAGAAGAGCACGACGGAGCGGTTCGTCTATGGCGCTTTTGACATCATTGAGTCGCGCACCGGCCGCTCCGGCTTGGATGTCTTCGATCAAGCCGTGCGCAACGTGACGCCCCTCGTCGAAGTGCGACCGCGCCGTGTCGGTGGCGCCACGTACCAGGT
>JAAXIC010000010.1 GCA_012270555.1 Chloroflexota bacterium
GGAATGACGGACTGTGTCTTGTCTTGCCCTGGTAGCGCGGGGGCTTGTCCCCCGCTTGCTGTGCGGATCTATTGCGAGAAGCTGGATTCCCGCGTGGGGAGGGATGACGGTGTGTTGGGTTAGGCCCCTCAGAAGGTACGTATTCGTCCTCTAGAGAACTATCTCAGTGAAGAAAGGATAGTCAGGCCACCATGACGCAATGGTTCGAGGACGAGTCCTTTTGGGTTGACACATACCCCTTCATGTTTTCGTCATCGAGAATCGCGGCCGAAGAAGAGGAAGTTGACCAGATAATGGCGTTGGTTGGCGCGCGGCCACAAGCCGTTCTCGACCTTTGCTGCGGGCCGGGTCGCTACGCCGTACCCCTGGCCCGGCGCGGTTTTCACGTCACCGGCGTAGATAGAACGGCGTTTTTTCTCAATAAGGCCAGGGAATTGGCAACCGTGGAAAACGTCGATGTTTCTTGGGTCCAAGATGACATACGGACGTTTTTACAGCCGAACGCTTTCGATCTGGTCCTCAGCATGTTCACGTCATTTGGCTACTTCGACGATAAGGAAGAGGACCTTACGGTGCTGCGGAACATCCTGGGAAGCCTGCGACCGGGCGGTGTTTTGGTCATGGACGTGATGGGAAAGAAACAGCTGGCACAGGCTTTTAAGTCCACGGCGTCCAGGAAGCTAGCGGACGGATCCGTGATACTACGACGCCATGAGGTCTTCGACGAGTGGACACGTATTCGTAATGAATGGACGATCATCCGAGGTGACACGGTGCGAATCTACACGTTCCACCACACGATCTACTCCGGCCAAGAGCTCAAGGACCGACTTACTGCCGTGGGCTTTGGTGACGTGCGGCTCTACGGCAGCATTGACGGCGCTCCGTACGACCGCCAGGCAGAACGTCTAATTGTCGTGGGCAGTAAGCCTGCTCCCTGAGGTGATTGGGACCTTGCCTGTTTCTCAATAAGGGTAAAATTGAGGAGGGTCTTGAACATTAGGCTGTTCGTTAATCTGGAACATACTGGAATTTCGAGAAGAATCTTTTCCTAACACGTTAGGCGCCGCGTAGATGCCCCACGAAGGGGCAGAGCAGTTCGCAAGAATGACGAGCCGAGTGGGTAGAGTTTCGTAGCAGCGACAGGCTACCGTTCTCATTTGTACCCACAGAGATAGACAGGCGGGCACCATGACGCAATGGTTCGAGGACGATTCGCTCTGGGTTGATACGTATCCGTACCTGTTCTCGCCCTCGTGGATTGCCGCCGCAGAGGCGGAGGTTGCGCCGTTGCTGGCGCTGGTTGGCGCAAAGCCACAGTCAATTCTCGATCTTTGTTGTGGCCCGGGACGTTTCGCTATTCCGCTGGCACGGCGCGGGTTTTGCGTGACCGGCGTGGATAGAACGGCGTTCTTTCTCGCTAAAGCGCAGGAACGGGCGGCTGCGGAAGACGTGGAGGTCGAGTGGGTCCAAGACGACATGCGGACGTTTGTGTGGCCGGGGACATTTGATCTGGCTCTCAGCATGTTTACGTCGTTTGGCTACTTTGAGAACAAGGATGAAGACCTCACGGTGCTGCGAAATATCTACGAAAGCCTGCGGCCGGGCGGTGCGCTGGTGATGGACGTGGTGGGCAAGGAACTGGTGGCCGGAAAGTTCGAGCCCGCGAGATCGCGGAAGCATGCCGATGGTGCCGTGGTGATCGATAGGCGTGAAGTCTTGGATGACTGGACAAGGGTCCGCATGGAGTGGACGATCATCAACGGCAACACTGTGCGCGTCCACACGATTGACCACACCATTTATTCCGGCCAGGAACTCAAAGACCGCTTCACCGCCGCCGGCTTTGCGGACGTGAAGCTCTACGGCGGCATCCACGGCGCACCGTACGACCGCGAGGCCGAGCGTCTGATTGCCGTGGGACGTAAGCCCGCCCTGTGAATGAGACGCTGAGGCGCAAGTCTCACGGCGAGTCACACGCTGTATGAAGTCTCCCTGGTAGCTAAACCTAGTACGGATTATCCCGCCCCTGCTTGCGCCGTGCGATAATGGAGAGAAGCATCGTCCTGTCGCGCATCGTGGCAATGTCTTGATGAGCAAGGACAACCTTGCGGTTTGGGCTTAATTCTTAAGAGCACGCCGAACGACGCCCGCGACGTGAAGGGAAGAAAAGTGGCTAAGCAGGTACAGGCTGAACCTCAAATTCCTGTGCCCCGGGAGCAAGTTGCCGCGGTCTGTCAGCGGTATCACATCCGCACGCTGGCGCTCTTTGGCTCGGTGTTGCGCGCAGACTTTGCCGACGACAGCGACGTTGACGTGCTGGTCGAGTTCGAGCCGGGACGGACGCCGGGCTACTTCACCCTGGCGCGGATTGCGTGGGAGCTTTCGCCGCTGTTGGATGGGCACGAGATTGACATACGTACTCCTAACGGACTGTCTCCGTATTTTCGCGATGAAGTAATCTCCTCGGCATATCCGGTCTATGGATACGGATGACCGATCTCGGCTCCGGCATATGCTGGAAGCAGCGCAGGAAGCACTTGCCTTTGCTGAAGGCAAGAATCGTGCCGACTTAGACTCGGATCGCATGTTGGCGCGTGCCATCGTCGAGTGTCTGCGCATTGCAGGAGAGGCGGCGCGGCAAGTCTCCCCAGATTCTCGACAAGAGTACCCAGCAATCCCGTGGCGAGAGGTAATTGGAATGCGCAACCAACTGGTGCATGAATACTTCAAAATCGACTATGACATTGTTTGGCAGACGGTGAAAGAAGACTTGCCCTTGCTCGTCGATGCGCTGGAGCGGCAAGAGCTGTGACAACCGGACAACATTACAGTTGCGCTTTGGTAGACCTGGGCACCGTGCCGTATCGTGAGGCCTGGGACTTGCAGCGGCGTTTGGTTGAAGCGCGGCATGAGGGTGTGATTCCCGACGTGCTGCTGCTGCTGGAGCATCCACATACGTTCACCATTGGGCGTAGAGGCGACGATAGTGAAGTGCTCGCCTCTCCGGAGTACCTGGAGTCACTCGGTGCGACCGTGATCGAGGTGGACCGCGGCGGTCTGGCGACGTATCACGGCCCGGGGCAACTGGTGGGATATCCTATTCTCGATTTGCGGCCGCGGGGCCGTGAAGTCCACAGTTACCTGCGCAAACTCGAAGAGTCGCTCATCGATGCGCTGCAGGAGACCGGCATACCGGCGCAGCACGTCCCGCAGAAAACGGGCGTGTGGGTTGAGGACCGCAAGATTGCCTCCATCGGCGTGCGCTTCAGCCGCTGGATCAGCAGCCACGGCTTCGCTTTGAACGTCACCACCGACCTTAGTTACTTCAGCCACATCGTGCCCTGCGGGATGCCGGCGGTGACGATGACGTCGGTGGCCCAAGAGTTCTCTGCGCTTCGGGAGGTGCGCTCCGAGCCGGACGAATCGGCAGCCACCGCCATTGGAGTTCCCGACATGGCCCTGCTCCGCTCGCGCGTAGCCCACCATCTCGCGCAGGTTTTTGCGCTGCAATACCTCGACGATTACCCTCCTGCTTTGGATGACATCCTTGGCGTGAAGCATGCAGCCACGATGGAAGCGGTCCGATAGAGGCACGGCTTAAGGCCGCTTCATGGCTGGCGACACTCACCCACCTCGCCACCCTTGTGTGACAGAACGACACAGTTTGTTCGTCATTCCGGCGCAAGCCGGAATCCAGGTTTTCACGGCGCTGCACTTACTGCTCCTATACCGTGCCGCGTCAAGAGTTCTTCTCTGCTGTCAAGATGGACTCCCGCTTGCGCGGGAGTGACGGTCATTGCGGTCAGCGCGCTTCACCGGCTTGGCACGCAATCCTGCAGATTGCTTAGCTTCCGGTCCCTCTCTTTCTCAAGCTACCGTCCTTAGGCTAACTTGCCCGCAGCCAGCAGGCGGAGTACACTTGCGCTCAGCGCAGCGTACCAAAACGAAATCAGCCTACATCGTCCAAGCAAGCGCAGCCCATGGCATCCACGACCCGGTCTTCTTCAAACGTCTATGCCCTCACGTGGGTTGCAATGTCGGCCTTTTTCGTCATCCTCTTCTTCAATGTCGGCGCTGCCAATCCTCCCCGCGCGCAACTGCCGGTCTACGTAGAGAGTGAATTGGCGGCGGCGCCAATTGTCACGTCCATCGTCCAATCCACGTTTCACATCGTATTTGCGGCGATGTTGCTCGTGGGCGGATTTTTGGCGGACCGGTTTCGTCCCAAGCGGACCTTCATCATTGGCTTGCTCACGCCCGCGGTTGCCGGATTTCTGTTGATAGCACAAGAGGTCTGGCTGCTCGTCATCGTGGCGGCGCTCACCGGTACGTTCTTCGCACTTCACGCTGCCGGCAGCCGGGCGTATCTCGTGCTGGCTGTGCCGCTCAAGCGCATGGGTCTGCTCGGCAACCTCTATGAGTTGGGGTTTACGCTGGGCGCAGCCATCGGCAACGCCGCCGTCGGCATAGTCGCCGCGCGGTCCGGTTTTCCTCTCGCCGGCATGATTATCGTGGTCTTGGGAATTGCCACCGCAATCGCCGCGCAGATTTGGCTGCCGCCGGTCGCGCCCAAGGACGTGAGTGCCGCTCCTGTCACCCTGGGCAGCTATTGGGAGTTGGCGCGACGCCGCTCTGTGCAACTCTTGCTGCTGCTACGCGGCTTGCCGACGATCTATTGGGCCACCGGGCAACTGGTAATTGGCATCCAACTCCTGCGCTTGACGGGTTCTCCCGTTGCCCCGGCGCTCTTCTACGCGGTGAGCCTCCTCACGATTGGCACCACCATGTTGCCGGTAGGCTGGGCCGCCGACCGGTGGGGCAGCGGTCTGCCCGTTCTCGTTTCCTCTGTGCTCGTAATCGCCGGGGCGGTACTGGCGGCCATCTTCGTCAACAATGCCTGGGGACTGGTCTGTGGGGCTTTCGTCGGGCACCTGGGCGCGTGGTGGCTCTCCGGTCTCTTTCCGCTCCTGGTCGCCGAAAGCGGCACGCACGATGAACAAGGCCGCCTCGTCGCCGTTACGGAGATGGCTTGGAACATTGGCGCGGTGGTGGGCGCTCTGGGTGCCGGCGCGCTCTTGACCGTGCACCTCAGCGCGCCGTTCCTGGTGGCGGCGTGGCTGAACATTCCCACACTCTTGATTGCCATGCTCGTGGCGAGCGGCGGGCACCGGGCAGTGACCGACAAGCCTGTGGCAGCATTGGAAACCGGCTAGAATACACATACGAGCAGGAGGTAGGAACAGCGTATGGTTGCGGATTTGCGCGCGCGTATGGGCCAATTCGCCTCGTGGCGGTCGGTCCTAATCATGTTCGGCTTCTTGTTCGTGAACTTCGTATTTATGAGTCCGGTGTTCGGCCTCATGCCGGTTTTTGTGGAGAAAGTCCTCGAGCGCCCGCCCTTCTTCACCTCTATCGTCGTCTCGCTGAACACGGCGGTCTATGGCGTCATGCTGCTCGTCGGCGGCGTGTTGGCCGACCGGCTGGGCGCGAAGTGGACACTGGTGTTAGGCTTCTGCGGGGCCATTGCGGTGGGTCTCATGCTGCGCTTGCAGTCACCGGTGCTGCTGCTCGTCATTGCGCCGGTGTACGGCCTGCTCTTCTCATTCGCGACCATTGGTAGCCGCACGTATCTCGCGCGCGGCCTCCCCTTGGCGCAAATGGGGATTGGCGGTGCCTACTACTTCTTGTGCCTCACCGTATCCATGGCGGTGGGCAGCGCAATTGGCGGCAGGATTGCCGATACGGCAGGCTTTGGCACATTGGGTATGGTTGCCATCGTAGCCGGTGTGGTGCTCGTGCCGCTCACCGCGTGGTTGTTGCCTTCCGTAGAGGCCAAGCGGGACGAATCGGAACCCGCGCCAGAAGCGGAGGGGCCAAAGGCCTCGTTCTCAGACTACCTGGCGCTCTTGCGCAACTCACGCATTCTGTCTCTCTGCGGCCTGCGCTTCAGCGCCACCTACTTCTACGGCACCATGAACCTGCTGCTCGTGCTGCAACTCTTCCGGCTCACGGATTCGGTGACGTTTGTGGGACTCTACGGCAGCGCCATTCTCTTCATCATCAGTCCCACCCAGCTCGTCATCGGCTGGGCGGCGGACAGGTACGGAACGAGTTGGCCGGTGCGCTTGGCGGCAGTACTCGTACTGGGCGGCGCGGTATTTGTCACGCTGCTCATCAACAACCTATGGGGCCTGGCAGTCAGCGGCTTGCTGGCAAATATGGGCCTGTGGTGGTTCTCCGGTCTCTATCCCAAGCTCGTGGTGGAGGCCGGCTCGGCGGAGGAACAGGGCCGGCTCATCGCCATCACGGAGTTCTTCTGGGCGGTGGGCATTCTGGGTGGCACCCTCATCTCCGGTGTGCTGGCGTCGGTTTTTCTGCAACTGCCGTTCATCGTCTGCGTGATTGTGACCGTTCCCATGTTCTTGCTCGCCATGATGGTCGCGCGGGGCTATCACCGTGCGCCCGACAGCGAGTCCGCTGCGGCAGGTTAATTGAGTCTCACTCTAGCCGCGGCGGAAACCAGATTTTTGCAGCGAGTGAATACCCCTCACCCCAACCCTCTCCCAGCGGGAGAGGGAGCTTTCTCGCGGACAAGGAGAGTTCTCTTGGGACGAGAGTGGGAGTTTCCTGAGAGTAGAAAGTCTCCAGATCCTCAGGGAATATGCAATTTTCCGTGAATAGATGACTCTTCCGGGCCGGGAGAAGCAGGTCTTGGGTCTACGCTATAATCGGGTGCGTAGAGCGAGGCATTAGAACAGGACGGCAGTTCTACCATGATCATCGATGTCCACGTGCATACGCGGCTGGGGCCGGACCCGCATGGATTCGCGTATTTGCTGGATCAGGCTGCGGAGCTCGACGTGACGCTTTGCGTGAACAGCCTGAGTCCCAAGGATGGCACAGGCATGCCCGAGAGCCCGACGGAGGACGAGATCAGGCGCTGCAACGACTGGACCGCCGAACTGGCCGCCGCCCATCCGGAGCGGATTATTCCCATGTGGTACCTCAACCCGGCGCACGAGGACTTCGCCTGCCGCGAACTAGAGGAGAGGTTAGCGGCGCATGCCGGTCTGCAGGGCGTCAAGCTCTGGGTAGCGGTGCGGTGCAACGACCCGCGGCTTGATCCCATCATGCGCCTCTGCGCGGAACACAAGCTGCCGGTGCTCCAGCATACGTGGTTCAAGGTCACGGGCAACCTGCCCGGCGAATCCACACCGATGGATCTGCGCGAGTTGGCACTGCGGCATCCGGACGTGAGCTTCTTCTGGGGTCACTGCGGCGGCGATTACGAGTATGGCGCCAAGTGCGCGCGCGGTCTTCCCAACGTCTATATGGACCTCGGCGGCGGCGAGGCGATGAACGGTTACGTAGACTTGCTGGTAGAGCACGAAACGGCAGACCACATCGTCTTCGGCAGCGACGCGCCGGGGCGTTCTCTCATCTCCCAACTTGCCAAGGTGTACGGCGCGGACCTGAGTGATGAAGAGCGCGAGAAAATCCTCCACCGCAACGCCCAAGCCCTGTTTGACCAACAGAAACCCGCCAATGGAGCCGCGTCATGATCGATGCCAACGCGTATCTGGGCAATTGGCCGTTTCGGAAACTACGTTACACGACGCATATTGCGTTGCTCGACAAGATGGACGCGCTCGGCATTGAGAAGGCCGTCGTGTCGTCACTTGAGAACGTCTTCTACAAAGACCAGCTTGCCGGCAACCGCCGCTTGCATTCGGAAGTGCACCCCCACGCCGACCGGCTCCTCCCCGCCTTTACCATCAACCCGACGTTTCCGGGCTGGGAAGAGGATCTAGATGTATGTGTGCAGGAATTCGGCATGCGCGTCATACGGCTGCATCCCAACTACCACCAGTATGGGCTGGATTCGGCGGCAGGCTCGGCGGTGCTGGATGCCGCCCGCGCGCATAACTTTGTGGTGATTCTAGCCACTGGATTGGAAGACACGCGCCATCACCACCCGCTGGTCAAAGTCCCCGACGTGCCGGCTGAACAGGTGGCTGCGGCGGTGTCCGCATATGCCGACGTACAGTTCTTGGTCGCGGCGGCGAATTTCTCAGGGGTATCGGCCGTCTGGACTGAGGCCGCGCACACGGCAAACGTACACTTCGAGATTTCACGCGTGCAAGGGCCGGTAGGGGACATCGAGAAGCTCTGCGGGACAGTGGGAGCAGATCGCGTGCTCCTGGGTACGAATCTCCCGCTACACGTGCCTGAAGCCGCCACGCTGGCGATCGAGCACGCTAAGATCACCGCTGCTGAGCGCCGGATGATCGTGCAAGAAAACGCCACTCGATTATTCGGGCTGGGATGAGGGCGTTAGAGTGCTCTTCCTGCGGTTGAGTGTGCGCTGCTCCCAGTCAAGAATTTAGGTAGCTTGCAAGTTGGCGACGAGTTAAGAGGCGGGGGACAAGCCCCCGCGCTACTCGGTATCAACGAGAGCTGAACTTCCACATACCGCTTCTCCCAAGGCCTAGTTCTAGCGACCCCGGGTGCGAAACTGGGTACCAGCGGGTTCCAACGTGAGCAATTGGCGCAGGATGGCGTGGGGTTCGCGGCCGTCCACGATATGGGCGGCGTGGACTCCCTCCAGCGTGTCCAGGCAGGCGGTAACTTTAGGAATCATGCCCCCACTGATCGTGCCGTTCTTGATTAGCTGCCGCGCCCTCGCGGCGGTGAGGGTAGGGAAGACCTCGCCGTGCTTGTCTTGCACCCCGGGAACATCGGTGAGGAACACGATGTCGCGCGCCGGAAGGGCCTTGGCAATGTCTCCCGCCACGGTGTCGGCGTTGATATTGAGAAGCTGACCCTCTTCCGTAATCCCGAGCGGAGCAATTACCGGAATGCCACCGGCATCAGCCAGCGGCACAAGCGTCGGTATATTTACTGCTTTCACCTCTCCCACAAAGCCCAATCCGGCGGGCTTCTTGCGGGGGCTTGCCAGGAGCAGTTGTCCGTCGGCTCCGGTTAAACCGAACGCCTTGACGCCATGCGCGTTGAACATGGCCACCAAGTCGCTGTTCACTTTACCGGCGAGAACCATTTGCACAAGCTCAAGTGCATCGGCATCCGTGACTCGCAAGCCCTGGACAAACGACGCCTCGCGACCCAGGGTCTTTTCCATATCCGTAACCGCCTTGCCGCCGCCGTGCACAATAATGGGGAACGCACCGGCATCCAATAACGCCTCCACGTCCTCACAGAATGCCTCGGGATGGGGCAGAACGTTGCCGCCAATCTTAATCACTACGGCCTCTTCCCTGAGCGCGCGCAGCCGTGATAGTGAGCGTAGGAAATCTTCAATTGCTGCCACTAGTATCCGCTCCTTTGCTCGTAAGTGGGTCGCCTACATCGAAAACACTGCCGGATTGACGCAGAAATGGGGCCGCTTTCCCTGCAAGACAAGGGTGATGTCGTTTGCGAGCGTCGTTGCCATGCGAATCATCGCCTCTTCCGTATGGGCGGCCATGTGGGGGCTGACAATCACGTTTTCCAGGGAGAAGAGAGGATGGTCGGCGGGCGGCGGCTCTTGCTGCCAGACGTCGATGGCCGCTCCGGTGATTTGGCCTTCCAGCAGGGCCGTGACCAGCGCTTCCTCATCCAAGATGCCCCCGCGGGCGCAATTGATGAGGATGGCGGTGGGCTTCATCATGCTGAACTCGCGTGGGCCGATGAGACCCTGCGTTTCAGGGGTGAGCGGTGCGTGCAAAGAGATGTAGTCAGCCTCCTGTAGCAGGGCTGAAAGATCCGAGACCAGTTCGACCCCGCGCAGGCGAGCATCGTCCGGCGAGAGGAAGGGATCGAACGCGATCACGTGCATGTCCAACGCGGCGCGGCACATGCGCGCCACCCGGCTGCCGACGCGGCCGGCGCCGACGAGACCGAGCGTCTTGCCATAGAGTTCCAGGCCGATGAGGCGGGTGCGCGACTGGAAATCGCCGTTGCGCTGGGCGCGGTCGCCGAGCAGGATCATCTTGCTTACGGCCAGCATCATGCCCAGCGTGTGCTCCGCTACCGATTCCGCGTTTGCGGCGGGCGTGTAGAGTACCGGGATACCGCGCGCGGTGGCGTACGCCACGTCCACGCTATCCACGCCCACGCCGTGCCGGGAGATTGCGCGCAACGACGGTGCCGCGTCGATGAGTTCCGTCGTCACTTTCGTCAGGCGCGTGATGATGGCGTGGGCGTCGCGGATCTGGTCTTCCAAGGAGATACTGCCGCCTTGGTTTGCCTGGCGGACTGTTGCGACCTGCTCCAAAATGGCGATGCCCTGCTCGTGGATGGGATCGGCCAAGACGACGGTGTACGACATTTGGTCATGCCTTGTAGGGGCGTCAGAGCCCAATGCTCAAGCGGTATCCGCGCCGAATGCATGCTATAATGTAGCAGAAAACTTCCGCTCTCCGCCAGGTGCGGGCCGCGCGTGTTGCGGTGGCGCTTGCCTTCCGGGAGCATGTCAGCTACACGCAATTCGTTGCGTGTTTTGCTACTTTTGAGCCAGAATGTGCGCAAGCGAGCCCCTTTGCGAACGGCACGCACAAAAGCCGTGGAACATGTCGGAGAGCGTTCTAGCGTTTGAGGAGAAGACGCGCGCATGGCGCGAGTGGTGCAAAAATACGGTGGCAGTTCGGTAGCGACGGCGGAACGCATCAAGGCCGTCGCCGCGCGTCTGGTTGCGACTCGTGCTGCCGGCAATGACGTGATTGTCGTGGTTTCCGCCATGGGCGACACGACCGACGACCTCATAGCCCTCGCGCATCAGGTATCCCGCTCGCCTGGGGGGCGCGACCTGGACTTGCTTCTCTCTACCGGCGAGATCGTCTCCTCCACGCTGCTCTCAATGTGCCTCCGCGACATGGGCCATGACGCGGTGGCGCTTACCGGCCAACAGGCAGGTATTCGCACCGACTCCTTCTACTCCCGCGCGCGCATCGTTGACATCGACCCGTCGCGCATGGAGCAAGAACTCGCGGACGGTCGCATCGTCATCGTTGCCGGTTTTCAAGGGGTTACCCACGACCTGGACGTGACCACACTGGGTCGGGGCGGTTCGGACACGACGGCCGTCGCCATCGCAATTGCGGTAAAGGCGGCCGCTTGCGAGATATACACCGACGTAGATGGCATTTACACGGCAGACCCGCGCATTATACCTGCCGCGCGCAAGCTCAACCGCATTGCCCACGAGGAGATGCTGGAGTTAGCCAAGCTCGGCGCGCGGGTGATGCACGCCAGGGCGGTGGAGTTGGCCGAACTCTTCGACATGCCTATCGTGGTGCGTTCTTCCTTTAATGAAGATTCTGGTACAGTGATCACGCGAGGTGAAGATATGGAGAAAGACGCCCAACGCATTCGCGGTATCGCCGTAGATACCGACGTCGCCAAGATCTCTGTGCTCGGCATTCCGGACCGCCCCGGCATTGCCCACGGGCTCTTTCAACCGCTCGCCGACGATAGCATCAACATTGACGTGATCGTGCAGAACATCAGCCACGACGGCATTACGGATATCTCGTTTACCGTTTCGCGGGACGATCTTACCAAGACCCTGGAACTCGTGGAGGGCGCTTCCCAGTCGTTGGGCGCGTCCGACGTGCTGCACTTTGCGAACCTGGCAAAGGTCTCGATTGTAGGCACGGGCATTCAGAGTACGCCCGGTGTGGCGGCACGCATGTTTGGCGCGCTTGCCGAGCCGTCCATCAACATCGAGAGCATCACGACCAGCGAGATCAGGATTACGTGCTTGGTGCATGAGGATGATGCCCAACGGGCGGCCCAAGCCCTGCACCAGGCATTTGAGCTAGACCAGCCGGAAGAGTAAACTGAAGGTACGGAGCGCATGTGCACGGTCGGCCTGCAAAGAATGTGCAGGTTCCTGGGTCTGAGGCCGCATAGCGTTGAGGCACTGCGCAGGTGGTTTTGCGATGATTGAGATGGTGATCGAAAGCGTTGGCAGGAATCCGGCCAATCCAAACCGGATGGTCGTGCTGCGCGAAAAAGACCAAGAGCGCTATCTCGTCATTGTCATCGGCATTGCCGAGGCCGATTCGATTGCCATCAAGCTCCACAAGCACACCTTCTCGCGACCGTTAACGCATGATCTCCTGAGCACCGTTATCGAGACCCTCGGCGCCACGGTGGTCAGCATACTCATCAATGATCTGGCGGACCGCACGTACTACGCGCGCATCGTGCTCGACCACAACGGTCGTCACGTGGAAATCGACGCGCGGCCCAGTGATGCCATCGCCCTGGCGGTGCGCGTGGATGCGCCAATCCTCGTTGCGGAAAGCGTCTTGGAAGTGGCCAGCTTCACGCCGGCCAAGGAAGAAGAGGGCGACGGCGAATCCGACCAGATCAGCGAGCCGGACCCGGAACTCGAGGAACGGCTGGGCCTTTTTCGCGAATTCATCAACTCTCTCGATGTGGACGACATGGAGAAGCCAAAGCAGGAGTGAACATTCCCGCACGAATGCTCTAGTCGCGAACTTTCTCATCAAAGCAGACACATCGAACTCACCCCGAGCAGCGTAGACCGGGGTGTTTTGGTTTTCTACGGCTTGTGCGAGATCGACACGTCGGCGTGCTCACACCGGAAAGCGGCTAACGCAGACACTTGGTTGCTATACGCCTGCCCGCTTCCCTTTCTTCACGCTGCTTAATCGGCCAGATGCTCGTGAATCTCGCGCAGAGTTACACCCTCGTGCGCGAGGAGCCGACGCAGTTCTCGACCGGCTTCCGAGTCTGTGGCGGCCAGTGCGACCGCAGCGTGAGACTCGGCCGCTGAGAAATCGCTCTCCGGTTCTGCCAAGAGGGCATTTAAAATGCGTGACCGCAGCGCGTAGCGGTCAATTGTCTCGCCGCTTGGCAGCGCCACGGGCGACTCGTAGACGCCCGTAGCCTCGATGAAAGCCCACACGGGCGCAGGTATCTCAGCTCCTCCCGCAATCCGCGGCGCGCTCTGGGCATACGCAGCGCGCACGCTCGTTGAGGAGAGGGCAGGATCATGGTAGGCGGGCAGGGTGGTCAGCGCCGCGATGCGTCCACGATACGGCCGATTAGCTTTCTGAGCCAGCAGGTCGTCTAAGGCTTGCGCGCCGTACGTGCCGCGCTTCGCGACGAGAAACCGCGCGATGCCAAACAGCCTATCCAGGCTAGCCTCGCGGTCTGCATAGTAGCGTGGATCGAGAATCTGCTCGATCTTATCGAATCCCACGACGAATACCAGTTCCTGCCCGGCGGCGACAAGCATCCGTTGCAAAGCTTCAGCCTGTTCCACGTAGAGGCCGCGATTGCAGAGCACCACACCGACGTTTGGCCGGGACTCCACGAGCATCTCCAGCATGCAAAGGCGGTCTTCTAACGTCGCGCCGGCCACCTGCTCTTTGTCTACCGTATGGACTGCGAGCGACAGCCAGACAACACCTACGTCCGGTTGCCGCAACGCGCCGTCGCAAAGACTGAGATGCGCGGTGGTCGCCGGATTGAACGAGCCCGCGACCACCGCCACGCTACTTCCGGGCACTTCTCTAGGTAGTACCATTGCCCGCGCTTCAGGCGCATTAACGTCGGCGATAGCCGCGATGTGCGCGCGCCAGGCGCGCAGCCTTTGTACGTCATAGATACGGTTATTCAACGCTCAACTCTTCCTACGCGCTGCCTCCGCGCAAATGAGGAGCTTGCCCACCACTTCGCGCTATCAGGGCGTAGCACAGCTCTTTCCCTCTCTAACAGTCTGAATTGTAGCGCGGGAGCGTGTTCCGTGTTGTAGTGGCGGGTGCGTAGTCGTCGCTATCGCGGAGTCTTCGCAATTGCTTAGTCGGCGCTATAATGAAGTTAGCGATGCCGTTGTGCGGCAAACGCCGCTGCAGAGAGGTTTCGAGGTCCGCCGCTTCTGAAGCAAGGCGCGCATATCCAGGCAAGGGGCGGTGTATATGCCCGCAACGGCAAGAATCAAGGATCACAAACCCATACAGGGGCGTACTTAAATGGCTGACGAATACAAATCTGCCGACCAAGCGCCGTTGGTTACACTCTCCACCGGATCGCTGTACACGTACGGCTTGGCACGGACTTTCGAGTTGATGCAGGGTTCCGCGTTCGACGGTGTGGAGATCATCGTCGACAACCGCTGGGACACCCGCCAAGCGGAGTACATAAATTCCCTCACCGCCCAGTGGGGCATTCCTGTGCGCAGCATTCACGCGCCGTTTGGCACCATCTCGGAAATGGGATCAGACTATCCCAGCACGCTCAAAGCGACGATTCGCTTGGCTGAAGAAGTCGGCGCGCGCACGGTCGTCATTCACCCCATATCGAGAAGCGCGCCGGACCTCGCCCAGTGGCTGCATGCGAACCTCGCCGACCTGCAGGCACAGACACGGGTGCTGCTCACGGTCGAGAACCTGCCGCGGAAGCTAATAAAGCGTCTCGGCATCTTGCAGCGCGACTTTCACGAATTCTGGCACCCTGACGCCATGCGTCCCTTTGCCGCGTTGACCATGGATACCACCCACTTCGGCGTCTCGCAGATCGACATCCTGGCAGCCTGGCAGCAACTACACGCCACGGTGCAACACATCCACCTGTCTGACGAATACAACGGGCGCGAGCACCTGTATCCTGGTGAAGGCACACTGCCGCTGGCGGACTTTCTCGGCGCACTCGGTCGCAGCCGCTTTGGCGGCATCGTGGTTGTGGAACTCCACCCCTTTGCTCTCCACGCCGGACGCTCCGACGAAAAGGTGCGCGACCGCATCCACCAGGCCGCCGCCTACTGCCGCCAGCATCTGGCCGTGACAGGCGCTGCGCGGGTGCCCGAGGCGCAACCCAGCCGGTAATTTAAGGCAGAATCGACCGCCCCTTCCTGGTTTTCTCTCCATTGGGAAAGAGCCACGTCCAAGTCCGCTTTTTCCGGTGCATGGCTACTTGACAGGTGTTTATGCTTAGGCTTCAAATAGAGGGGATTCTTTTATTTCCCAATGCAGAATCGGCTAGCGGTCCGAGAGGCGGTCTTGGTGATTGGTGAAGCTGACAATAGCTGCGGCAGCGCTGCTGGCGTATCCCTGCGCGGTCTTGCCGCGCTGCTCCTGGCACTGCTGCTGCCGTTGACTATAACCGCCTGCGGCCCCCTTAACCCATTCGGTGACGCCCCTGAAGCGCCCGCCAACCAGCGCTTTGGGTACGTGCGCGAGGCCATGGAAATCATCTGGCAAGCTGCGCCCGATGCGGACAGCTACACCATTTACTTCGGCGACGCGGACTGCCGGCTGGATTCCGGTCGGCCCGTCAACTGCGAAGAGCTTGTGAGCGACATCGAGTATACGCACTATCTTCACCACAATTACCGCAACGAAACGGGCAACTTCTGGGTCGTCGCCTGCAATCGCTTTGGCTGCTCGGCGATCGATACTGCCAATCCTGCCCAACTCCTGCCTCCTCCCCCCGCTGAAATAGGTCTCCTGCAAGAAGGTTCGTCGCTGCGGATCACGTGGAGTCCCGTACCCGGTGCCACCCGCTACAAGGTCTACCACAACCAAGACAGTGCGCGCTGCACTCCGTCCCATTCCTACCACCCGCAATGCGCTGAGTTGGCCGGCGACGTGGTTGGCACGGCATACACCCACGCTATCCCGGCCCCAAAAGGACCCTATCGCGTTGATGTTATCGACAGGACCTCGGATTCGCTGACGATCAGTTGGTCAGGAGTTGACAACACGCACCACTATTGGGTTGCCGCTTGCACCGACCTCGGCTGCTCGGCCATCAACACCGACTACACACCCGCGGAATTTGTCGCGTCGTACGAAGTGCTGCCGCTCTACTACCTCATCTATCGGCAGCCCGAGGGACAGGAGGCGCTGGAGATCAGTCACACGCCTACGGGATCCAGCGCCAGCCACTTCCAGTATGTCGACAAGAGCCTACAGCCAAACACGGTCTACTACTATCGGGTCAACGCGTGCAACGACAGCGGCTGTTATGATGGCTCCAGTCGGGCGGGCGGACTGACGGAAGCCCGTGGACCGGTTGATCCTCCAACCACTCCCAGCGGCTTTCGGGCAGAGAAGGTCAACGTTAGGGAAGCCCCGGACAATGCAAGAGTGTTTTGGAATGTGGTGGAAGGGGCAACCTACTACGAGCTGTGGCAAGGCTTGGAATCCTCTGGCCTCTTCAAACTCGACTTAACTCTCAGCGCTCCGCTCTTGCCATGTAGCTTGGAGCAGAGCGACGTCAATTCCTTCTGCTACTACGACGGCTCGCCTAACAGAGGAGACTTCGGGATTGAGTTCGCAACTACCAGCTACAAGGCCAGAGCGTGCAACAAGGCCGGTTGCTCGCCGTTTACGGAGAGCCTAACCCTGCGTTGAAGATAGCAACGAGGCATGAACGTCACGGGTCTCAAGGACCAAGACCGGCAAACGGCAGACTTTGTTTTCAGGCGTGGTGCAACGAGGAATAGTCTTCTGGACCGGAGGTGATGGAGCGAATCAGTTGCGGCCGGCGATGAGCGATAGCCGCAACGCAGATTCCCGCAAGCAAGACCTCTCGCTCTAATTGAACTCGCCGGACTAACCGGAGAGCTTTTAAACTTGAGCACATCCCTATGTGAATGCACAGTACAGTATCATGTGGACAAACCGTGCGTTGCAACTTCGCATCACTGGCGTTGCGTGAAAGGAAGTGTCCTATGCTCGAACTTGCCATCATTGGACTGAGTCCCCAGCACCCGCGTTCATTCTCCGAGCTTATCAATAAGGAAAACCCCAACGGCGAGGGCCTGAACGGCGTGGCCCGCATCTCCATGCTCTGGGACCGCGACCGCGCGGCGGCGGAGGCATTCGTGGCCGAGCATGGGCTGGACACGGTGCTCGATAGTCCGACCGCCGCTATCGGCAAGGCCGACGGTGTGTTGGTGCTCGAAGACCCAGGCGATACGCACCTGGAACTGGCGCGGCCGTACCTGGAGGCCGGGGTGCCCACGTTTGTGGATAAGCCCTTTGCGCTCGGCATCGATCACGCCAAGGAGATGGTGCGGCTGGCGCAGGCGCACAATACGCCGCTCATGTCTTCGTCGGCGTTGCGGTATGCCCGTGAGGTCATTGACTTCAAGGAAAATGAGAAAGAACTAGTGGGCGAGACGCGCGTGGCCGTGGCCACGGGGCCGAACGAACTCGTCTACTACGGCATCCACGCGGCGGAACTCTTCTACACGGTCATGGGGCCCGGCATCGCCTGGGTGCGCAATGAGTACACCGACGAGTACGACCTCGTCCACGTGCGTTATACGGACGGTCGCGCCGTCACCATGCAGATCATCCGCACGGCCCGGTACGGCTTCTTGCTCAGCGTCTACGGCACGGAGGGAACCGCTGAAATATCCGTGCGCGACGCCAACTTCTTCTACGCCGAGCAGATGCGCAACGTGGTGCGCATGATACAGACGCGCGAAAACCCCATTCCACACGAGGAGATGCTGGAAATCATCGGCATGCTCGTGGCGGCAAAACAGTCGGGAGAAACCGGCGAGCGGGTGGAGCTTTCGTCAGTGCTTTAGGGCAAGTTAAGCGACTCGCCAAGGATGGTGTTTACGCTTTACACGAAGAGGCAGGGGACAAGCCCCCACGCTACTAGATTGCACAGATTAGTGGGGCAAACGGTAGCGTAGGTTTGTAACCTGTGCTCAACTCATCGGATTGGCGTGATCGCCCACGTCACGAGAAGATTGCGCAGGTTGGAAACCTACGCTACCGGTGCTCTTGCCCATTGCTGTGAACTTTTCGATCTTCTTGCTCGAGAGCACATAGTGCGCAAAAGGAGAAGCAACCGATGCGCATCGTTGATGTTGACATAATTCCTATCGCCTTAAGTGATCCCCCGTTGCGCAATTCCTGGGGTGTGCATGAGCCTGTTGCGCTGCGTTCTATCGTGCGCCTGACCACCGACGATGGCTGCGTAGGCTGGGGTGAGACCTACGGCGGCGAGGAGATTCTCGGGAAGCTGCAAAGCGCCGCCTCCATTGTGCTTGGTCAAGATCCGGCGCAGTTCAATCGCACGCGCATCCTTATCAACAATCCGGGGGTCTTTGCCGCCTACGAAACGGCTATGCTCGATCTCCTCGGCAAAGAGAGCGGCCGGCCGGTCTGCGACGTGCTCGGCGGCAAGATCCGCGACGCCGTGGACTACTCGGCGTATCTCTTCTACAAATATGAGGGTGACGACGAATGGGGCGAAGCCATGAGCCCGGAGCAGCTTGTGGTGCAGGCGGAGACGTTCGTGGAGCGTTACGGCTTTCAAACGCTCAAGCTCAAGGGCGGCGTCCTGCCGCCTGTAGAGGAAGCCGAGACGATGCTCCAACTTCGCAACCGCTTCCCCGACCACGAACTGCGCATCGACCCCAACGCTATCTGGTCGGTGGAGACGAGCATTCGCTTCGCGGGTTGGGTGGAGGATTTAGACCTGGAGTATCTGGAGGACCCGGCGCCGGACCTGGCGGGCATGGCGGCCGTAGCCCAGGCCACGCCGATTCCCTTGTCGACGAATATGGTCGTTACCGCCTTTCCGCACATCGCGCCGGCCGTCGAGATGGATGCCGTGCAAGTGGTGCTCGGCGACCACCACCACTGGGGTGGCATGTTGGCATCGCTGCAACTTGCCAAGATCTGCGAGACTTTCCGCCTCGGCGTATCGCAACACAGCAACAGCCACACGGGCATCTCGCTGGCGGCGATGACGCATTGGGCGGCCGCGGCGCCGAATCTCATCTACGCGTCCGATACCCACTACCCGTGGAATGAGGACGACGACATCGTGGCCGGCGCGCCGTTGCAGTTCGTCAACGGCGCCTTTCCCGTGCCGGATGGGCCGGGCTTGGGCGTGGAGGTGGACGACGACAGCTTACAAGCCGCCCACGAGCGCTACCTCCAGAACAAAGCGGCCGGCCGAGACGACGTATCCGCCATGCAGGAGCGCGATCCGAACTGGCTGCCTATGCGCCCGCGTTGGTGATGGGTTGGCCTGTTGCAAGAAAGGATCGATGCCGGCCGCCGATGTCTGGCTCCCTGAGACTGGGCGATGGCAAATTGCCTAAGCCAACCTCTTTCCCATTGCCACTAGCACCACAGCCGTTCGCCCTGAGCCTGTCGAAGGGTGAACGGCTGTGAAGGTTTAGTCGCAGCTTGTAGAACACGCCGAGCTATCGGAATGCAATTCCGTCGGCCCCATCCGAACTGAGCTTGACGTTTTCGTGTCAGTCGGCTCCCCAGTGTCTTATAGAAAATGGTAGGGTTTGGACTGTTTAGGCATTCCAGGAATCAGCGAACCGCGGGGCGCGAGTTACACTTCCCAATCCAACGTCATGTCGTGCTCCGCGGCATCTCCGGCAGAGAACCCGCCAGTACCCGCAAGCCCGGCGAGTTCGTTGGTACCCGACCCTGGCACTACCTCGTACTCCGCCGTGGCCTTTTCACCGTCGTAAGACCCTGTGTGTCGTAGCACGAAGCTGCCTGTCCGCCCACCTAAGCTGCCCACAACCTTCTCGAAACCTATGAACGAGGCGGCGCCACTGTCGAGATGCGTCATTACGTACATGAGGTTGCCTGTCCCGGACAGTTCACCGTGGAAAGACTTCCTAATGTGCGCCCGGGTCAGCTTTGGCCCGTCCTCCGGTTCGTCAAACGGCTCCTCGTCCCAGCTTATGATCTTGAACGTGGCTTTTGTAAGCATCTTCTTCTCCTCGATGGCAATGATCGGTACCAATAGAGCGCTACCCTATGTTACAAAATCCCTGGCGCCTACTCGACGTGCGCCCTCTGCCTGGACGGGCGTCCGGCATGGATCTCCGGGTGGCAGGCACATAAGACGCTGAGCATCTCGCGAGTCCGCCTCGCAATCACCTTCACCTGCAGAGCCATTTGCATAATCCCCGCTGAAGCGAGGGTGTTCCCTCTCCCTCGAGGAGACCTTTGCATAACCCTCGCCGCAGCGAGGCAGTCCCCTCTCCCTCGACGGGAGAGGGTTAGGGTGAAGGCGCCTCGAACACCAGCCAGTTCTTGACCGTTTTGGTTCTTTTATGTATTGACTGTACATGTTATGCGATTAGAAAAGCAAGAAGTCCCCTCACCCCGGCCCTCTCCCCGAGGAGAGGGTGAAACTCCTTACCCTCGAGATCTCGTTATGCAAAGGTCTCCTCAAGGGAGAGGGCTAGAGCCTGCCCCGTACGTGATACGGGGGTGAGGGTGAATCCTCCGATTTCCGGTACTCTCCATACGTGCTATGCGTTGCAACGTGCGAGCTCTAAACGAGTTGGCAACGAGACAAGCATGAAGACCCCTCACCCCAACCCTCTCCCCTGGGAGAGGGCGTACCCACTAGTCTTCCGGCCTCAGTCACACAAAGGCTTCCTAAGGCAGAGCAAGTCGACCGGCCATTCCCCCTCCGCGTTGACATACCTGTTGGCAAGTCCCATGCTAGAGCACATGCGGCATAGAAAAGACGAGAACTCAAGTACGAAAACAATTCTTGATGTCAAGATGTGAGTTGCACTGCCCACAGGTATGAATCTAGCGGAGAGGAGCGGCACGACACATGGCTAATGACAAATTCCGCGTCTGCATCGTTGGCACCGGCGCGCGAGGGAATGCCCATGCCAAGGCGTGGACGGCATCCGGTGAGGCGGAAGTCATCGCGGTGGTGGACGTGCTCGAGGACCGCGCGCAGGAACTGGCGGCGGCGTATGGTGCGCCGCATGTCTTTACCGACTATCGCGACGCGGTGGGGCGCGACGACATTGACGTGGTCTCTATCTGCACGCCGGCGTTCTATCACGAAGAGGTGACGATCTTTGCCGCAGAGCACGGCAAGCACATGCTCAGCGAGAAGCCGATTGCCATGCGGCTGGACCAGGCCGACCGCATGATAGACGCGTTGAAGTCAACAGATGTCACTTACGTGGTCAACTATCAAAGCCGCTTCGGTGATGCTCCTGCGGCCGTGCGCCAGTGTGTTCGCGACCACGCCCTCGGCAGTCCGCTCATGTTCCGCATGCACTCCGCCACCCACATCCGTCCCAAGCTCGCCATGCACGACATGGACCGCGGCAACGGCGGCCCGCTCAACGACTTCATGACCCACTACTACGACTACTGGCGCTGGCTCACGGGCACGGACCCGGTGCGGGTGAGCGCCCACGGGTTTACGTTCGCCAAAGACCGGCCGGAAATCGCCCACTTTGCAAACAAAGCGCCGGATACGGCCACGGTGGCGCTGGAATATGGCAGCGGCGACCTGGCCGCGTTCAGCATCTCATGGGGCTTGCCGCCGGGTGTGCAGCCGCCGGGGCGGATGGACGACATTCTCGGTCCAAAGGGCGCTCTGGCGCCGGGCCGCCCGAGTAATGGCTTCAAAATCCTGCGCGAAGGCGGCGCTGTCGAGGAATTCGGGCCCTACACCGCCGATACGCAGTTACTGTTGACGCAGCACACGATCCGGGCGATCCGGGGCGAGGAGCCGGTGGAAACCTCAGCAGCGGATGCCCGCATTGCCCTGGCCGTGACGTGGGCGATCTATGAGTCGCTAGAGAAGAATGGTGACTCAGTAGATATTGTCCTGTAAGGTGGCCGTCCCTTAGTCCCTGGGCATACCCTGGGCACGGAGGCGGGGGACGAGCCCCCGCGCTACGAAGAGTGGCCAATTGGCGTTAATTGTTGTGCGCAGTTTGGACTTGTCAAATCCCAGCAAACACTTTTCCGAATATCCAACTCACGAATGACACAGGCGCATGGCCGCAACTGACAACCCCGCTCCACGCTCCCCGCTCTCGGAACACCGGTACCTCAAGCCGCTCATTCTCTTTCTGACGATCTTTTTCCTCAACGCCACCTTCGGCGCGCCCGGCCGGACGCTCTTTCCCGTATACGTCGAGAAAGTCCTCGGCGGCTCGCCTATTCTCACGTCCACGCTCTTTTCGATCCAGAACCTCATTCGCATCATCGTACTCTTCGCCAGCGGCTTGCTGGCGGACCGTGTAGGCGCGAAGTACATTCTGCTGCTGGGCATGACGGCGGTGAGCATCGGCGGGCTCATGTTTATGGTGTCCGACACGCGGCTGCTCGTCTTACTGTCCCTTCTGTACGGCGCACTCTTCACGCTGCGCACCACCTCCTCCCGTGCGTATCTCGCGCTGGTGGCGCCGTTGGGGAGCATGGGCCTTATGGGGGCCCTCTACTTTACCGGCCCGACACTTGGCAGCGCACTGGGCAACGCAGCGGCAGGCCCCATTGCCGATCAATTCAGCTTCCGCACCTTGGGCATCGCGATGTTGGTGGGTAACCTGCTACTGGTGTTCTTCGGTTTGCTCTTCCTGCCGCAGATCCGCTTGGAACAGGTCCAGAATACGTCGGCGTGGGAAATGCTGAGGTCCTACCAAGTCCTATGGAAGCGTCCGCTCATCTTGCGTCTCATCGGCATCCGCTTCTTGCCTACGTGGTGGCTCGGCACGAGTTCGGTGTTGCTCCCCTTGCTCATCTTTCGCCTGACGGAGTCGGTAACGGCGGTTGCCTTGTATGCGACCGTCATTTCGGTAGTAACCGGGTCCACCGGGCTCTTCGTCGGGTGGCTTTCCGACCGCATTGGCAGAGCAATTCCGGTGATCGCGAGCAGTCTCACGCTTGCGCTCGGCCCGCTGGGCTGCGCGCTGTTCGTGGACAATGCGCTGCTGCTGGCCGCGTCGGCCATCTTTACGAGCTTGGGCGGTCAATGGCTGGCGTCTTTAATGCCGTCCCTCGTGCGCGTATCCGGCGCGGGACACGAGCAGGGGCGACTTACCGCCATTACCGAGGCGGCGTGGACGTTTGGCAATCTGGGCGGCACGATGGCAGCAGGCGTTCTGATCGGCCTGGCTGCGCCTATTCCTTTCGTGCTGGCCGGCGCGCTCAACTTCGGCACGGTGCTGCTGGCTTTGCAGGCGGCTCGCATCCTGCGGGGTACTGACATCCACAACGCAGGGTGACGCCCCCTGCGCACCCGCTGTCACCGAGGCTTTGAGGCGGCGCGCGCCGGTCTCACGAGTTATCGAAGGGCTGCAATAGCCGATTTTCCACTTAAAGTGGTTGACAATTTAGCAATTTCCTCTAACAATGAAGTTACAGGATGTACTCTTCTTAGCACTGCTGCCCCATGGCAGCCACAGGCGGGAGGTCGAGTACACGGTGACATGTTGGTGAGCAGGCACTCCTGCTCGATGCGCGTAGTGCCTGCGATTCTGGCGACGTGTGCGCAAAACCTCGCCTCAGAAGGAGGTAGCGACCATGTTGAATGCGCAAACGACACTGCGGCAAGGCTGGCTGGCGCGAGCAGTCCTCTCCGGCTTTGTTGCCACCATACTCATGATTCTCGCCGCCGTGGTCGCGTACGGCATCGCCTTCGCGCTGGCAAACGTCGAGCCCTCGGCGCAGTCCGGCGCCCAGACCTATTCGATGTGGTTCAAGGGCCTAACGGATAACATCGTGGTTGAGTACACCACCGATGTCTTCTACGCGGCCGTTGCCATTCATCTCGCCATCGGTTTGGGCTTCGCCCTCATCTACGCGTACTTCGTCGAGCCGCGCATCCCAGGGCCCGACGTCGGGCGCGGTCTCGCATTCGCCTTCATCCCGTGGGTGCTGTCGCTGGTAGTTTTCCTGCCCTTGGTCGGCGCCGGTTTCCTGGGGTTGGGCTTGGGCGCGGGATTCTTGCCCATTCTAGGCAATCTGATCCTGCACATCGTGTACGGGGCCACGCTGGGATTGATTTACGGCTCCTTTGGCGACACCGTTGATGCGGAGAATCCTGAATTAGCTCAGGCAAGCACCGCCGACACGGCAGCCATGGGATCGTCGGAGCGGATGGCGGCGCGGGGCATTGTGGCCGGTATCGCCGCTGGCGCGGTGATTGGGCTGGTTGCTGCCGCCATCGCGGGTATTAGCGGCTCTGCGGAAATGATGAATCTGCCGCTGGCGGCGTTCGTGGTCGTTTCCGCGGTGATTGGGGGCACGCTTGGCGCGTTGATTGGCTCGCTGGTCGGGCTGGAGCAATCCACCGCCTGAGTGAGGGGCCGCACGAGTTTGTTCGGCCACTCTTCTAGGGTTACCTCCAAGACCTTGTTTATCGTGCGCTGGCGGTAGACCCGTATTTCGACGACATCGCCAGGCTTCTTGTAGGCGTCGAGGTAGGCGGTCAGGTCGGTTAGGGTCTTGACCGACCGGTCGTCGATACTCACAATAATATCGCCGTTGACGCCGGTTTCGAAAGTCTCCCGATTCAACGTGGAGCCGGGCAGTATGCCGTAAACGATGACGCCCTCGCTGACGGGAAGATTACACTGCGCGGCGAGATGCGGTGTGATGCTGGAACCGTGGATGGGCAGCCAGGCGTGCTTCGGCGTCTTGCCCGCGCGCAAATCGGGCAGAATGGCCTTAATCCGGTCTATCGGCAGCGCCAATGCAATGCCGGCAAAGTTGCTGGACTGGATTGCAGTATTAATCCCGATAACTTGACCGCTTCTCACGTCGATGAGGGGTCCGCCTGAACTACCGCGGTTGATCGCGGCATCGGATTGGATCATTCCCATTATGGTGCGACCAAAAAAGGCGTAGGGGCGATTCAAGCCTCCCACAATCCCACTGGTGAGGCTGTTCTGATACGTGAAGTGCTGGCTGCCGATGGCGATCACTTCATCGCCTACTTCGACGGCTGCGGAAGAGCCCAAGGGAGCGACAACGAGGCTCTTTAGCAGCGCATCGTTGGCCTTAAGCAACGCCACATCGGAGCCCGGGTCGGTGCCGATTACCCTCGCCGTGCCCCACGTCACCTCGTCGCTCAGCCGTATGCGGATGACTCTCGCGTCTTCGATTACGTGATAATTCGTTAGGATGTGTCCGTCCTCATCGATCACAAAGCCGGAGCCGGCATCGCCAAAGGGCTGACCGAACGTAACCGTGCTTGCGTCAGTAGAGATGCGCACGACGCTGCCGGTCAAACGTCTGAACACGTCCCCTGGCCGATTCTCGATCACTGCCACTACCACAGCCGTCGGCGTCGGCACGGCAGTTGGGACAGCAGTTGGCTCGGGCGTGGGTACTGCGGTGGGAGCGACGGTTGGGACCGGTGTAGGTTCGGCGGTGGGCGCGACGGTGGGGAGGGGGACGATGGGCTGTCGTTCGCCACCCGCAGTGGCGCCCGTGGTTGGCGAGGCGCCGACGCCGGTTTCGACAGTCCCCGGACCATCCAAGAGCCGCGAAACGCCGATTACCGTGAGGGTCGTGCCGGCTGCCACAACGAGCAGAATTGTGACAATCGCGCCGGGAACCATGAGCCGACTGCGCCACGACCGCTTTTGGCCCTGCAGCGGGTCATACGGCCTATTGCGCACCGTTCTGCTCCAGCGGCAGCCGCGCGGTGAACGTGCTGCCTTCTCCCGGCGCGCTTTCGACGGTCAGCGCGCCGCCATGCTGCACCATCACGTCATGGGCAAACGGCAGGCCCAGACCGTGGCCATCACTGGCATCGGCCGCACGGTAGAAACGGGTAAAGACGTGCGGGAGTTCCTCCGGCGCGATGCCGGGACCGTTATCGGCAACCGAAATCGTGGCATCGGTTTCAGCGCAATGGAGCGCTACCGTTACCGTGCCTCCTGAAGGCGTGCTTTCGCAGGCGTTATCCACCAGGGCTGCCAGCGCATCCTGTAGGCTCTGGCGGTCGCCGCGCAGGCGGGGTGTACAGACCAACTGGCGCTCGATCTGCACAGCATCTCCATACTGTTCGTGCCTCTCTTCGCAAATGCCAAACAGCATGGGCGCCAGGGAGATTTCCTCGCGCTCAATATCCAACCCCTCCTGCGCGCCCATGTAGAGCGGGAGGTGGTGAACCCACCGCTCCAGCGCATCCGTCTGCGCTTCCAGCCAAGCGACGACGTCGTCGTATGCCGCGAGCCAGCCGCGCGGGTCGGTCTGCAGGAAGCTCTGCGCTGATCCGCCCGGCGGCGCGGGCGTTTCCGGCCTTGCCGGGTCGCCGGGATGCAACTCCGTACGCAGATAGTCGTTCAGGTTGCGCTGCTGCACGATGAGGCGACCGAGTTGCCGTTGCACATACCCGGTACATTGGGCGCGAAACGTTGACGCCTCGCTGGCAGTAGCTTCAGCGTGTGCCGTGCGGTCCAGCAGGTTGTTGAGGCTCTGCACGAGCCAATGCGGTTCTTGGAGATGCCCCCGCGACACGAGACGCTCGTCATCCTCGCCAAAGGCGCGGATACGGGCCGTGGCGCTCGCCACGTCCTCGATGGGCTTGGCAGCAATGTGCGCCAACAGCAGGCCCACGCCGACCGCGACCAGCAGGCTGACACCGGCGCCCGCGATGAGCACAATGCGTAGGTGCGCCAACGTCTGCTCTACCGGGGCCAACGGACGGGCTATCTGCAGGATGCCTTGCGCTTGCGCGGGCAGTTGCAGAGGCAGCGAGGAGACGCGAAACCGCGTTCCCGCATGTTCTACGGTTTCATAGGTAAGTGACTGCGGCCACGCGCCGCTGGCGCCGTACACGCTCTCCTCGAGCGGCGCGGTCAGGTTGCCAACCGATTGGGCGAACACGCGGCCATCCACGCCGACGAGCCGGAAGACCGAGCCGGACGGCGCTACCGCTTCAAACGGCGTTGCGGAGACCGGCAGTGTGTTGCCGACGAGCGGAGAGTCCTGAGACGTAAGGAAGTAGTCGCGCAACTGCTGGCCCTCTGCAGCCAACCCTTGGTCCAACTGCCTGTTCAGACTGAAAGCAAGCACGATATACGCCGCGAGACCCAGCAGCATGAGGGCAATGGCAAGTACCGTCGTCGACACTACGGCAATATAGAGCCGCGTGGACATATCACGCCTTCCTCGACATTTGATTCCTGATGCGCCGCCATGCGCCGCTTGGATTAAACCTACCACAGTGGTGTGTGCCTGATAAGTAGGACTTATCCCATAAATACGTCGCTCTGCATAAACGTGCCCTTCGACAGGCTCAGGGCGAACGGAAAAGGCGAAAACCCGTTTGTGCTGAGTGGGCTTCGCGAAGCCTGGGCTTTACGAAAGCCCTTGGCGAAGCACGAATCGGCTTGTCGGCGGATTTATGAGATAGCCTCTGGGCAAGTACAATTCCTGTGCTCGACCGAGCCGACGCAGGAAGCAGCAGCGCCGGGTTGCGCACAGTGGGCATGCTAGAATAAGACAATTACGGATGCCCTCATCAATGCGTACGCTGGGATAACACCTGCATGCCTGCTGCCGAACGTCCGCTTGCCCCGCCTCTCCGCTTGGATAGCGCTACCATAGAGGCCGTCTACGGCCCGAATGGGCTGCTCGTCGAGGCCGGATGGGAGCACCGCACAGGTCAGCAAAGGATGGCAACCGCCGTCGGAAGGGCTCTTGCAAAGCGCCAGCACCTGGTCGTGGAAGCCGGCACCGGCGTGGGCAAGAGTCTCGCCTATCTCATCCCGGCCGTCTTGGCGCGGCGCACCGACCCGGATTGCGGCCCCATCATTATCTCCACGGCAACCAAGGTGCTGCAAGACCAGCTCTTCCACAAAGACGTGCCGGCCGTCCAGGAGCTACTAGCGCCGTTTGGCATTACGTTCAACGCCATTGTCGCGAAAGGCATAGGCAATTACGCCTGCAAGCTCAAACTGGATGAGACCACGGGCACGCTGCTGCCGCCGGAGGGCTTGGCGGGCATGGTGGAGTGGCTGGGAGAGACCGCCACCGGCGATGTAGACGAACTCCGCTTCACGCTCTCCGCCGAACTCCGCGAGCGCACCATTGCCACTGACACCGACTGCATTAGGCAACGCTGCCGCTACTATCATGACAACTCGTGCTGGTATTACGCGATGCGGAAGCGACTTAGAGAGGCGGACATCGTCATTTGCAACCACGCGCTGCTTTGCCTGAGCACGCTGGCTGAGATTTTGCCGCAGCACGCCTTTCTCATCATTGATGAGGCGCATCAACTCGAAAACTTCGCCTACGCCGCGTTCACGGATACCCTCACGCCGCGCAGCATCACCCGTCTCATCCCGGAAGAACCCGGTTTGGAGGGCCTGCGCGATGCGCTCCAGCGGGGTGTGGCGACGTGCTGGGATCAGTTTACGGCCTTGCTGCTGAACAAGGGACGCGGTGAGTGGGGCAGCCGTCAAGTTGCGGTACCGGAAACCCTGGAGTTCGACCCCGGGCCCGTTACACGTGTACTCAATCGCTACTACCAGGTCCTCAAAGAGCGCTTGCCCCAGATGCCGAGCGAGGAGGAAGAGGCCAAGCTGCAGAAGCGCATCGAACAGGTGGATTCTGTGATCGACCGCATGGAGCGCTTCTGTGCGCCGACGCTGCAGGGTTCGCTCCGCTATGTGGAGGAAGCGCGCAACGGTATCCAGTTGCACTACACGCCCATCGATGTTTCGGAGCCGCTCGCGAAGCTCGTCGCGCGGACGCAGGCGACGGTCTACACCTCGGCGACGTTGGCGGTGGGCGGCAGCATGAAGTTCTTCGCGTCCCGTGTCGGCGCCCGCGATTATCGGGAAGTTACGTGCGAAAGCCCCTTCTTCTTCGAGGAGCAGGCGCTCATCTGGGCGCCGCGGCCGCGTGAACTTGCCGAGCCGCCCTCGCGCTGGGAAGGCGACGAGGCCCGCGACTATCTGGCAGCGTTGGTCGAGCGCTTGGAACGCTTGGTGGTGGCCTCGCAGGGCCGGGCTTTCTTGCTCTTCACGAGCTATCGGGCGCTTGAGCACTGCTATCAAGAAATCTCGCGGCGTGTGGGCGATCAGATGCTCTGCCTGCGCCAGGGCGAGATGCCGCGTCGGGAGTTGCTGCGGGTCTTCATGGAGGACGGCAACGCGATTCTCTGCGCCACCAAGTCCTTCTGGCAAGGCGTGGACGTGCCGGGCGCGGCGCTTTCGGTCGTCGCTATCGACCGACTGCCGTTTTCAGCGCCGTCACCCTTGTCGCAGGCACGGCTGGACGCGGTGACCCAGGCCGGCGGCAACTGGTTCCGGGACCTGATGCTGCCGGAAGCCATCATCGATCTCAAGCAGGGCTTTGGCCGCCTCATCCGCAGCCCGGCGGACAGCGGCGTGATGGTGCTGCTCGACGCGCGCATCCATACCAAGTTCTACGGACGCTTGATCCTCAACTCACTGCCCCCGGCGCGCCGCGCGCGGGATTTCGCTGAGGTGGAGCGGTTCTTTCGCTAGCCGGGGTATTCCTCTTTAAGACCCTTGCATAAACCTGACGAATACACGGAATCGGGCTGGATCTGCAGCTTCTCCCCCTCACCCTAACCCTCTCCCCCAGGAGAGGGAACCGGAGCCGCTCCGCATTCACTTGGCTCCGCTTTCTGCACCCTCTCCTGGGGATGTATAGACCGGACACATGGGTTACA